>CAJUAP010000001.1:0-74830 GCA_910584435.1 uncultured Acetatifactor sp.
GCGAAGCCCACCTCTTTGTGGGGGCGAAGCCCACCTCTTTGTGGGGGCGAAGCCCGCCTCTTGGGGCGCCACAAACAATCCACAGGCTATAATTCATAATCTATGCAAGCCCTGTCACAAGTCACACTTCTCACATACTTTCCGGCTTCCACATGAGCCGGATGGCACTGATATGCTGCCAAAGCCTCTGCCGTGTCAAAGGTGGAAATCAAAGCCACATCCCGGTTGCTGGAAGACATATCATTTTGAATCACACGAATATCCACTGCACCTGGTACGAGCTCTTTGATCGGCTCCAGCAAAGCTGCCATTTTCTTTGCCGCTTCCGCCTTCTCCTCATGGGAAAAACCTTCCACAAAATTCCACAATACAATATGTTTTACCATTCTTGCTTCTCCCTGTCATTCACTGCTTAAAATTTCCACTACTTATACTGACGGTCACTAAAACTTGCCAAGTAACCAGACTCACAACCGAAAAGCGCCAAGGCCATCACGGCAAATTTCATCGCTCGTGAGTATAAATTTCTTCTGCCCCTCCGCATAAACCTCTTTTCTCTGCACGAATCTCTTCCGCTGCTCAAGCCGAATCCATTTACCGCAGCAGCTTTTATGATTATTTATTGCTCAAATACTCATCTATCCCTTTGGCTGCCGCCTTCCCTGCCCCCATAGCCAGGATTACGGTAGCAGCTCCCGTAACGGCATCTCCGCCGGCATAGACACCTTCCTTACTGGTCTGACCGTTTGATTCTTCCGCTACAATACACTTCCATTTATTGGTTTCCAATCCCTCTGTTGTAGAAGAAATCAAAGGATTGGGAGATGTGCCGAGAGACATGATCACAGTATCCAGCTCCATAGTAAATTCGGAACCGGGAATCTCCACAGGCCGTCTGCGCCCCGATGCATCCGGCTCCCCAAGCTCCATCCTGATACATTTCATCCCGGTCACCCAGCCTTTTTCATCTGCAAGTATCTCCGTGGGGTTGGTCAAAAGGTCAAAAATGATTCCCTCTTCTTTGGCATGATGCACCTCTTCCACTCTGGCCGGAAGTTCTTCCTCGCTGCGGCGGTACACGATATGCACCTCGGCTCCCAGACGCAATGCTGTTCTGGCCGCATCCATAGCCACATTACCGCCGCCTACAACTGCCACTTTCTTACTGTGCATAATGGGTGTATTGGAACTGCTGTCAAATGCTTTCATAAGATTGCTTCTGGTCAAATACTCATTTGCCGAAAATACACCGTTGGAATTCTCTCCCGGAATTCCCATAAATTTCGGAAGGCCCGCCCCGGAACCAATAAACACGGCATCAAAGCCTTCTTCCTGTATTAATTCATCAATGGTGACAGATTTTCCCACCACTACATTGGTTTCAATTTGCACTCCCAATGCTTTTACGTTTTCAATTTCCTTTGCAACCACATCTTTCTTAGGGAGACGGAACTCCGGAATTCCGTATACAAGTACGCCGCCCGGCTCATGAAGCGCCTCGAAAATAGTCACCTCATACCCCATCTTCGCCAAATCCCCTGCACAAGTCAGACCTGCGGGGCCGGAACCGATTACCGCCACTTTTTTATCCTTCTTCTCTGCGGCTCCTGCCGGTTTGATTCCGTTTTCTCTGGCCCAATCCGCTACAAACCGCTCCAGCTTGCCAATGGAAATCGGCTCTCCCTTGATGCCGCGGATACATTTTCCCTCACACTGGCTCTCCTGGGGACATACACGCCCGCATACGGCCGGCAATGCACTTGACTCACTGATGACCTGATATGCCTCCTCAATCTTCCCATCCTTCACTTTCTCTATAAAGCCGGGAATATCGATTGCTACAGGACATCCCTTAATACATTGGGCATTCTTACAGTTAATACATCTTGCAGCCTCACACTGCGCTTCTTCCAGATTATATCCCAGGCACACTTCCTCAAAATTAGCAGCACGCTCCTTTGCATCCTGCTCTCTTACCGGAACTTTTGTTAATACGTCCATCTTTGTCCTCCATAATTTGCAGCTTCTTATATTTGCAGATTCTTTCATGAATCTTTTTCCTGCACCAATCATCTCAAAACGTTACTGTTCACTCCGCACAGTAACAAGCCTTCACAGAAGGCTTTAGACACAGAAATCGCAAGTGAACTTGTTCACTTTGAGCAGCGATTTCGCGCACAGCTGTCAAATCTGCCATTCTGACAGCATGGGATTATTCATGCAGAATACGCATGAAAACGCCTCGCGGCGGCGCGAGTGAACAGTAACCTTAAAACAAAACTCCACACCGCACCATCAGCCGCAGTTTCCGCAGCCTCCATGATGGGTGTCGCCTTCCTGCAGCTTCAACATGGCTCTGCCCTCTTCTGTCTTATAGAGAGTCTGTCTGCGCATAGCCTCATCAAAATTTACACTGTGTCCGTCAAATTCCGGCCCGTCCACACAGGCAAATTTCACCTTTCCATCCACCGTCACACGGCAGGCGCCGCACATTCCCGTGCCATCTACCATAATGGGATTCAAACTCACAACGGTAGGAATATTCAGCTCCTTTGTCAGCAGACAGACAAATTTCATCATAATCATAGGACCGATCGCGATGCACACGTCATACTCTTTCCCCTCTGCCACCAGATCCTTGATCGTCTGCGTTACCATACCGCTCCTGCCGTAAGAACCGTCATCCGTAGTGATATAAAGATTTCCTGCAACTGCTTCCATCTCCTTTTCCAGAATCAGCAGATTTTTTGTCTTACTTCCTACGATCACGTCTGCCTTCACACCATGCTCATGAAGCCATTTTACCTGTGGATATACGGGAGCTGCACCCACGCCTCCTGCCACAAAGAGAATCTTTTTCTTCTGAAGCATCTCAGGACTTTCTTTCACCAGTTCGGAAGGACACCCCAAAGGCCCTGCAAAATCCTGAAAAGAATCACCTTCTTCTAAGTCCGACATCATCTGCGTAGCTGCGCCCACACTTTGGAACACGATAGTAACCGTTCCACGCTCCCTGTCATAATCGCAGATGGTAAGAGGAATCCTTTCACCCTCCGCATCCATTCTCACAATAACAAACTGTCCCGGCTGACACGATTTTGCTACCCTTTTCGCCTCCACATCCATCAGATAAATATTCGTGGTAAGCTCTTCTTTCTTTACGATCTTATACATGATCTACCTCTCACTTTCCGTATAAATTTATATATGCTTTTCTTTCAAAACATCCGTCTGCTCAATCGTCTTCATCCTCATCATCGTCCTCTTCCTGGATTTCCGGCTCTTCTATGATAATCAACAGCCATTTGCCGCGATTATCCTTCTGCAGCCGGAACATTTCCCCGGTATAGACATTGACGGCATAATGATTTCCTGTCCTGGTAAGAATTCCGTCTGCTCCCCGTAATATTTCCTCTATCACATAGAAATCGGCTGCGCTGTTAATATTTGCCACATACTGATATTCATAGCGGTATACCGACCCGGAATCATCAAAATGCCCTTCTTCATCATATATTTTTTGAACACCCATGGCGTATTGCACAACGGTGTCTACCGCCTGCTGGGGCGTAAAATCCGTATTCAGCACAAGCTGGTATACCCTGTCCGTGACGGTTCCTGTTACTCCGTTCACTATTTTGGCAAATTTGAAATTTGATTTGCCAAGAGGCATGGGAATAGGCCCTGTGTAAACATTGGAAAAATATGTAGGAACGGTACCGTCTGTTGTATAGTACACATCCTCATCATCTCCTGTGACTTCTATATTCACCGGAAAAGAATATTCTCCACTGAGAGCGCTGATCTCCGGAGGCGGAATTTCATCATTTTCAATATGATATTCTTTGGATACCGCATCGCTGGCAACCCCCCTGTCATTTACAAAAAATGCGGTAATCACATAATCGCCATTGTCCAGTATAATCGGCGCCGTATATTGTGTGCTCTCCTCTGTAGGCACACTCCCATCCATTGTATAATATATTTTACCGGTTCCTGCTGCCGAAAGCTTCAACGGCTGTATGCTTGTATAGTAGCCTTCCTTAATACTGAATTCCGGCTCTCTCACAATGTATTTCTGATACGTGGAAATCAGATTTTCATTACCACTGGCCAGCAGCAGCGTATTAATTGTCTGATAGTCATCTCTTGCACGATAAATTGCAATCAGCTTGTCATAAGCTCCCTCTAACTGTTCTGCAGTGGCATTGGGATTCTTAATGACTTCCCGTAAGAGATATTCATATTCAATTTTATTATTTTTCAGATAGTACACTTCTGCAAGGTTAAAAAGCAGTTCGATATTGCTGCTGTCAAGCTCCAAAGCCCTGTTATAGCAGGAAATTGCCTTGTCATATTTTCCTGCTGATGTATACCAGACCGCCCTGTTTACCTGAAATTCCTCCGAATAATACCCATATATCAATCCTGCCATACCGCCCAGCAATACAATGGCCAATATGCCGAGAAACAGTATGATTCCCATATGACTTTTTGTCTTCCTCTGATTCTTTGGATATTTTTTCTTTCCGACATTATTTTTGTGAGAATTGGCATTTGCTTTTACTTCATCCAATTCCACACCTGACTTCTCTTCATCCAGTTCTGCAAGAATCGTATGAATCGTCTGCTCTATATTTTGTTCCAGTTCGGGTTCAAAATCAGGTACTATATGGATATCCTCACCGCACTTTTCACAATACAAGCTTCCCTCTGCCATCTCCGATCCGCAATTGGGACATTTCATACCTGTGCCACCTCATATCATATACAGTTCAGAATAAACCGGTAATTACACCATTATCCTCTACATCGATTCCATACGCTGCCGGCTTTTTAGATAATGCGGGCATTGTCACCACATCTCCTGTCAGGGCAACCACAAAACCTGCCCCTGCAGAGACATAAACCTCTCTCACTGTAAGCTCGAACCCTTCCGGCCGCCCCAGAAGCTTAGGGTTATCCGAAAGAGAGTACTGATTTTTGGCCATGCAGACAGGCAGAGTTCCAAATCCTAATTCTTCCAATTTCTGAAGCTGCCGTTTTGCCGCAGGTGAAAAGCTGACGCTTCCTGCACCATAAATTTCCTCCGCCACAGTATGAATTTTATCCTCCAATGACATGTCATCCTCATATAACACTTGAAAATGACTTTCTTTAGAATCCAATACATCCAATACCTTTTCGGCCAAAGCAATACCGCCTTCCCCTCCCTTTGCCCAGACTTCTGCCACTGCAAATTCACACCCTCTGGCAGTACAGAATTCCCGGACGAAATCCACCTCCGCCTGGGTATCCGTCACAAAAGAGTTTAAAGCCACTACCACGGGAACTCCGTATTTGTGCAGGTTTTCCATATGCTTTTCCAGATTGACGATTCCCCTCTTTAAAGCATCCAGATTTCCGTCTTCCGACATATTTTCAGAAGATTTTTTCAACGATTCCGCCGTTCCCCCATTATACTTTAATGCCCGAATGGTTGCAACAAGCACCACTGCATCAGGCTTCAGCCCTGCCATCCGGCATTTGATATCAAAGAATTTCTCCGCCCCCAAATCGGCTCCGAATCCTGCCTCCGTAATACAGTAATCAGCCATCCGCAGCGCGGTTCTGGTGGCTCTCACGGAATTACAGCCATGTGCAATATTGGCAAAGGGCCCTCCATGCACAAGCACAGGTGTATGCTCCAAAGTCTGTACCAGATTCGGTTTCAAGGCATCCTTCAGCAGCGCCGCCATTGCTCCCACCGCCTGCAGTTCCCCGGCTGTCACCGGTTCCCCGGCAATATTATAAGCCACAATAATTTTAGACAGGCGCCTCTTCAAATCTTTCATATCTTCGGCCAGGCAGAGGATTGCCATAATCTCGCTGGCAACGGTAATGACAAAATGATCTTCCCTGACAAATCCATCCAGTTTCGATCCTAACCCCACTACAATATTGCGCAGCACTCTGTCATTCATATCCATACAGCGTTTCCATACAATCTGCCTGGTATCAATCTGCAGTTCGTTTCCCTGCTGAATATGATTGTCCAGCAATGCCGCCAGCAGGTTATTGGCAGAAGTAATGGCATGAAAATCTCCGGTAAAATGGAGATTTAGTTCCTCCATGGGAACTACCTGGGCATATCCTCCTCCGGCAGCGCCTCCCTTGATACCAAAACACGGTCCCAGCGACGGTTCTCTCAATGCAGTTACAGCTTTCCTGCCCAGCCGCCCGAATGCCTGGCCCAATCCCACACTGACTGTGGTTTTGCCTTCTCCTGCCGGGGTCGGATTGATTGCTGTAACCAGAATCAGTTTACCTTCCGGTCTGCCTTCCAAGCCTGCCAGATATTCTTCGGACAGCTTTGCCTTGTATCTTCCATAATACTCCAATGCCTCTTCCGGTACATCCAGTCGCTGTGCTACTTTATTAATCGGCTCCATTACCGCTTTTTGTGCTATTTCCAGGTCTGTCAAATATTTCTCTCCCATACCGTATTCTCACACCTCCTCCAACAATTGTTCAAACTGCTCCGGACTCATAAGTATTTTTCTGGGTTTTGTACCCTCTTCCTCTCCGACAACGCCATAACTGCAGAGCTGATCCATGATTCTGGCCGCCCGGTTGAAACCAATCTGCAATGCTCTCTGCAGCATACCAATGGAAGCTTTATCCTTATCAATAATAAGACGTCCGGCCTTTTCAAACAATTCATCCACTTCATTGCTGCCGGATGCACCTCCTGAGGAACTTCCCATATTTTTGATTTTTTCTTCTATCTCTTGGGCATATGTATTGCCAATCATTTGATTCTTCAAGAAGTCAACCACATCTGACACTTCATTATCCGACACGAAAGCTCCCTGTACACGGGCAGGTTTGGCATATCCTTGAGGATAAAAGAGCATATCCCCCTTTCCCAGCAGTTTTTCCGCACCTACCATATCCAAAATAGTACGGGAATCCACACCGCTGGAAACGGAAAACGCCACACGGCTGGGCATGTTGGCCTTGATCAGTCCGGTAATGACATCCACACTGGGGCGCTGCGTGGCAATGATCAGATGAATTCCCGCTGCTCTTGCCAGCTGTGCCAGACGGCAGATGGATTCCTCCACTTCACCGGGACATACCATCATCAAATCCGCCAGCTCGTCCACGATAATGACAATCTGCGGAAGTTTCCCCGGTGCATTCTTATCGCCCTTATCCTTCAGAGCTTCCGCCTTTTTATTATATCCCTTCAGATCCCTTACATTCATCTCGGCAAATTTCCGATATCTGTCCTCCATCTCCGCCACACCCCAATGGAGCGCCGCCGAAGCCTTCTTAGGATCCGTCACCACAGGAATCAGCAGATGGGGTATGCCGTTATATACACTGAGCTCCACCACCTTAGGATCCACCATAATCAGCTTCACATCATCCGGGTGCGCTTTATACAATAATCCCATAATCAAAGTATTGATACAGACAGACTTACCGGAACCGGTGGCGCCTGCAATCAGCATATGGGGCATTTTCGCAATATCCGCCACTATCACTTTGCCTGCAATATCCTTCCCCACTGCAAATGCCAGATTGGACGGGAAATCTCGGAATTCATCTGTCTCCAGCAGATCGCGCAATGCCACAGGGATGCTTTCCTTGTTAGGCACCTCGATACCAATGGCAGCTTTGCCCGGAATCGGCGCTTCTATCCTGATATCCATTGCCGCCAGATTCAATTTAATATCGTCAGTTAGGCTCACAATTTTTGATACCTTGACACCCTGCTCCGGCTGCAGTTCATAGCGGGTCACACTTGGCCCCTGGCTGATATCCGTTATTGTCACTTTTACCCCGAAAGTACTCAGGGTCTGTTGGAGGTGCATTGCAGTTTCCTTCAGTTCCCGAACCGAATCTCCGGTCACTGCCACACCTTTCTGCAGTAAAGAAATGGGCGGAAACATATACTGTTTGGGAAGCTGTGCCACTTTACTACCGCCGGTCAAGGACTGCGTACCGCCTACGGAAGGCACATCCTTCCTATCATTCATATGCAGACCGTCACTTCCTCTGCCCGTCTGTACAGGGGCAGCTGCCGCTGCCGGCCGAACCGCCCTTGCGGCAGAGGCGGCTTCGGACGCAGGATTTCGGTGATTTTCTGTTCCCTCCTGATAAGTTCCGGCCCTGCCGGATACTGCGGAACCTGCTTCCCATGGTTCAAAATCTTCCGCAATGGCGGCATCCTGTTCATATAATCCAACGTCTTCCGACATTACATAGGGCAGTTCCTGCATTCCCGGTTTCCCCGATACTGCAGAATCCGGTTCCTGCATTCCCGGTTCCACCGGTGCTGCAGAATCCGATTCCTGCATTCCCGGTTCCCCTGTTACTGCGAAATCCGGTTCCTGCATTCCCGGTTCCCCTGTTACTGCGAAATCCGGTTCCTGCATTCTGGGTTCTCCCGGTGCTGCAGAATCCGGTTCCTGCATTCCCGGTTCCACCGGTGCTGCAAATCCTGCTTCATATCCTCCGGATTCTTCTGTCGGTACCGCTGCCGCTGTGGAGGATTCTTCCGCTGTCTCAATGCCCTCTTTATGTATCCGAATCGGCAGGTCAGGCATATCCCATTGTTCAAATGCCGGGCTTATTTCCTGCGCACTGTTCTTGCCCTTTTGTTCGTTTCTTAATGATTGTTCGTTTCTTAATGATTGTTCTTTTCTTATTGATTGTTCTTTTCTTATTGGTTCTTCTTTTATTATAGATTTTTCATTTATTACAGATTTTTCATTTATTATAGACTTTTGATCAATGCTTCGCTCTTCAGCACCCTGTTCTCCAATCTCTTCAATAATTTCCACCCTGGATTGCTGCAGGGATTCCTCTGCAAGCTCTTCCTCCGGCAGAATAATTTCATGCATATCATCCTTCGGCAGTATTTTCTCAGGTTTGGACAATGTGGCATCCAGCATAACCCCTGATACTTTTTTTTCCATCCGCAATATCTTCTCGTTCTCTATTTCCTCTTCCCTGAGCCTACGTGCTTCTTCTCTCCTGGTACGCTCTTCCTCCTGTTCCCGCCGTTTCATTCTGTTTTGCTCGCGTTTTCTCTCTGCATCTTCTTTCCGGCGTTCCATACTTTCCCGTCGCCGCACGGCATTTTCTTTCCGTCTCTCGGTATCCTCCCTGGACAGCTCCCACACACGGCTGCCGCCCTGTTTCAAGCTGTCAAACAATGATTTCTCCGTCAATAATATCAAACATACCACGGAACATACAAGCACAACCAGCACTGCGCCGATGAATCCAAGGTAGTTCCTCAGGAAAAATCCAATGCTTCCGGCCAGGATTCCTCCCCCAGCCTTGCTGTCACGGCATGTTTCGTATAATAGAACCGCCTCATACCCTGCCTCTGTATCCTTCTGGCCCGTGAATAAATCACAGAGGATTCCAAGCATCACAAATAGTACGATTCCTGCAATCAGTTTTCTCAGCGCATTGTGGTTGCCCTCGTTAGCAAACCAAAATGCCGCCGCCAGAAACAACAATACAGGTGCCGCATATGCTGTCAGTCCAAATATGCCGAATAAGACTCCGCTTACCGTATTTCCTGCAGGACCGATTAATCCGAAATTACAGCAAAATAAAAGCGCCATAACCGCGAATAATACAATCAATCCTATTTCATGAAAAAGAACACTGTCCTGTGCCCGCTGCTGAACTTCCGCTTTTTTCTTCTGTGCGGAAGTTCTCGGTTTTCCGGTGCCTTTCTTAGTACTTAAAGTTGTCTTTTTGTTTGAAGATGATGTTTTTCTTCCATTGGAAGCAGCCATCTTGTCATCTCTCCTATCCCTAGCGATTTTCTTATTATATCATTTTTTCTCCAACTTGTCATCATATATTTCACCCTGCCCATAGTTACCACAAAGCAGCAATACAATAATGCAATATAATAAAATCAGACGGCCTCATCCGTATTCTTTGCCTGAATCATCTCATGCAATTTTGCCACTGCTTTGTCAATGCCGCCCACTTCATCAATAATGCCATGCTTTACCGCCTCATCACCTACCAGTATTGTACCCACATCTTTCGTCAGAATGCCGGTTTCTGTCATCAGTTCTTCTAATGTATTTTTGTCAATTCTGCAGTGGCTGCATACAAAACCAGTAATCCTGTCCTGAATCAGCTTAAAATAGTCAAACGTCTGCGGCACCCCTATTACCATGCCGTTCATCCGCACAGGATGAATCACCATTGTTCCGGTGGGCACAATATAGGAATAATCTGTACTGACCGCAATGGGAACTCCAATAGAGTGGCTGCCGCCCAGAACCAATGAGACTGTGGGCTTACTCAAAGAAGCTATCATTTCCGCAATGGCTAATCCCGCTTCCACGTCTCCACCCATGGTATTCAAAAGTACAAGAACACCTTTGATATCACTGCTGTCTTCAATAGCCGCAAGGCTGGGTAATATATGCTCATATTTTGTTGTCTTGGAATTGTTGGCCAGATTATCATGTCCCTCAATTTCTCCTATAATAGATATCAAATGTATATTTTCCAGTTTTCCACTTTCATCCAGTGTCACCTGACCGGTCTGCTCAATTCTTTCGTCACGATGTTCTTCCTTTTCTATCTTTTTCTCATCTTTCTGCTCTGATTGTGCCATATTGTTCTCCTTTTCCGGTATCATCAATTCCCAATTACTCCCAAATATCATGTACCCGAAGACACCCTATCCCGACACACGAAAAATGCCAACAGGATAAATGGATACCTACCATACTCCCTGTTAGCATTACCAGTTTCACTAAAATAATTCACTTTGCATCATTCATCAACCACATTCTGCTGCTTATATGTCAAAATCATCATCTGAAGCAACAGCATGATCAAACTCTTCCTCTTCCAAAGGCACTGTCCTTGTATATTCCAGAACCCGTTTTACATGTTTCTTCGGCAAAGGCAGCGGATTTTCAATATATTTTACCGTTTTTTCCCTCAGGAAATTCCCGGCGTCTTCTGCATCACTTTCAGCCTCTTCCGGCAGACAGCCATCCCATATTTCAATGCTGCCTCCGCCTTCCATTCCCGTTTCTTCAACATAGCCCCCGGCTTCCATACTCTGTTCAATGCTGCGCCCGGATTCCAGGGTCTGGATTCCGGCATCATCCATGGCATCCACTGTATGCGGGGAAGAAGCCGCATAGCAGCACTGCCCCACGCCTACCCCGGCCAATACAGCAAACAATACATACAAAATAAAGGAACCTGACATTTCAGGTGTAAATATCCCATAGCAGCCTGCCAGTATCACAAAGCTCACGGCTGCAATACATGCCGTCATACGCTCTTTTTCCGGGTCGCGCCAGAAGCTGAAGATACCAAATACCATAAAACCAAGCAGCATAATACCTTCCAAATCAGACGCCATACCTTCCACCACAAGAGGAACCTGAAAATCTGAAGGATAATATAAAAGCAGCCATGCCCTTGCCACTTTCTGCATAGGAGCACCGCTCAGAAAAACATCCACTGATATACACCCTGCAAAACCAACGCAAAGACCGGTCATGCAGAGCAATGCCCTTCTCATTTTCTCAGAGAACCTGTCTTCCCGGCCGCACCATACCCGGCCCAATACCGGAATCAATAACAGCAGTCCTGTCACATCCAGATAACCCAAAATTGCAATAATAATTCCGGTGAAAAAGAGCAGAAAGAGCTTACGCCATCCGGTATATCCTGCAGGTATCATTGCCAGTGCCGCTGCAAGAAAACAGAAATACAGCATTTCCGGTGACAGCATAAGCGCATGCCCAACCATATATGGGGCACACATACAGAATCCTAATGAAATCAGCGCTGCAATGGCTCCCGCCAGCCTTCTGACCACAAAGTACAATATCACAGATGCCGTCATCTGCAATATTATCTGCACCCAGATTCCTACGGCAAAATGCTCTCCAAACAAGGTAAATACACCGCGGAGCATCTGAAGATATAAGTAAACGGCGCCATGCACGATTTTAGGGATTTCCTGTTCCAATGCCAGCAGGAAATAGTTTTCGCCCTCTGACGCGTTCTCAATACCTTCTATGCGGAACAAGAATCCTACCACAACGAACGTAACCGCCAATGTAGCTTCTAACAGCACAAACAGACTCCGGTTCCTGTCAATAAAGGAAGCAATACCGGACATCATCCTGCACAGCAGACCCGTTCCCACGGCGGCAGCCATGGCATACAATGCAGCAAAAAATATGCCCCAGTAAGCATCCATGCCTGCTCTGATACAGAGCAGGCTTGTCACTCCCACTGCCAGACAGCCTGTCATAATTGTATACACAAGCCAAATCAGATAACGAACCATTCCCTTCCGCTGCATTTTCAGTCTACCCTGTTTTCTGCTGATGCTGCATTCTGCGCTTCGCCCTCTGTTCCGCCCACAAGCACTTTTTCTATATTGTAGCGCGGCCGCTGCTTGACCTCAATGTAAATCTTCCCAATATATTGTCCAACCATACCAATCGCCAGCAATTGTAAACCTCCTAAGAACCATATGGACAGAATCAGGGATGTCCATCCCGGCACAACATGCCCCGTCACATAAGAAATCATTGCGTAAATCAGAGCTAACAGTGAAATGAAGATAATAAACAGCCCCATTCCCAATATCAGGCTGATGGGCTTTACACTGAAAGAAGATATCCCGTTAAAAGCAAGTGCAAGCATCTTTTTCAAAGGATATTTTGACTCTCCTGCAGCACGCTCTTTACGGTCATAATAGACACAATCTGTCTGATAACCGATCAACGGCATCATACCGCGCAGAAACAGATTGGTTTCCTTATACTTGGAGAACTCTTCCACTGCCCGTTTGGACATCAATCGAAAATCCGCATGATTATAAACGGTCTTTACTCCCATCAGATCCATCAGTCTGTAAAATGCCTGTGCCGTCGTTCTCTTAAAAAAAGTATCGGTTTTGCGTTCCCGTCTGACACCATATACAATGTCATTACCCGCATGAAATTTATCTATCATTTCTTCAATGACATCCACATCATCCTGCAGATCCGCATCTATGGAAATGGTCACATCACTCATATCTTTAGCCGTGAGCAGACCTGCCGTCAGTGCAAATTGATGCCCCACATTGCCTGCCAGCTTCACACCGCAGACGGAAACAGGATGCGCGGCATGCTCTTCCTCGATGAGTTCCCATGTGCGATCCTTACTGCCGTCATTCACAAATAAGATAAAACTGTCATGAGCAATTTTGTCCTTTTGGATCAGCATGTCCAACACTTTCCGCAGCGCTTCCGCGGCAAGCTTCAAGACCTCCTCTTCATTATAACAGGGAACCACAATCGCCAGTTTATCCATGAATTTCACGCTTCCTCATTTCCAAGTATTCTTACTCATCCCAGTTGTGATACACAGCCTGAACATCATCGTCATCTTCCAGCAGATCTAAAATCCTCTGCAGACTTTTGACCGCATTCTCATCCGTCAATGACACGTAATTCTGCGGAATCATTGTAACTTCCGCACTCATCATGGGAATACCCACATCCTCCAAGGCTTTCCGCACTTCTTCAAACTGATCGGGATCTGTCAGCACTTCAAAGCTGTCATCTTCCTCGTTAAAATCCTCCGCTCCCGCATCCAAAGCTGTCATCATCAGATCATCGGCTTCCATTTCGCACTCTTCCCGGTCAATGATGATCTGCCCTTTCTTATCAAACATAAAGGATACACAGCCGGGAGTTCCTATGTTCCCCTGTCCTTTTGTAAAGGCGCTTCTCACGTTTGCCGCAGTGCGGTTCTTATTGTCGGTCAGAGCATCCACTATGACAGCGATACCGCTGGGACCATAACCTTCATAGGTTACATACTCGTAATTAACATTGCCCACATCACCGGCTGCCTTTTTAATGCCTCTTTCAATGGTATCATTGGGCATATTATTAGCCTTAGCCTTGGCGATAACCGTGGCCAGCTTGAAATTATTGCTGGGATCCGGTCCTCCTTCTTTTACCGCCACCGCAATTTCTCTTCCTAGAATGGTAAATATCTTTCCCTTGGCAGCATCATTTCTTTCCTTTTTATGTTTGATATTTGCAAATTTTGAATGTCCTGACATATATTTTTTCCTTTCCTGGATTTTATACTGCTACAACTTCCGGCACTTCCTCCGGAAGCCGGGTCACTAGCACACTCTGTATCATTTTGTTTTCCACTGCAAGAATCTTGAAATTAAACCCTCTGTAGTCTACATTAAACTGCTCATTGGGTTCCGGTATCTTGTCCAGTCTGGCAATAAGGAAACCGTTCAGCGTCTCAAATTCCTCATCTTCAAAAGGAATTCCAAAACGTTCCTCCAGTTCCTCCAAGGGGGTCTTTCCTTCTATTATATACTCATCCTTTCCCCGCTCTTCAATGTGTTCGCTGTCCTCATCATACTCATCCATAATGTTTCCAACGATTTCCTCCAGAATATCTTCCATGGCAACCAGGCCGTCTGTCTGTCCGTATTCATCCACAACGATAACCATCTGCAGTTTCCCGGCCTGCATCTCCCTGAATAATTCATCGATATTTTTCGTCTGCGGCACGAAACAGGGTTCCCTCATCAGACCATCCAGTTCCTTCAGCGGAGAGCTCAGTTTGCCATCCTCTGCATGATAACGCATTGCATCTTTCAAATGAAGGATGCCTATGATATGGTCAATGTTTTCATCATAGACAGGATAACGGCTGTTTTTACCTTCCATCATAAAAGTAATGGCATCTTTCAGCATCATAGAGGCATCAATGGCCACAATATTTTTCCTGTGGGTCATGATATCCTGTGCTTCTTTATCTCCAAACTCAAAGATATTGGAAATCATCTCCGCCTCACTGGCCTGGATTAATCCCTGTTCATGCCCCTCATTGACCATACTGATAATCTCTTCCGCCACATCAATCTCTCCTGTCTTTCCATTGCTGCCGAAGATTCTCAATATACCATTGGTAGTCACAGTCACAAGCCCTGTAAAAGGCCCAAACAGCTTCGTCACAAAAAATACAGGCGTAATACAGGCATATGCCCACTTTTCCGGAGCCCTTACCGCAATTTTCTTCGGCAGCAGCACACCGATGGTAAGCGTTATGTACAAAAGCAGACATGTAGAAAGCACTGCCGCAATCGCCATAATCAACCC
Organism: uncultured Acetatifactor sp.; assembly: GCA_910584435.1. Lineage (GTDB taxonomy): Bacteria > Bacillota > Clostridia > Lachnospirales > Lachnospiraceae > Acetatifactor. The sequence goes on from CAJUAP010000001.1 coordinate 15,192, forward strand.
GGCCGGAATTTTTTCCAGCCTGAATTGATTTTCCGCCACAAGCTGCAGCCCTTTTGATAAATTTTGAAGCAAAAGCCCCAGATGAACTGCACCGATAATCACATTAATCAGTGTAGTAATCAGCTGTACCGTATTATCGTATTCCGCAGGGCTGCCAAGAATCGTCTTCAATCTGATTGATTTCCTGTCTTTCTCCTCTTCGGCCCTCCTTTCGATTTCCTTTTCATTCAAGGAGCTTAGGGCTGCTCCAAAGCCATAGAAAAACACATCAATCAATAGCAGCACTACAAAAAAAATAATACTGGCAGTAGGCCCATCATCATCCATTTTGTTACTTTCCTCCAAACTTTTTTACAAATTTATAAGGTCATATTATATCATAATCCCCAATTTTCGTCAAGGAGTGCATGAACTGAATTGTAACATTTTTGTAACAACATTTGTTACTGTTCACTCCGTCCACAGCCGTCAAAGCTGTCATTCTGACAGCTTGGGATTATTCATGCAAAATACGCATGAAAACGCCTCGCGGTGGCGGCGAGTAAGCAGCAGCAAACACTTGTTCTGCTATGTAACATCCAGTTCCAGGCTCACTCTCAGGGCTCTGTTGACCTTCTCCATAATCTCTCCGTCCAAATGGCATACTTTATCCTTCAGACGTTTTTTATCAATGGTCCGGAGTTGTTCTAACAGTACAACCGAATCCTTATCCATATCGTATAATGCAGCATTCAGCTCAATATGCGTTGGCAGCTTCGCCTTATTCATCTTAGAGGTAATAGCTGCGCATATCACTGTCGGGCTATGTTTGTTGCCAATGTCATTCTGGATAATCAATACCGGCCTGATTCCTCCCTGCTCTGAACCAATCACCGGTCTAAGGTCTGCATAATATACATCGCCTCGTCTCATTCTGCCTCCCAATCCATGAGCACTTCCATCCGTTGAACTCCGTGAAAAGTCTCATATCCTGCATATTTTCATTGATACATCCCTGCCAGCTGCAGGATTACTGTTGTAGGATAAGTATTTCCGGGTTTCCAGGAGTTATTCACCTTTTTTTCCACCATTTACCACGATTGGCAAGGCAAAGCTCTGCATACTTATTTTATAATTCTGCCGTTTTCCCTGTAAACTCTTGGAACTCGCTTCCCCAGGCCGCAGATAATTTCATAATGGAAACGTCCTGACAATTTTCCTAATGCTTCCGCACTGACAGATTCGCTTCCGTCCCTGCCCAGCAGCACTGCTGTATCCCCTTCTGCTGCCTCAGGATGCTCCGTGATATCCACCATAAACTGATCCATACAAACCCTGCCCAATATGGGTGCTTTTCTGCCATGCAGCAATACATATCCGCGATTGGACAACTCTCTTGGATATCCGTCACCATACCCTATGGGAATGGTTGCCACACGCATACGTCTGTCCGCCGTGAAAGTTCCGCCGTAACTGACAGACTCCCCCTTTTCTATTGTCTTCACATAGACAATATGACTGTAAAAAGAAAGCGCAGGCCATAACCGCCGGAAATCCTCATTGCCTGAAGGAGACAGCCCATACATAGCGATTCCGGCCCGTACCATATCCATATCTGCCTGGGGCATCTGAAGAATCGCTGCGCTGTTAGCACAATGTCTGACCGGAATATCCAGCGAAAGCTCTTCTTCTATCATATGGATAAATCTGCAGAAAGTTCCCAATTGTTCCCCGGCATTTGATTTATCTTCTTCATCCGCTCTGGCAAAATGGGTGAAAATGCCTTCAATGACAATGCCTTCCTGATGCATCAATGCCTTTACAAACGAAAGCCCCTCTCTGTCGGGCCTGATTCCGATTCTATTCATGCCGGTATCCACTTTAATATGCACTCTCACCGGTTTTCCTGCCTTTTCTGCAGCGGATTTCAAGGCTTCAATCATATCATATCGAAATACGGCCGGGCGTATTTCCTCTCTGGCCAGCATTTCATAAGAATACGGAAAAGAATATCCCAATATCAGAACGGGTTTTTTTATACCGCCTTTGCGCAGGTCATATGCCTCTTCCGGTGTGGCCACACCAAATCCAAACATAAACTCATAAGGCTCAAGCTTACGTGCTATGGGCACACTGCCATGGCCATAGGCGTCCGCCTTCACCACCCCCAGCAATTTTGTGCGGGGTTTTGACAGCCCTTTCAGGTATTTCAGGTTTTCCAGGACAGCATCCAGGTTAATCTCCACATACCCACGCTGGTACATCTGCAGATATCTCTCATCCTCTTCCATATCATTCGTTTTAGAATTCGGTTCAATTTTTCGTTCAGAATTCAGTTCAATTTTTTGTTCACGTTCCGGTTTGATATTTCGTTCAGAATTCAGTTCAATTTTTTGTTCAGATTCCGGTTTGATATTTCGTTCAGAATTCAGTTCAATTTTTTGTTCACGTTCCGGTTCAATATTCCGTTCAGAATGCAGTCCAAAATTCATTTCAGGGTTCCCCCGTTGTCCTCAGCCATATTCCGTAACAATTCAGCCATGCCATTCATATGACTTGACAATAGAAAGTCTGCTTTTATTGTATAACCAGAATTTATATTTCACAGACAAATTGTACAATCATTTCCGCATGGCTGGACTGTTACCATATTATTACAGCATATGCCGACTTCCTCTGCAATATCTCCGGCCATACAGGAATATGCTCCTGTTTTTTGGGTGACGGCGTCCGCGGCCATCCCATGAAGATATACGCCCAGAGACGCTGCATCAAAAGCATGCAGTCCCTGTGCCAGCAGTGCTGCAATGATACCGGACAGCACATCCCCGCTGCCCGCCGTAGCCATGCCATGATTGCCGCTTACGTTGACACAGACAGGATGCCCCTCCTGACAGACCATTGTCCTGGCATCTTTCGCAGCCACCACCCCATGCAGTTCTGCTGCCAGCCCCATGCCGAAAAACGCTAAATTCTGTCTGCAATCCGCTATGCTGCCGCCGGTAAGCCTGGAAAGTTCTCCCACATGAGGCGTCAGAATCACATTTCTGCCCTTCTTTCCCTGGGCTGCAAGCATCTCCCTTAAGGATGGCTGCTGCGCCAATAAGTTCAACCCGTCCGCATCTATCAACAGCGGCTTGCCGCTTTCCATGAGAACCTGTTCCAGAGAACAAACCGCCGCAGTCCCCGTCCCCAGTCCCGGACCGATTGCAATGACATCCGCCCATTCCAATCCTTCTTTCAAATGCGCCAGCGTTCCGTAAAGCGCTTCCGGTACCGCTTCCTGCAGGATGATTCTATTCCGGGAATGCGTAATCACCCTGACCATTCCTGCCCCCATCCTGTAAGCGGCTTTGGCTGCCAATACCGCCGCACCGGCCATGTTCTCGCTTCCCGCCACCAGCAGCACCTTGCCGAAGGTTCCTTTATTCCCATCCTTTTTACGTTTGGGCAGCAATTCCGGCACCGCTCCTGTATAAGCATACATCTCCGGTTTCCTGCCAAAAAAGCTCTGTTCCGGGATACCGATATCCGCCGTCTCCACTTCTCCGGCATACTCGCATCCCGGATAAAGCACAAGCCCCCTCTTGCAGAATCCAAAAGCAACCGTCTGATCCGCCTGTACGGCACATCCGCAGATTTGCCCTGTGTCGGAATCAATACCGCTGGGCACATCCAGCGCCAGCTTCCAGCCATCCAATGCGCCAAACAAATTGACGGCCTCCGCGTAATGCCCTTCCACTTTTCTTGACAGTCCCACACCAAACAGCGCATCCACCAGGACATCATAGGAACGTTTTTTTGGTTTTTCCGTCCATTCTACCGGATAATGGTCCAGAATTTTCTTCTGCTGTTCCCATTGCCCGGAAGCTTTCTCAAGATTTCCCACGCACCATAGTTCAACCTCATATCCTCTTTCTGTCAGAATCCTTCCCACAGCCAGTCCGTCACCGCCATTATTGCCCACACCGGCCATAATAAGCACGCTCTTTCCTGTCCTGCTGCCGCCGCAATATGTCTCAATCTTATGAACCGCTGCCAAAGCCGCCCTCTCCATCAGGACACAGGCAGGTATTCCGATTTTCTCTATGGTATTATTATCGTACTCCCTCATTTCCGAAGCAGTCACCAGATACATTTGTCCCATTTTATCACCTCTTCATTCTATACTGCAGACCGCCAGGATTTGCAGTAATATTTTCAGGCAAGTACCTGGCTGGCGGTCTGCAGTCAGGTTGCATTGCAAATTTAATCCGTGCGCAGTATAATATTACAGATCTGCACACAAAACACGAAACGGACTGCTGCAAGTCTCCTGTACAGTCAGTCCGCCTATGTTCCCGCCCTCTCTTACAAGACATTCTTTCGTTTTTTTGGAGGGAAATCTTGCCCCCCTTACAATTCCTCCGAATTATCCAAAGCTTCCCTGGAATTTTTCTCTCCTGAACGGCTCCCTTCTTTAGACTGCCCCTCTTCTTCGGAATTCCCTTCTCTGGAACTCAATTTTTCATCAGGAGAAGCATATTCCATATTTTCCATATATTGCATATCGAAAATATCTATCACCTCTGCTCCGAATACATCATGCATGTATGAGTAAATCGCATGATTGCGCTGTTCCATCTCCTGCTTTCTGATCAAACGCTTCTTCAGCTCCACCCGTATCTGCGTAACCCATTCGGCAATCTCCTGAATAAAGCCCCTGTTTTCCTGCATAGTTTGATAACAGCAATCCATGGTAAGCAGCATCAGCTGAAAATTCATCTGCTCAATTTCCCGCGGCAGTTCCATGAGTTCATCCTGATACTCTTCCATTCTCTCATTGCACTCTTCCACCAGCTTTTTATTCTGTTCTATTTTCTGCGTTAATTCCTTACTGGGAGACTGTTCCGCCTCATCTGCCAATGATACAATATCCTTCATAAGCTTTTTCTTCAGCTTCTTAATGTCCTTTGTCTCCGCATTCAGCTTTCCCTGCCGTTTCAGTAGATCATTGAGCTGTCCTTCCAGGTCTGATACCTCAGCCCTGTTTTCTTCTGTCAACAGCCGATACCACTTATTGTCCAATGTAAGTACAGGAATCTTCTTCCCCTGCAATGCCTGTCTGAATAATGCCTGTCTCTCTTCCTCGCCCTTCTTCTTCATTCTCCCAATGACCCCTCCTGTTTATATGTTCCCCAGTTTCCCACACACTAATTATTTGAACTGTTGCTGAGATTGTAAGATAATTTCATAAGACTGTCGGAAAGATGAACATTTTCCACCTGTATTCCCTCCGGCACATTCAAATCAACATGCGCAAAATTCCAGATGGCCTTAATGCCGTTTCTCACCAGCTTCTCCGCCACCGCAACTGCTCCGGACTTTGGAATCGTAAGCACTGCAATATCAACATCATTCTTCCGGATAAAATCTTCCATTTCTGTCATGGACATGATTTTAATACCACGAATTTCTTTTCCTATCAAATCCGGCGCCTGGTCAAAAACACCGCAGAAAATAAACCCCCTCTTCTCAAAATTAATATAATTTCCCAAGGCTCTTCCCAGATTTCCCGCGCCTACAATAATAAAGCGATGCTGCTGATCCAGCCCCAGAATCTTGCCAACTTCATGATATAAATACTCCACATTATAGCCATATCCCTGCTGGCCGAATCCGCCGAAATTATTAAAATCCTGACGGATCTGAGATGCCGTGACCTTCATCAACTCACTTAAATCCTGTGACGATATTCTCTCTATCCCCTTATCCTTCAGCTCACCCAGATATCGAAAATATCTGGGCAGACGTCCGATAACAGCCTGTGAAATCTCTCTGTCTTCCAAGAATCTTACCTCCATACACGCAACTACAATTTCCAAACATCCAATATAAAAATATTCTTATCCCATTAGAACCACTTACATCCCTATCATCATAACAAAATGTTAAATTCTTGTCAATGGCCGCTGACAGCGCTTATCCTTCTGTAAATGGAATCCCCTGTTCATCCGCATACCGCTCCGCCGTCGATCCCTGCACACCTACGATCCGGAACCCCGGAACCACCTCATACCCTTTTATCCGGTATGCCCTGATCAAAGCATCTTCATCCCCGTCGTATTCCCGCACTTCCATCATCCCCGCCGACTTTTCTCCGAATTCTTTTACACTCACCGGTATTTTCAGCTCTTTTAAGGAAGGGCAGTCAAAAAATATGTAATCGTCCAGCTTCTCAATTCCCTCTTCCAATTCCACACATTCCAATGCCTCACAATCACTGAAAGCCTCATCCGACATATTGACCGTCTTCGGTATGGTTACCTGTTTCAGAGAACTGCAGCCAAGAAACGCTCCTGTAATAACCCTGGTTCCCTGAGGAAATGCAAAATGCTCCAAAGCTGTCTCTTTAAACGCGTAGGAAAAATCGGTTACACTTTCTGGCACCTGAATCTGTCTGAGGGAATAACAGCAGTCAAACGCATGGGACATATCCTCCAACCCCTTCGGCAGACGCACTTCTTCCAGATTTTCACAGCCATAAAATGTCCCTTCTATTGATACCACTCCCTCCGGTATCTCCACACTTTTTAACTCATAGAAGCCGTCAAATGTACAGGCAAGAGATGTCACTTTTCTGCCGTCTATCTCTGCCGGAATCTGAATATGTGTCTCACTGCCGTTGTACCTTAACAGCTCCATGGAATCTACTTCATCTTCCGGCAGCCAATATGTCCATAACCCATCCGAACTGGTAAACAGCTCACAGGCTTCCTCATCCTCTAACATCCAAAAATAATCATAGCTTTCTCCCGTCCCGTATCTCCCTCTGCCGTCGCTCCAATATGCGTTCATTTCTGATCACCTCGTCCATCCCTCTCTTATTTTCTATTTGTGTGCATACAATACAGTCACAAATCCCAATTATATTGGTTCAACAATTCCTTCAAATCGTTATACATCACCATCTTTTACTTTGATTCACCCATTATAGCACAAATTCCAAATCAAGGAAATAGCGATATAAGTTTTTCCGGCCAATCATTGATTTATGGGAAAGTTGGCGGTATAATTATGTTGTCCATTTTTTACATAATCCCAAGACGGAGGAACTTATGCTATTATCTTGCCAGAATATATCAAAAGCATTTTTAGAAGTGAAAATACTTCAAAACGCCAGTTTTCACATAGAAGACTATGAGAAAGCCGCCATTGTCGGAATCAATGGTGCAGGAAAAACCACTCTGCTGCGCATTCTTGTAGGAGAATTGTCCCCTGACAGCGGAACCGTAACCCTGTCCAAAAATAAAACCGTGGGCTATCTGGCCCAGAATAATGCCGTGGATACCTCCAATACCATTTATGGAGAACTCCTGTCCGTTAAGCAGCATCTGATAGATCTGGAAGAACGCATCCATACCTGTGAAATTTCCATGCAGTCCGGCCGGGGAAAAGCGCTGGATACTCTGATGCAGCAATATACTACATTAACACATGCATATGAGACCGGGGGCGGCTACACCTATAAAAGCGAAATTATCGGTGTGTTAAAGGGACTTGGCTTTGCTGAAACAGAGTTTGACAAACCTGTATCCACCCTCTCCGGAGGGCAGAAAACCAGAGTCGCCCTGAGCAGATTACTGCTGCAGAAGCCGGATCTGATTATTTTGGATGAGCCCACCAACCACCTGGACTTAAACTCCATTGCATGGCTGGAAACTTACCTGCTGAATTACAAAGGCGCGGTTCTGATTGTTTCTCATGACCGTTACTTTCTAAATCGTATTACCACTAAAATCATTGAAATTGATCAGACAAAATGCACAACATTCATGGGCAATTATTCCGATTATGCCCTGAAAAAAGAACAGCTCCGCACGCAGCCATGCATGCCTACATGAACCAGCAGCGCGAAATCAAGCATCAGGAAGAAGTCATTGAAAAGCTGCGCTCCTTCAACCGGGAAAAATCCATAAAGCGGGCCCGAAGCCGTGAAAAAATGCTGGATAAAATTGAAGTAATAGAAAAGCCCACGGAAGCACGTACCGATATGCAGTTAAAACTCATTCCCAGATGTAAAAGCGGAAATGATGTGCTGACAGTGGAAAACTTAAGCAAAGCCTTTGGCCATAACCAGCTGTTTGAACAGGTAAGCTTTGAAATCAAGCGCGGGGAGCATGTAGCCATCATAGGCGACAACGGAACGGGCAAAACCACCCTGCTGAAGATAGTAAACGGGCTTCTCCCTGCCGACCATGGCACTTATCGTTTGGGTGCCAATGTAGAACCCGGCTATTATGACCAGGAACACCATGTATTACACAGCGAAAAGACTTTATTTGATGAAATATCCGATGAGAATCCTGCCCTGAACAATACGGAAATACGAAATGTTCTGGCTGCTTTTTTGTTTACAGGGGATGATGTTTTCAAGCGTATCTGTGACTTAAGCGGCGGAGAGCGCGGACGCGTCTCCCTTGCTAAATTAATGTTGAGCAATTCCAATTTCCTGCTTCTGGACGAGCCTACCAACCATCTGGATATTGTCTCAAAGGAAATTCTGGAAAATGCTCTGAATAATTATGAAGGCACTGTCTTATATGTGTCCCATGACCGCTATTTTATTAACAAAACAGCGCATAGGATACTGGAGCTGACTTCCTGCCGCTTTATTAATTACATTGGAAATTATGACTATTACCTGGAAAAACGTGAGGCAATGACATTGGCGGAAGCAAATGCCGCAGCAATTCCAAAAACAATAGCTGCTTCCGGAGCTTCTATGGAGCACGCTGCCGGACGTTCCGCTCCCGCATTGAAAACCCAAGGGTCAGAAAGCAAATTGGACTGGAAGGCACAGAAAGAAGAACAAGCCCTGCTCCGCAAAAAAGAAAATGACCTGAAAAAATGCGAAGAAAAAATTGCCCTGTTGGAAGAACGGATGAAACAGTTAGACGAGGCGCTTTCCGATTCTGCCATTGGAACGCAATTGGAGCAGCTGCAGAAACTGACTTCGGAACAGGCCGGGATCAATGCGGAGCTTACAACGCTTTATGCGGAATGGGAACAATTGGCTGAAGAATAGACAGGAATCCCGGATTAACTGGCAGGAAATCAGCGAACTGAAATCAAAAATTGCATAGCTGAAATTGCACTGAAAGGGAAGTGCCTCTGCTGCATCAAGGAGGCACTTCCCTGCCGTTTATTGTACGGAATATGGTACTTATAATAACTGCTCTAATGTCTCCCGGATGGCCTTGATAAACTCCAGGCTATTCAATATCACAGGATTTTCGCAGGTGGAAATCAGAGACAAACTCTTTGTCATTTTTCCTTCTTCCACTGTTTTAACACAGGCTTGCTCTAATTTATCGGCAAATGCAGCCAGTTCCGCATTTCCATCCAGCTCCCCTCTCTTCCGCAATGCGCCGGTCCAGGCAAAAATAGTTGCAATGGAATTCGTGGAGGTTTCTTCCCCCTTTAAGTGCTTATAGTAATGACGCTGTACCGTACCATGTGCCGCCTCATACTCATAGGCGCCGCCGGGAGACACCAGAACAGATGTCATCATAGACAGATCGCCATAGGCCGTTGCCACCATATCGGACATAACATCACCATCATAATTTTTGCATGCCCAGATGAAGCCTCCCTCCGAACGGATGACCCTGGCCACCGCATCATCAATCAGCGTATAAAAGTAAGTGATGCCCAATTCTTCAAATTTTGCCTTATACTCCGCATCATAAATTTCCTGGAAAATATCTTTAAATGTATGGTCATATTTTTTGGAAATGGTATCCTTTGTAGAAAACCACAAATCCTGTCCGGTATCAACTGCATAGCCAAAACATGCTCTTGCAAAACTGCTGATGGATTTCTCCGTATTATGAATTCCCTGCAGAATGCCTGCTCCTGTAAATTCATGAATCAGTTCCCTGGTTTCCGTACCGTCCTCAGCCGTAAACACCAGCTCCGCCCTGCCGGCCCCGGGTACTTTCAACTCCGTATTCTTATATACATCGCCATAGGCATGACGGGCAATCGTAATAGGCTTAGTCCAGTTTTTCACATACGGTACAATTCCTTTTACAAGAATAGGCGAACGGAATACCGTTCCGTCAAGAATTGCACGTATGGTTCCGTTAGGACTTTTCCACATTTCCTTTAAGCTGTACTCCTTCATCCTTGCCCCGTTCGGCGTAATGGTAGCGCATTTTACGGCAACGCCATACTTCAATGTGGCATTGGCCGAATCTACCGTCACCTGGTCATCCGTTGCATTCCGATGCTCCAGGCCAAGATCGTAATACTCCGTTTTCAGTTCAATGTATGGAAGCAATAATTCTTCTTTTATCATCTGCCAGAGAATCCTTGTCATCTCATCCCCGTCCATCTCCACCAGCGGCGTAGTCATCTTAATCTTATCCATTTAATTTCCTCCATTTATAATTTCGCAGGTATCCATACAATATTCTCAACAAGTTATCCTCACATGTAAACTTATCCGGACACTGCATGGGTCTCTGCCTCTCTACCCTGATATGCCTCCTGCAGACCATTCTGTACCATATTCTGATAAGCATTTATCATATGGCAATTGGCAAGTTTCTCCGCGCAATCTCCGTCTCCTGCCTTAATGGCTTCCATAATTTTCTTATGCTCTTCATTAGACTTTAACCCTCTGTCTGCTTTTGCCAATGTCTTCTTACGCACCCGCAGCACATACTGGTGAAGATCTTTCAGAAGATGCTCCAATATTTTGCTTGCACAGGCTTCGTACATAATCTCATGAAAACGATTATCCAACTCCGCAAGCTGTTCCAACTGTCCCTTCTGCGCATGAAACTCGGCAAGATACACATTTTCTTCCATCTCCCTCATTTGTGTATCCGTAATATGCTCCGTTGCCCATCTGGCACACAGCCCCTCCAGCCGGGAGCGAATCATATAGATGTCCTTCACATCCTGCACCGTAATGCCCGTTACATAAGCGCCTTTATTCGGAATGATCTGAAGCAAACCCTCCAATTCCAACTGCCGGAATGCTTCTCGCACCGGCGTGCGGCTCACCCCCATTTCTTCACCTATTGCCACTTCCTTTAATTCTTCGTGATCCGCATATCTGCCGCTTAAAATATCATCCCGCAGCTTATTGAATACACGCCCTCGCAGGGAGTACTTGTCAGTAACCTCCTGCTTTACATCATACTTACCCATTTCTCCTCCCCTGCTGCTCACAGAAATATAACATTACAAATATCATCCCAATGAAAGATTCTGTTCCTGACACACCTGCTCCACACAGGCAACAATTTCCTCATCTGTCATCACCGTCACGCGGCCGCCGGCATACTCCTCATCCACCCACTTCTTCACCTCTTTTACAAGCGCAGAATTCTTCTCCACCTGCTTATCATCGCTCAATTTATAATATGTATTGATCCAATGGGCAATGCCGGCCAGACCGGAAGTGTTGGATATGGCACACAATACAGGCCGCTTCAGGAATTTCTCCGTATCAAAAATATTATATATCTCTTCATTCTTCAATAGTCCATCCGCATGAATGCCGGCCCTGGTGACATTAAAATTCTTTCCCACAAAAGGAGTTCTGGGTGGAATCCGATAACCGATTTCCTTCTCATAATACTCCGCCAGTTCTGTAATCACTGTGGTATCCATTCCGTTCAAATCCCCTTTGATCTGCGCATACTCGAATACCATTGCCTCCAGCGGTGTATTGCCCGTTCTCTCTCCAATGCCGAACAGAGAAGTATTGATACCGGAACATCCATAGAGCCACGCGGTCGTGGAATTGGACACTGCTTTATAGAAATCATTATGTCCATGCCATTCAATCAGAGCATGGGGTACTCCCGCATGGGTATGTATGGCGTAAATAATACCCTGCACACTTCTCGGTATGACCGCTCCCGGATAGTTCACGCCATAGCCCATGGTATCACAGGCCCTTACTTTAATAGGAATTCCGTACTCTTCCATTAACTTCATCAATTCCAGACAAAACGGCACTACATATCCGTAGATATCCGCTCTTGTAATATCCTCCAGATGGCATCTGGGGCTTATCCCTTCTTCCAGGCATTCCCGAATTACACTCAGATAGTGATCCATTGCCTGCCTTCTTGTCATCTTCAGCTTCAGAAAAATATGATAATCAGAGCAGCTGACCAGAATCCCTGTCTCCTTCATACCAATTTCCTTTACCAGCTTGAAATCCTCTTTACTGGCACGAATCCAGCTTGTCACCTCCGGAAATTCATAGCCCCTCTCCATACATTTATACACGGCATCCCTGTCCTTCTTACTGTACAGGAAGAATTCACTGGCGCGAATCATGCCGTTCGGCCCCCCCAGCTTATGCAGATAATCATAAATCGTCACAATCTGTTCCGTGGTATAAGGTGCTCTGGACTGCTGGCCGTCCCGGAAGGTCGTGTCCGTGATCCAGATATCCCTGGGCATATTATGGGGTACGATTCTGTCGTTGAAAGGAATCTTGGGAATCTCCGAATACGGAAACATATTGCGGAACACATTGGGCCGCTCTACATCATCCAGAATATACATATGCTCTTCTATCTGAAGAAGATTATTATTATGATTCATAGTTACAGGACGATTCTGAAATGTCAAATTATCTCTCATAATGATACCTCCCCGCCCGCAGGGTACGGGCATTCATGTAAGCTTTGGAAGACCAGTTCTTTTCATTTCGTATAATTGTATACAATTATACCGGCTGTGTCAATCTTTTTTGAAGCAAAAGATAAAATTGAACGGTCAAAACGAAAAGAAAAATTTATCTAACCTTGTCACTTAACTAAATTTCTGTTAGAATACTCTTGTGAACATCATATCACGGAACATCTCATAATAGTTCCTGGAATGTTATCACTACAAAATACACGGCAGCAGGAGGCATAAGTCAAAAGTGCAACTAAAAGACAAACAACTTCGTAAATTATCCATCAGCCTGGCAGGGGTAGCCCTTCTGATTGTAATTCTTTTTTCTTTACTTGGAACTTTCATGAACAAGAAAAGCGAAGAAACCATTGAGGAAGTGGGAAAACTTTATATGACCGGTATGAATGAACAAATCACGCTGCATTATGAAACCATTATTGATTTCCGCATTTCGCAGCTCAGTGCCATTATAGCCACGCTTCCCCCTGAAATGCCCGGCAATATCAATGAACATGATAAACTTCTTGCAAATCTGGAATATCATGCAATGGCGAGAGGATTTGAATATCTGGCGCTCTGCTCTCCGAATGGCAAAGTCGAAATGATATATGGAGATGACATAAACGCAGTGGATCCGGAGCCTTTCTTGAAGAGCCTCAACAATAATCAGCCAAAAGTTGCTGCCGGGGTTGACAGCAGCGGAAAAGAGCTTGTTCTTCTGGGTGTTTCCTGTGACTATATAATGTCCGATGGAAATAAGTGTACCGCATTGGTGGCAGGACTCTCGGCAAAATATATGAGTGAGATTTTATTTCTGGATTCGGGTAATTCCATCGTGTCATCTTGTATTATCCGAAAGGACGGCAGCTATGTCATAAAAACCAGCAGCGCTGTAGGAGAAAATTATTTCACACAGTTTCGTTCCATGTTTAACGAGCATTCCAAGGAAGCGGACGAATATGTTACGGAGCTGAAAGGCGTCATGGAGACCGATGTCGATTATTCTGCCATTGTCGGTACTGCAGAAGACCGGCGGCATATTTACTGCACACGCTTGTCTAACAGCGAATGGTATCTGGTAACCATCATGCCATATGCAGAGCTAACCACAGTCGTCAATCAAATGGGACACGAATGGAGCCGTATGGTTTATATTGTTTCCCTGATTGCAGTGCTTTCTCTGGGATTCATTTTCTATCAATATGTAAAAATATCCCGAAAGCAGATGGCTGCACTGGCTAAGGCAGGCGAAGAAGCTGAACATGCCCGCAGAGACGCTGAACATGCCAATAAAGCAAAAAGTGAATTCCTCTCCAATATGAGCCATGACATCCGCACCCCTATGAATGCCATTGTGGGCATGACAGCGATAGCCATCACAAATATTGATAACCGTGATTCCGTTCAGAACTGCCTGAAGAAAATTTCCCTGTCCAGCAAACACCTTCTGGGACTCATCAATGATGTGCTGGATATGTCAAAGATCGAAAGCGGGAAAATGACTTTGAATATGGATCAGGTTTCTCTCAGGGAAGTCATGGAAAGTATTGTAAATATTATGCAGCCCCAGGTCAAAGCTAAGAGACAGCAATTTAACATATTTATTCATGATATCTCTACGGAAAATGTATGCTGTGACAGTATACGCCTGAATCAGGTATTAATCAATCTCCTTGGCAATGCTGTAAAATTCACTCCGGAAGAAGGAACCATTCATATGTCCATGTATGAGGAAACCTCTCCAAAGGGGGAATCCTATATCCGCACACATGTCATAGTGCAGGACAACGGTATCGGCATGTCAAAAGAATACCAAGCCAAGATATTTGAATCCTTCACTCGTGAAGACAATACCAGAGTCCAGAAAACGGAAGGTTCCGGTCTGGGAATGACAATTACAAAATATATTGTAGATGCCATGGGAGGCAACATTTCTGTAGACAGCCAATTGGGAAAAGGGAGTACTTTCCATGTAACACTGGATTTATTAAAAGCCGAAGTATCCGAAGTTGATATGGTACTGCCGGAATGGAAAATGCTGGTGGTAGACGATAATGAACAGTTGTGTGAAAGCGCAATAGAATCTCTTAAGTCTATCGGTCTCAAAGCCGATTGGTGCCTGGACGCAGAGACGGCACTGCAGAAAATAGATGAGAACCATCTCATGCAGGATGATTACCAGATAATCCTTTTAGACTGGAAGCTTCCTGGAATGAATGGAATTGCTGCCACCCGTGAAATCCGTAAGCGATATGGAGCGGATATTCCCATATTACTTATCTCCGCCTATGACTGGAACGAGATAGAGAATGAAGCAAGGGAAGCAGGTGTCACAGGTTTCATTGCAAAACCGCTTTTCAAGTCCACCTTGTTTTATGGATTGAAACCATACATTGTATCTCCGGAAATCATAGCCGCTGAATCTGCACAGAGCAATGCAACTGTTCAGAAAACCTTCAGACTGGAAGGCAAACGTATTTTATTGGCGGAAGATAATGACATCAACTGGGAGATTGCCAACGAATTGCTCAGTGCGGTAGGTTTAGAGCTGGATTGGGCAGAAAACGGCCAGATATGCCTTGATAAATTTGAGCAATCATCAGAAGGCTATTATGATGCGATACTAATGGATCTCAGAATGCCGGTCATGAACGGCTATCAGGCGACAACAGCAATACGGGAACTAAACCGGGCAGATGCAAAAGAAATTCCAATCATTGCCATGACCGCAGATGCTTTTTCCGAAGATATTCAGCGATGCCTGGAATGCGGTATGAATGCCCATATTGCTAAACCGATTGAAATACAGGATGTTACACGCCAATTGGAAAAATATATTAAAAAGTAAGAATCCATGAACTTGTACATGTAAAGCGCAAAGAGCACGTTCTGAAGAATGCCGGGCGGTCTTGTTCGCCTGGCATTCTTCTGTGTGTATTGGATTCTTGCTGCACACTATTACAGGAGCAATCTTCCTACATGCAGCATTCCCCATCCCTGCTGATTCCAGGGAAGTCCCAGATCAGTTGCGGAAAACTGCAGTTTCTGTTTACATTGCTCGTTAGTACAGTCCGGATACTTCTGAAACAATAATGCCGCCGCCCCGGATACAATAGGTGTCGCCATAGAAGTACCGCTTTTCGCCGTATACGCTTTTCTGTTTTTTCCAATGAAATTATGATAATACGCGTTACATGAAACAATATCCGTCCCCGGCGCCACCAGATCCGGCTTACGAATAAAGCTTCCCGGTTTTCCTCTGCTGGAATATGTCTCACATCTTGCAGGATTTTCTCCGCCATATCTGCCATCATGGCACCCTACGGTTACCACTCTGTTACTGCCGCCCACAGAAGAAATGGTATTGTCACCGGGTCCTTTATTGCCGGCAGCACAAACCACCAGAATACCAATTTCCCATAGCTCTTCAATTTTAATCTGTAACGCTCTTTCCTTCGCCCATTCATCCAGTGTGCCAATACCTACGGAAATATTCAGAACTTGAATTCCATACGTCTCTCTCTCCTGCAGAATCCAATTCAAGCCCTCCAGCATAGTCTCCGCACATCCATCGCCTCTCTCATCCAGAACTTTCCCCACCACCAGTTTCGCCCCTGGTGCCATTCCGCGGTACAATCCTGCGGAAATGCCTCCATTACCGCATAAAATACCGCAGACATGAGTACCATGCCCATTATTATCGTACATCAGATTCCTATGTCCAACAAAATCCCGAAATCCTATCACCCTGCCCATCAGATCAGGATGATTACTCACTCCTGAATCCAATACTGCTATTGTCACACCTCTTCCATCTATTCCATTTGGCATATTTGCTGCTACCAATTCTCTTACACGCTGCATAATCAAGAAGTTCCCGGCATATACTTTTCATTTATTGTATGCCGGGAACTTCTTGATGTTCGCATTCCTCAAATCCATAACTATCGTTACATTTGCTATATTTCAACGCCTATTCTTATACCCGGCTGTCAGCAGAATGACTCCTGTCAGAAGCAATGCACCTCCCACCCAGAATTCCAGTCTGCGCCACAATGGAATAATATCATCTCCCTCTTGTATCTGCACTGAAGGTACAGCTCCCGGTGCCGCACTGAGACTGTTTATCGTCACGTCCATGACTTCAACGGGCATCTCGCTGCCGATATCACCGGTTCCATACAGTACAAATTGCGACACATAATTCATCTGGAATTGAAACATCTGCCTTCCGTCTGCCGAAACTCGTTCCAGTGGAACATCTTCCACCTGCCCGTTTCTATCCAATACCAAAAGCCTCAGTCTCTGTCCGCTCAAAGCATCCGGTACAGGCAGATACACTGTCATTGTCTGTGCCCCCAGCTTCGTCAGGGGAATCTGGCTTTCATCCGTCAGAGACATGCGATAAATCATCCGATTTACAGGTACGGCATTCTGAAAGGAACGGTTGAATGCCTTCTCCATTTCATCACTCTCCGGCAATGTCTCTATGGTCAGCGTATAAGCCCTGTCAACATTTTCCATGGACGCAGAAGCGCCATCCGGTCCCATTACCGTTATTCCTGCACTTTGCACTCCATTATTCCCGTATATTCGATATGCCTGATTGGATAGTCTGGACGCAGAAACTTCATACGTATGCTCCGGCTCTTCACCTTCATAGACCAGCAGCACATTGCCAAATGCCTGTAAGCCCAGCTTCTTCACTGTCCCGGGCAAGGTGATATTCGTTAAAAGCGTACTGATTCCATAGAAGGCCCTGTCCTTGATTTCCTCCACACCTTGGCCGAACTGAATCTGCCTCAATTGACTGCAGCCTTCAAAAGCGCCTTCACCAATCACCCTCAAGCTATCCGGAAAGGAAATACTCTTTATCTCTGTATGTTTCTGAAATACTTCTGCAGCGATGACCCTCACCCCTTCCGGAATCTCAACATTCTGAAAATTCCCCCGGTATGCTATCAGTACACCGCCTTCTATCAGAAAATCTCCCTCTTCTGTCCTGCCGGCCAGGAAATTGTCCACCCAAGGCGTGTGAGCAAATGCATTGGGCTCCACACACATAACAGTATCCGGAATCGTTACGCTTTCCAATGAATCACAATGATAAAAAGCACCATAGTCAATGCACTCCACCCCCTCCGGCAGCAGCACAGCCGCCAAAGAACTTCTCGCAAAAGAAAACTGTCCTATCTCCCTGATTCCATCCGGCAGCATCAGGCTCCCCAATCCCACACTGGAATAATAAGCGTGATCCGCAACCGCTTCTCCGTCTACAACCGTATATTTTGGAATTTTACCGCTTCCCATCATATCTGCCAAAGGCGGAGTCTCAGGTTCGGGCAGTCCGTCATACACCGGCAGCGTCTGACCGTTTATCAGGAAAACTGCCCTGTTTCCTACAACATGGGTGCTTCCAAGCAGAGAATCCACAACAGGAGGCGGCGCCGTAGGCACCGGCGTTGCTGTCGGCGTATCCGGCTCTGAAGGCGTATGGCCTCCCAATAAATCCTCCATTTCCGCCCTTTCCTCCTGGCGTTTTTGGAAGGCTTCTGCATATTCTGCCGCTGCACTATGTTCTTCTCCCTGTATGGTAAGTCTGTTACAATTGTCAAAGGCTGTCTCGTGTATCGTGACTGTTTCCGGAGGAATGCTGATGTCTGTCATATTGATACAATCAGCAAATGCCTTAATTCCAATACTCTTCACATTAGAGGGAATCGTCATCTGCTCCAATCCCTTACATCCTGTGAAAGCATAATCTCCCACCTCGGTCAGTCCGTTTCCGAGTACTACAGTATCCAGATTATCACACCCCCAAAAGGCATAGGGATCAATGCGCTTCACGGAATTTGGTATCACCACAAGTTCAATATTGGTATTGTCTTCAAAAGCGCCTCGTCCAATAACCTCCACTGAATCCGGAATGGTTACGTTTTTATCAGGCCCCCTGTATTTCACCAATGTACTGCCATTCATCTTAAAATCGGTGGAATACGCCGCATCTGCCTCTGTTACAGGAAGCTGCATAATAATGAGTGCCAATACAATCATCAGTACACCCAAAAAACGCTTTCTCTTCTTATAATATTGTTGTTTTTGCTTCATAATCTACCTCTTATACTATATAACAGCTCAGACAAAGACACTGAACAGTGACGCTGATGCACACCCGACGCTATGATAACTCACTTTCGATTTCGAGGAGTACTCTGCCTGATATTATGATATTATAATAACATGGCGTATGGCATATTGCCACACGCCATGTTATTTTTGGCTTATATCATTTCCAGTCACTGCCACGCATAACAAAATGTCCTTCAGGCAGACAATTACCGCGCCCTGACTTTCACTTTCTGCTTCTTCCCGGATTTCTTATTATCCTTCTGCATGAACATTACGAAGGACAAACTCGCCAGACCAATGGACAGGAACCATTTTGGATGAATTCCATCGCCAGTCTTCGGCGTACTGTCAGATACGGTGCCGGAAGAGGATGTATTACCCGTATCCACATAAATAACGTATGGCGAAAAATGTTCCGCTGTAAAAGTAATACAGGATACACCATTAATGGTAGTAAACTTAGGTGACAGCTTATCCAGCCTGTCATTTACCACACCTGCAACCTTGTTGTTGCCGGCATAAGGTATCAGGGAATCAGGTAATGGCAATGTCAGTGTAATAGATAATCCTTTTGTATCCGTAATCTTTCTTGTTCCGGTTGAATCATACAGCGAGATATCCATTGGCACATACTTAATACGATCCAGATTGCCGAATTCAGCTAACAATGCTTTCAAAACCGCTGCAGTGGCCTCACTGTTCTCTGTAACCTTAACCACAAAATTATCAGAAGAGCCGTTGACCGTTACCTGTACCACGCCTGTATTGGAAATCCCGTTTTTATCTATCACAACCTGGGTTCCTCCGCCCACCGGTGCATTCCCACTGGGACGATTAGTGCTATTATTCGTTCCTGTAGTATTACCGGAACCGGTGGTGTTGCCTGAGCCTGTGGGTATTGCCTTGTAGTTAGCCACAAGCGCCACATCGTTATCCGGCATTGTCACTATGATTGCAGATAAATTCTTATCCGTAACTACGGTGGATGCCGGGCTTACCGTCCAGCTGCTGAACTGTTGTCCTGCCGGCGGATCATTGGCCACAACGATAATCTGCTGTCCTGCCAGATAACTTCCCGAATTACTTCCGTTGTGTACTACCAGGGAATGCACCTGACCGCTGGGAGCCGGACTTGCATTCGGATCATCACTCGGCCCCGGGCTTGCATTGGGGTCATCACCGTTATTTCCGCTTCCTATCTGATAATTTGCCATGACCGTAACATTGCTGTCCGGCATGGTAATTACCGTTTCGGCCTTATCTTTATCCAGCAAAACCGCCGTGGTCGGCGTAAATGACCATTCTTTAAAAGACTGCCCTGCCGGTGCCGGATTGGCAGTGATAATCACCTGTTCTCCTGTCTTATAGGTTCCGGAACCGCTTCCGTTCTGAACCGTCAGTGTATGGCTTCTGGATGAATCCGTACCGCCGCTGTTAATATTTCTGAACTCAGCTATTACCACAATATCCTCATTGGGCATCGTAAATACAGTCTGAGGGTTTGCTTTATTCAAAATGGTTGTCGCCGATAAATCAGGCAGACTGGACCAGGTTGAAAACTCATTGCCCTCTGTGGGCGTATCCGCAATAATGATAATTTTTGCTCCTGCCTCAAAGCTGCCTGTGGTACTGCCGTCCTGCATCGTACCGCCCTGAACAGTCAATGTATGCTCTGTCCCATAGTCTGCCGTAGCCGTCAGATTCTTAGTCACTTGTGTCAGATCGCCGTCATTACACCTAAACCCTGTAATACCATTGGTTTCCATCTCTTCTAACAGCTTCGTGACTTCCGCATTGTTCAATGCATTTCCGCCGTTTGCCACAAATATCTTAAGAGGATCAAAATGGGGCGGCTGGGCAGAATCCACGAAAGTAACTTCCCATTGCGGCTTTGCATACTGTGCCGTAAAAAGCCATGTATTTCCGCTCTGAACAAAACTCCACTCGGTAAGAATTGCTTTCTGAACCTCACCGTCAAGAGGTTTTTCCACCTCATCTCCCACTTGTGCAGGGAATACCACATCATCCACACTGGAATACTGGTCTTCCGCATCTACCTGGACATCCTTCTTCTGTTCATTGTCCCAATAATAGAATGTAACCTTATAGTAGACCGGTGTATCCAGATCCATTACATTGAAATGCCATAGTTCCCCGATTTCCTGTGCAACGGTATCAGGAGCTGCCTGCCAGATTACCTTTTCGGGATCTGTTGTCAATCCAGTAAAAGCATTGGAGCCGCTTCTCATTATACTGGATGTAGACCTCACGACAAAATTATTGACACCGCTGCCCTCAAAAGCATAATCATCAAAATTGACAAGCGAATAGGGCAGACTGATTTTATAAAGGTTCTTTGTATTGGCAAAAGCTCTCACCGGAACGGACTTCACGGCAGATTCCGTCAGATCCACTTCCACCACCTCGGTGCCGATAAACGCTTCCTGTCCAAGCTCTGTTACACCTGAAAGCTCCGTACCTCCTACAAACGGTGTACTTCTGCCTTCCAGACATTCCACCAGCTTCCCTTTCTCGGTTCCGTCTTCTGCGGGGCCGTAAATAATTGCATTTTCACAGGTAAATTTCGGATTATTCTGGAAATTCACAAAGCTTAAACCTTTACCGCACCCTCGGAAAGGTACAATTCCCATCTTTTCAACCGTTGCCGGGAGCGCCATCTGTGTGAGACCCGAGCAATCCCGGAATACATAATCCCCTACTTCCGTAAGTCCTGCTGTTGTGCCGTCCCCGTATGTGGTACTGTTCAAAGTAATGCTGGTCAGGTTCTTGCATCCGGCAAATGTACCGGTTCCATCTACAATCTCTCCCTGTGCATCCGTTTGAGGACTTGTAACGGAAGTCAGGCTCTGAGCGGTCAGCGTCTTGGAAAAAGGCTGTGTACCAAACGCTCCTTCATCCAACTTTTCTTTCTGTCTTATTAAACCTTCCTTGATGGATTGAACCCCTTCCGGAACCACAATATCCAATGCAGTCTCGATAATAGCTCTCTCATTGGGGGTCAAACTTGACAGGTTATAACCTGCACCTTGATAATTGGTAAAGGCATTCTTTATAGCTTCTTCATATGCATTGTCCTTGCCCGGAACGTGAAGATAACGATACCCGCCCGCAACCGAGTACTTACTGCCCGTCAGCTCTGACACTGCGGGGAAGTCCACCAGCTCACTCAGATGGGTCTCTTCATTATATCTTATCTCAAGATTCTGCGGCCAGCCGCTGTAATACGTAATATACTGCTTTGCCTGGCTTCCCGAAGTAAAATAATTCCCCTCTGTCATGGCATAGCGGTATGGACCAAACTCAGCCGATACAGGTCCTGTAATACACAGATGCTTTTCCGAAGGCGTATCAATGGTGCCGCTGCAGGAGCTGTCATGACTGCCTGAAACAAACTGCGTCAAAAACGCATCGCTGCCCACGGTTACATTCTTTCCACCAAATTCATCAAAAATCACATCCCGTAATTTATGGCATCCCTGAAATACCCTGTCCCTGATCTCATTTACCGTATTCGGTATGACCACTGTCTCCAGATTGCACTTATTAAGGAATACCCCTTCTCCAAGTATATTAATCTCCAACGGACCGATTTTAGAAGGTATAATGATGGTCTTGGGTACTGATCCGCTGTCCGGGCTATGAGAATAGCTGCATAAAACATTGTCCGAAGTTACCACAAAGGTATTTGTCTGATTTGCACTGCCATCTGCATCCGGCAATGTAATCTCCCACTGTCCCACTCTGTAGTAATTACCCTTCTCATCTATAGCCAGATAGCTGAAAGGAATGCACTGCTCCCTTGCCTGGTCATGAATCGCAGAAGTGGCAAGTCCCTCAAAATAGAATTCCTCTCCTACCTCCGCTTTAAAATTATCAAATGTATAATAATCCCCATCATTCTTAAATTTCAGGCTTCCGTTTCTGGTACAGATAAACTGCAGCGAATCACACCCCTCAAAAATCGAGAGATACAGTTCATCGCTGATACCGGCAGGCAGTGTCACAGACTGCAGCAGCTCACATCCTTTGAATGCGAACACACCTATCTTTCTCAGCATATTACTGCTTGTAGTACCGTTTGCATTATCTCCATCGCTGCACAGATCAACTGTCTGAAGCTTAATACAGTCTTCAAAGGCAGAGTCTCCAATCTGTCCCACACTCCAGGGAAGAGTGAAGCTGGCCAGTTCGCTGCATCCCTTAAATGCCGCTTTTCCTAACTCCGACATGGGACTGCCTGCAAACAGCTTCACCGAATTCAGCCGGATACAGTCCTGAAAAGCGCCCTCGCCAATGGTATTCAGGCCGTTGCTCTCTTCCAGATCAAGCGTTGAAAGACCTATCCCATAAAATGCATAGTCGCCGATTCCCTTGAATTCTTTCCCGAACTTTACCGTACTGACATTGGTAGCGCCTGCAAAAACACCCTTTTCCTTTGTTGCCTCTGTGATCCGCTGCCAGTTCCCGTTCTCATCCTTATATTGATTGCTGATATAATATACCTTGGCACCTCTGATTCGCTGATATTGCTGTTCCCTTGTCCGCTGGAACTGCGCATCTGCCTCCGTTGCACTTGTCGGCGGGTCCGTATTTGTACTCGGATCGCCAACCTGAGCAACGTCTTTATCATAATATAATTCCCTCTCGTCATATCCTTCCCATTCGCTGCGATTGGCAAGATAACAGGGCAGATACTCCCCGGTCTCTTTCGTATAAATATACCTTGTTACGACACCGTCATTATCTGTCTCCCGTCTTCCGGTATCTTTATAAAAATCAGGATATATGCCTAATGTCGGCAGAGCAGTTGGGGAAACAGCCTCTTCCACTCTCCTGCGGTAAAAGAGAAAACAGCCATTCTGTCCCACTGCAGCAAAACCGTTGGATGTACCCTGTGACACCGTATACTGTTTATATGCAGCTACGGTATCCGGAATGGTCAGCATACCGCCGTCCAATTGACCTCCGGCATATCCCGTAATAACAGCTACCTTACTGTCGCCTTCAGTTATATACGCAAATTGATATATTTGATCTTCTGACGTATATATGGTTTCATCCATATCTGTTATCTGCGGAATATTCACGGAATTTGTTGTAACCTGTGCATTAGGATCAGTAGCCGCCACACTGGCTGCCCTTGCCATAGTATTCTCCCCCGCAGCCTGCATGCTGTCCACAGGTATTGCCGCAATCACAAGAGCGGTTGCCATGAACAAAGCCCCCAGCGTCTTGCGTATGGACCTCTTCAGCCTCTTTTTCTTTTTTACTTTTTTCGCATCTTTCACAGTACCAGCCATCTCCTTACTCCTTTGCGATCTTTTTAGCCACTACAACAAAACGCCCGTCAGTCTCCTGATAATCACAGGTAGAGAGGGTCAGAAGCTGATCTCCGTACACTGCCGTCACACCTGTATCATATAGTGATACAGCCGCCATTTCCTGCATATAGGAATCAAACTCCTGCTCGCCGTTTGCATCTATAAACTGATAATACTTGAAAACAATCTCTGTCTCTTTGTACACTCTGGAACGGAACACATACATCACCTGATAAGTCCCCTTCTCATATATAGTATCAAAACTGATGTAAGGATGTTCCTTATAATAGGATTCATTCTGATATAAATCCAGTTTTCCGAACATTTTGCCGTTCTTCATATGATGTCCGTACAATATGTAATTGGTACTGGGCTTGATTACATCACAATCCTTATCCATGAAAATAGAACCGTTGATATCATATTCTTCATTTATATTGTGATCCAGATAGTACTCATTATTCTCTGTCTGCAAAACAGGGTAATCTATATTTGTATCGTCAATTTTTATCCATCCGATAAGTCTTTTATTATTATTTAATAATTTTTTATATTCATCCAGCACTTCCTTCTCCGGAGGCACATCATCCAAAGTAAACAGAGGCCCGCTAGACGCTGCCGGAGCGGCAATCACATTATCCGCTTCTTCTTTCAATGCATTTAACTCCCGAAAAGCACTCTCTGTCTTGTAATGATAATAGGAATAAATCCCAAAATATCCCAGACATAGTACGGCAACCATACTGCTCACTCTCAGAATCCATTTCCTCCGCCGTTCCTGATGAAGCAGAACCTCTTCCACCGCCGAATCCGATACCTTACTTGCTGCAGCGCTCCCTGCTCCATCCCCATGATCTGCAGCGCCTTTTCCGGGCTTTGCCTTCATATTACCTGAAGCTTTATTTCCATGGAAAGTTTTTTTTCCGTTTCTGCCGGAAGAAACCATCTTGATCTGTGCTTCCACCTCTTCCTGAAAGTCTTGTCCCAGAAGGGTCAGAAACTTATACTTTCCGCTTTGCAGCCCCTCCCTTAACGACTCCAGCTCCTTCTTATCCTTATAATTCGTCCTTGCCCGGAGTCTGTCGATTAATTCCTTATCATGCTTTGCACGGGCATAATCGCTCTCCGTGCGAAACTGCCTGCCCTCCACTGTATAAACCTTTTGTGCCATATTCCTTCCTTCGTGTATCATATGCCTTTCTATTCTATTTTACTATATATTGAAATTATTGCAAGCCCTTTTCCAAGATGTGGTAGTTATTTACTATAAAAACTTTCCGCCCGCCGCTTATCGTACAAAGCTTCTTCGTTTATAAACGGCACAGCTGCCGTCAGCCTTGTGTCACAATACTGATTTATCGTACCATGCCCAGAGCAAAATAGCAAGTTTTCCCGAAAATTGGATTTCCGGATATTTTTAAATTTCCTTTACACACCCCGGAAACATTGACATGCTCATGCGCATAGAATAAAGCATAAATATCCTTTGGAGGGAAAAAAAATGAGTGATTTAACTGCTACAAATTGTGGCTGCTCTAACGATTCTTGCGGTTGCGTAAGCAACCAGAATAACGGCTGTGGGTGCAACAGCTGGATATGGATTATCCTGCTGCTGTCCCTGGCCGGCGGAAATAACGGCTGTGGATGTAGTAATAACTGTGGATGCGGCAACAGCTGTGGATGCGGCAGCTTCTTCGGCGGCAATAACGGCTGCGAATGGCTCATCTGGATCTTACTGCTCTCCTGCTTCTGCGGCAACGGCTCCGGCTTCGGCAATAACTGCGGCAATAACTGCGGAAACAACTGTGGCTGCGGATGCGGCTGCGGCTGCAACTAAGCAGTAATCTTACAACAGGCTCCTATGGGAACTTGCTTCCTGTCGGGAGCCTGTTTTCCCATGATCAAAGTATCCCATGGGGCTTCATGATATGCCAAATTCCCTGATTACATGAAAGACTGTGAATCCATAGCATGTTCCGATTCCATATTCATAAGCGCTGCCACTCCTACATAGAATAAAAATAACCATTCTTGTCCTGAAAGGAGTGCGCCGCTATGGAGGATCAAAGTTCAAAAATAATTGCTGCATTTGACTCCCTTTTTACTACAAACCGCATCCAGATATTAAAAATACTTCTTCCAAGACTTGCCCCGGAACATCAAAGCGGCTTTGCAGTCTACATAAAGCTGCTGGAACTGCAATATACCCTCTCTTTTCTGCACCGTCATCCAGGCAATCGCTTATTTGGAACCGACAAGCAGCTATCTGCCAACTTCTTCCAGGGCGATAATACAGATACCATCAGCCTCTTGGACGAACTGCTTCCCTTCAGCGATCCGGAAGGACGGACAAAAATTGAGAACATGAAAAACATGCTGGTCAATATGAAGAAAATGCAGGAAATGATGGAAATGATACAGATGATACAGGAACTTTTTCCTGAGGGAGCAGGCGGTGACAATCCCATGGATTTCTTCACCAGCATGTCAGGCATGCCCAATATGTCAGGCATGTTCAACATGCCCGATATGGATCTGTCATCCCTTTTTCAAATGTTCGGAAATCATACGGAACCTGATGACAATCCCGCACCGGATACAGATACCTCATGATGTGCAGTCTGTAATACACCCGGATCCGGAGAGAATCTCACGGAACCACTATACCGGCAGACGTCTTATACTGCAGACCGCCGGGATTTACAGTGATGCCTCCGGGAAAGTACCCGGCTGGCAGTCTGCAGTCTGGTTGTACTGTAAATTTAACCGATGCGCAGTATAAACTGTAAACCAAGAAAGGAGTTCTAATGGATAATGAAACCAGACCTGCCTGGATGGCAGACCCTCTTGTAAATGAAATTCCAAAACAGAAACTGGATTTCTTAGGCCAGCTTTTCTCCGAAGGCCGCGGAAAAAGCCAGAAAGAAATGATGACGTATCTGATGCCTTTGATGAAGAAGGCAAAACAGGAAAACCTGACGTTTACTCCACAGGAAATGAGCGCCGCCATAGCTGCAATCAGAAAGCACAGCAGCGAAGAAGAACGGACGCAGATTGATAAAATACTGAAGAAAAGCGGCCATGGCGCAGATGCTCCTTCCTCATAACCGGCCAGCCTGAAAACGCTGTTCAAGGCAGATTTCCTGCCTTGGACAGCGCATTTCATCATATTACTCATCGCCGGAATTTTCGGCAACCTTAGCCGCTCTCGCAGCAACTTCCTTCTCCTGCACATCGGAAGGCGCCTGCTCATAGCGGACAAATTCGTAGGAATATTCTCCCCGTCCTCCCGTCATGGATCGAAGATCCGTACAGTAACCATATAAGCTGCTCTGAGGTATCTCTGCCTCAATCACCTGCTTTCCTCCTGCCAGAGGGGTCATTCCCAGCACACGTCCTCTTCTCTTGTTCAAATCTCCCATGACATCACCGGTATAAGCATCCGGTACGGTTACTTTCAATGACGCAATGGGCTCTAACAATACCGGATGAGCCTCCATAAAGCCCTTCTTAAATGCCTGGATGGTTGCCATCTTAAATGCCTGCTCGGAAGAATCCACCGGATGGTAGGAACCGTCATAGAGCACAGCCTTCACGCCAACTACAGGATATGCCGCCAAAGGCCCCTTTAACACCGATTCCTGCAGCCCCTTTTCCACTGCGGGGAAGTAATTCTTGGGAACGGCGCCGCCTACCACCTCCTGTTCAAATACATAAGGCGTCTCCAGATCTTCGGACGGACTGAAACGCATCTTCACATGGCCGTACTGTCCATGTCCGCCGGACTGCTTCTTATACTTGTATTCCACATCGGACTGCTTTCTGACAGTCTCCCTGTAAGCAACCTTGGGCCGATCCAGTTCCACCTCCACTTTATATTCATTCAGAAGACGGCTTACCACAATCTCCAAATGCTGTTCGCCCATGCCATAGAGCAGCGTCTGCCTGTTCTCAGAATCATTTACCACCTTCAATGTCAAATCTTCGTGCGTCATCTTCTGAAGCGCCTGGGAAATCTTATCCACATCCCCTTTGTTCTTAGGCTTATATCTCATGGAAGTATACGGTGTGGATATTTCAAATTTGCCGAATTTCAACGGTGTGGCCTTCGCAGCAAGGCTATTGCCGGTTCTGGCAGCGGTCAGCTTCGCCAGCGCACCGATATCGCCCGCATGAAGCTCCGGCACCTCCAACGGCTTATTCCCCTGCAATACATAGAGCTTGCCGATTTTCTCTTCAATATCCCTGTCCACATTGTAAATCAGGTCATCTGTCTTCAGAACACCTGAATTCACCTTAATCAGAGAATATTTGCCGATAAACGGATCCACAATGGTCTTCCAGATATATGCGGATTTCGCCTTGGAAAAATCATAATCAGCGTTATAGATTTCGTTCGTCTTCATATTGATGCCTGCCACCTGACGATTTTCCGGGCTTGGCATGTATTTTACAATATCATCCAGCAATGTATATACACCCTGGCACAGAACATTGGAACCCATTGTCATAGGGAAAATACTGCACTCGCATACATTCGTGCGCAGAGCCGCTCTGATTTCCGCCTCCGAGAAAGTCTCTCCGCCGAAATACCGCTCCATCATTTCCTCACTGGTCTCAGCCACTGCCTCCATCAACGTATCCCGGCACAGTTCCAGATTGGCCTTATTATACTCCGGTATCTCGCATTCCACTACCTCTTTGCCCTGCCAGCGGTATCCTGTCTCCGAAACCACATTCACATAGCCGACAAATTTCTCATCCTCACGAATGGGCAGATGAAAAGGCGCCATCTTCTTGCCGTACAATGCTGTCATGTCTTCAACCACCTGACGGAAGGAAGCATTGTCCACATCCATATTGGAGACATAGACAAACCTGGGAAGTTTATATTTCTCACAAAGCTCCCATGCTTTCTGTGTTCCCACTTCAATACCGGCCTTGCCGTTTACTACAATAATGGCTGCACCTGCTGCACTGACAGCTTCTTCTGCTTCCCCGACGAAATCAAAATAGCCAGGCGCATCTATGATATTAATCTTGTATCCTTCCCACTCAATCGGAATAATGGAGGTATTGATGGAAAAATGACGCTTCTGTTCTTCTTTGCTGTAGTCGCTCAGGGTATTGCCGTCTGGCACCCTGCCCATCCTGGATGTAATACCGGACAAATACGCAAAAGCCTCCGCAAGACTGGTCTTACCACTCCCGCCGTGACCAAGCAGTACTACATTGCGTATCTTGTCAGTTGTGTAAACTTTCATATAACTTTCCTCCAATTTTATGTAATTTGGGCATTTCGACCTGACAAGGACAAATGGTTCCATTCCCATAGGTCTATTTTACTAAAATATTCTGATTTTTACAAGCTATTATTGTAAATCTTTCGTTATTAATTATAACAGTTCAGCCAGATCACCGTGCTGCTACCTTTACTGTTACTTCTATACACTGTCCCGGGCAGCTGTGTTACTGTTCACTCCGTTCACAGTAACAGACCTTCGCCGAAGGCTTCAGGCACAGAAATCGCAAAAGCAGCTATTTCCCCATTTCAACATTTCCACTTTACTTATTGATTTTCGTGCTTTAAAGTGGTATTGTGTAACGGTAGTTTTTAAGTTTCTTATAAAATATGCAGAAAATGAGGATTTTTCTATGTCTTACTTGACTTGCGGCTTTATCGGCCTGGGGCTTATCGGCGGTTCCATTGCCAGAGCTTTAAAACAATATGACAATACCATTAAAATCATCGCCTTCGATATTCAAAAGGACAGCCTCCTTCTGGCCAGACAGGAAGGAATTGCGGATGAAATCACGGAAGCCGTAGACGGAACATTTTCCCAATGCGACTATTTGTTCCTATGCGCTCCCGTACAAAAAAATGACAATAACCTGTCCATTGTAAAGGAAATTATCAAACCGGACTGTCTGCTCACGGATGTGGGCAGTGTAAAAGCCTCCATACATGAAGCCGTACAGGCAGCCGGACTGGAGGAACAATTTATCGGCGGGCATCCCATGGCAGGCAGCGAACGGACTGGCTTCGTCAATTCCAAGGCTGCCCTGCTGGAAAATGCCTACTACATTCTCACGCCCACCGCTTCCGTTCCCGCTCCAAAATTAGAGGCATACCGCAGCCTGGTATCGGCAATGGGTGCCATCCCCCTGATACTGGATTACCGGAAACATGACTATGTGACTGGTGCCATCAGCCATCTGCCCCATGTCATTGCCGCCTCTCTGGTGAACTTGATTCATGACCATGACTCTCAAGACGGCATTATGAAAATGATTGCCGCCGGAGGATTTAAAGATATCACCAGAATCGCCTCTTCCTCAGCGGCTATGTGGCAGCAGATCTGTCTCACCAACGGTGAAAATATCTCTTCCCTGTTGTCCGATTATATCAAAGCATTGACAGATTTCCGGTCATCCATTGACAACGGCGACAAAGCCGCACTTTATGAAGCATTTGACAGTGCCCGCATTTACAGATCCTCCTTCATCAATGCATCCAGCGGTCCCATCAAACGCGCCTACCGCATTTATGTGGATATTGCGGACCGCACAGGTTCTCTGTCACAGGTCATCTCACTGCTTGCCGGCCATGAACTCAGTATTAAAAATGTGGGCATTACTCATAACAGAGAATCGGAAGACGGCGTTCTGACATTAGAATTTTATGACGAAACTGCTATGACAAAGGCAGCAGTTACCCTTAGAAATTCCGGCTTTTCTCCTACAATTTGTTCGTAGCAGATTTGCCCGCAGCAGACAGGAGTGCAAATGATGGAAAAATTAAATCAGGCAGATAAGACACGGAAGTATCAATGGATGCTTACAGGCGTTACGGCTGTGTTATTACTGCTGTTGTATTTTATAATCTTTCATTTTTCCGCCCAGGACGGAGACGAATCCTCTTCCCTGAGCCAGCGTATTACACAAAAGGGCGTGGAGATTGCCAATTCCCTTGCAGGCAATGCCTGGAGCGATGAGAAGGTTGCAGGACTGGAAGATCGATATGAACATTTCATAAGGAAAACGGCGCATTTCGCCGAATACGCTTATATGGGAGTGCTGGTATATCTGCTCTGGCGCCAATGGATATGCCGGAAGCGGAAATTATACCTGCTGACCACAGGCTGGGTTTTCCTGTCAGCCGCAGGAGATGAATTTCATCAGTATTTTGTGCCGGGACGGTATGCCAGCCCCTGGGACGTGCTGCTGGATACCTGCGGCGGCTTCGTCGGGATGCTGTTCTGCATCGGCGTCTCATCGCTGTACCGAAGGCATAAAAAGAAGGCCATGGAAAAAGTAAAAAGGAAAAGGCATTTGATGTGATCCGCAGCATGGGAACCGCCCGGCTGCGGCCCTTTTTATAGGTTCCTTCTATTTGTCCCTCTCCTCATACCACGAGCATGGCGTCTCCGAAGCTGAAAAAGCGGTATCTTTCCCGGATTGCTTCCTGATATGCGTTCAGTACATGCTCCCGGCCGGCAAGGGCTGACACCAGCATGACCAAAGTGGATTCCGGCAGATGGAAATTGGTAATCAACAGATCCAATACTTTAAATTCATATCCCGGATAAATAAAAATCTCCGTATTGCCGTTTCCGGCCCGCACTCTGCCATGTTCATCCGCAGCACTCTCCACCGTCCGGCAGCTGGTGGTACCCACACATACCACACGGCCGCCCCTGGCTTTTGTATTGTTAATGATTTCCGCAGCCTCTTCCGATACCTGATAATATTCCGAATGCATATGATGCTCCAATACATTCTCTTCTTTTACAGGCCGAAATGTTCCCAGCCCCACATGAAGCGTGACACAGGCGGTCTGCACTCCTTTTGCCCTGATTTGATTCAGCAGTTCTTCCGTGAAATGAAGTCCCGCCGTGGGTGCCGCAGCAGAACCCTCATATTTTGCATACACGGTCTGATAACGGTTCCTGTCCTGGAGCTTATGTGTGATATAAGGCGGCAGGGGCATTTCTCCCAGTCTGTCCAATATTTCCTCAAAAATCCCCTCATATTCAAACCGAATCAGGCGGTTTCCCTCTTCTATGGTCTCAAGAACCTCTGCCTTCAGCATGCCGTCTCCAAAAGACAATCTTGTGCCGGGCCGACATTTTTTCCCCGGTTTTACCAATGTCTCCCAGACATCACCGCTCTGCCGCTTCAGCAGCAGCACCTCCACATGAGCTCCTGTTCCTTCCCGTTCCCCCAGCAGCCTCGCCGGAATCACCTTGGTATCATTGAGCACCAGGCAGTCTCCCGGCTGTAAATAGGAGGTAATCTCCCGAAACACATGATGGGACACTGCCCCGGTACGCCTGTCCAGCACAAGGAGCCTGGAGGAAGTACGTTCCTCCAAAGGATCCTGTGCTATCAGCTCCTGGGGCAGCTCAAAATAAAAGTCCGATTTTTTCAGTTCACGGGATACGGCAGTACCGTTTACAGCAACGCCGTTTTCCACAGTCACGTTCATTACAGTGACGCTCCTTCCGCAAATGCCATATAGCCCCGATACGCCTCATAGACATCCGCCTTGCTGGTGGCCTCCCAGGGCGCGTGCATATTTAATACCGCCACACCGCTGTCAATCACATTCATCCCATACAATGCCAGAATGTATGCTATGGTTCCACCGCCGCCCACATCAACCTTGCCAAGCTCCGCGGTCTGGTATGCAATCCCTTTTTCGTCCAGTATACTGCGCAAATGTGCAATATACTCTGCATTGGCATCATTGGAGCCGGACTTTCCTCTGGAACCGGTAAATTTATTGAATACCATCCCCTTGCCCAGGAAAGCAGCATTCTTCTTCTCAAAACAGGATGCATAGGAAGGATCGTAACCTGCGCTTACATCGGACGAAAGCATGCAGCTGTGTGCCAGGCATCTCCTCACATTCAGTTCACTGTACTCCCCGCATAAATTCATCAGCTCCGCAACCGCATTTTCAAAGAAACGTGACTGCATACCTGTAGCACCTACGGAACCAATCTCTTCCTTGTCTACAAGAATACAGCAGACTGTTCTATCCGTCTCCTTCAAATCCAGCATAGCCCTCAGAGAAGTAAATGCGCAAACTCTGTCGTCCTGTCCATACGCCAGAATCATGCTGCGGTCAAATCCTGCTTCCCTTGCCTTGCCTGCCGGAACGATTTCCAGTTCTGCGGACAGGAAATCTTCTTCCTCAATATCATAACTGTCCTTTAAAATATCCAAAATACCTGCCTTGACTAACTCTTTTGCCTTTGCTTTATTCTTGTCTTCTTCGGAAGCCTTCTTATTGCTCTCATTTTTCTCTTCATCCTTAACGCTTTCGGAAGAATCTGAATCCTCTTCCGCCTGAATGACAATTGGTCTGCTGCCGATAATAAGGTCAAGTGCTTCGCCTTCAATCACCTTTGCCGCCTTTTTCTCCAACTGTTCTCCTGCCAGATGAATCAGCAAATCAGAAATAAAAAATACCGGATCGTCCTCATCCTCGCCCACATTCAGTTCAATGGTAGTTCCGTCCTTTTTCACCACCACGCCATGAACCGCCAGCGGCAGCGCTACCCACTGGTATTTCTTCACTCCGCCGTAATAATGGGTATCCAGATAAGCAAAGCCACTCTCTTCATAGAGCGGATTCTGCTTTACATCCAGCCTGGGACTGTCGATATGGGCTCCCAGGATATTAAGTCCCTCCGCCATAGGCTCTTTGCCAAGTTGAAACATGACAATGGACTTATTCATCCACACACTGTATACCTTATCTCCTTTGCCAAGCTTCCGGCCAGTCTGCATCACATGCGCAAGCTCTTCATAGCCTTCCTCTTCAATCAGCTCAACAATCCGGTCAACACATTCCCGCTCTGTTTTCCCGTGATCCAGGAAATCCCTGTATTCCAGATTCAGCCTTTCCAGTTCCATCAATTGTTCTTCATCATAAGTTCCCCAGGCATTCTTTCTTTCCATTGCTCTTCCTCTCCTTCCACTCGTCATGACAGCTTAACGCTATGAGCATCATAACATCGTGAAAAACAAAATTAATAACCGCCAGTTCAGAGACCTGTCTGAACCGTTACGTCACTCCGTTCACAGCAACATGCCGGAATATATCAGTCCGGATAAATTTACTGCCTATATGGAAAAATTATAACACAGTATCTCTTGACTGTAAATGGCACTGCTTGATAATTCTTCATGGGATTTAACAGCAATCCGGACAGCAGCAGTCCCACGCTTACTGCCTTAGTTCAATCCCCATCTGTTCCAGTCCGTTCAGAATCTTCTTCATGGCGGCATTGATATCGCTTTCTTCCAATGTTCTGTCTTTTGCCCGGAAAGTTACGGAATATGCCACGGATTTAAAACCCTGCTTAATCTGCACACCCTCATAAATATCAAACAGCTGGCAGGATTCCAGCAATTTACCGCCTCTCTGCAGAATCATCTGTTCTATATCACCTACAAGGATTTGTTTGGGCACCACCATACTCAGGTCACGGCTGACGGCAGGATACTTGGCAATCCCCTCGTATTTTCTGTCAAACGTGGTCAGTGGGATGATACTCGGCATATCCAGCACCGCAACATATGCCTTTGTGCCAATCTCATAATTGTCCAGTACCTCAGGATGCACCTCCCCCAGATACCCCACTGTTACGCCCTGATATTTGATATTCGCCTGACGGCCGGGATGCAGAAACGGCTTACCTGAATCAGGATCGTAGACCGGCTTCTTACACATACCCACAGCGGTGAAAAATTCCTCCACCACTCCCTTCATAGTATAGAAATCCCCGTCTCCGTAGCATCCCAGCGTAAACTGCACTCTCTCATCGGGAAGCTCTGTCAGCGGCAGCGCTTTAGGCAGGTAGACATTGCCCAGCTCATATAATTTCACATTTTTGTTCCTGCGGTTATAATTTGTCGCCAGACTGCCAAGCATTCCGTTTAAAGATACTGTCCTCATAATGGAGAAATCTTCCCCTAAAGGATTGGATATGGTGACGGTTCTGCGCAGAGGATCATCCTCCCCAATCAGGAGTTTATCAAAGACTTTGGGACTTTCAAAAGAATAACTCATTCCCTGGGAGAAACCGCAGTACTCTGCAATATCCCTTGCCTTCTGCTCTATCCTCAGCTTATAGGATAGTCTGCCTGACGTTGCCTCGCCGGTGGGCAGAGTGGCAGGCACCTTATCATAACCGTAAAACCGCACAACTTCCTCTGCAATATCCGCATCACAATTCAGATCCTGTCTGAAGTACGGAATCACAAGGCTGATGCTTCCGTCCTCATTTTTCACTGTCTCGATTTCAAGCCGTTTGAAAATTGCAAGCATCTCCTCCGATTCAATCTCCGTTCCCAACAGACTGTTATATTTTTCCGGCCGGAAAGGCAGTACTTTTTTCTCCGCCATAGGCGCTGCCACATCCACCATACCGCCTACCGCCTCGCCGCAGCCTAACTCTTCGATGAGCTGGCAGGCACGATTGATAGCATCTTCCGCATTGTGAGGCTCCAATCCCTTTTCAAATTTTCCGGAAGCATCGGTGCGCAGGCCAATCCTTTTTGCAGACTTTCTGATATTAGGGCCGTGGAAGGTTGCCGCTTCAAATAATACCGTATGCACATCATCCGTAATTTTGGAGTTTTCACCGCCCATAATACCTGCAATGCCAATCTCCTTCTCCGCATCGCAGATCATCAGTACTTCGCTGTCCAGTTTACGCACTTGTCCGTCCAGCGTCTGGAATTCATCCCCGTCCCCGGCCCGGCGCACAATAATCTTATGACCTGCAATGGTGTCCAGATCAAAGGCATGCATGGGCTGGCCGTACTCTTCCATCACGTAATTGGTAATATCCACCAGATTGTTAATAGGACGAATGCCGCTGGCTGCCAGCCTTCTCTGCATCCATTCCGGAGAAGGGCCTATTTTAATATTTTTGCAGACTCTTGCACAATACCTGGGACAGAGGTCCGTGTCAAGGACTTCCACACTGATATAATCGTGCACATCTTCCCCATTTCCCACTGCCTTAACCACAGGGGGAACGAAGGGTTTTCTAAAGGTTGCCGCCGCCTCTCTTGCCACGCCCAGCACACTGTAACAATCTACCCGGTTGCTGGTGATTTCATACTCGAATACAGTGTCATGGAGCCCCAGCAGCTCCACTGCATCCGCGCCTGCTTCCACGGAACGCTTTTCTTTGGAATGCTCTTTGTCCGCTCTCTCGAAGATATAGATACCCTCTTCCGGCGCTTCGGGATACATATTCCTGTCAGAGCCAAGTTCCTCGATAGAACACATCATGCCGTTAGAAGGAACACCTCTGAGCTTTCCTGCCTTAATTGCAATCCCATCCTCCGGAAGCGGACCTCCGTCATGGCCTCCTGCCACCTTTCCTCCGTCTAATACCACGGGCACTTTGTCACCCACCTTCACATTGTGGGCGCCGGTGACAATCTGAATGGTCTCCGTACCGATATTTACCTGGCATACAATCAGCTTATCCGCGTCCGGGTGTCCCTCAATGGCGGTTATCTGCCCTACCACAATCTTCTCCAGGTTCTTATCTTTTCTCTCAAATCCCTCAACCTTTGTCCCGGACAGGGTCATTGCATCACAATATTCCTGATCCGTACAGTCCAGTTCGGGGACATATGCCTTAATCCATGACAATGCAGTATTCATCTGTTCTATTTCCTTTCTTCGCTGCTCCATAAATGAAATATATCACATATCAAAAATACTTAAAGCAAAAAACTCAAGACAAAAATATGAAAAACTAAAATACTAAAACCAAAAATACTTAAGACAAAAATACTTAAAACAAAAATGCGTAAAACGATATCGTTTATAAGCCAAATTATCCATAGTAAAACTAAAATTGTCTCAGGAAACGAATATCATTTTCATACAGCAGGCGCATATCATCAATTTCATATTTTAACAATGCAATCCTCTCCAGTCCTATGCCGAAAGCAAAACCGGTATATTCCTCCGGGTCTATCTTACTCATTTCCAGCACATGAGGATGCACCATGCCGCAGCCGAGAATCTCAATCCAGCCGCTTCCCTTGCAGAACCTGCAGCCCTTGCCGCCGCATTTAAAACAGCTCACGTCCATCTCCGCACTGGGTTCGGTAAAAGGGAAATGATGGGGCCTGAATTTTACCTTCGTGTCCTCGCCGAACAATGCTCTGGCAAATTCCGCCAGGGTTCCTTTCAAATCCGCAAATGTAATATGCTTATCCACCACAAGACCTTCAATTTGATGGAAACAGGGAGAATGGGTCGCATCCACCTCATCCGAGCGGAATACTCTCCCCGGCGCAATCATCCGGATCGGCAGCCTGCCCTTTTCCATCTCATGTATCTGTACGCCTGAAGTCTGAGTACGCAGCAGAATGTCCCCTGCCCCGGTACCGTCTGCCACATAGAAAGTATCCTGTTCGTCTTTCGCCGGATGGTCGGCAGGAATGTTCAGTGCCTCAAAATTATAATAATCCCTCTCTACCTCGCTTCCTTCCACAACTTCATATCCCATCCCGATAAAAATTCTCTCCACTTCCTCCAGTGCGATGGTGTTAGGATGTCTGTGTCCCAGCTCTGCCTTTTTGGCCGGTAGTGTCACATCAATAACCTCGGCCTTCATTTTCGCCTCTCTCAGCGCCTTCTCCATCTTAGACTTATGTTCTTCTAAGACCCTCTCAATCTCCGCTCTGGCCTCATTCACCATCTGCCCTACTTTAGGCCGCTCCTCAGGTGCCACATTCTTCATGGACTTCAGCAAATCCGTAAGCTCACCTTTTTTCCCAAGAATCGCCACTCTTACCTCATTTAATTTCTCGGCAGAATCACAGCCTGTAATCTGTGAAATTGCCTTTTCCCTGATTTGTTCCAGTTTGGCTCTCATATACTTCCTCTCTCTTTCTATTATTAGTTCCGCATCCGCCCTGACACCATCAATTCCCGCAGACAAATTTCCGTCTGCTCCGCAGCCGGAGTAAAAATATTACTACTAAAAAACGCCCTTACAGTTCTGTTGCCAAAACTGCAAGGACGAATCATTCCGCGGTACCACCCTGCTTCTTTCCATCCGCATTCTGCGGATAAAAAGCTCTTTTCCGCGCGTAACGTGCGCTATACGGCTCAGACTACCTGCCCTCCATCACAGAAAGACCCTTCCTCTGAGCAGCTCCGGTGGGAAATTCGCAGTTTACCTGAACTTAAGGAAGCTTTCAGCCGGTGACTCCCTTTCTCTGTAAGAAGCTAAACTGCTACTATGCACCTTCAATGCTTTTTATCCTATTGATTTTTTATCCTATTGATTTCTTATCATACTTGCTTCCCCGGAAAATGTCAAGCAGAAAGTGATATTATTTTTTACACTTATTATTTTTACACTTTCCAACATGCCGCCTAAAGAGGTAAACTTCGTCACACATACAATGAATAATCCTGCGCCGTAGAAAATCTTCGCGAAGCGGCCTCTGCCGCAAGCGATTAGATTTTCTTCTCACACTTATACACCCAGATAACAATGGAATCCGCCATCCACCGGCAATATTACCCCTGTAACAAAGCTGCTTCCCTTGGGGCTCACCAGGAACAGAAGCGCACCGATCAAATCCTCCGGGTCTCCATACTTGCCCATGGGGGTACTGTCAATAATCTTCTGGCTTCTGGGCGTGGGCGTCCCATCAGGATTAAAATGAAGCGCATGATTCTGTGGTGTCTGGAAAAAGCCGGGCGCCAATGCATTAACCCTGATACCGCTCTTGGCAAAATAATTGGCGGCCCATTCGGTAAAATTAGAGATTGCGGCTTTGGCGCTGGAATACCCCGGAATCCTGGTCAAAGGGCCGAATGCCCCCATACTGGAAATGTTGATAATATTGGCGTTTTCTTCCCCTACCATAGCCGCGCCAAATACCTGCGTCGGAAGCAGGGTGCCGTACAGATTCAAATCCAGCTCCTTGCGCAGATTCTCCATATCCGCGGTGAAAAAGTTCAGCATATTTCCCTGGTCAGAAAATTGATCCTGTGGAATCTCCGCACTTTTCACGGCACCCCCGGCACAATTCACAAGAATATTGATTCTGCCCCATTTATCCAGAATCTCCTGCTTTGCCGCTTCAAGGCTTTCTCTGTCCAATACATTGGCTGCCACGGAAACAGCCTCTCCGCCTTCCTCCTCAATAGCCTGAACCACCGGAAACCCATTCTCCGCCTTCCTGCCCAGCACCGCAACCCTGGCGCCGCATTTTGCCAATGCTTTAGAGAACATCCCTCCTATGACACCGCTGCCCCCTGTCACGACAGCTACTTCCCCTGTAAGATCAATTTGAAATGGTAATTCCATACTTTTTCCTCCTAATTTAGTTCCGCAGTGCGCTTTAGCGCACTTTTCCCCTCCCAAGCCCCCTGAATTTGGAAGGATTTTCTGCCAACTCTATTTTACCGATATTTTATTGATTTGGCAATGACTACTTTTTCAACACTGCTGAATCTGCCGCAGAATGTTAGGGTCCTTTATCTTTGTATCCTCCGCAAACAATAGAATCTTCGACATAATCTCCGCCGTCTTGGGATCATCATCCACAAACGGCAGGAAAATGCGGCCCCTGTGCTGCGAGTGGACCGGGATAACAAACAACATGGCGTTTCCTGCCTGATGTACCACACCACTCCCAAGATGCACCGTATACTGCCCTAATTTTCCGTCTATAATAGCATGATTGCCTTCCAGACGGACATTTTTCGTCTGGAACAGGTTCAGATTACATTCCACGATTGCCCTCCGCATCTCAATGGTGGAATGGCTCGTCTCCGGGTCCACACCGCCTGCATGGGCGACACTGACTGCCAGATCCACATCCCGCATTACCTCACTGTATATAATGTCCGGAACATCCTTTATCTTCATTAACTTTCCTGTCTTACGTTCCGAAAATACCACATACTCCAATGTGGGCGCTTCCACATCGCTGGGTGAAAACCAATCTGCCATGGCATAGATATAGGCCACAATATTCTCTTTATAATAAATTTTCTGCAGACCATCCTCATAATCCGCCACCCAGCGGCGGCTTCTCAAGGCCCCCACGGTCTTCTGGGGCTGAATCTGATTGCCGGAAAACAGCCTGGATTCCTCTTTGTCCAATTCCTCCTCCAGCTTCACATAGAGCTCCCTGAAAACCTGTTTAAAGGGCTGCTTTCTCTGCTTTTCAAACAATAATTTCTGGTATTCATGCCAATGCCCGCTCTGATACAGGTCAAAGGGATGTGCAATGAAAACGGTATCCTCCGGCATTGCCCTGCAAACTTTTCCGGAGAAATCCTCTATCCCGTTTTCCGTGAGGAAGCCTAAGACTTCAGCCTCCCCGTCTGCCTTCACCAAAAGCGGCTCTATGATGGGCTTTGTAATCGGATTCTTCTGCAGTTCCAGCAATTCCCAGACTTCAAAGGAGGTTCTGTCCTCCATTGCCTGCTCCATCATCTGCTTTGTCCTGCTGTACTGCTCCTTCAATGCCTTGGCAGTCTGCTGGAACTTCAGCACCTTTTCCTCTTTTTTATGCTTTGCCGGAACGGACTTGAGCAGCTTGCCGTCCTTCCTGCATTGGAGCGAAGCTTTTCCGTTCTCGTCCACAGATACCATCAATTCAACTTCCTCTGCCCCGTCTATCCTCTGCCAGTCGAAATATTCCCCGGTCTCTTCCGTCAATTTTCCTTCCATGCGGAGCATAAGACGCGTCACATCCGTAAATCCGGCATTTACGCTCAGATTGCGGAGTGCAATCTCTGCCGCCCGGCCCTCGCTCGCCCGACGCTGGGCGCCGAACTGCCTGCTCTCTTTTTTATATTTCTGGATAAACTGATAGCGGTCCAGCAGCTCCGCTTCTTTTTCTTTCTTTGTTGCGGGAAGCGGCAGCAGTCCGATGCTCATGAGAAGATCCTTGTTTCGTTTTGCCTCGATTTCCGCCATTAAGGCTTCCTTGTCCACATTTCCAAGGGCTGCATCCGCATATTTCCTCGCCCTGCCGTGGGCAGTTCCTGTGGCCGAATATTTGGCCGCATCGTAGAGCAGCTTGAAATTTTTCTCACCAAGCTTCTCATAGGCTTCAAAAAACCAGTGGATATCAAAGGCACCGTCTCTCAATTCCTCCGGCGAAAGGGGCGTATATTTTGCAATCATGGAACTTACCTGCTCGTCAAAATCCTCGCTGGTATGGGCCATAAAATAATAACAGGTACTTGCAAAACCGGGCAGTTTCAGATATTCCTCCATCAAAGGTATCCACTGCTGGGCATACATGGCAAGCTCCACAAGCCGTTTCTTCGTGATATCCGTTCCTTTCAGCGCCTTTTTCAAATCTTCCGCCGTTTCTTCCGGCCCCGGTCTGGACACCTTCAGCAGATGGCTTAACACTGTTTTCCTCTTCGCAGACGCCGCATAATAGCCGTGTCCCCGCTGCAGCGGATCTTTGCCGAGCGCCGTCAGAATCTGAATCATGTAATCAATCCCGTAAATCACATGGATATTTTCCATATCTTCCGAGAAAGGCGTCGGCTGTTCTCCGCGCTTTAATTCCACCTTTAGAACCACCGGAATGATTTCCCTGTATAGCTCATGGGCAAAGGCCATTTCCGGCGTCTCCTCTTCCGCGACGTCAAAACGGTATTTTCCCTCCACGGGCTGTATCGCATCCTCGCCCAAGAAGGTATTCAGCACCCATTCGGCTCTCCAGGAAGACACCATTTCCTTCTGTTCCATCAAACTCACAGGCCCCAACAGATTTCCTAAGCCGCAGAAAGAGAACACTGCCTTGTAAAACAAATCCTTATCCCAGATGCCCCGCACATAACACTGTACATAGTCCGAAAGCCTCGTATACGAAACCCAATTGTTGTAATTGGGTTTCGTATGTCTGCTTGGGTCAAAATTTCCCTTAGGCCCCAAAGAAAGCTGCTGCCGGAACCGCTGTGCAAAGGAATTCTCCCATTCCTGCCCCGCTGCTCCGGATGACCACTCACGCATTTCCGCAAACACCGGCAGCCCCGCAGCATATCTTGTATCAAGTTTACTTGTATCTATTTTAGCCCCATACTTTGTGGAAAGCAGCTTTGTAATTGCACATATCCCCACATGCGCCCGGAAGGAGTGAGGAACATATTGG
The DNA here is from genome assembly GCA_910584435.1 of uncultured Acetatifactor sp. Classification (GTDB taxonomy): domain Bacteria; phylum Bacillota; class Clostridia; order Lachnospirales; family Lachnospiraceae; genus Acetatifactor. The sequence goes on from CAJUAP010000001.1 coordinate 57,521, forward strand.
TCAAACAAAACAGTCACCACAGTTCTCAGCTGCTCCCAGCAGGAAAACGCAGTGCCCAAATCAGAAAAAGTACATTGAAATACCTCCTGGTAAATTCCGCTGTTCTGTTCGTAATCAGCTCTGCCCTGGCAGCACTGGCAGTAAAGCTCTATTTCCAGCATAAATTGGGGTGTATTGATTTCCGCTTCATAAAATGCTTCCCATAACTCCCGGAAAGGATATAAGTCCAGGGGCTGTTCTTCCTTGTCATGGCTGCGCCAGCGGCATTGTTCCAGTTTACTTCCAAGCAGAAGCTCTTCCCCCCATGCCGTGGCATAAAAACGCTCGCGGTTTTCCACAATCAGCCTGTCCAGTTCCTGCAGAACATGAATATAAGCCTTTTCTCCGTGAACGAAAATCTTCTCTGCTTCGCTCTCGTCCACATGAAGCTCCGGCAGAACCCATTCCTTCTTCACATCATACAGTCCAAATCCCGGCGTATTCAGAATGTCCTCGGCTTCGCTCTTTGCTCCCAGCAATTCCTTCAAAAGCACCTGTTCTTTCCCTGTGGGATTTGCAAAAGCCTGCAGCTGCGGCAGAATACTCTCGAAAATCTTCTTGTCATCCTTTTTTAGCTGCAGGGCAAGGTCAAGGGCGCCCATATGGCACTCTTCGGATTTCTCCGCCAGCAGTCTCCTGATACATGCTGCCAGATGTGCATTGTCCTGTTTCCGCAGCAGGGCAAGGGTCTGTGTACGGCCCTTTTTATATTTCAGATTCTGTTCTATTTCTATGTAATCTTCTGCCGAAAGCTCCATATCCTCCGCCAGCTTATATGCCGCCTGATTGGTGAATTCCTCCCCGTTGTGCAGAAGTTCAAAGAGAACCTTTTTGCGTGTTACGGTTTTGGGGCGGTAGAGCAGCACCCTTGCAGCCTCAGACCTGAGTGTATTATAGGACTGTCCCTGCCCGATCAGAGGAATCATTTCGGCCGCCTCGTCCAAAATTGCATCCTCCTGCAGCATCCATGCAATCAGGCACATGCGCACTGCAATATCCGACTGACTTACGGATACTTCATGCCATGGGAAAATACAGGGGGACAGCTTCAGCCCTTTCTTGGGAATCCGCTCCATCATCCCCTTTAAAACAGCATAGATTTTGGCCGCTTCCTCGCGGTTCTGGAACAATTCTTCTGCCGCCATGGGTTTCGGCCTTCTCACTTTTTCATCCCGGACATTGAATCCGATGAAGGTACTGTTCCCGTCTCTCAGCAAATCAGTAAAATACGAATTCACTGAAGCCATAAATCCCGGCATAAAACATGCCGCAAGCTCCATATCTTCCGGATAGGCAAGAAGCACCTCCTTTGCCGCCTTCATCTGCATTTTCTTATTCTGCAGGGACAGGTTAAAATAGGAAGCTGTCATTTTCTGCTGCTTTGTACCGCTTTGAATCAGCATAAGAACCCGCTTCACGGCGTCCTCCGCATCATAAAATCCTTTTGCCCAGAGGGCACAGCTGATTGCAACGGCATCATTTGCGGCAAGCTGTTCTTCTGCAAACGCTTCATCGCGCAGACACTGACCCATCATGCGCAGAAGCTTCTCGCTGACCCGCTCCACACTGTTCTCATTAAAAATGCCAATCCATGTACTGACTGCCCGCTTCACAGAAGAATAACGAATCAGGTCGTTTTCCTCAATGACCGAAAATAAATGAAGAAATGCCTCCGGACGTCCGGCATCCATGGCCTCACAGACCGCCTGCCTTGCACCCTCCTGAAGCCTTGCAGCAAGAAGGAACTTGCCGAGATCCTCATAAAGCTCTCTGCTTTTTGACTTAACAATGCCAAGGATAAGCTCATGGCTCATCATGATGGTATTGTTCTCGCCATAGAGAATATCCTTTACTGCCTGAATGGTTCTCTCATCACCGCGGTCAATCTGTGCCGCCAATATTTCCGAATAGTCAAAATATTCATTGCGGGCATGGTCCATTATCTTCGGCGCCACATTTCCGGTCAGAATATCCACAAGATCACCGCCGTAAAAGTCTAATTTTGCATATGTCCGCAGCAGTCGAATGCTCTGCTCCACAAAAGGCTCATACCTGACAGAACGCAGACTCCGGCGGAACCACCCTGCCGTCATCTGATAACAGTTCATCTCATCCAGCGCATAATAGAAATCCGTCTGCTGTGACTCCCTCACGCAGACATCCACCAAATCCTGAAACTGATTTCGATATAAATCGCTCAGTGTCCAATAGGTTCCGCTTTGAAGAAGCTGCCGCATCTCGCCGCATACATCCATTGGCACCGTATAGCCGTAAATATCCGGAAGCATCTTTTTCTCGCGCTTGGAGAGCTGCTTTCCCTTTTTCGCCATACTTGTAACCAATTTATCCGTTAATTTTCTCCTGGTCTCATACGTAAATTCTGCCATATTGTTTTTATTCCCGTCCCTTTTATTCCGGTTCCGTTTATTCCAGTTCCTTTTATTCCAGTTCCTTTTATTCCAGTTCCGTCCCTTCTCTTCAGTGCCCTCATAGGGGAGGATTTTCATCCGCATAGGACGCGGCTGTAAATCCTCCCGGGCACTTCCGTTCCGGGACTGTTTTTGTGTCCTCAAAATAGTTTACCAGCCGGAAAGCATGGTAAGCCGTATAAATGTAAATATCATATCGTCCGTCCAGGGAATCATATCAGAAAGTGCAGCCAATTCCTGTTCTCCTGCAAAGACACGATATATTCCGTCCTCAAAACACTGAAGCGTATTTTCTATTGCCTGATCTTCCTTCGCATCCGCACCGCCCCTCAGCCCGGAAGTTATTTTGCCCCGCTGTGCCTGTTGCGCAATTTCCTCTTTGGTCAGATAGGACAGAAGCTGCCCTTCATCCTTTCTTGCATTGTACTGCTTTACGCCAAGCCTGGTCAGGCCGATGAGAAGTTCCCGAACCGTTTGGGGCTTTGTGTCAAGTTCAAAGGGTATGGGCTGTAAGTCAGCGCCTTTTTGTTTCCCAAGTTTTTTCATTCTCACATAGATTGTAAATGACATTGGCTTCTCCTTTCGTATCAATTTTTTCCTTATCAGCATTTTTCTTTATCAGTATTTTTCCTTCTCCCCATTAACCAATGCCCTGTTCACAGGCTCAAAATATTGATTCAGGTATGCACCGATCATAATAATATACATACAGAAATACAGCCACAACAGTACAATGATAATAACCGCCAGACTGCCATAGATACCATAGGAATTGCCATATGTCACATAGCTTGAAAATCCCCATGAAAATATACTCCAGACCACCGCGGCAAAGACCGCACCGGGAATCTGTTCTTTGAAATTCAGTTTCTTGTCAGGAACATAGGTATAGAGTACAGCAAACAATATTGACAGCAGCGCCCACACCAGGAGAAACCTGAAATTCATAGCAAATGAAACCAGCTGCCGAAGCCGGGGAACACGATATAGTATTAATGTCACAAGCTGATCACCAAATACCATCACAAACAGAGAAAGAATCACTACAATTAACATCACTATGGTGTAAAAAGAAGCAATTACACGTACCACAAGAAAATTTCTCTGCTCATCTACGTCATTGACCGCATTCAGCCCCCTCATGAGCGCCATGACCCCCTTAGATGCCGACCAAAGCGTAGCAATGATTGCTATGGAGAGAATTCCGGCAGATTTATCGTAAATGTCCCCAATCAGGCTTTCTGCCACGGGCGCTACCATATCAGGCAGCACTTCCGTCACGGCTTCCACCAGATTCTCTTCCGTCAACGGCGTATATGGAATTATAGTACATATCATTATCAGTAAGGGCACTATGGAAAGAAAAAAGAAGAATGCCGTACTGGCAGCAAAATCATTAATTTTCTTTTTGCTCATCTGCCTGGAAAAATCCATGATAACCGGTAAGAACTTATGTAACACTTGTGCTGCTCCTATTCATATATATTTTCTATGATACAATTTTCATAAAAATACAATAATATCTCTTCTGCGGAATAACCGGCTTTTGCCATAGCCATGGCGCCATTCTGGCTCATCCCCACACCATGGCCGAATCCGCCTCCGATTAAGGCATATCTTACCACATTTTCCTGCTCCTTACCAGCCTTTATGATAAAAAAACCACTGGGAAGTAATGTGGGACATGCAGCCTTGCTCCCGTCCTGCCTTATCACCGGTGCCTTGCCGTCATTTAATACATATCGGATATTATGCTCGGATATGACTTTTATCTTCTGAGATTCTGTTTCTATCACAAGTTCATCCGCCACACCGCCGCTCCCCCGGCTGTCAATATAAATATCCGTGATATCATCCAGGTGATGGATTTCCTCACTGACATACTCATCGTCCTTCCAGGTCAATACCAGCTTCTTATTTGCGGCATAACGCTTCTGCAGCAGCGAAAGCATATGTTCACTGTCCAATTCCTCTACCTCATAACTCCAGCGGTACCATCCTTCTCCGGCCTCAAAATCATCCTCATTTACCGTAGAAATAAACGCTTCAAAGATCTTCTCATCTCTGAGCTTTTCTCCGAAATCCGCCCATACATCCACGGCACTGTCTCCGCCGCTTTCACTGTTTCCCTGCGAAGCATTACCGGTTCCGCTGCTTCCTTCGTTTCCCTGTATATTTCCTGCAGGTACTGTCTGGTCCCGGATATCTGCCGTCTGCGTTATCTCCGATTCCATGGCAGTCTTACTGAGAGATTTTGCCCTTAAGTATGTAAGCATAGGGGCAGCCTCCGTCTTCCAGACATTCGCATCACTGCCCACACCACAGGAAGTAGAATAATAGTAAGTTCCCGCAAGACTTCCTGCACCCGTATACAATAGCTGTCCATAAGTATCTTTGGCAGCAGTTGTGGTACTCTCCTGCTCCAGTATATTGTTGTATACCTGATATGTAGTGCTGTCATCCACGTGGGCGCCATACTGCGGATAACCGGCATGCTCCATGTGCCCATAGGCATATGTCCTGGCACAAATTGCCTGTGCTTTCAGCGCCTCCGAAGGATACCTGGAAGGCATCTCACTGGGTACCACACTGTACAGATACTCTTCCAGCAGCACTTCATTAATGACCACGATACCATCCTCTGTCTTCAAAAGCTCCATCTGCCCCCTGTAGGCAGGTATACCCTGGCTTCGGCTGCAGTTTTTCAGGGCAATTTTACCTGTCAGTACATCGGGAACGATTCTAATCCTATCTGTCTCAAAATAACTGCTGCTGTCATCTATCGCCAGCTCTTCCCCCGCCGGGTGCCTTTCCTGCTTTTGATTATCATAGGAACCATAGATTACCGTATAATCCACATCACAGGAAACAACCGGCTGTTCATGGAAATTCCCCTCATAATCGGAGGCACTGATTAATACACGTATGTACTCCATGGCCTCTTCTTTCACCATAAGGACACCGCAGATTTCTCCGTTCTCCACACAGAAATCCGTAAAATTATAGCCGAAACGCAAATCCCATACGGTGCACATTTCCAGACTGTCGTAAAGCCGATATCCCTTGTAATCTGAGGATAATGGCAATCGGCCATACCCTTCAATTTCCAGCCCTCCGGCATCTGCACTTAGAATTTTCCCGTTGATTTTATTTAATTTAGGACTGATTCCGATGACACTGCCATCGGACAGTTTCACATCCGCTACCTGCTCCCTTGCGGATGCATCCGGCTGATACAAAATTGCATTTCCTTCTTCATCCGCGCCTGCCGCCCCCCAGGGGTACTTCTCGCGCTGCCCGTCCCGGAATATGGTCAGTCCCTCTTCATCCATTTCCATAACCCACACATTGGTAAATATCTGTACCACCGGAATATGTGGAATGGGAATATCCTCATCGTCCGTATAAAACAGCATCAAGAGCAGCTTGCCAAGCAATAATATTATAAGCAATAAAATCCCCAGCAGACAGATAAACGCTTTCAGCTGCATCCTTTGTGTCCTGTTTAATCCCCACTTATTTTGATCCAATTTTCCGCTCCCATTAAATTAATTTCATCTAAAAGAGCAGCCCTTATGGACTGCTCTCTTCTTCTGTATAAGGACCCAAAATGCCGCCTTCTGTCCTTTGACTCCTAGCAATGCTAGGTGGGCAACCGCAACCAGCGCTTTTGCCTTCCCTTCCAATCCATCACAGTGAGAATTACCTCCTGTGAAGTGAGGGCTTGACAGCCGCCTGGCAATATAGGAATCCCGTTGAAAGAAATGTAGGTTCAAAAATAAACAGAAGTTATCGCACATTTCAGGTTACTTATATTATAACGAAAGTTGGGCAAGATTACAACAGTAAATTTTGCCATAGTGAAAAAAATATATAAATTGACAGCATTTTTCGCCAGAACAGAAGTGAACATCTCCAAATCTGCAGCGGATTTCACGATAATTTTATCTCAGGGTGTTATCCAATGGATAGGTTTACGCCGATTTTATCTTACGGCACCATCCGATGGATATCTCTGGGAAGAGGCTTGCCTGCCGGACGTTTTCAAATCCTAGAATTTTCCGCTTCCACCTCCAAATAGGTTTCATCCAACACCATAAGCTCCGGCTTCCCCACCAGGGCAAGGGCAATTCTCAGCTGCCGCCTCATCCCGGCGGCTCCAAACAGGCTGACGCTTCTCTCCGTAGACCTGGCCAGTCCGCAGACCAGACGCATAAACATAGTCTTCCCCGCATGCCGTCTCATTACACCGACATTACATAATCAGCGCACTCCGTAAACAGAATGCCAAGCGAGCAAGCTCACTTGGCATTCTTAAGTGTGAGACTTGGAATTTCTCGGACAGCGCACTAAGCAAATGTGTAAACACCTTCTTAGACGTCTTAAAAATTCTTCTCACAATTTTATAAACTGGAAGCCTCATTAACAATCTTCTTCAGAGCCTCAAGAGCCTCATCCGGCAGCTTGTCATAGCCTTCCTTCTTGGTTGCGAAGCCTTCCACTGCATCCACACGATTCTGCATAGCGCTTTGAAGTGCCTTTACATAATCAGCATCGCCAAGGTCAGGAGTAAAGCCTTCCCAATCCATGATCTCGATATCCTCAAAAGGTCCCCACTTCTTGAAGGTTGCCTTCTTCTCCACAATGCTCTCCAGAATTCCCAGAGTATCCGCAGGTTTTACCTTCTTGCCCATGAAATCTCCGGTATTGATAATATAGCAGTCCACGTTCTTCTCGGCAACCAGCTTCTTGAACTTCTCGTAATCATTTACCAGAGGATAGGTTCTGAACGGATTTGCATAAGGAACGATACGAAGTGCATTCAAATCGGTGCCTGCTGCCACACGCTCTGCTGTGGAAGTCTTGGTAGCCAGGGTAGCGCCCATTACAGATGCCAGTGCAGCGCCCTTCAGCTTCACTACAGGAGGAATGGTAGGATCCTTCATAATCCAGAAAATAGCGTTCACAGGAGCATCAATCTTATCCACACGGTTCGGAGACCATAATTTAGACTTGATTGCACGCCCGTTGCCGTTTCTGATATCCTCGGTAACAAGCTGAACCTTGCCGTCCTCATCCAGAGTTGCGGAGCAGTTCTGTGCCGTCAGCAGATACTTATTGTCAGGGCAGCCTGTAGGATAGTCTGCGGTCTTATCAAAATACGTAGGCTCCAATGCCACAGATGCACAGGTATCCGTATTGATAATAAACGCATCGTCATGAAGCACTTTAATCTCATACTTGCCATTGTGCTTTGCATGGGTCAAAGTGGACTTACCTGATCCGGACAGACCATATACGGAAGCAACAAATTTGCTGCCGTCAGCCAGCAGATACTCCTTCTGTCCGCCATGGCAGGAAGCATAGCCGTTTCTGTTCGCCATTGCCCAGGCCATGGTCAATGTACCCTTCTTATGCTCGCCGAAATACTTCATGCCCAGAATAGCAGCACAGTTCTGCTCGGTATCAAAATAGCACAATGTCAAAGGATCGCTTAAGCAGCTGTAATCTACATCAGGGCTTTCTGTAGGCGCCCACTGAGGATTGGAGAAAATGTAAATATCCGGCTCTTTTCCGCCGCCGATGGGCTGGGATTCCTTGTACATCTGCACATATTTATCCGACATATACTGGAAATTCAGCATCCAGTTATACAGAAGGTTCTCTTCTCCTTCCGGAATCAGCAGATGTGCCTTTGCCATGAACTCAGGATCAAGTCCGATATAGCACTCTGCATGGTACATGGTATTCCAGCGGGTCTTATAAATGGCATCCATTACTACCTTGTCCAACTTAGCAGCGTCCACACCGGGTTCACCCTTGATACGGCGTGCCTGTGCGTAACGGCCTGTAACCGCACCGTCATTGAACAGCAAAACCTTTGCGTCTCTCTCAAGTCCGATTTCTTCCGCTCTGTATACGGGCATATCGGTAACAATGGTTCCGGGAGAGTTCTTAGCAAGTTCATATGCTTCCTTCAAGGTATTCACCTTTACCACGTTATTGCCGTAGAAAGCGCCCTCAATGATAGAACGTGTCTTGCTGAAACCGGGCTTGCCTGCACCGATCTCGGAAATCGGGTAATAAGCTTTTGTTGACATTACGCAACATCCTCCTTCAAATCAATATTTTCAATAAAAAATTTATTCTTCTATATTATCGCAAATGTACCTTCAAAAGTCAAGAAATGGCTGATAAAATTTATAGCATTTTTATCATCTCTGTTTGCGCACACCATTACTGAATTTTCACATACCTCATCTTTGTTATGGCTGAATTGCAGCATATATAAACCCGTCTTTCCTTATCTTATATTGTGCTATTTTCCCACTCTTTCTCTGCCAGATGTAAGCAGATTGACTATCTGCCTCCTTACCACCTGCACAAAATTATCTCTCAGTATACACATGCATAAGAAAAACACTATCACTCCAATGACACCAAAAGTCACAGTGGAAATCATTGTTTCCGGGAAGAAAGGCCGGATTAGGATAAGAACCGTCGTCATAACGCCCGCACCTGCAAAAGGTTTGATATTATCCCGGACAATCTCCGATGCGGACAATTTCATACTTTTAGACACCGTACACCATTGAATGATTTCTACAACACATTCTGCGGCAACAGTTCCCATAACCGCTCCTACAGCTTCATATTTCGGAATAAATATCACATTCAGAACAACATTGGTCAGCGCACCGGCAATAATACTAAATGTATATGTTCCCTGTTTATTTAACGGCAGCAGCGCCGCCTGGCCCGTCACGCTGGAGAGACTGATAATAATTATCAGTACGGACAGGTACTGAATCAATGAGATACACTGCTCGTATCCGGCTCCAAAAAACCATGGTACAAAAAGCGGGGCTATCACTGCCATTCCTGCAGCCATGGGAAATCCCAGAAAGAATACAAAATGAATGGCATTTCTGATATCCAGGGTTACTTTTTCCCACTGTTTTTCCCTGATCAGATTGGCAATTCTGGGAAGCATTACATTTGCCAGGGATGTAATCACGGTCATGGAAAGCTTCACAATCCTCTCCGCCTGGGAATAGAATCCTACCTGTTCTTCCGTCGATAACATCCGAAGTATTATCTTGTCGACATAAGTATATACATAAATTGCCGCCATTGGCACAAACAGCACCAATATGGGTTTGATATGATGTCTCAGTTCTCTCCGCGAAACCTTTGTCCATTGGATTGCTCCGGGCAGATAAGCCCACATGATCAAAGCATTGACAAATATCGACAGGGAATTAATGAACGCATAAATGATTAAATCATCCTGATTTTTCACAAACAAGAAAACGGCCGCCACGGAAGAAAGCTTTACAATGATACTTCTGAGGGACGTTTTCTTGAAGTCCTCCATCCCCTGAAACAGCCACACAATGTCAATCATATTGGCGAGAATCGTAATAAGCTGTACAATGTATAATCCTCTGTAATCAACAGAAAAATATATCAGAAAGGCATATGGTATGAATACCATAACAGATGCCGTTACCCTTATCCAAAAAACACACCAGAAAACTCTGCTTCTTTTTTCAAGATTTTCTGCTGCAAATGCTATTTCCTTCTGTGCATATAATCCCGACCCTAACGCGGCAGCCAGAACCGCAATGGAAACCACTGAACTTGTGTAATTCACTGCTCCGATACCGCCTGGGCTTAAGACTCTGGACACATAGGGCGTTGTGACAAAGGGCAGCAGCATCAGCAGCATTTGATATAATAAATTGTAGATATAATTTGATTTTAAACTATGCCGCATTTAAATTTCTCCTGTTCCGGTACTTATATTCCAGTACTTATAACTGCACACCGGTTAAATTTACAGTACACCCCGACTGCAGACCGCCAGCCAAGTACTTTTCCAGAGGCATCACTGTAAATCCTGGCGGTCTGCAGTATATGTTCCAGTACTTACATATTCCCCATAATCCAATCTGACCCTTTCTCGTAACAGTCCTGACAAATCACTGGACTGTCACCCTTTTCTCAATATTCTGAACCGCTAAAATCCGGATGATACACTTTACCCGCTGTGTACCATCCGGATCTTGTCAATGTCCTGTCATACTCCTGCCATCAGCTTGTTATTGTCTTAGCCTCAGCCCATTCATTTCTCATCATCAGCTTATTAGCAAAAGCTTCCCGTGTTCTCTCCCATATGCAAAAATGCTGTCTGGTCAGCTCTTGTCTCTGCCTTCAGCCACTCTGCCTCTTCCTCTGTCAGGTAAGGAGATATCTGCTCATATACTTTCCTCTGGTACGCATAAAGCAGGGCTTTATCCGTCTCCGTAAGGTACTTTTCATCGATTGCCTCCATATCAACAGGCACCCAGGTCAAAGTCTTAAAATGCATGAACTGGCCATACTCATTCTTGACATCGTTTTCCGCCACCATCACATTCTCAATGCGGATTCCATGACTGCCCTCCACATAGATTCCCGGCTCATTGGTAATGTCCATCCCCGCCTCTATGACAGCTTCCGAGACCCCTTCCGCCATCCGCCATCTCAGGCTTTGAGGCCCTTCATGTACATTCAGAATATATCCCACACCATGCCCTGTGCCGCATTTATAATCCAGACTCATATTCCAGATTGGCTGACGTGCCAGAATATCCAGATTACGCCCAGTACATCCGTGAATCCAGTGGGCCGCTGAAAGCCGCAGCATCCCCACAGCCACCATGGTATAATGCAGCTTCACCTCGTCGGAAACCTGTCCTAATACGATAGTTCTTGTGACATCGGTAGTGCCGCCCAGGTATTGTCCGCCGGAATCTACCAGAAGCATTCCTTCCGGCGCAAGAACTGCCTGCTTCTCAGGCGTTGCCTCATAATGCATCATGGCAGCATTGGCTTTATAACCTGCAATGGTAGGGAATGACAAATCCAGGAATTCAGGGATGGATCTGCGCAGCTGTTCCAGGTAATCCGCTGCCGAGATTTCCGTGATTTCCATGGAAGTTTTTATATTTTTCTTCAGCCAGTATATGAACTTTGTCACAGCCACGCTGTCTTTTAAATAAATCTTCTCCATGTTGGCCAGTTCCACAGGATTCTTAACTGCCTTCAGCGCTTCCGTCGGATTATGTTTCTCCACAAGGGTCTGCCGCTCCGCCAATACCTGATATAAATAGTAACTGCAGTGGCGGTCATCAACCAGAACCTTCCCTCCTGCCGGCAGTTCTTTCAAAAACTCTGCCACAGAGCCATATTCCTCCACCATGACGCCTTTCTGCGCAAGATATTCTGCCACATCCTCTTCCAAGGCATTCTTCTGAATAAACAATATCTTCCGTTCTCTTGAAAAATATCCATAGGACATGGCAACCGGATTACAGGCAACATCGCAGCCCCTGATGTTCAGCAGCCACATCAGATCATCTAATTTCGTCAAAAGGAAGCTGTCGGCTCCTTCCTTTTCCACCTTTTCCATCACATCCTGCAGCTTGTCCTCAAAACACCTGCCTGCAAGCTCTTCCTTCAGCAGTACCACTCTGCCTGCGGGGAATTCGGGTCTGTCCGTCCAGATGTCATCTGCCAGATCCCTGTCATATCGAAAGCAAATCTGCTTTCCGGACAGCTTCTTCTCGTATGACTTCCCAATCTTAGCTGAAATAACCCTGCCGTCAAATCCAAGGGTCTGTCCCTCCTTCATTTCCCTTTGCAGGAATTCTTCTATGGTGGGAACCCCTTCGTCCTGCATGCGGAAGAGCGTCACCTGTGTACCTGCAAGCTCCTGCTCCGCCTGAATAAAATATCTGCCGTCCGTCCAAAGCCCGGCCCCCTCCTGCCAAACCAGAAGCGTACCGTTAGAACCGGAGAAATTACAGAAATATTCTCTCGCTTTAAAATAGTCATTTACATACTCTGAGTTATGAAAATCTGCCGTTGGCATCATATAAAAATCAATTTTCTCCGCCGCCATTTTTTCCCGAAGCGCCTGCAGACGTCCCAGTATTATCTCATTTTTCTGCATGATGATTCTTACTCCCTTTTACATGATTGATGCTGCCTCTATACACAGTCCTACCGCTTTGGATGTCCCCACACGGTCGCATCCTGACTGAAGAAATAACTCCAGGTCTTCCAGTGTAGAGATTCCGCCCGCTGCCTTTATCTTCACACCAGGCCCAATATGCTCTCTGAAAAGCTCCACATCCTCTCTCACAGCGCCGCCTGTGCCAAAGCCTGTGGAAGTCTTGATATAATCCGCACCTGCATTGGTAACAGCCCTGCACATGGCAATCTTCTCTTCCCTGGTAAGGTAACAGGTCTCCACAATGACCTTCAGAATATGATCGCCGCAGGCTTTCTTCAATGTCCTGATTTCCTGCTCTACCTTCTCATAATGCCCATTCTTCACATCACCTATATTAATCACCATATCTATTTCATCACAGCCATCCTTCAGCGCCTGCTCCACTTCAGCCAGTTTCGCCTCCGTGACACTGTAACCCAGAGGAAAGCCCACCACCGTACAGATGGCCAAACGCTCTCCATAGGTATCATGAATCCTTTTCACATAAGAAGGCGGAACACACACACTTGCCGTATGATATGCCAGCGCTTCCTCACAGAGCTTCCGAATGTCTTCCCATGCGGCGTATGCTTTTAACAAGGTGTGATCTACCTTCTGCAGCAGCTCATTCCTTTTGCTTTCGTCCGGTTTGTTTGCTTCCAACATTTATGCCCCTCCAAATTTGTTTCCGTCTGAATTTGTTTCCATCCGAATTTGTTTCCCTCCGAATTAATGTCCGCCCGAATTTATTTTCACCCGGATTTATGTCCGCCCGGACTGATTCCCGTTCTCTCTAGCCACACAGAAATTCTTTTACCACATCCTTCATCTGATCCACATCGCACTGTTTCTTGTGTATGACAGGCGCATTGCGGATTTCTTCAATTGCTCCGGGAACCTCCACTTTGGCCAAATCGGACAATTCGTCCACCAGCGCAAAATCCTCCCATGCATCATATTTTCCGTCAATGGCATTCATTACGCTTCTGGTAAATTTAAAAGGACTTGCCGTAGAGACTATGACAGCCTTGGTTCCGTCTCCGGTTTCCTTCAGATACTTCTGATATACGGCGGAAGCCACTGCCGTATGTGTGTCAATGACATAACCGCACATTTGATACAGGCGTTTTATCTCATCTGCCGTTTCTGCTTCCGCTGCATAATTGCCATAAAAATCCTCCAGATTATCCTTCATTTCCTCCGTAATTCCGTATCTGCCTTCTCCCTTTAAAGCCTCCATCAATTCTGTATTCTTCCGGGCATCATTTCCGGCAATATGGTAAATCAATCTCTCCAGATTGCTGGAGATTAAGATGTCCATGGAAGGAGAGGATGTCAGCACGAACTCTCTGTTTCTGTCATATATTCCTGTGCGGAAAAAGTCATAGAGCACCTTGTTATCATTCGATGCACAGATGAGTCTGCCAATGGGCAGTCCCATGTTCTTCGCATAAAATGCCGCCAGGATATTGCCGAAATTGCCCGTGGGAACCACTACATTCATACGCTCCCCTTCCGCAATTTTTCCTTCCCTGAGCAGCGTGGCATAAGCATGGACATAATAACATATCTGAGGAACAAGCCGCCCGATATTAATGGAATTGGCTGATGAAAACTGAATTCCCTTCCCGTTCATTTCTTCGGCCAGCGCTCTGTCAGAGAACAGCTTCTTCACACCTGTCTGGGCATCATCAAAATTCCCATGAATCCCCGCCACCAATGTGTTAGCGCCCTTCTGCGTCACCATCTGCTTCTCCTGAATGGGGCTGACGCCGTCCTTGGGATAGAACACAATAATTCTGGTTCCCTCCACACCGGCAAATCCTGCCAATGCCGCTTTGCCTGTATCCCCGGAAGTGGCAGTGAGAACCACGATTTCGTTTTTCACATTATTTTTGTGTGCGGAAGTAATCATCAAATGGGGCAGAATAGACAAGGCCATATCCTTAAATGCTATAGTAGCGCCATGGAACAATTCCAGATAATAAGCGCCCCCTGCCTCCGCCAGCGGAGCAATTGCTTCCGTGTCAAATTTAGAATCATACGCCTTCTCGATACAGCTTCTCAGCTCATCTTCCGTAAAATCCGTAAAGTAAAGCTTCATTACTTCATAGGCAATCTGACGGTAATCCATTTCCGCCAATTCCTTCAGGCTTTTATCCAATGGGGGGATCTGCTCTGGTACGAACAGCCCTCCGTCATCTGACAATCCTTTTAAAATTGCCTGTGAAGCCTTTACTGCCGTACCCGTTCCCCTCGTGCTCCTGTATAAAATTTCCATATAGACTCTCCTTTGATTTCTCATAGTTTCGAGCAAGTATACCATAAATCAACAGCATACGCAAGCCTGTAGAATACCGCCCAAAGCGCAGGAACAGCAACAAGCTTTCAGGCTTCCTGTACGTTTACATTTTTATGCGGCGCTTTTCCCACAATTTCAATCCCCTGGCTTACTGCCACCGTCACCTCAATGTCCCTTTGTACCTGAGTGGATTCAAAACGATAATACACTTTTCCCTTCATTGATTGCACATACTGCGCCGGAAGCCTGTTCAGCGCATAGGCAGCTATGTCCATCCGGCAGCGCTCACATTTACAATATTCCGTATTCGGCCACAATTGGTCAATCTTTTTCAATACTGTTTCTTCCATTAAGTTTATCAAACCTGTCATTTTTAACCCCCATCTGACCGTGTAAGTCGGTTATTTATAAAACAGCACCTCATCAGAATCAATATGCCTGTTACTTCACAATAATTCCCAACTCCTTAATCCTTGCGTATACCCTCTCAAAAATATGTTTATACTTCTGATTGATCACACTTCTGGATAGCCGCATGAATTTCTCTTCATAGAAAATCATATTTGTCTCTTTCCTGAAACGATGTGCCAGCTCCTTTAACGTATCTGCCGTATTGAACATCTGACTCAGTGTATCGGCAGCTTCCCTGTGGAAATAATCTGCTGTGAGAGCACAGTTAAAGTCAAACAACGGCGCCAGATACTCAATTTTACCTGTTTCATTGTTCATAAGAAAACCATAGTTCTGTGTATGCCTGTCAGTGTTGACGACAATGTAATCTAACACAGGAATACTGGCAAACAGCTGCCCCCACTGCTTCATACAATATGTAATGAAATCCACACCGCACCTTTTTAAGTATTCCATAACCTCCCAGGCTTCTACAAACGAATATTCCTCTCCCACAAAATTTCTGCAGATAGAAACAATGACTTCGCCATCTACCGTATTCTTCATATCGCTTACATAAGCCACACTCTCAATCCTGTTCTTAAAACATCCCAGAATATCAGATGCCAGAACTTCCATTCTTGTATTCACATAATCGCGGGTTTTGTCTGATTTCAGCAGATATAGACTATCACCTAACCGGATCCAACCTTTCCGAAACAACCCCTTTGTCGTTAATTCCGGACAGATGTTGTTTGTTGTGATTGTGGGATTAAACCCACTCAGAGATAAGTCGACAATATCCCTCAGCTTATTTTGCCGGATATTAATATGAGACCAGGTTACTTCTTCCCTATCATCTTTGATCCAATAACTATCCTGTATGGATACACCTTTACACCTGATACAGATATCAACTCTGTTATCAATAGAATCAATCTGAGGTATCTGAAACGCCGCATAAATCTGCTTCGCATTATCTCTGGACAAGGAAAGCACCCTGCTGCTCAGATAACTTTTCACTTCCTGGATATTATGCAGGATATTCTTATTACAGGTTGGCTGTCTGATATTGGAGCGCAGACAAAAAGGGAGTAAATCCTCTCTGATAACTTCTACGATAAAATCCTCCAAATCAAAATACAATACTTCTGAATCTCTTAACATCAAGTACATTTTGTCCCACCTTCGTAATTCTGTTCCCCTGAATGTAAATACTCTCACCTGTTATTGTACGCATACTTTGAGAATAATCCTGCTTTATATCCTATCATAGCACAGGCATTTAGATTTTTCAATGAAATTTCTTCCAGAAACACAATCATCTTTCAGAAAACACAATCTATTACTTAAAAAATTCATGCCCCCCGTGCACAAACAAATAATTCAAGTTCTCGTCAAACCATTTCATTTTGGTATTATCCGCATATTTCCTTGCAGCAAAATATAACGCTCCCTGTGAGATATCTTCTCCTAAAAGCGCTCTCTCAACGGCATGAATCGTTTCTTCGCTGATTTCCACCTGATAATAGGCGCCATCCGCAACAGGAGAAAACTGTGCCACCCCGTTTTCCTTCTGAAAAACCACACCGGCTATACTGTCAGGAAATTGTTCGTCTGTCAATCGATTCAACACTACATTCGCCACCAGAAGCTTACCGTCTTCATCTTCCGTACCGGCCTCTGCCTCCACAATCCGTAATAAGACTTCCAACTCTTCATCCGGCAGTTCATACATATATTTCTGCTCCAGGATGCAGAAATCAATTACCCTTTGCTCAGAAATGGCAGAATCCACAATTCCCAGTATGCTCCGCATCCCGAACTCACACAACTGCTCTTCCGGCATCCATTTTTCTTCCCTCTCCTTAGCTTTCTTATCCAGCTCCTTCAATTCAATTGTGAGTGTCATCACAGGTTCCGTATATAATCTGACCAAGTTTATTCCTTTGATACAACAAGTACAAGCCCAAAACAAAAATCCCATCATTGCCAGAAAACCCACTGCTTTTCTATACATTCTTCCTCCTATTCCGATTCCGTCTCTTTTATTCCAGTTCCGTCTCTTTTATTCCAGTTCCGTCTCTTTTATTCCAGTTCCGTCTCTT
>CAJUAP010000001.1:74930-155492 GCA_910584435.1 uncultured Acetatifactor sp.
GTTCCGAGACTGTTTTTTATTCCGGTTCCGGCTCTTCTCTTTTATTCCGGTTCCGGCTCTTCTCTTCAGCCCCCTTACCGGGAAGTAATTTCCACCTGCTGAGAGCGCAGCTGAAAATTCCTTCCGGGGGCTTCCGTTCCGAGACTGTTTTTTATTCCGGTTCCGGCTCTTCTCTTTTATTCCGGTTCCGTCTCTTCTCTTCAGCCCCCTTACCGGGAAGTAATTTCCATCTGCTGAGAGCGCAGCAGCCCCCCTGAGATTCATTCTTAACTGTCAGGGACATGCTAAGTATAATCCTCCCACTGTCCGATATATCAATATATGAGGTTTGTCCTAAAAATATATCTATTATGAATAAAAATGAAAGAAAATCTGCCCTTTCAGAATTTGGAGGAAGAAAATGGACAGAGATGGTTAGCTGAATTCCAGTATACAAAATTGTTAATCAAACAGAAAATGCAATGAAAAAATCAAGGGAAAAATTCAATGGAAAAATCATCCGGTATCGACAAGCAAAATAATATTCCGAATCTTCCCCGCTTAGAAGGGGTCTGTCCTGCTGCGAAAAAAAACGGTGAATTATATTATCGTGCTTCTTTGACATATAGATGTAAGCATATCAGCCTGGGCAGCTTTTCCTGTGCCCAGGATGCTCATGCTGCTTATATGGAGGGCATACGTCTCCTGCAGACTCCGGAAATGACTGTGAATTCCTACCACAGTTCCTCCCCCCTTCCTTTTGATAAATGGGTCACTCTCCTGAATTTCCGTGATAACGGGGTCTATTCCGGCAACCCAATCTATATATACAAAAAATTTTTCTGTTACTATCTCTCTCCTTCACATATTTTGAAATTTGACCCGGATGATCTGTTTTATTATGCTACTCATAAAATCATGCAGCGAGGCAGACATTATTTTGTTGCAGATCACGGATCGCAAATCAGTATTGTCACCAGATATGGCATCAAACCCTATGCAAGGGAAGGGCGTGATTTCCGCTTTATCAACGGAGATACGAATGATTTCCGCCGTGAAAATCTGGAAATATTGAATATCTACCATGGTGTCTCCTTAGAACAGAAAAACGGACAGTACCATTATACTGTCCGAATTCATATCAAAGGAAACTATCTGGTAGGCCGTTATCCCACAGAAACAGAAGCCGCCATTGCCTACAACAAAGCCGTGGATATTCTGAAAAAGAACGGACTATCCAAAAATTTCCCTCAAAACTATATAGAAGACCTTTCCCCAAGAAAATACGCCGAAATTTATTCAAATCTGTATATTTCACCCCACATTACGGAGTATCGCCCCTGATTTTCCACTGTCCTGCGGATTCCGGGTCTTCTCAACTACTTATCTGCATAATTTGCAAAGCTGATATTCATATTCACATTTCCGGAAATCCCATCCACAGTTCCCTCAAAGCTGTACTGCCACATGGTAAATTTATAGGGATAATCCGGAATGTCCTCCGCCTGCGAAAGCCACACATCGTAAGCCGTCAGTTTAGACATATCAATCTCCCTGATCAGCCACTCCTTATTGCCGTATAACATGGTCTTATACCCTGCATTGGCAATGGTGTCTAAAAACGCCTTGGCAATGTCCGTTTTCTCCGCTTTGCTCAAGGTATCCGTTCTGGCCGTATCATTTGGAATCAATTCCATATCATATGCAATCGGATACGTAATCTCATACTCCTGAAGATTTGCAATCACCATATTGGCTTCTTCTATGGCCTCATCCGTATTAATCGCCTGCGAAAAGAAATAGACCCCTGTCTCAAGCCCTGCATCCAGCGCCCGCTTCATGTTATCCGTAAAATTATCATCAATTGACAGCTGTCCTGTTCCATATCCTCTGGCTCCCACACGAATCATTACAAAATCAATCCCGGCCTTTTTCACCCTGTTAAAATCCACATAGTCCTGCTGCTTTGAGATATCCACTCCCACAAAAGAAGTCTTTCTGCCGTTTTCATAGTATTTCATCAGATTGGACTGGCACACCAGTTTGGTAAAATCAAACTCATGTTTGGGCAGATAGGGGCTGATCAATACCCATTCCTCTCTGCCATCCGAATATTTCAGCAAGGTATGCTTTCCGTCTGTAGACGGGTCATCTTCCGCTGCCGCCGCAGGCGTCTCCGTAGGCAGAGGCTCCTCTGTAGGTTCCGGATACATATCCCAGAAATCGAAATCATCCGGACTTAAGGTGCTGCCTGTGAGCAGTTCTTCAATTTCCGTATGATTGGTAACGGAAGAAACCGCTCCCCCTGATGTCTGAACCGATGAATTCTGCACTGTTTGATTTCTGTTACGCGAATTTCTGTCATTCAAATATAATACTACAATTAAAATCACCAACACAAAAGTCGTCACCGCTATAATGGCCGATACTACGGTTGACGTCATACCGGAGCGATCATCGTAATCATCAGGCATTCTCACACACCCTCACCTCCTTTTATGCTCTTTTTCGGACATTTTTCCGCACATACGCCGCATCCCACACACTTCTCCTGATCTATTTTCGCATGGAAATCCGACACCGAAACCGCTTGGGCAGGACAGTTTTTCGCACAAATGCCACAGCCGATACACCCTGTCCGGCAGGCTTTCATAGTTACAGGTCCCTTGTCCGTGGAACTGCAGGCGACCACATACTTTGCCCCGTAAGGAATCAGGGAAATCAAATGTTTCGGACATGCTTCCACACATTTACCGCATGCCTTGCATGCCTCTTTGTCCACCACGGCAACACCGTTCACCACATGAATGGCATCAAACGGACATACCGCTGCACAGGTTCCATATCCAAGACAGCCGCTGCTGCAGGCTTTGGGACCGCCTCCCGGAACAAAACTCATCACCCGGCAATCCTTGGCGCCGGAATACTCATAATCCTGTGTTACCTTTCCACAATCTCCCTGACAGGCAACAAATGCCACCATGTGCGCCGAAGTTCCGGCCTCCACTCCCATAATGGCGGCAATTTTCTCACCCACTGCCGCGCCTCCCACAGGACAGGCATTCACGGCCGCTTCTCCTTTTGCAATGGCAGCCGCAAGGCCCGAACACCCGGCAAAGCCGCAGCCGCCGCAATTGTTTCCCGGCAAAGCCGCCAGCACTGCCTCTTCCTTTTCATCCACCTTCACCTTAAACCAGATACCGGCTACTCCTAAAAAGAGACCTACAAAGATGCCCACAATACCCACTACAGCGGCAGCAGCCAACATACCTGTTATACTCATCTGTCTAATCTCCTTTCTACAGCAGACCTGAAAATCCGCAAAAAGCAATTGCCATTAATCCTGCTGTCAGCAGCACCAAAGGCATCCCTCGAAAAGATTCCGGGATGTCATTGTACTCCAGCTTCTCACGAATCCCTGCAAGAATTACAATCGCTATGGTAAACCCTGCTGCGGTGGCAAAGCCATTCACAATTCCGGTTAAAATACCATATTCCTTTTGTACATTTGTAATTGCCACACCAAGCACAGCACAGTTGGTAGTAATCAAAGGAAGATATACACCCAAAGCCTCATACAGCGCAGGCATTGCCTTCCGCAGGAACATCTCCACAAACTGTACCAGTGCCGCAATCACCAGGATAAATACAATGGTTCTCAGATACTCCACATGAAATCTCTGCAGCACATATTTGTAAATGACCCCGGCCACTGCGCTGGCAAGCGTAATAACGAAAATAACTGCGGTTCCCATACCCGCTGCCGTATTTGTCTTCTTCGACACCCCCAGAAACGGGCACAAACCTAAGAACTGGCTGAGTACCACATTGCTTACCAGAGAAGAGCCGATTAAAATGAGCAGCAGTTCTTTTACGTTTTCCATTTATCTCTCCTCCTTCTCTGTGTCCTGCGTTTTCTCATCTGATTTACCTGCTTTTGTCTCCTGCTTCTTCGGGCTGCCTTCCGCCATGCTTTTTTTCCCAGCGGAATCAGTGTCATAGAACCGGCTCTTACAGTTCATATCACCGCAATTGGCACAATCCTGGGCGCATCCGGACCCTATCTTCTCATAAGATTTTCCTTTTTTCTTCCTGACATTTTTTATGTAATTCTGCAAAGCCACCAAAGCCGCAAGAACGAAAAAGGCGCCCGGTGCCTGTCCGAATATCCTCACAGGCTCGAAAGAATCCGGCATTAACCCGTATCCAAACAGCTCTCCTGCCCCTATGATTTCCCGGACGGCACCGATACAAGTCAGTGCAAAGGTAAATCCAAGCCCCATGCCAATCCCGTCAAACAGGGAAGGCACCGGAGGATTGGAATAAGCATAGCTCTCGGCCCGCCCCAGAATAATGCAGTTTACCACAATCAATGGAATATATACCCCCAGAGATTTATTCAGAGAAGGGATATATGCCTCCAGCAGCAGCTGCACTGCTGTTACAAAGGAAGCAATGATCACAATAAATGCAGGGATACGCACTCTGTTGGGAATGATATTCCTCATCAGCGAAATGATAAGGTTACTCAACGCCAGAACCACCATGGTAGTAAGCCCCATCCCCAGACCGTTCATTGCCGAGGTGGTAACTGCCAGAGTAGGGCACATTCCCAGCATCAGCACAAAAGTAGGATTTTCTTTCACAAGACCGTTATACAGTCTCTCTCCTGCTCTATTCATTGCTGCCGCCTCCTTCCATTAATGCATGCGCCGCTTTCAATCCGCCATTTACGGCATTTACAACGGCTCTTGTGGTAATCGTTGCGCCGGATATGGCATCAATCTCGTTGTCAGCAGCCGCTCCGTTCCTGGTATAGATAAAACTTTCCGCCCTCTTATCATGGAACTGAGGTACCAATATATCCGATGCCTGCATCCCCAATCCGGCAGTCTCAGATATCTCCAGAATGGAAATATCATTCAAAATTCCATCCATTGTCACACCCAGATACAATACAATATTTCCGCCATATCCTTCCGTGGAAACAGACTCCAGCACAAAACCGAGCATTGCACCGTTTTCTCCCAGCGCCCTGTATACACTGCCTATCTTAACTCCCTCTCCGGAAAGCTCCTCCGTAAGCATATCATCTAATTCATAATTCATTTCTTCAAAGGAAGCAGCGGATTGAAACACGGCGCTGCATGCCTCCTGCACTGCCTTCTCCTGTTGAATCCTGATAGGTTCCTTGGTCAGCTCATACACCATTCCCAGCACCAGACCGGCAATCAGCGTAATGGCAAACAAAATTCCGGCTTCCTTTAACATCACCGTAAGATCGCTCTTATTTTTCACCGCGTTTCCCTCCCTTCTGATAACCGAAGGCTGTGGGCTTCGTGAATTTCTCTATCAAGGGTACCAGAAGATTCCCCAATATAATCGCATAAGAGACACCTTCCGCGCCGGGTCCGAAGATACGGAAGATTCCCGTCATCAGTCCCAGGAAGATTCCGAATACATATTGTCCTTTGATTGTAATGGGTCTGGTCACATAATCCGTGGCCATGAAAAATGCGCCAAGCATCAAACCGCCGCCGGAAACCTGCGCCGACAGATAAACAGGGTCAAGTCCGTGTCCCCCGAATACTATCACAAACAGAACAAATGTTATGATATAACTGCCCGGAATCCTTAAGTCAATTACTCCCATCAACAGCAGGAAACAGGCGCCGGTTAACAGAGCAATCACGGAGGTCTCGCCAATGGTTCCTGCCGTCCGCCCGATGAACATATCCAATGTATTGACTTGTTCCCCTGCCTTCAATGCCGCAAGAGGGGTGGCTCCCGTATAGGTGTCACAGTCAAATGCCGTCATGGCCGTAGGGAATGAGAGCAGCATAAAACATCTTGCAGCCAATGCAGGATTCATAAAATTCTGTCCCAATCCTCCGAAGAGCATTTTCACTACCAGAATGGCAAATATGCCTCCCAGCGCCGCCATCCATAAAGGTATGGCCACCGGCAGGTTCAGCGCAAGCAGCATTCCCGTCACCACCGCCGACAAATCCGTAATGGTTGACTTCTCAAATATGCTCTTCACCTGCAGACTGCCCTTCCCCTTTGGGTTATCTCTGATCCACTTATATAATCCAAACAAAAATTCCGTCAAGACCGTACTTATTATCGTCACCAAAATCACTGCTATCGCTCTGGGGCCAAAATTGTATATTCCAAAACCGGCAGCGGGCATTAATGCAACAATCACCGCCAGCATCAGTCCGTTTGTAGTCACCCTGGAACGGATATGAGGATTGGACGATACTTTAAACAATTCACTCATAATGTATTCTCCCAGTATATACTCTTAACTTTACGCTTTCTTTCTCTTAGCCAGTTGCATCTTACGCATGGATTTAATCTGCTGGGTCAGCGGTCTCTTTGCCGGACAGACATAGCTGCAGCAGCCGCATTCACAGCATTCCATGCCATGATTATCCACAAATGCTTTCTCGTCAAAATGTTCCGCATAATCTGCCAGCCTGCTTGGTATCATCCTTCCGGGGCAGACCTCCACACAGCGTCCGCAATTAATACACGGGCCTGGTTCCATGGCGGATACTTCGTCCTTAGTAAGCGCAAGCAATGCCGTAGCTGTCTTAGTGGACGGTACATCGAGCCCGAACATGGCAAAGCCCATCATGGGACCGCCGCATATGATTTTTTCCGGCTTTTCCCGGAAGCCGCCCGCCGCCGCCAGAATTCTGTCATAAGAGGTACCGATACGTACCCTGAAATTGGCCGGATTCGCAACAGCATCCCCTGTGACGGTAACAATTCTCTCCATCAACGGTCTGCCTTCTATGACCGCCCGATAGATTGCAGTCACCGTATCCACATTATTCACCACACATCCCACATCCGCCGGCAGCATAGTAGAATTAATCCTTCTGTCAGTGACCGCATAGATAAGCTGGCGTTCTCCTCCTTGCGGATATTTGGTCTTCAACGCCTTAACGCTGATCTTCCCCTCTTCTTCTGTCAGCTGCCGCAGCCGGGCAATACAGTCAGGTTTATTGTCTTCCACGGCCAGAATTCCCTGGGCATTGGGGAACAGCTTCAGCATCACTTTTAAACCGCCCACCAGTTTCTCCGGCTCTTCCAGCATTCTTCTATAGTCTGAAGTCAGGTAAGGTTCGCATTCGGCACAGTTAGCAATTATGTAATCAATCTTCTCCGGTTCCCTGGGGGACAGTTTCACATGGGTAGGAAATCCTGCCCCTCCCATACCTACAATTCCCGCCTCTTTGACTGCTTCCACAATCTCTTCCCGGCTCATTTGGTTCAAAGCTGCTTTTGCCAGCCCAAGCTCCGCCTCTTCATACTGTCCGTCATTTTCGATGATGATACTCATTACCATATCACCGGCTGCCACCCGTCTGGGTTCTATGGTCTTCACCGTACCTGATACGGAAGCATGAATGGGTGCCGAGACAAAACCGCCGCTCTCCGCAATTTTCTGACCCACGAGCACTCTGTCTCCTTTGGCAACAATGGCTTTGGCAGGTGCGCCAATATGCTGTGACAGCGGATACACCAAAACGTCTCCGGGCAATACATCCTGTATGGGCTTGTCTTTGGACAGGTCTTTGCCGTCATAAGGATGTATGCCGCCCACAAATGTCAATTTTGCCATTTTCTTAAGTCCTTTCTCATTTCCTAGCATGCCGACGCAGTCGGCACAAACAATTCATGTGAAGAATGTCTGCTCCTGGCATTCTTCAGTGTGTAACTTAGATTTTCTTAGCCGACATACTTTGACAGCTTAAAAAATCTTTACACACTTATCCATACATTAAATATACTATTTTTTTTCATAAAATACTACTGTAAATTGAAATTTTGTGATATGATAAAACTGGCAGCAGTTCAAAGAGCTCCTGCCGTGAACAGTTCAGTGACCTGTCTGAACTGTTACTAAAACTGGCAAATAAAATATAACGGAGGCTGACATGAGAATATCTGAAGAAACCTTGGATAATTTTTCTATCACTTATCCCCTGGACAGACAAGCGCCCCTGGAACGTATTCTTTTTCTTGATATTGAGACCACAGGTTTCACCGCCAAGTCTTCCTATCTGTATTTGATAGGATGTGCCTATTATCTTGCCGGAAAATGGCGGATCATTCAGTGGCTGGCAGAAACTTATGATCAGGAAGCTGACATTTTAAAGGCTTTCTTTCACTTTTCCAGATTATACCGTTATCTGATTCATTTTAATGGCAATAATTTTGACCTTCCCTTTATTATGCAGAAATGCGAACTGCTGTCATTACCTTATCATTTTGACAATCTGCAGGGAATTGATCTATATAAAAGAGCTGCTCCTTACAAACGTTTCCTGAAGCTGCCCAATTGTAAGCAGAAGACTCTGGAGCAGTTCCTGGGTGTGGAACGCAAGGATGTATTCTCCGGCGGGGAGCTGATTGGAATCTATCATGATTACATCAATCACCCCACTGAATTCTCCGAAAACGCCCTGCTCCTCCACAACGCGGATGACTTAAAAGGGATGCTGGAGGTGCTGCCCATATTGGCCTATTATGATTTATTTAACGAACCTGTCAAGGCCAAAAAAGTTCAGGCTAATACATACAAGGATGTAAACGGCAAGGGCCGCAGAGAATTGATTCTTACATTCTGCCTGGATACTCCTCTGCCCAAGCCCATATCTGCCAATGCCAACGGCTGCTATTTCCGCGGTGTAGATGCGGAATGCACATTGAAAATACCTATCTATGATGAAGAGATGAAATATTTTTATTCCAATTATCAGGACTACTATTATCTCCCAACGGAAGACATGGCGCTGCATAAATCCGTATCCGGTTTTGTAGACAAATCATACCGCGTTCCCGCCACCGCCGCCAACTGCTACACGCGCAAGGTATCCGGTTATCTGCCGCAATGGGACGTGGTATTTGAGCCATTCTTCAAAAGGGAGTACAAAAGCCACGAACTTTTCTTTGAACTCACGGAAGAAATGAAGAAGAACCGCCAGGCATTTTCCGTCTATGCCGCACATATTCTAAATATTATTGCAACGGCATCTTAAGCGGACTCTGCATATTGCACATGACTTATACACACCGATTAAATTTACAGCTTCTCACCGGAAAAATCCCCGCAAAACCTTACTGACCTGTTTTGCGGGGATTCTATTGTATGAATTATTAGACTTGATTACAAACACACTCTGCCACGAATTATGGCTTCTGATAAAAGAAAGAACTTTTTCTTTCATAACCTATATCTTTATAATTGATAATCTGTTCCGTACTCCCTATAAAAAGGACGCCTTTACTTATCAATGACTTGTAGAATTTATGGAATACCTCATCCTTAGCCTCTTCTGTAAAATAAATCAGCACATTTCTGCAGACAATCATGTGACAGTCCGTTGCATAATTATCCTTCAGAAGATTATGTTCCTTAAATTCCACTCTGCTTTTCACTTCATCCGCAATTTTATAGGACGGTCCTACCTTTGTGAAATATTTCTTCTTCAAGTCCTCCGGCACAGCCGCAATGCTTTTCTCTGAATACAGTCCTGCTTTCGCCTTGGCAATCACCTGTTTATCCAAATCTGTCGCATGGATCTTAATATTGCTCAAAGGCATATGCTTTGACAAAGCCATTACCAGAGAATAGGGTTCATCCCCCGTTGAACAGGCGGCACTCCATATCTTCAGATTCTTACCGAATTTGCTGATCAGCTCTGGAATCACCTGTTCATCCATCAGTTTCCATTGTTCGGGATTCCTGTAAAATTCAGAAACATTGATGGTGATGTAATTGACAAATTCATCAAACAATGATGTCTCACTTTTCAGTCCAGCCACATATCTGTCATAGCCTTCTATCTTATGCTTACCAATCAGCGTATCAATACGACGTTTCATCTGCTTTTCTTTATAGCAACTCAAGTCAATTCCTGTCAGAGACAGAACTTCCTTCTTAAAATACTCATAATCATATGCCATAGCAGTCACCATCCTGTTATTTTATACTGACGGTCACTAAAACTTGCCAAGTAACCTGACTCACGGGCGAAAGGCGCCAAGGTCATCGCGGCAGATTTCAACGCTCGTGAGTATATTACAAAACAGTTCAAGCTCATGTTATTCCTGTGTTGTTATCACTGCATCAATATCCACCGGAACTTCATCTTCCTCTGTCTCAGGTACAGCCATCGCCTTAATACTCAAAGAAATCTTCTTGTCGGCTTCGTTAAAGTCAACCACCTTTGCAGTCACTTCCTCGCCAACCTTCAGAATATCTGACGGCTTATCAACATGTTCCTTAGAGATCTGAGACACATGAAGCAGCGCATCTATGCCCGGCTCCAGCTCAATAAAAGCACCGAAATCCGTCATTCTCGCTACCCTGCCGGTTACAACACTTCCTGTTCCATACTTGTCTGCGGCATCCTTCCACGGGTTGGCATCATCAAACTTCAGAGAAAGCGCAATTTTACTGCCGTTTATCTCCTTGATCAGCACATTTAATTTCTCGCCGACCTTAAAGACCTTCTTGGGATGTTCAATACGTCCCCAGGACATTTCAGAAATGTGAAGCAGACCGTCCGCTCCTCCCAGATCCACAAATGCGCCGAACTCCGTAACATTCTTCACAACACCTTCTACTATATCACCTTCCTGTATCCTGGCAAAAAGCTCCTTCTGAAGCTCTGCCTTACGTGCGGTAATAAGCTGTCTGCGATCGCCGATATATCTTCTTCTCTTAGGATTATATTCGCTGATTACGAATTCTATCTCCTGTCCCGCATACTTATTCAAATCTTTCTCATAGGTATCCGAAACAAGGCTTGCAGGGATGAATACTCTCATTTCTTCCACAATCACACTCAAACCGCCGTCCAGCACCTGGGAAACGGTTGCCTTGAGTACTTCCCTGTTATTGTATGCCTCTTCCAGCCTCTTATTGCCCCTGTCTGCAGCCAGGCGCTTATAGGTCAGCACAACCTGTCCTTCACCGTCATTTACCTTCAGGACTTTTACTTCCATGGTATCTCCCGGTTTCACCGCCGTTGTAAGGTCTACACTGGAATCATTGGTATACTCGTTCTTCGCAAGAATACCATCTGACTTGCACCCGATGTTTAATACGATCTCGTCCGGGTTCACATCGATGACTGTACCTTCGACTACCTCTCCTGAATGTATTGTCTTAAAAGAATTTGGATCCTCCAACATTTGTTCAAAAGTTAATTCTGACATAATTTTGAACCTCCTCGATTAATTTATTTGGGGTCGAAGCCCCCGCAGTAATACCCACCAGTCGAACAGCTTTAGGTAGTTCTAAATGCAAGTCATCCAGTGTCTGTATAAAATAGGTGTGCGCACATTCCTCACTGCAGATTTCATAGAGCTTTCTTGTATTGGAGCTGTGCTTACCTCCTATCACGATCATGACGTCAGCCTCCGCGGCAAGTTCCCTTGCAGCTCGTTGACGTTCTTCCGTTGCGTTACATATAGTATTAGCCACAATACTATTGTAACCTTTTTTTTCTAAAATTTCAACAATATTATAAAATTTATTGTAGTTAAATGTCGTTTGAGCGACAATGCACAATTTTTCGCCTTCCGCAGACTGGAATTTCTCGGCCTCCGATACATCACCCAGCACTGTAACCGGCCCTTTGCACCAGCCGATAATGCCCTCCACCTCTGGATGTCCCGCATTGCCGATAATGACAACATGGTATCCCGCTCTGCTTTCCTGTTCCACCTTTTTCTGTATCCTGGCCACAAAAGGACAGGTAGCATCAATGCATTCCAGCTTCTTCTCTTTCAGAATATGATAGACCTCTTCCGGAACCCCATGGGCACGAATGATTACGCTTGGTTCTTTCTCTGCCCTTTCACCTTCCCGGAGCCTGCTTTCGGCAGAAAGCTGCAATAGTTCCTCCCTGCTCTCCAATACCCTGACACCATTTTGAGTCAAATCTTTTACGACTTCCTCATTATGCACAATAGGCCCATAAGTATAAATATTTTTCCCGTTTTTTATCTGTTCATACACAGATTCTACCGCTCGTTTTACGCCAAAACAAAATCCGGCATATTCTGCAAGCTTAACTTCCATCATCATCCTCTCCTGGATTATTTCCACACTTTCTGACATGCGGCACAAACAATACATGAGAACAGAATATCATATCTTCCATCCTATGGCAACCAATATATCATAATTGCAATGCGGACTTTTTCCATCTATGCTTTCCGGCTGCGCCGGCACATTTCGGAGATTACCGCAATAACCTCGTCTATGGACATATCTGATGTATCAACCAGGACGGCATCCTCCGCCCGCTTTAACGGGGACACCTCTCTGTGCATGTCTCGATAATCCCTTTCTTCAATGTCAGCCTGGATGGTCTGCAGATCCCCTGCTTCTCCCTTTGCAGCAAGTTCATCATATCTTCTCCTGGCCCTCACCCTGCTGCTGGCCGTCAGATAAATCTTCAACTGGGCGTTCGGAAGCACACAGGTACCGATATCCCGGCCATCCATGATACAATCTGTGCCGGAGGCAAGCTCCTTCTGCAGTTCCACCAGCTTTTTACGTACTTCCGGTATGGGGCTGATCACAGAGGCAATATGCCCCACCTCTTCCGTCCTGAGGAAATCATTTACATTTTCGCCGTTTAACAGTACCACCTGTATCCCGTCTTCATAGGATATGGTAATATCCGCATAACGACACTTTTCAATGACTTTCTCTGTATCCTGGGGCGGCACCTGTTCCCGCAGCATATACAATGCCATGGCACGATACATAGCTCCTGTATCTACATAGACCATCTCTAATTTCCCTGCCACTGCTTTTGCAATGGTACTTTTCCCTGCTCCCGCAGGTCCGTCAATTGCTACATTATAGCTCATCTCCATCATCCTTCTACATTTTCCGACTTCCGATCCTATCTCTTTTCATTTGTCACTTTGCACAGCATCCTATCCTTCATGATACCCGGCAGAATATCCTGTGGACCAGGCTATCTGCAGGTTAAAGCCTCCTGTCATTGCATCCAGATTAAGCACTTCCCCTGCAAAATACAGCCCTTTTACCTTCTTTGACTCCATTGTAGAAGCATTCACATCTTTCAGATGAATACCGCCTTTTGTTATAACCGCTTCTGAGAATCCCCTGACGCCTGTAATCGTAAGCATCAGGTCTTTGATACTTTTTACAAAGGCCCTTCTCTCTTCTCTGGTAATCTCATTGACCTTCTTCTCCGGTTGAATCCCTGACAATTCTACCATCACAGGAACCAGCTTTGCAGGGAACAGGCCGCTCAGGGCATTCTTGAAATTTCTGTTCTTATTTTCCTCAAAATCCCTTAACAGACGTTTATCCAGTTGTTCCGCACAAAGAGCAGGTTTCAAATCGATATGAAGCGCTGTTCCTCCTGTGGGGCTGAAATAGCTGCTGGCCGATAATACCAGAGGCCCGCTGATGCCAAAATGCGTAAACAGCATCTCGCCAAAACCATGATACAATTCACGGCTTCCGCCGGTCATTCTAATGGAGACATTCTTAAGAGACAGTCCCGCAAGACTCCGGCACCAGCTCTCTGCAGCTTCCAGGGGTACCAGTGCAGGCGTACAATCCATGACCTGATGCCCTGTCTCCCTGGCAAACCGATAACCGTCTCCCGTGGAGCCTGTGGAAGGATAGGAGAGTCCTCCCGTACAAATGATGCAGCGGTCTGCATACAATGTTCTTCCATCCGACAATTCCACACCCCTGCAGATATTCTCATCCGTCACTAATTCCTTCACTTCCGTATGCAGCAGGATTTCCACGCCGCGTCTCTTTAATTCACGGGAAAATGCAGCAATCACATCTGAGGAATGGTCTGACACGGGGAATACTCTGTCTCCGCGCTCAATCTTCAAAGGACAGCCGGCCTGTTCCAGGAAATTCATAACCGCCCGATTATCAAATCTGTAAAAAGCGCTGTACAGGAATTTGCCATTCTCACGAACATTGGCCAGAAGCGTATCCAAATCACCGGCATTGGTCACATTGCATCGGCCTTTCCCCGTAATAAATAGCTTTTTGCCCAGCTTCTCATTTTTCTCCAGCAGACATACATGATCGCCGCACCCGGCAGCTGCAATTGCAGCCATCATCCCCGCCGCACCGCCGCCAACTATAATAGTCTTCATTTTAACTCCCACAATGTTTCATCACAATGCAAGCGAAAAGAAGCACCTACCACCAATGCCTCTGCTAACGGTATATTGTAGATAGGTACTTCGATTCATTCATCATTATTGGAACTATTTCCTGATTCTCTGCGGAACCGGACAGATCCTTAGACCGGGTATGCTCCGTTCTTGGTATCTGCCTGGGTCATATCCACTTTGTCCTGCTGTGCCTGGCGATACTTGAAGAAATCGGTGGCAACCTGGGGGAACAGCGCGTAGCTCAACACATCCTCGTCCTGCTGCTTCCACTCGCTCATCTCGGACTCCAATTTGTCCATCTCGTTCTCCAGCATATCCGCATAACGGCAGGTAATCCTGGTTTCTCCCGGAATCACCTTGTCAATGATTTCCTGATTCATAGGTTTCACGGTCTGGCCATACTCGCCGCGCAGCACTGCCTTGGTCTCCTTGGTAGCCATCTTGTATCTCTCACCCATGAGTACATTGAACACTGCCTGCGTTCCCACAATCTGAGATGAAGGCGTTACCAGAGGCGGCTCGCCTAAATCCTTACGAACCTGAGGAATCTCTTTCAGCACATCATAGTACTTATCCTCTGCGTTCTGTTCCTTCAACTGGCTTACCATATTGGAAAGCATACCGCCGGGTACCTGATACAAAAGCGTCTTAATATCCACGCCCATCACCTTCGGATTCAGCAGACCGCTCTTCAGACACTCATCCCTGTAAGGACGGAAGTAGTCGGCAATCTCCGCCAGAAGATTCTGATCAAACCCTGTATCATAAGGCGTTCCCCGGAAGGTTTCCACCATAACCTCTGTAGCCGGCTGAGAAGTTCCCATAGCCAGAGGACTCATGGCCGTATCAATTACATCCACGCCTGCTTCCACTGCCTTCAGATAAGTCATGCTGGCCACGCCGGAAGTATAATGCGTATGCAGCTGGATAGGCAGCTTGGTTGCACTCTTCATGGCAGAGATTAATTCGGACGCCTTATAAGGCACAAGCAGACCTGCCATATCCTTGATACAGATGGAATCAGCACCCATCTCTTCAATTTTCCTGGCCATATCGGTCCAGTATTCCAATGTATAGGCATCACCCAGCGTATAAGACAGGGCAATCTGTGCATGCCCTCTGCCTTCCTGCTGTTTCATTCTGTTGGTTGCATTTACTGCCTCCTGCAGATTGCGAAGATCATTCAGACAGTCAAATATACGAATGATATCAATACCATTGGCAATGGACTTCTGTACAAAAGCATCTACCACATCATCTGCATAAGGACGGTATCCCAGAATATTCTGCCCGCGGAACAGCATCTGAAGCTTTGTGTTCTTAAATCCGTCCCGCAGCTTGCGGAGTCTGTCCCAGGGATCTTCCTTCAGGAAACGAAGAGATGCGTCAAAGGTTGCACCGCCCCAGCACTCTACTGAATGATATCCCACTTTATCCATCTTATCCACTATGGGAAGCATGAATTCGGTAGGCATTCTTGTAGCAATCAGAGACTGGTGTGCATCACGCAATATAGTTTCCGTAATTTTAATCGGTTTTTTTGCTTGTTCTGACATTTACGAATTTCCTCCATTTTTCATATTACTGTGAAAGTCTTGTAACCTGCCTCGCGTAAACCGCGTAGTCAAAATGAGCTCCCTTGCTCAGGTTCTCCCATATCAAAATACACCAAAGATTGCCATAAATGTTCCCGCTGCCACAGCAGTTCCGATAACACCTGCCACATTAGGCCCCATGGCATGCATCAGCAGGAAGTTGGTGGGATCAGCCTCCGCGCCTACCTTCTGGGAGACACGTGCCGCCATAGGAACAGCGGACACACCTGCGGAACCGATCAGCGGATTAATCTTGCCATGTGTCGCAATACACATAATCTTGCCGAACAGAACACCTGCGGCCGTACCGAACATAAATGCAATCAATCCCAATGCCACAATCTTCAAAGTATCAAAGTTCAGGAATGCTTCCGCACTGGTGGTAGCGCCCACAGAGGTACCCAGCAGAATTACTACGATATACATCATAGCATTGGAAGCGGTCTCCGTAAGCTGACGTACAACACCGGACTCACGGAACAGATTACCCAACATTAACATACCTACCAGAGGCGCCGTGGTAGGAAGAATCAGACATACCACAATGGTAACGATAATAGGGAACAGAATCTTCTCCAGTTTGGACACCGGACGAAGCTGCCCCATTTTAATCTGCCTCTCCTTCTCTGTGGTCAGAAGCTTCATAATAGGCGGCTGGATAATGGGTACCAGCGACATATAAGAATAAGCTGCCACAGCAATAGGACCTAATATGGCTGTCTGCCCCAGCTTACTCGCAAGGAAAATGGAGGTCGGTCCGTCTGCACCGCCGATAATGGAAATTGCAGCTGCCGCCATGTCATTAAATCCAAGTGCAATTGCGCCGAAATATGCGGCAAAGATACCGAACTGTGCTGCTGCGCCCAGCAGAAAACTCTTGGGATTGGCGATCAGGGGACCGAAATCCGTCATGGCGCCCACACCCATGAAAATCAGGGACGGCAGAATAGCCCATTCGTCCAGTTTATAAAAATAATACAGCAGGCCGCCCACACCGTTTGCAGCGTCCTCTGCATGAAGCATGATGTCGGGATAAATGTTCACCAACAGCATACCGAAGGCTATGGGAGTCAGAAGCAAAGGCTCAAACTCATGCCGGATAGCCAGATAAAGGAAAAAGCACGCAACCGCTATCATCAGATAGTTACCCCAGGTCAGGTTGAAAAACGCTGTCTGATGAATCAGGTTGTTAAGCGTAGAACCTATATATTCCATTTGTTGACCTCCTGTTGTGTGTTATAACGCAATACGCAAAACACTGCATTTATTTCAAGGTAGCAAGTACGGCGCCTGCTTCCACAGCATCGCCCACTGCCACATCAACACTCGCAACAGTACCGTCCTGGGGTGCTACAACAGGAATTTCCATCTTCATAGCTTCGATAATTACAACGGCATCGCCCTTTTTCACCGCATCGCCAACCTTCTTCTCAAGCTTGAATACCTTTCCTGCCGCACCTGCCTCTATTTTAATGCTGCCTGCACCTGCTGCCTTGGGTGCTGCAGCAGGTGCTGCCTTAGGAGCAGCCTTGGGCGCCGCAGGTGCCTTTGCTGCCGCAGGAGCGCCTGTTGATGCGCCTTCTTCCACTACTACATCATATACATTGCCATTTACTGTAATGGTATAATTTTTCATTTTAATATCCTCCTAATTATATTCCCATGCCTTTCTATCATTGAAAAAGCTTCCACATGCTTCTGCGCATTTTACGTCATTACCTTCTTCTGATAGAGCGTACCATAAAACCATCTGCGGATGCAGCGCCCTCACTTGCTGCAATTGCCGCCGCAATGACAGCTGCCAGTTCCAGACCATCTGCCTCATCTGCTGTCTCTTCCAGTTCTTCAATCTGCGTTACAGCATTGTCAATACCTGCCGCTTCTGCTGCACCTTCCCTGGCAGCCTTTTTCTTCGCTGCATTTTCCTGTATCTTGGGAATGACTCTGAAGCAGGAAATAATCAGGCTGATCAGTATCAATACCACAAACACCGTACCCATACCGATTAAAGTATTCAGCGCTGCTCTTCCCATAAGTTCGCTCATGCTGGACACAGGATTCAAAGATGCAGATTCCAGCTTCAGGAACTGATCATTTGAAAAAATAATCTCTGCAACTGCATTTTTCTTCTCGCCTGTAACCTGTACCTCTACGATAATCTGCTTGCCGCTGATAGAGGCACTGCTTCCGGTGACCCCGGTAATCAATCCTATGGAAGATTTTGCGGAATAAAACGAATCAATTGCCTTGGAAAATGCGTAGCCGTCCACCATCAGGCCGGTATCATTTCCCACCATATATTCAATCTCTTCCATGGTGTATTCATCATAAAAGTCTACATACGCATCATCCATAAAATCCGAAAACAGATTCATAACAATACTGTCTGCCAGCTGCTTTGCAACATCAACTTTCTGCTGCTCATACTCTGTCAGCTTTTCTTCACTTCCGCAGGCGGTCAGTCCGAAGATACAGGCAATCATACAAAGGTAAGCCAAAAATTTCTTCATATTATAATCACCCTTTCTACACGGTTCCGTGTTTTTTTGCGGGACGATCTTCGCTCTTGGTGAAGAGCATTTCAAAAGCGCCAATCACATATTTCCTGGTATCGGCTGCTTCTATCATCTGGTCCACATATCCTCTCCGCGCAGCACTCAGCGCGCCAAGCTGCAAAGCGTCATATTCGGCTGCTTTCTCATTGATCACCTCAGCGCCCTGGCCGTCATACATAATCTTCGCAGCCAGCCTGCCCTCCATAGTGCCAATCTGCGCATCCGGCCATGCCATGGTAATGTCCGCACCGATAGACTTGGAATTCATGGCGATGCCTGCCGTCCCCAGCGCCTTGCCGACGATTACATTCACCTTGGGTACTGTAGCATTTGCGAAGGCATATGTAAGCCTTCCGGCAGCCTTTGCAATTCCCTTCTCGGAATCCACGGTTGCCTTGTACCCTTTTACATTGGTTAAAGTCAGCACAGGAATATTGAAAGCATCACAGAAAGAGACGAAGGATGCCGCTTTCTCACAGCCTTCCACAGACAGGACTGCATCCAGCTTCTCTGTCACTTTGCCGTCTTCGCCGCAGATCTCGCTGCGGTTCGCCACAGCGCCCACTGTCACACCGTCCAGCTTCAGGAAACCTGTCACCATGTCCTTCGCATAGTCTGCCTTAACCTCAAAAAAGTCATTATTGTCAGCCAAAATAGACAATGCAATGGATGTGTCACCTGCACAGTTGGCCAGTTCATCATTGACACGATTCAAATCATCCGTACACTCCACCATGTCGCTGCCTTCTTTGCTGTTCACAGGCAGAAATGCGATCAATTCCCTTATCTTAACAAGAAGAGAATCTTCCTCGGCCGCCACATCCACAATGCCGCTCTTCTCAGACTGGAATGCTGCAGAAGAAGAATCACATTTCGTAATCACGTTTCCGTCCAGAGCATTCGGTGCATTTACGAATAATTTCGCATTCTTCGCCTCCATAAAGGTAAAGTCGGTCAGCGCAGGGAACAGGGCAAGTCCGCCGCCGCAGCTGCCAAGGATTGCTGTAATCTGAGGGATAACACCTGATGCGCAGATCTGTTTCTGATAAATTGCTCCAAAGGCATTGAGTGCGTCCGCAGCTTCCTGAAGCCTCAATCCTGCAGAATCAATCAGGCCGATTACAGGAGATCCTGTCTTCATTGCCAGATCGTAAAGGTTGGTAATTTTCCTGGCATGCATTTCACCGATGGTTCCGTTTAAAACGGAAGCGTCCTGGCTGTATACATACACGGGCTTGCCATTGATCACTCCATAGCCGGTCACACAGCCATCCGAAGGAGTTTCATTTGGTTTCATATTGAAATCCGTAGCTCTTGCAGTCACAAGTGCGCCGATTTCAACGAAACTGTTGTCGTCGAGCAAAGCTGCTATTCTTTGACTCGCTTTTGAAGTAGTACTCATGCTTTCAGTCCTCCATTTATAATATAGAAAATAAATAAAACAATCCAACATCGGGGATTCCAGCCAAAAACATAATTCCCCATGATCATTGTCGCTAGTAGTATACCATAAAAAAAGCAACTCGCATAGAACGAATTGCAATTTTTTTCAGATTTTTCAAGAAAAAGAAAAAAATCTCTCCAGAATCTGCCTCATGCACCACTCCAGGTCGATTGCGCCAATGGAATCCACTGTGATGATTGCTTCTGTCCGGTATACGGTGTCCCCCACCATATAGTCAATTGTCCCCACCGTCATCCCTGGTTCCACAGGGGCAATGAGATTTTCCGCCATATTGTACTTCACTTTAACCTGTTCATCCGTCCTCATCAGAAGCCCATCCTGCTGTGATGTATTCTCCCTGCCCGCAATCCGCACTTTCGTATAGGCACGGTCTCCAAGAATTGCCGTCTGTCCGTTCTGCACCGGTATCTCCCTGAGCAGCTCTTCGTCAAAAGCAATCTCTTCCGCCAAAAAACTTCTGTAGAAATAATTGTCAAGGCCGTACTGCATCAGTTCCCTGGTGTCACTCCATTTATAGGTTTTATTATTAGGCCAGCCGCAGGCCAGAAGCGCTACCACAAAAGTCCTCCCATCCCTCTCCAGGGCGCCTACATAGCAGTATCCTGCCTTATTCGTGAACCCGGTCTTCCCGGTCAGCGCACCGCTCATCATATCAAGAAAGGCGTTATGGTTTGTGCAGGTATAGCTCCTGTCATTTTCATAGAAACTATAAGTCCGCGTTCTGGTAATCTCAAGAAAGGCATCGGCACAAGGAGATTCTTTAATGCAATACGACATAATTCTCGCCAGTTCTGCCGCCGTGGTACAGTGTTCCTTCTGCAGGATGCTGCCATCCTCCATCGCAGTCTCTTCTGTGGCATCCAATCCGTTGGGTGTAATGAACCATGTGTTTTCACATCTCAGCTCCGCCGCCTTTTGATTCATCAGAGCGGCAAAAGCCGCCATGGCCTTTTTGCTCTCGTCCACAGTATAGTCCGCCGTATCTTTGTCACGCAGTTCATCCGCAAGAAACCTCTTGCCCACAAATTCCGCCAGCGCCACCGCGGAATCATTATGCGATTCCAGCATCAGGGAATGCAGCAGCTCTCTTACTGTATACTGCTCTCCCTTTTGTATGTACAGCTTTACCTTAGGCATACCGGCTGCATAGGAAGAGACGGTAAGCACATCGTCAAGAGAAACATTTTCCAATACCAGAATGCATGTCATAATCTTTGTAGTACTGGCCATAGCCAATACCATATCCTGGTTTTTCCCGTACAGCACTCTTCCTGAATCCGCATCCATCAGAACCGCTGCCGTGGCATACAGGGACAATTCCTGTATATTCACCGGCTGTTCCGAATCCGTCTCGCATAAAATCTTTGAAGCATAAGGCGGCATATGGCTTATCTGTGCATCTGCAATTATCCGCATTTGGGAAAGCAGCAGAACAGCGCTGAAGCAAAAGCCCCATAGGAATTTTTTTACTTTTTTCCTGAGATTCCTCTTCATTTCAATCTTCCAAAAAGGATTTTTTACAGTATATGAAGCTGTCTATGGAATTTATGTTATATGTCTCCCTCTTCACTGCATTTCGCAACATTTCAGACAGGTCACTGAACTGTTACTGCATTTCATCACAGAACCCGGCACTTTCTGATTTCATCACAGAACCCGGCACTTTCTGTCTTCTTACACCTCCAGCTGCAATTGCACTTCCGCTTCTGCCTGCTGCTTAAATTCTTCCATCTGCACCGGATTGAGGGAGGGAAGCTCTTCCAGACTCTTCACCCCGAAACATCGCAGGAATTGCTCCGTTGTGCCGAACAGCAATGGCCGTCCCGGCGCATTCAGTCTTCCCAGCTCCATAATCAGATCATATTCTAACAGTTTATTGATAGCATGATCACAGCTGACGCCGCGCACACGCTCTACCTCAATCCTGGTCACCGGCTGCTTATATGCAATAATGGACAGCGTCTCCAATACCGTATCCGTAAGTGTCATCTTCCTGGGCGCCTTGGCAATTTTGATCAGATATTCATACATTTCAGGTTTCGTACAGAGCTGTACGGCATTATCAAATTGTGTCAGGATAATTCCCCGGCCTTCCCTGGCATAGCGCTTCGCCATGCCTTCCAATATTTCTTTGGTAACAGCCACATCTTCTTCTATCACATCGGCCAGACGATTGATTTCCACGGACTCCCCCATAGTAAACAATACTGCTTCAATCACTGCTTCCGCCTTGCTCTTCTTCATTGCTCTACTCCTTGTCCAGCTGTACCGGCATGACGCCCATAGCAGCAATACCGCTCACATCAGTTCAGACAGGCCGCTGAACTGTTATACCGTCTCTGCTTCCGGCAATGCCGAAGATACAGCCAATCCCAATGATATCCCCCGAAATTTACAACAGAGATGTTATCAT
Organism: uncultured Acetatifactor sp.; assembly: GCA_910584435.1. Classification (GTDB taxonomy): domain Bacteria; phylum Bacillota; class Clostridia; order Lachnospirales; family Lachnospiraceae; genus Acetatifactor. The sequence goes on from CAJUAP010000001.1 coordinate 97,155, forward strand.
AATGTCCGAAAAAATGTCTTCCTGGCTTATTATAATCTTGCTTGTCTTCATTAATTCAAGTATAATCAGGAATGTGACTATCACTTCCATTTTGCTTGTCTGCTTCTCCAACAGCTTTCTGAAGCTGAACTGTTTATGTTCCCTGGCATATGCCTCCACATACAAAGTCTTCACATCCATATCAATCTCGTCTTTTTCAATATTGCCATATTGGCTTCGGATGGGATCGATTTTATCTTCCTGCCGCTTCATGATGGACTTAAATATCTCATGGAGCCTGTTCAATGTCATATCCCCAATCAGCTCTTCATAATTGACCGGCGGACGGTAAGCGGCAACCTCCGGCGGAAGATGCTGTTCCCTGTACAGATTCCTGGCCGCATCCACCTGCCTGTCCCTCAGTTCCATAGACATAAATTTGCACATCTTGTATTCCAATAGCTTCTGCACCAGCTCCGCCCTGGGATCTTCCTCTTCTCCCTCTTCATCTGCCTCCTTGGGCAGCAGCATCCTGCACTTAATATCAATCAGGGTAGCCGCCATGACAAGGAATTCACTCATGACGTTCATATCACTTGTCTCCATCTGCCTGATATAGTCCAGATACTGCTCAGTGATTACAACAATGGGAATATCATAAATGTCTATTTTATTTTTATCAATCAAGTGAAGCAGAAGATCCAGGGGGCCTTCAAATACTTCCAGTTTTACAGGTATCGCCATACTATCCTCATTTTATCATAGCCTTTTGCAAATTTACTCCATTTGCGGATTCTACGTATTCCCAGGCACATCTTCACTCTTCCATTCCACCACCCATAGCTCCGCCGGATTAAACACTCTGATGGGGATGGTATGGGTTCCCATGCCGCGGCTTAATATCATAACAGCATTGCCTTCCCGAAAAATCCCGCCGTCATATTTGGGAAACAGACGCAGCGCAGGTGAAAGTACTCCCTTGCCCCAAATCGGGACACGGGCAATGCCCCCATGAACATGCCCTGCCAATGTCAAATCCGCACCCCATGCAGCATACTGAGGAAAATAGTCCGGATTATGTGCCAGCAGCACTGTATAGCTATCCCTGGATGCCTGTCCTAAGATTTCCGGCAGATACCGGGGCTGCATATCTGCAATTTGAAAATGTCTGTAAAAAGATTCGCCGATTTCCGCTCCGTAAATCGAAATCCCGTATTCCGGCAGATTTACATGGCAGTTTACCAAAGGTGCAATTCCAATCTCCTGCAGCGCTTTTTCATACCTCTGCGCCATATCCCCATAAACCTTTGGATACAGTTTCAGCCGGTGCTCATGATTCCCGTTGCCATAATAGACAGGATACTCCTTTGCCAGTACACCGAGAAGCTGCAGTGCCGGACGCAGATCCCCCTTGGGCCTGGCTGTCACCAGATCCCCCGCAATCAAAATAAAATCAGGGTTCTGCTCCCGGATTGACGCAAGCAGCTTCTCATTATTTTTCCCATAACACTTATTATGTAAGTCCGTTAAAAGCACTGCCCTGCAGGGCTTTTTAATCCGCCTGTCTGTTACCTTATGCTTCCTTATTACAAAGCGATTGCTGTCATAGAATATTACCCAGAGCAATACTATCATACCGACTCCCACAATCGTAATCAATATATCTATGATACTTTCCGTCACACCTTACCCCTATAATAAAAAGAATCCAAATACTTTTCTCAGATAATCTATATAACCCGCTTTTTCCACACTGTCCGTGAACAGGATAGGAACGCTTCCAATTTCTGCTCCGTTTAAATAATACTTTGCCCTGCCGGCTTCACTGCCCTCTGTTACAGGCGCCTGAACGGTTTCCGGCAGTTCCAGAACTTTTTCCACTGTGGACAAATCGCTCCCGGCAACATCCAGATATCTGAATTCTCCCTCGTACCTGATACCGGCTTCTTCGGCAATACCGCCCTCCACAGTCAGATTTTCCAGCGCATCCTGATTCTCGTCTACATAAATATTACACACACCAAAGCCATAAGTCAACAATATCTGTGCATCTTCAAAACGCGTCTTGTAATCCGGCGCTCCCATTACCACTGCAATCAGATCAATGCCATCCTTGGAAGCCGTTGCAGAGAAGCAGTATTTTGCCTTGCTGGTAGAACCTGTCTTCAGCCCGGTCGTCCACTGGTATTGTTTCAACATTTTGTTTGTACTGGTCAAAGTAAATTCTGCAGCACCGTTTCTGGTCTCATGGGTAATGCTTTCCATCCATATGGTGGTATAATGAAAAATATCCGGATATTTTGTGGTCAATTCTCTGGACATAATCGCCACATCCTTTGCTGTTGTATAATGATTATCGGAATCCGTCAATCCGCAGCAATCCTCAAAATGCGTATCCACCATGCCAAGTTCTGCTGCTTTCTCGTTCATCATTGCCACAAATGCCTCTTCACTGCCCGCAATATGTTCCGCCACCGCTACACTGGCATCATTGCCCGATGCCACCGCAATGCACTTAATCATGGTGTCCAAAGTCTGCACCTCTCCTGCCGCCAGGTAGACCTGAGACCCTCCCATAGAACTGGCATATTCGCTGGTAGTCACCTGGTCTGTCAGACTTACCTTTCCGGATGCAATTGCTTCAAATGTGAGAAGCAGAGTCATAATCTTCGTAATACTGGCCGGGCTCCTCCGCTCCGTAGCATTCAATTCATAAATCACCTGGCCTGTGGAGCTTTCCAGCAGGATCACCGAAGGAGATGAAACCGTAACGTTGGCACTGACAGGCAATACCGTTGTATAGAGAAGTACAACCGCCAAAAGTAATGCTGCAAAAATTCTCTTTCTTAACATAAAAATGCCACACTCCATATTCCTCTTTCTATCTAAAGAATATGAGAATGCAGCCGAATATATTCCATCTCAGCCAGGGACATATTATATATGTAACAGTCCAGACAGGCCGCTGAACTGTTACAAGAATGCACACAAAACGTATCACAAGTACACGCTTCTGCAATGCACAGCAAAAAGCGGCAAATGTATGTTCTTACGAGTATATGCACATAGAAAATCCCCGGTTATAAACCGAGGATAAGCCGCTTAGTTATATTTACGCTTCCTAGCAGCTTCAGACTTCTTCTTGCGTCTTACGCTAGGCTTCTCGTAATGTTCACGCTTACGAATCTCCTGCTGAATCCCAGCTTTAGCACAGCTTCTCTTAAAACGACGCAAAGCGCTGTCCAATGTTTCGTTTTCTTTCACGATTACGTTTGACATATCTTCCCGACCCTCCCTTCAGTCCCTCAAGCAACATGACTGATTGGGTTAATATTATGTATCTGCTCACCGCATATACACATTTATTATTATAGCACAAAATCGAAATACGTCAATAGTTTTTTACCGATTTTTGCTATTTTCTTTTCGCTTTTTCTTTAGTTCTCCAATCATCTCATCATACAGGTCAAGTCCAAAGCTGGTCAATTCCGGCGCATGCTGAATCATTTTGTAAGTACGGCGTCCGTTTTCCATACGCTCTGCACTTAAGAATTCCACATTGGAATCCCCGGCGGCAGAAGCCTCCTCATACATTCTTCCGGCAAAAGAAAGAAGATGCGTCACTGTCAGAATCTTCACTCCGGCTTCTGCCAACGCCCTTACAATGTCATAGGCAATCACAGAACCTTCTTTTTCCGTTGTAGAGGCAAAGGATTCATTTAACAGAACCATGGATGAATCTCCCAGATGGTCAACAATCTGGCTCATGCGGCTGAGTTCTTCGTCCAGACGGCCGCTGTTCATCTCGCTGTCCTCCCTCTTGGTAAAATGAGTAAACAGCGAAGGGAAAATGCCGCTCTCATAGCTTTCAGCAGCCACCCTCAGCCCGCACTGCAACATCACCTGGGCAATGCCCACACTTCTTAAAAATGTCGATTTTCCTCCCTGATTGGCGCCTGTGACAATCAACAGCATCTTATCTGTAATATCGCAGGTATTGCCCACCGGCTCTATCCTCTGCTCAATCCCCATCACCAGCTCACGCAGTTCCCGGAAATGCATATGCTCCCGGGCTCCCGCTTTGGGGCAGCATGACCGGATATGAAACCGCTGCATATAATGCTCCAATGTTATTGCACCGCGGTAAAAAGCAATCTGGAAACGCAGCTGGTCAAAGAAACGATTGAACATATTAAAGAACGGAGTGCAGCAGGAAACGATATAGCGCACCATCTGGTATTCCATCTGCGCTGCCTGGGTCTGTACTGCCCTGTCCTTTTTTACGGAGAAAGAATCCGTTGTCAGGGAACTGATATAATCCTGTGCACGTCCGATGGTGCTGTTCTGGGAACGATTTTTCCGCAGTTCGGTAGCAATATCCTGCAGCCGGAAACCCTCCGGCTTCAATCCGTCTCCAATTCTGCAGCCCATTACAATTCTCGGCTTCTCCACCATCCGGCTGTTCACCAGTTCTTCGTGCTTGTTCTCATTGGCAAAAAAAGATATGTCCTTCAACAGCTTTTTTAAATCGGCCTCCATCTCTTCGGAAAACGCAGCCCACAGCCGCTCTCCGAACTCTCTGAACCCGGCCGAATGCAGATGTTCCGATGCTTCCCGGTACAGTTTCTTTACTTCCGATAATCCTGTCACAAGCAATTGCAGTACATGAATATCCGTAATCAGGCTGCCCGCTGCATCCCTTGTGCCTATCTTTCCTTTCTCCCTGCGCCCAAGCTTGTCCCATTTCTTCAGGACCTCCGTCACCATATCATACAATCTGCAGATAAAATCTTCGTTTTCAAGGCAGTCCTTTAAAATCTCCTGGCGGTATAAAATCTCCCCTTCCGACTCTAAAGGCACCATCATCACCTTTTTCATAGTGTCTTCTATGAATGTATCCGCATCACGAACAGACTTTACCTTTCTGTCCTCGTATTCGATTTCTTTGGCCGCCGCCAGGAACAGAGTCCTCAGCCCCAAATCCTGTATGATCGCTTTCTCGTCATAATAATGTCCGGCATTGTCCCAGTCCTTCCCGGCATACAATAAACATACCTTCACAGCAGCTCTCCTTCAGTATCATTGCCTGTACTTCAATGCTATTACCTTTCCCGTCAGCATCATTCTCGTTCCTTCGGTATCATTCCCTCTGCCCCGGCATCATTCCCCCGCCTTCGGTATCATTCCCTCTGCCCCGGCATCATTCCCCATCCTTCGGTATCATTCCCTCTGCCCCGGCATCATTCCCCATCCTTCGGTATCATTCCCTCTCCCTCAGGTCAGCCGCTCCTTTAACGCCTCATATGTCAGCCTGTACTTCCTGACCTGATTCACCGCGCTGGCACTGTCCGCCGCCTTGCCCCGGGCAATCCGAAAGGTCTGTCTGCCTGCTTCATCCACCATGGCTCTGAGGCTTACAATGCCGGGATGTTCTTCTGCCAGTTCCTTTAAATGCGTTACATAGATTCCCATATCTCCCCGGCCAAGGAAAAATTCCAGCACCCTTTTTCCCATAATACAGGCATCATAATTAGCCGCTGTGGTAAACAATTCATTGATAATCACAAATGCAGCAGATGACTTCGAAACCGGTTCCATCATAGGCGCCAGCCGGGCCAGCTCTTCTTTCAGTTTTCCTCTTCCTGTCTCCACGCTTTCCTCCACGGAAAAATGTGTCAGAATATCCGTATAATAAGGCAGAAATGCCGATTTTGCCGGAACATCCAATCCCATCTTTGCAAAATAGACCATCTGCCCCAGGCTCCTCGCAAATGTAGTCTTTCCGCCCTGATTGGGTCCGGTGAGCACAAAAAACTGTTCCCCCTTCCTGCCGAACACATCATTAGAGACAATCTCCCGCTCCCTGCCCGCCGCACAGGCAAGCGCCAGATCATACAGCCCCTGGGCACATATTATGATATCTTCAGCCCCATCCCTGCCAGGCATGGCATTATGCTCCAATGCCTCTCCCAAAGTATGCCATGGCCGGGTAAATGCAAATCCTTCTTCCATCATCCTCTGTTCAAAACAATAAAAGGAAAGGTAGAAGGAAATCTCTTCAGAGAAACGCAGCAGATTCTTCTGGACATACATTTCATATCTCTTGTAAAACTCCTCCACATTCTTAAAAAATCCAGGATTCTGTTTTTGGATTATCTTAAATATCTCTCCTTCCAGCTCGGACAAATTGTCAGAAACACCAAAAGGGCTTTCTTCCATCCCTCTTTCCTGCTTCTGACAGGGACAGCATCTTGCCAGAAACTGTTCATACGCACCCTCCGCTTCCCCCTGTGCTACAGTAATCCTGTCATTTTCATAAGTCAGCACCAGCCGGAAAGCGTCTGCTTCCGCCAAGAGATGCCCCACGGCTTCCTGCATTCTCACGAACTCTTCCGAAGCAAGGTATTCCTTAAGAAATGCAAGCAGCGCCCTCATTCCTTTCGAGTGCAGCGGTATTCGGCCAAGCGCCTCCAGAAGCTGCCCGAGCGCATCACAATAACAGGCAGCCTCGCGGATATGCCAGAACGCTTTCTGCAGCCCCATCCGCACCGCTTCTTTTTTTACCGAAGCTTCTTTCCTGCCCTTCATCCCTTCCAGAAAAGTACACAGGCTGTCATAACATCCGGGCTGCTTGATATCCTCATACACCTCCCTGCGGTAATCCTCTCCGGCCCCGTCCACAGGCAGATAGCGGTAAAAGGGCGAAATATCCTCTCCCCATTCCCTACGGATGCTGTCAATAATCCTGTCCAAATTCAAATCTGTATAAAAAGCCGGACGAATTTCGTCTTCTTTGGATGTTTCCTCTACATCCAAAATGCTGAAAAACGAATTCTGCCAGGCTGTTTGTCTTCTGTTTTCTTTTTTCCAACTGTCTGCCATGCTGTGCCGCCCATCTCCAATACGGTCTTGTGCTTCCTGATGCTTCCCGGCGTATCGCCAAAATTACTGTCATTTTATTGCATTTCCATACCCAAGACCCCGGAACTTTCCAGCTCGCCGAAAACAGGAACAGCAATTTTGACTTCACGGCAGGGGCTGTCGGAACCGTTGCCCTTATACATTTACGTCGGCAAATGTTTTTGATCCTGCGTATATATTATTATAGGCGATTATGATAACCATGTCAACGCTTTCAAAGCCGCGGCAGCACAAACAATGTAACGCGGTTGTTACTGATACCATTTCGCCTGCTCCTTCCAGATATGAGCATATTCGCCCCCGGCCTGCAGTAATTCCTCATGACGGCCGCTTTCCACCATACGCCCGCCTTTCATGACAATAATCCTGTCGGCAGTGCGGCAGATGCCCACCCGGTGGGAAATGATAACAGAAGTTTTTCCGCGAATCATCTCCACAAGTTTAGACAGAATATCATATTCCGCCAAAGGATCCAGCGCACTGGCAGGCTCATCCAAGATAATAATATCACTATCCTTCCACAATCCCCTGGCAATGGCCACCTTCTGCCACTCGCCGCCTGAAAGCTCCTGTCCGCCGAACTCCCTGCCCAATTGTACATCCAGTCCGCCTGTCTTATCCAGGAATTCCTCTCCTGCCACCCGGCACAGCAGCGCTTTCATTGCCCCCGTGTCATCCATATGCTTCAGATTACCTATGCCGATATTTTCCCGAAGGGTAAAATGATAGTGTACAAAATCCTGCTGCACCATGGAAATACGATCATAAAGGCTTTTTCGATTCAGTTCTTCCGTTCTGTGTCCATCATAAGCAACGCTTCCCTGGGAGGGCAGATATGCACCTGTCAAAATCTTGGAAAAGGTAGTCTTGCCCGAACCGTTTTCTCCTACTATCACCACATGTTCCCCTCTTCCGATTTCAAGACTCAATCCTGACAATGCCTCCCCGTCGCTGCCGCTGTAAGAAAAGTGCACATCTTCCGCCAGAATCTTATCATGGAACGGCTGATATATTTCCGTGCCGTTTTCCTCCGTAGGTATGGTAAAATAATCATAATACTCTTCCACCACATAATACTGCTTTACCACCTCCGCAAAATTAGACACTACACTGCCCAGATTGGAATGAAGCATTGTAAATGCCGACAAGCACGCCGCAAATGCGCCTATGGAAATCTCACCCCGGATCATCAGGTAAAAAGCCAGACCAATATTAAATGCATAACAGGCATTGATGACGATAATACCATACACCTGCTTCCTGCAGATATCCAGATTGACCTCTCTCAGCCCTTGCAGCTTGCGTGTATTTTCCCCCACCCACTTTTCTTTCATATATTGTTCGGCTCCCATTACACGCAGCTCTTTGATACTTTCCTTCCTAGTGAGCAGCTTCAGAAAATAGCTGCAGCGGCGGCTGGCTATGATCTGGATGCGCCGGAAATCAGCCAGTCTCTTCTCAAAGTACAGCTTTGTGAAAATATCCGGGAATAATTCTATCAATCCCGTGAAAATAAGGATGGGAGAATATCTCCCCACCACTATAACTGTGCCGATACACAGAATAATGCTTTGTGTCACCAATATCAATCTATCCATAAATTGAAACTGCGCGGTTCCCCCTTTATCCGCACTGTAAAACCTATCCAATACATCCGGATTTTCCAATGCTTCCAACCGTATCTTCCTGGAAAAAGCAAACAGCTGATTTCCAAAATATTTCTTTCCCCGCACTTCCGCCACCTGATAACACGACCGCAGAACAACACCAATCACCGGCGGAACCCCGATACAGACTCCATACAGCATAATTGCCCCTGCCAGACCGCTCCTGCTGCTGCCCTCTATTCCTGCCGCCAATTCCAGAATATGTGCCAGCAGCAGAGGCCCCAGCACTCCAACCGTTATGGAAATGGCATACATTATAAAGTTGATTGCATAAAATGCCGGAAACGCATTATGACAATCTCGAAATATATATCCCATGTAACGAAACTTCTTCCTCATACGCTTCTCTCCTAGGAATGTACTTCTTTCATTTTCAGTTCCATCCTTCCGGCATCAATCCCCACGGCCAGATTTCCGTCTGCTCCGCAGCCTGATATTTGGCCGGATGCTGTATTATTTTCCTGGTAAAATGCACTCTGCGTCAGATACATTGTCCGATATAATCCCTGTGCTTCCATCAATTCCTCATGGCTTCCTGTCTGCACAATCCTGCCCCCATCCAGCACCAGAATCCGATCCGCCATTTTTGCACTGGCAAGTCTGTGGGATATCATGATAATGCCCCTCTCTTTGAAAATCCTTGCAAAATTTTCATACATATGACTCTCCGCCACCGGATCAAGGGATGCGGTAGGTTCGTCCAGCACCAGATATTTTGCGTCAGACACAAATGCCCTGGCCATAGCAACTCTCTGCCACTGCCCTTTAGACAGGTCAACTCCGTCCTCGTTCAGCTTTCCCAGATTCAGTTCAATCCCCTTTTCCTGTCCGCACAATGCCTCTGCGTCCGCATGCGCCAATGCCTCCAGGAGCTTCCTGTCATCCGCCAGCGCCTCTAAATTGCCAAGGGCCACATTCTCCCTCAGTGTCATCTGGTATTCCTGAAAATCCTGAAATACCGCAGATACTACCTGTGTCCGCAGCTTTGGACTAAGCTCTCTGACCGGTACGCCTCCCACGGTCACACTGCCCGTATCAGGCTCGTATAAACCACAGAGCAGCTTAATGATGGTGGATTTTCCCGCGCCGTTTTCCCCCGCGAAGGCAATGCTTTCTCCTTCTTTCACATAAAAAGTAACGTTTTTCAATACCTCCCGTTCCGTTCCCGGATACCGGAAGCTGACATTTTCAAAAGCAATGTCATAATGATCAAGTACGGCTGTCCTGCCCAGATCCGACCTTATTTTCAAATGCATAAACTTTACATAGAAATCTATCTGCATGGCATAATTCAACATCCCGGCCAGCTGTCTGCTGCACATATTTAATTTGCCTTCAATGCCGGATACGCCATTTAACGCTCCGGTAAACTGCCCCAGCGTCAGATTCCCCTGCAGGAGCCCCACCGCTACGGTGCCGACCACAAAAATCAGATAAACCACATTCAATATTCTGCTGCCCATATCCGCCAATGTAACTTTCCTGTTCTCCCGAATGGAAATCTCCGCCTGTCTGGCACTGTAATAATTCCATTTTCCCACAAGTAATTCTTCCGCTCCGAACAGCTTCATCTCATACATGGCATTCTTATTGGTGAGCAGCCCTTTCAGATCATCCATTCTGCGCCGGGCATCCGCCAATTCTTCTGTCACTGTTACCTGGCGGCCTGCAGTATAATAGCCCAGAACCAGCATTGGAACGCCTATGAGCACCACTCCCAGGCCAATCCATGGTGAAATGGAGAAGATAACTGCCATGGAAAAAATCAATGTTATTATTGTCTGCGCTGCCATCACGATATTCACATAACAATTATATATGATTGTCTCAGGCTCCCCTGACATTTTCTGAAACATTTCCTGTGTCGCCTGTTCCTCAAAGGCTGCATATTCTAACTGTGCCAGACGGTCTGCAATCTCCGGCGCCATTTTTTCCGTCAGCTTTGTTGCTGTGACAGCCATTTCATAGAAGCCGATTCTCTGCAGAGAAACCCATAAGGTCAGCATTGCAACGAATAAAACACCCCATAAGACCACTTGATCCACAGGAACCTGCCCCTTTGCATATCCCACCGCACTGTCCACAATACGCTGCACCAGCAATACCTGCAGCCCTGTAAAAAATGTCGGAATCAGGAAGCATAGCAGACTGAATAGTACATTCCAGGGAGCATGACTGAACACCGTTTTGATACAGAACATACAATTCTTCCATACTTTCATTTGATTATATTCCTTTCCCGGGAACTGTCGTGAAATAACAAATCTGCTAAGTTATTTCCAGACAGTTCCTTACTACCATAATACCGGAACAACAGGCAGTGCACCAATGATACCATGCCCGCAGATAACTGTGCCGCAGCACATGAATCATTGTACCTCTGAATGTAAGAAACATTTGATTTGTGTAAGAAATGACATGTATTTTGTAATTTTTGACAGCAGAAAATCTTTTTTATCCGTATCTGTCAGCACTTATACGTAACCGGCCGATACTTTTTTCTGGCTTCGTGGGTCATAATGTCTGCCAGTCTGGTCGGGAGGGGAATATGGCTGTCCTTTGTAACCATTTGAACTGCAAGCTGCATTGCCGATTCCAGGTCGATTCTATTACCTATGGACAGAAACAGCGGCTTCACACCCTTTTGCGTTCTCAATACCCGTCCATATACCTCACCTTTTATCACAATATCCGTATAGGCAAACTGTTCGTCCTTTGGCATCACATAATCTATATTTTCTATTTTATAATAGGTTTTGGCAATGCCAATGGCAGGTTTCTCCAATAAAATACCTGCATGTGTTGCCAGCCCCATGTGCCTGGGATGAAGATAACCGTTTCCGTCAAAAAAGTAAATATCCGGCTGATGCTCCAGCAGCTGATTTGCTGCCAGAAATAGCGGCAGTTCCCTGAACGCAAGACATCCCGGCACATACGGCACCTTAACAACATCCATATATTCCTTCCGCTCAATCACTTCATGGGAATGGTAATCCAGCACAACAATACAGCACACTGCATATTCTGTCTCTTCCTGCTTCCAATATGCCAAATCCACCCCTGCCGCAATTTTTACATCCTCTGAAAATTTATCCGGTATTCTTATCCCTGCCCGCAATGAGTTTTGTATCCGAATATACTCCTGCTCCAGTTCTTCCTCCATTTTCCTCCGTACCATACCAGCATTCCTTTCTCCATGTGATACTCCAAGTGCCGCAGCCATTAAAAAGTCCGCAAACCCTTGAAAACACTAAATTTATAGCAAGTGAATTTGCCCTTAGGCTTTCCCTTATGTATTACTATCTGCCTTCCACTTCCCTCGGCAGTTTTACCGCAACGGTAAATTGTTTATCCGTCCTGTCCAGTGCCAATTCTCCGCCGCAGCCATGAACAATACGTTCCACACTGCGAAGCCCCAGGCCATGCCCTACTTGATTGCGCCTGTCCGACTTGGCGCTGCGGCAGCTTTCCCGCAAATCTCCCGACGAACGGGCTGCCTCCCCTGAAACGCTTCTCTGCAAATCTCCCGATGGACTGCCTTCCACGGAGTGATTCCCTGCACCTCTCCCAACGGACTGCCTCCCCTGGAACATCGGCCCGGACTGCCTTCTCTGAAATGGTTCTCTGCAATTGACAGCAGCATTCCGCACCCGTATATAATAGCAGTATTCCTTTTCCTCACATTCCACTGCAATAAATCTGTTCTCCTGCACTAAGCTGCTGGCCTCCAAGGCATTATCCAGCAGATTGCCAAAAATGCCGCAGATTTCGTTTGGCCTCAAAGGAATATTCGTCAAATTACACAGGGACAGCTGAAATGCAATATTATTTTTCCTGGCTTTTGATCTCTTTTCCGCAAGCAGGGCATCCACTATCAAATTACCGCTTTTTACCGGCAGTGTCAGAGCATCCACATCCTCTGCAAAAATATGCAGATAATCTCTCATCTGCACATACTTTCCCTCTTCCAGCAGCAGACTTAACAGTGTAATATGATTTTTCAAATCATGGCAAAGCTCTCTGGTGCGCTGGTATTGTTCTTCCACATTTTCCAGGTACAAATGGGATTCACGCTTTCCTGCTTCTTCCTGACACTGCCTCCTTTTCTCCTGCTGCTTTTTCTCATATAAATAATAAGAACCGTCATATATAAGCAGTACTGCCAGGAAAAAAGTTAAAATCCATGCCCCCGCCAGCCGGACATCTCCATGCAGTCCGGAATTGGCAATAACACCCCATCGTACCAATACGGCAAGTAACAGAAAAAACAATGTGACAACCACTGTCAATCCATCCTGATACCGCCAGCCAAGTCCTGCTGCGGCAGTATCATCTCCGATATCCGCATCTCTCCATGCTGCAGCAGTTCTACCCCTGATATCCGCATCTCTCCATGCTGCGGCAGTTCCACCCCTGATATCCGCATCTCTCCATGCTGCGGCGGTTCCACCCCCGATATCCGCATCTCTCCATGCTGCAGCTTCCCCACGCTCCTGTTCCACTGCCATTCCCACAATCAATACTGCCGCCATAATGCCTTTAGAAACCAACATCCCCATACATTGTAAAAACAGATTGGAACCATTCTTCCCTACCCCTGAGACAATCAGCGAAAAGATAATGTCCAGATAACATCCCACGGCAAAAAAGCCTGTGCCCCCGACACAAGCCTGTACCATGCTGTATTTGCGCTGTCTCCAAAATACATACAAAGCCAGAATTCCCGTCAATACCAGACTGACTATCTGCACCCAAACATCAGCCTCCTTTTCACCTCTTTTGCAAAAGACCGGCTGACCGGAATCACAGCCCCTCCCTGCATTCTGATTTCCATACCGGAAAACTTTTGAATTCCTTCCACATTCACCAGATAGCTTTTATGGCAGCGCAGAAATGTTTCCCCCAATTCCTGCTCCGCCTGATCCAAATTACCATAAAAGCGATATTCATCCACCGCAGTCACCAGGCGAATCATTCTTTTGTCACTCTCAAAGTACAATATCTGCCGCTTATCCACCCGTATCTGCTCTCCGCCTGACCGGAACATATAAACCTGTCCGGACAATTCCTGCCTGATATCATAGAGAACCTGTGAAAGCTGATCTGCCATCTGATTTTTCAGCAGATACCGGAATGCCCTTACTTCATAGCCGGTCTGCACATAATCAATAAAACCCGTCACATAGACAATCAGACCATGCTCCCCTCGTCTGCGCAATTCCCTGGCAGCCCTGATGCCGTCGTCGGTTCCTTCCTCCATCTGTACATCCAGAAAATACACATCCGCGGATACCCCCCTGTCTACCGCTTCCACCAACTGCGCTCCGCTTCCATATTCCGCCACTTCCACATCGTAATCATGTGCAAAACCATCCTGCAGAATTTTCTCATGCAAAAGCTCCCTGTAATATGGCTCATCATCGCAGATAATAATCTGCATACTGTAAAACCTCCTTCTTCCTGCTTATCCCTTTCTCGGCTGCTGCTTTACTCACCCCTTTCCTCCTGATACGGAAACCGGCAGCCGACTGCATACACAGGAATGGCGACATACTTTTTCCTGAATCCGCCTTTTGTCCTGTCTGCCAGATACCCCTCGTCTATCATATGATGTTCAAGATACACAAGCAGCGAGTTTTATATAATCTGTACAATTCGGTATATATAAAATTCTCCATCAGCATCCCTGCCGCCGTACTGTTATTCATAGGAGTCATTCCGGAAATACAGTGCGCAATGCCGCAATCCAAAAAGTACCTCACATATTTCACAGGCAATGTTCCGCCCTCCGATTGAATATCGCCTTTTTCGCAAACAATCAGATTCTCAATCCGGCTGATATGATTCCTGACATCGGCAATCCCCCTCTCGCAAAAAAACTCACCCTGCCGGAAAGATTCCCCTTCCAGGTAAAGTGAGTTTTTTATTGATACTTCCCGGAATGACTTTGATTTTCTAAGGTCGGGTACTTTCCGACTTAGAAAATCTTCGTTCCGTTTACACTTTCCTCCAGCACTTTTGCCGCCTCTGCAATGCATGCAGGAATGCCCTCCGGATTCTTGCCGCCTGCCTGCGCCATATTCGGTCTGCCGCCGCCTCCGCCGCCGACTTTTCCGGCAATGCCTTTGATCAGATTTCCTGCATGGGCGCCTTTTGCAATGGCTCCCTCCGTCGCCATAGCCACCATATTGACCTTGCCGTTCTGATTGGACAACAGGACAATGACACCCTCTCCCAGCTTCTCCTTCAGCTGATCTCCCAATTCCCTGAGGCCGTTCATATCCACATTGTCCACACTCGCTGCCAGAAGCTTAATCCCTTTCACTTCTATGGTTTTGTTCATCACATCCCCCAGAGCGTCCTTGGCAGCCTTGCTCTTCATGGACTCCAGTTCGGATGAGAGGCTCTTCATCTCAGCCATCACATGTTCACATTTTTCCACCAGTGCAGAAGGCGCTGTCTTCAGTATCCTGCTCGCCTCCTCCAGTGTATTCTCCAGATTCTTATAATAAGCAAACACGCCATTGCCCGTCAGTGCTTCAATCCTGCGCACTCCCGCTGCCACACCGTTCTCGGACAGAATCTTAAAGGCAGCAATTGCACCGGTATTGGCTACATGGGTTCCGCCGCAGAGCTCCACGGAGAAGTCGCCCATCTTAACCACACGCACTGTCTCCCCGTATTTCTCTCCGAACAATGCCATAGCACCTGTCTTCTTCGCTTCGTCCACGCTCATCTCTGCCGTCACAACTGCCAGATTCTCCGCAATCTTCTCATTGACAAGCTGCTCCACCTTGTCCAATTCTTCCCCGGTCATAGCCGCAAAATGACTGAAATCAAAGCGAAGCCTCTCTCCGTCCACATAAGAACCTGCCTGTTCCACATGAGTGCCCAGCACTTCTCTCAGCGCCTTCTGCAGCAGATGGGTGGCACTGTGATTCTTACAGGTATCCCCGCGCTTCCCGGCGTCCACGGTAAGCGTTGCCATGTCTCCCTTCTTCAGCATTCCGCTTGTAACCTTGCCGATATGCCCCACTTTACCGCCCAGGAGCTTCACCGTATCCATCACTTCAAAGCTGCCGTCCTCTGTGGTAATGATACCTGTGTCTGCATTCTGTCCGCCCATGGTGGCATAGAAAGGCGTTTCCTCCACGATCACGGTTCCAATCTGGCCGTCCGACAAAGCTTCCACCAGCTCCGTCTCTGTGGTCAATACGGTAATCCGTGAATTATGCTGCAGCCTGTCATATCCTACAAACTTCGTGGTAACAGCAGGGTCAATGGATTCATATACGGTAACGTCAGCTCCCATGTAATTGGTCACTTTGCGGGCTTTTCTGGCCATATCCCTCTGCTTCTGCATACATACACCGAATCCTGCCTGGTCAATGGTAAATCCTTTCTCTGCAAAAATCTCTTCTGTCAGATCCACAGGGAAACCATAAGTATCATATAATTTAAACGCATTTTCACCCGAAAGCTCCGTCACGCCGGTCTTTCTCATGTCTTCTTCCATCTCTGCCAGAATGCTCAACCCCTGGTCAATATTCTTGTCGAACTTCTCTTCCTCCTGAGTGAGCACATTGAGGATAAATGCCTTCTTCTCTTCCAGTTCTGGATAGCCGTCCATGCACTCCCGAATCACCGTCTCGCTTAAATCCGCCATAAATTTCCCCCGGATGCCCAACAGCCTTCCATGCCTTGCGGCCCGGCGGATCAGACGGCGCAGCACATACCCCCGTCCTTCATTGGAGGGCATAATACCGTCGCTGATCATAAAGGTGGTGGAGCGAATATGATCCGTAATCAGACGGATTGACACATCCACAGCCTCTTCCTTATGATACTCCACACCTGCAATCCGGCAGATTCTGTCGCGGATCGCCTTCATGGTATCAATATCAAACACACTGTCCACATCCTGCACCACCACCGCAAGACGCTCTAATCCCATACCCGTATCTATATTTTTCTGTGAAAGCTCCGCATAATTCCCATGCCCATCGCTGTCAAACTGCGTAAATACGTTGTTCCACACCTCCATAAACCGGTCACAGTCACAGCCTACCTTACAGTCAGGCTTACCGCAGCCATATTTGATGCCTCTGTCATAATATATCTCAGAACAGGGACCGCAGGGGCCTGCCCCATGCTCCCAGAAATTATCGCAGGCGCCGTTCTCATCCCGGTAAAACCGTGTGATCTTCTCCTCCGGTACACCGATTTCTTTCGTCCAGATGTCAAACGCCTCATCATCCTCACAGTAAATAGAGGGATACAGACGCTCCGGATCCATCCCCACCACTTTCGTCAAGAACTCCCAGCTCCACGCAATGGCTTCATGCTTAAAATAATCCCCGAAGGAAAAATTGCCCAGCATCTCGAAAAAGGTCAGGTGTCTTGCCGTTTTACCCACATTTTCAATATCACCGGTACGCACACATTTCTGGCATGTTGCCACTCTGCGCCTGGGCGGAATCTCCTGCCCTGTAAAATAAGGCTTCAGGGGCGCCATGCCGGAATTAATAATCAGCAGACTATTGTCATTATGAGGTACCAGGGAAAAGCTCTTCATTTTTAAATGCCCCTTGCTCTCGAAAAAGTCAAGGAACATTTTTCTAAGTTCATTCACGCCATATGATTGCATGGGTTCATCCTCCATATCCGTTATATTATACTGACAGTCACTAAAACCTGCCATGAATGCTCTTCTTACATGCATATTACCTGCCGCTGACGCAGACATTCTTATAGACATTCTCATAAGGAAACAAAAAACTTCAATATGATACATTATAGCATGATTTTTGAGTTTGTATAGTGTGAATCACAAAAACTTTTTACTCCAACTTTTTATTCCAAGCTGTCTCCCTATTTTTCCAGTCTCTCCCGAAGCAGCGTATTCCTCTTTGTGACCGTCACATTCCGCACGGCATAAGCCAGCGCCTTCTTAGTCCCCACAATTATAAGCACCTTTTTAGCCCTGGTAATACCCGTATAAATCAGATTTCTCTGAAGCATTATATAATGATTCATCATGACAGGCATAACCACAATGGGATACTCCGAACCCTGTGCCTTATGGATCGTCGTTGCATAGGCATGCACCAATTCATCCAGTTCGGCCACATCATACTCGATACTCCTGCCTTCAAACCTTACTTTCAGCGTCCTGTCCGTTTCGTTTACAGACTCTATTATGCCAATGTCGCCGTTAAAAACTTCCTTGTCATAATTGTTCTTGATCTGCATCACCTTGTCATCTGCCCTGAACGCATATCCACTCCGGCGCAGGCATTCCTTCGGCATTGCCACCCCGCCCCTTCCCTTCATAAAGATAGTATGCTCCGGCGGATTGAGCGCTTCCTGCAGAGATAGATTCAGATTGGATGCCCCCACCACGCCTCTCTGCATAGGCGTCAGCACCTGTATCTGCGAAGCTTCCACTTGATAATATTTCGGCAGCTTCTCCTTCACCAGCTGCACAATCTGCGGCACAGCCGCCTCCGCATCCTCATTTTCCACAAAAAAGAAATCCGATTCCTTTCCGTTGCTGATGTCCGGCATCTTTCCCTCATTGATGCGGTGGGCATTCATGACGATACGGCTGGTCTGTGCCTGTCTGAATATTCTCGTAAGCCTCACCACCGGGAATGCGCCGGAATCAATCATATCCCTCAATACATTTCCCGCTCCCACGGACGGCAGCTGGTCAATATCTCCAACCATGATCAGCCGCATTGTCGGGGGAATCGCCTTCAAGAGCGAATTCATCAAAATGATATCTATCATGGAGCATTCATCCACGATCAGCACATCCCCCTCCAATGGATTCTCTTCATTTTTCTGATACCCTTCCGGCGGCTTGCATTCTAAAAGCCTGTGAATGGTCTTTGCTTCCAATCCGGTTGCTTCCGTCATCCGCTTTGCCGCCCGGCCCGTGGGTGCCGCCAGCAGTATACGAAGCCCATATGCCTTATATGCAGATATGATACCGTGTGTCGTAGTAGTTTTCCCTGTGCCTGGTCCGCCTGTCAGCACCATAACCTTCGCTGTGGTCGCACACCTTATGGCATCCGCCTGGATTTCGTCATATTCCGTACCTGTCTTAGCCTGAACTGCCCCCACATCAACCGACAGTTCTTCGTTCCCGGTACGCCTTCTTGCCTCTATGAGCCTTGTATAGAGCCTGTCCCCGGCCGGTGACGATGCCAATTTCTTTAGTTTCCCGGCAACGCCCACCTCCGCAAAATAAAAGGGAGGCAGATAAATCGGTAATATCTGTTTACCATTTTCATCAGTCCGCACAATATTCTTCTCAAGGATAAGTTCTTCCTTCTTAAGCATCTCATCCATGGTCATAACCACCGTCTCCGGCGATGCTTCCAACAGTTTCGATGCTTTCTCTATGAGCTGTTGTTTTTCCGCAAACACATGCCCCTCATTGGACAGCTCCGATAATGTATACATCAGGCCGCTCCTGAGCCGCACATAGGACTCTTTTCCGAACCCCAGCTTCACTGCAATCTGATCCGCAGTTTTGAACCCGATGCCCCAGATATCATCTGCCAGCTGATACGGATTCTCTTTCATCACGGCAATACTGTCATTGCCATACTGCTTGTATATCTTCGCCGCATAAGAGGTGGATACCTGATGATCCTGCAGAAAGACCACAATATTTTTGACCTCTTTCTGCCTTTCCCATGATTCTGCGATCATCCGAATGCGTTTTCTGCCGATTCCCTCTATCTCAATCAGAAGCTCCACATTATTCTCTATCACGTCAAATGTATCTGTTCCAAATCTCTGAACAATCTTCTTCGCATACTTCGGTCCCACACCCTTAATCAGCCCGGAGCCAAGATATTTCTCCATGCCATAAACAGTCGCCGGAAGCGTTTCCTCCCAGTTCTCCGCTGCAAACTGTCTGCCATACCTGGCGTCCACCTTCCAGCTGCCTTCCACAATCAGGACAGATCCCACATTTACATCTATCATATTGCCCACAACCGGCACTAAATCACTGTAATCCTTAACCCGGCATTTCAGGACGGAATAGCCGTTTTCCGGATTCTGATATGTAATTCTCTCAACCACACAACGGATCTTCTGCACTTCTATCTCGCCTTCCTGCTTTTCCTGCTATCTATGTACCCTGCACATCCGGCAGCATCATAAACGCTGCAGACGCCCCTCAAAGTCCCCATATAAAAAACATCTGGATTATACTCCAAATGCTTTTATCATCATTATTTACATTACATCCGGCATTCATTTTTCCATGGAATGCTCTTCTTCCATGGAATGCTCTTCTTCCATTTTTATAAAAAAGCCTTCATATATTCCAACCGGGATATCTTCTGCAAAATCATACTGTTCTACCATATCATTTTCCGCTAATGCCTTCTAATTGGTTATACATCCTATTCATTACTTTTTATATGAATCTGCATGTATTCCCGTTTCAACAAGCGTTAATGTCAATATATCATCCTCAATAAGATATATCAACAACCAATCAGATTGTATATGACATTCTCTGAATCCATCCCCATTTCCTTTTAACGGATGATCCTGATATTTTTCTTCTAACGGCATTCCTTGAAGCAATTTATCTACAATAGAATCCAACAATGAAATATCAAGTCCACGCTTTTTAGCAGATTTCAGACCTTTCTTGAATTTTCCGGACAGAACTAATTCATACTTCATAAGTCCATATCCTCCAATGCCTCCGAAAAACTGCTATATCGTTTTGTATTGGGATCTCTGCTCATTTTCTTTGCTTCTTCCATAGCTTCAATTACTTCTGGTTTAAACTCAGGATACTTTACTTCAAAAGGTATTCCATTTTGTAAAATCACTTGTTTAAGGAACATGTTCACTGCATCGGATAAATTAAGCCCTAAACCCTCCAAAAGTTCTACAGCTTGCTTCTTTGTGTTTTCCTCTATTCGGATCTGAGTAGGTATAGTAGCAGCCATATCATAACCTTCTTTCATTTTTCTTTTATTCTACTACATTCAGTATACATTGTCAACCTGATTATACAGAACAAACCTTCGATACTTTTAAATGATTCGATTTAAACTTTTTATAATGTAAATTTTAACTGTAAGACGATATCCTCCAGCTGGAAAACTGGCTGTTATCACGAAAAAACAAGTTTACTGTACAGCATACATGAAGAATCCGGGGTGAGCTTAACTAACTTCTCAACCCGGATTCACAATAAATCCACCTAATTATTCAAAAGTTCCCCATCGCCAAGTTCCAATGCCAGAGCAACCGCCTCATCACGGTTTTCCGCCGGCGCTGACACCATCCCACCTTCATTCGAAGAAATCAACACGCTTTTAAACGCACCTTGAACCACAATTTCCCCCAGCGTCTCAACTCTATTCTCTTCTTTATTATAAATCCAAAATTGAGCAGATTTGCCGCCATATTGAGAAGTATTGCAAAATGTCAACTCTAAAGCGTCATTGTTCTGAGACTTATTACTACATGAAATACGGATACTACCCTTGAAAATATCATCCTTGAGCAAATAGAAATAGTACCATCCCTCCGCTTTTACAGTACATTTTTCAGCTAACAGGCTACCGCTTTCATTCTCCCATTGAATGCCTTGCAGCGATGTATTGACTTTCAGCGGAAGTGGGACAATATATGCCGCCGCTGCCAGGAAAATGACTATTATTATGAGATAAAATGCTTTTTTTACACTCACCTTAACATTCCCCTCCAATTATCTCACCTCTTCATCAGCATATCCAATTCTCCTCTTGCAATAGCCACATCTCTAAATAAAATTGCATTAGGATAGTTCTTTTTAAGCCCCTTTGCCAATTCCTGCTTTTTATCATTAGAAAAATCACCATCAAGAAGCTCCACTCCAATAACCGGAACCCTGCCGCCCATAGGAGTTGTAACATATGCATTATACGAATATTCAGACACTTCGCTGTTTTCATTTACTGATTTATAGAATAAACCTGTTAGATGTCCATATCCGGAATCGGCACTTTTTTCTTCATACTTTTCTTCTGCAATTTCCAATATCCGGGCAATTTGCTGTTCACTCATTATGTCTGCAACTTCCGGCTGCGCAAGCACAATTTCTAATTTCCACATATCAGAAAAATTACTATCCTCACCTTCCTCGGAAGCCGGAGCTGACACATCAATTTCCGCATATCTGCCGATTAATGCTTCTCCTCCATCTTCACGATTCATCAATTCCTGCAAAGCAGTGTTTTCCGATAATACATGCACAAAACCCTGCCGGTAAGTACTGAATGCAAGTACATCAATGAAAAAAGGAAAATCAAGCGCTGTACAAAGAAGTTCATCGGTTGACATACTCTGTAATTCTTCCTTTGACAGCTGACATGCGTTTAACCGCTCCAATCGGGACATTTCTGCCCATTCCGGCGTATCAACAATATCATAATAACTCGCTGCATCACCATCTTGTTCAGCCGCAAAAGCAACATTCGGTAAAATTATTACTGCAATAAACATTACTATAAGAGAAGCAATATTTCTTTTTACTTGTTCCATTTTTTCCTCCTTTAACTAAAATCAATTTTACAACTAAAAAATATGACCTTTATAAAAAGTTTTGATAAATCTCCCAGTACCAAATAACCAATTTACTTTTTATACTTCAAGCCTCATATGATTATCACAAAATTTACAATTGCAATTATCCATAAATGCACCGGATAGTATACATAAAAGAAATATTTACTGAATTTAGTCTGCGGTCCGCGTTTCCCATTATACAAGAATATGAAGGGAAAGACCAGAAAATATAGCGGTTCACCAAAGGGCAAAATAAGAGAAATCAATTCAATTAATCCATATCCAATAAAACGAATTAACTTTTTATCATGGAAAAAATATTCAATCAACATAAACGGCAGTATAACCGTACCCCATTCTCCCCAGAAAAAGCCCAATAGAAAACTAATGCCGGAAATTATCAACAGACATATTTTCCAAATCCCTTGTTTTTGCATTCCCTCTTGTACTGACAAAATGAAAAGTACTCCCAGTGCAAGCGTAAAAATAACATTGTCATTTCTATATTGGATCTCTTGTCCGCTGCCGGAAAGAGCATCCGCAAAGATTTTAAAAAATGTATTTAATGCTATATTGCCGCCGAAAACAATTCCCGCCAGTATAGACAGCCTCAAACAGTACTTTTTCAAATTGTGAGTATGACGAATTCCTTCCACCGCAAAGTACGCAAACATAGGCGCTACACATCTTGAAATCACAGTAAAAACAGAAGCTATTTCAGGCGATACCAAATGATTGATATATCGCAAATGGTCAAGAGACATCAATATTATCATCAATACTTTTATTTGAAATGCATTCATTATTTTGAACTTTTCCAACTTGCTTCCTCCTCGCCAATACAGCTCTTCCTTTCGCTCTTATCTAACCAGAACAACTCTCTGTATAGTTCACTTTGCTCCATCATTTCAAAATGACTTCCACAATTAGAAACTTTTCCTTCATCGAAAACATATATGCATTTGCTATCCATAACAGATGTTATTTTATGGCTGATAAATAAAACGATTTTAGTCTTAGAAAGAACTTTTATTAAATTTACAATTTCCATTTCTGCAATACCATCCAAATCTGATGTCACTTCATCCAAAAGAATTACATCAGCACAACTTATATATGCCCTAACGGCATTTAATTTTTGCTTTTGACCACTTGAAAAGTCTCTTCCGTTTTCTGACAAAATAGTTTCATATTGTTCAGGTAATGTTTCTACAAAAGTGCTATATCCAATTTCATTACACATATCAATGATTTCGTTATCAGTTAATAATGGATTTGCAATTTTTAAATTATATAACAAAGTATCACTTAATATAAAAACATCTTTTGAAATAAGCATTACTTTTTTTCTTAGACTTTCTAAACCAATCTCTGCAATATTATACTTTCCTTTTTCCATATCTGTAGTAAAAATAATTTGCCCATTATATTCATAAAACCCCATTATCAATTTAAAAAGTGTACTTTTTCCACTTCCATTTTTGCCTACAATTGAATAAAGTCCCGGTTCACAACATTCCATGCATAAATTTTCAATAGTCAATTCTTTATCATATGAAAAACATAGATTATTAATATTAACCCCCGTTATTCGTCCATTTATCAACAATCTGTCCTTATATAATGTTTGTTCATCTGGCTCATTCCTTAACATATCAATTCTATCCATGGACACTATGACACCTTGCGCATCCATATTCATTGACAGAATACGAGATACCGCATCATATAGCTTTCCCATGTACATATTAAATGCAATCATATTACCGATTGTAAGTGACCCTTCTATAATAAACTTCGCAGAAAAATACAAAACAATCAAATTGAATAATACAGAAACAGTTTGCCCTATGCCAGTCATTATATTACGCAGCCGTACTGAAGATTTAATAAGTATAAGTTTTCTATCAATGAAATCTACAAACTTTTTATCCAATATATTTTCCAGTCGATACGCTCGCAATCCATATATATTATGAAACACTTCATTCACAAAACTCATATAATCATCTTGGTAAACTCGCTGTTTTTTTTCCAACTCACGAAACAATTTGCGAAAAAAAAAGTTTACCATAGTAATTGCTGGTATATACAATATAGAAATTAATGATAGATGCACAGAAATAGTAAACACAAAATAGATGGACGCAAATAAATTGAATACAATCAACGCAATATTAGTTATCAAATTAATATAATATTCAACTACAACATTTGCATCTGAATCGAGTCGAGAAATCAATTCCCCTGTAGAATATTTCTCTAAGTTTTTAAAACGCATACGAATAATTTTTGAAAATACATTTTGTTTGACATTACTTCCTATTTGATATGTAAAAATTTGCCCTATATAGCTTTCTAACATCCCTATTAGCAATGTTAATAAATTAGCCCCAAAATACAATACAATATACATTTTTACATTCACTAATTGTTTAAAGTTTATAGCGTCAATTATTTTACCGTATACAAATGGATTTATATTACTGGCTATCACCCCTAAAATAATTATAAATGTTAATATAAACAAAATAAAAATTTTCTTGTAAAAGTAACGGATAAAAAATAGCCAGAAACGATTACTTTTCATTTTATTCATTACGCCCTTCTCTCCATAAAACCAAAGATCATTAATCTAATTCTCTAATATCTCACTTATAATTTCCTCATATTAAACCTATAGCACCATATCAATACATTGTCTCAAACTTAAAATATTCATATTCTACAACTTGATATATTTAATTCTTAAGGGGGCTATTCTTTGCCCCCCTTAAAAAAATATCATATTTCCATTACTGCTGGCATTTTACGAAATCATCGATCACTTACTCAATATACATTACCAACTTTCTATGCCACGTGCAGCAGCAGTACAAGTACCTGAACAACCTGAAGAACATGCACTTCCACAAGAAACAAAACATCCATTGTCACATGTTAGTGTACAATTATGAGAACAGATAAATGCACATCCATCACTACAAATCCAGCCACAATCTGTACATCCATATGGGCTGACGCCATAAGAACTATCGCTAGAATTAATTTTACTCTCGTACATACCATTCACCTCCTTTACTAAAAATTTTTATATGTAAGGCCCAAATCCAGATTGATTTTCATGCCTTATATATCATTTGAAATTACTTCTGATGTTTCAAAATCAATACGCCAGTTCTGACCTTCCCATTTATATTTTTGACTGTTTACCATCCACCATTCTTGAAATTGTCTCAAGGTCTTCCCATAATCCATGACAAGTTTATCATATATTTTAGAGTTATCTGTATCAATGATTTTTACCAAATTTTCCAATGCCAATTTCTTTTCAAACAAATTTTGGATTTCTTCTTTATCCTCTCCTGACAAAACACCAACTACCTTACTCATATTTTATTCTCCTTCTCCATAATTATCCGTATAATTGTAATACCCATTAGTTCCTTCCTTTAAATCATTAAACAAACCAAAAGCTTCTTTATGCTTTGTTTCTGGTATTATGTTTACATTTGCGGCATTCCCCATTTCCTGCTGATAAAGTCGAGCCACTTCGCGTTCAATAAAACCTTTAACACATTGAAATGATGGGGAAACATTGACTTCTTGTGTGGTATTTTTATTTAAGTGTATACAATTTAAGCATTGATAAGCATCACAGATACTACACAAAGGACTATTTTGTATCTTATAAAGCCTTTTATCACCTAATTTAGTAATGCCATTCACATTATTACCAATTTCATTCCCTTTTTGTTCTGAATAAAATGCAGAACAGACATATATCTTACCATCTGGGGCTAATGTAAACGCTCTATCTCCCGATTTACAATTATTATGTTCTTTAATAAAGCACAAATCTGTAATCAAATTTACCTCCTTTATTATTCCATAAACTTGATAATAATTAATCAAACAGTCCTTAAGAAGCATTAGACTTTCCTTATATTTTTGTGCATCAAAATTTTTAGTTAATCCTGTTATATTAATATTTACTCTATCACAGAATTCCAAAATTTTCTTTACATACTTAAGTATATTGCCAATATTTTCCTGACTTATATTCAACATACAATTCTTCAATTTATCTACTTGCACATTAAGACTATCTTCATCAAACACTAACATATACTTATTTAAGCAGTTTGCTGCTTCAGAATAAAATTTTGCTGGGACAATATGTAATATACTATATTTCTGATACTCCAACAGATTCTTGAAATCAAATTGATTGCGCGAATGAATGAAAATAGGCTCAAAAAAATTTTGATATGCATATTCCAATCCTCTTAGTATATCTATTTCATCCATCTTCTTTCCTGACAAAGTTTTATTAATATGCTGACAATAATCAATATAATCATCAGCAAGCAAAAAATACAAACGTTTACGTTCACCATGATTAACTCGTTCTATTCCGTACCTATTAAATAACTTTGCAAAGTAATAGTTGTTTGCTTTTACACGAGCCTTATGCATTTTACAAATATATTTTGTTCTAAAAAAATTAGTGGATGTTTCTGCTTCATCATAATTAAATCCTTGACAAAAACTACACCCAGCTGCTACTTCACAGTTAAGACACTCTTCGTCACTTTGCAATTGATAAGTAGCAGTCATAAACGGCCGGACTTTTTCCATATCCAATCCTTCATCAAGATTCCCTATTACCCATTCCTTTTTCTTATTTAGAGAATATCCTTTGTATCGTATACAAGGATAAATATTTCCATTAGAACCAAACGCCATCATCTTACCTGCGCCACAACTGGTTTCAGTCAATCTATCTGCTGAATAATAGGTACCTATACTATCATCAAAAAAAGAACAAATATACTTATCATACAATTTTTTGTCCAATACATAATCCGCCAATTCCTTCAATTGTTCTTCAAAGATTAATTCATCTCCTTCTTTCCACACATCCTCAAAGACTACATTGGCCGATACCTTTGTTATTCCATTATTCCACAAGGATATGATACTTTCCTTTAGCAAAGGCAAATCATCGCTTGAAAATGTAATCTTTGTAGTCCTGCTGAATTGTGACAAATACAGCCCAATATTTTTAAATACTGTATCGTAAGAACCTCTTCCATCTGGAAATACTCGTTGCATATCGTGTTTTTCTTTTGTCCCATCCAATGTTATACCACACGACATTTTATTATAATTCTTTTTTATATAAGCTTGAACCTGTGCATCTGCATAATTCACTCCATTTGTGCTAAAGCTAAAACGATAATTCCAATACCAGGGATGATCCAATTCAAAAGCACGCAATTTAAAATAATCACTGATCTTGTCAATCAAATCAATTTCAATAAAAGGCTCACCTCCAATAAATTCAATTATTACTGCTTCACTCCGATTAAAATTTCCTTCCAACATAAAATCAACAAATTTTTTAGCTGTTTCTAAATTCATTCTTGCAGTTGATATCTTATGTGTCATATAGCAATATTTACAACGTAAATTACAATCATCTGTAACCACAAATGTTATTGTTTGCGCTTTTCCCTCTCCCCATGAAGGTACAGTAGTACCAACCTTATACCTTTTTTTAGTCATTTACACACTCCTCTCGCGTATTAATAATGGTTATTCTCTTCACCAACATACTCATCCTTATGCAACTCAAAGCTACTAATGTATTTAAAAACTTCACTTCTGTAGTTATTATTTTATTACTTTATATAATAAATCACAAGGGACAGAATTGTTCCATTTAGTTCCATCATTTTGGAACAGTTCTGTCCTTTTTTGTAAATTTATACTGCAATTTCCCAGTGACAAAATCATCAAAAACAGCATCCTTTAGTTTATCTTTCACAGCCGAGTGCTTCTAATTCTTTCCTGCAGCAGCATTCCAAGTGTTCCTGTCTGTTCAATCTGCTGAATACCATACAGCTTGCGAGTTCCTCCGTATCATCCAAGGCATACCCCTCAAGAATACCCTTCTGCTTCCGTTCCCTGTTATTCCGCCAGCGATAATACAAATAATACGGTAACTCCGACATCCTGCGGAGCCGCAAATATCCCTGGCAAATTATCTCACTATATAAATCTGCTTGGATCAGATCTTCCGTATTCCAATCTGCCTGATTCAAATCTTCCGCCTCCAAATCTGCTCGGTTCAAATCCTCCGCATTCAACTCTGCCATGTTCCTATATTTGCCAAATCTATCAATATATGCTGTCATGATTCCATACATGCCGGGCACCATATTCCGCATTCCTTCCTTTCTGTCTATATCATACATTTTCTTAAACTGCTGCAGACAAAGCATATATTCAGTGCTATCCCTATCCATAATTTCCATCAAATCCCGTACACAGGACTGTTCTTCATCAGACAGATATTTCTCCCCTTCCTTTAGAAAAACTGGAAATGGCATAGTCATTTCCAATACCTCCAATAACTTCTTATGGTATTCATTCTTATCAAGCTTTCCCTTCCTCCACTGCGATGTTATCTCACAATGCATTAGTACCTGTCTGTTATTCAAAATATTCATGTCCGCCATAGTTTCTATCTTTCCCCGAATCCTGCCCACCTCAAGCCAATTCTGCCTGTTTTCATGATACCTTAATCTCTCCATCAGCTGTCCGGCCTCTGGATTATCCGTCACCAATTCCGCCCTTACCAATTCCTGAGACAGTCCCAGCCGCTCTAACAGCTTTGCAGCGATTTCCTTCTGCACACTATTTTCACACCGTTCCAGCCTCCCCAAAGTCTTCTCGCTGCAGATATTCTCATACAATTCCCTCCGCTTCATCCCCAGCATTTTACGGCGGCAGCGGATAACATCATTCACACAGCTCACGGCATCTGTTATATATAAATAACAATAATGAAAGGTTTCTTTCGGCAGATGAAATTCCCCGTATATTTTTTCCAGTGCCCACAGATACTCCATGTTTTCCCGATAAATTTTCTGTAAGCTGTCTGCTCTTTTCCGTTCTCCCTGACTGAGCAGTTCCTGCTGCATTTCATCCAATAACGCCCCCCGCACACCCAGTAGCTCCCACAAATAGTACATCCTTTCATTCTCTCGCAAAATGTCAATTCCACGATTACAATACCACAATATTTTCGCCCTGTTCCATCGGCTGTCTTCTTTCAAAGATCCACTTTTCGCCACGCTCCTGCATAAAAAATATACTGCCTTGGGATAAATCTTTGCCATTCCACGGCTGTCCCATCCGGTTTTCTCCAGATAGTTTATTACTTCTATGTATCGTTCCGGCCGCCCTTTGTCATCCCGACACTGCTCTGCCTCCAGAATCAGATTCAATTCTCTGATAGAAAGTATCAAATCCGTAAGTCTCTCATCCTTCCATGAAGGAACAGTCAGGCTTAATGCCTCTTCAATCAGAACAAGCAGCCTATTCCTATCTGCTCCCAGCAAATTTTGTATCTGTACCGTCATGCTGAGAATAAATTGATGTTCCAGACGATTTCCTGTATCATAATGCTTCCGATAATCCTCTAACAACCTTTGTGCCGCATCCGGCTGATTCCAGGTAATATGATACAAAATCTGCTGTCTTGCTTTCCACCGGCTGTATTCATCATAATCAAGCAGATAAATATACTCCTCCGCCGCCGCACCCAGTCTGCTCAAAATCTCATCCTGCAGCAATTTATCCAGATTCCTGTTTCCATTCTGCAGATTCCGCAATGTTTTTGTACTGCACAGCCCTTCGCATAATTTTTCTTCAAATAAACTCCTCTTAGAGAAACCTTTTGTTACATTCATTGTTACATTCATTTCTTCTGAAAATTTATCACATAATCTTCTGACTAACAGATTGAATTGATTTTTCATGAATCGTACATTCCCCTTTTCGTTATCCCCAATAACATAAAGCATATCAGCCGAACTGCACTGCTCTGATTCTGCAGCACTTTAAGGTAACCTTATTCTACTTATTTTATTTATTCTACTTCATTTATTCCAAAATAGATATGACGTTTTATGAAAATTTATTATATTCTGTAATCAAAGTCCCTGCTTCCTGCCAATATATGTAACCATAATAATACCTCCAGGATTTTTCTTCCCGGAGGTACTATCATCAAAAAAATACTATTATTGAACCAATTCATTTTCTGATGCCTGCACTTTTCACAGCGCATACACCTTCAAGTCCGCATATTCTCCAATCATGGGTGCCAGCTGCCTGAAACCAATCCTGCCGCCGGACAGCAGCGGCCCATAAGTCTCACCATCGTCGACAAAACGAAATACCTCTACCTCTTCCACTAAAAAACGAACAATATTATCTTTCTTTTCCAATGCAATCTGATACATCTGCTTACACTCGTCTGCATCCGGAATCGGATCTCCCCCCTGGGCTACCAGATGAAAGCCATAACTTTTCCGCAGATTGCATGTATGCAGCGCCCTCTCATCCGGTTCCTTTCTTCGGAAATAAGACACATGAAAGGCATTGATATCGCCGTGATGATATTGCACATATTCTCCTGTACGCTTCGCCAGAGAAGTGTCAAATATATCTTCACCATTTCGCCCTTTTGCCGCAAAAAATAAAATGGCCAGTCCCGGCTCCTTCATCGGCTGAAATTTCCACTCAATCCTTACATCTGACGGGAAATCTTCCGGACACCATAACACATAATTGGCCTTCTGTCCCTCTGCTGCACTGAGGGCATTTTCCAGCCGCAGCCGCCCCTCCGGAAACGAAATATTCGCGCTGCCCTCTAACACAAATCCCTGAATATCCGCCTCACAGCTTAACGGGTTCTCATAAATCAATTTTCCTTCTGCCATTTTAACCTCTTTCCGCGCACCTTTCTGCGCTTTTTATTCATCTCTGAATTCCCTTCTTCTATAGAAGTACTTTCTCCCATCAAAATCATTTCTTCCATAAAATCCCTTCTTCCCTGAAAAAGTTCTCCTTTTCTGGAAGATTCATCTCCTTTATCTTACCACACAAAATCACTCGCCGCAATGGCACGTTCGCTCCACGAACCGTAGAATTTCTTCTCACACTTCCCGTCATGCCGCCCAAAGAGGTGGCACTGCCCCTCTCAGCGGCACAAACAATCAATGAGAAGATTGCTCGCACAAAGCGAACTTGTTCGCTTGGCATTCTTCAGTGTGAGTAGGCGCTGTTCTTGCGCCGTAGAAAATCTTCGCGAAGCGGCCTCTGCCGCAAGCGATTAGATTTTCTTCTCACACTTCAATCCTGAACAAATTCGCCTTCTCATCATATTCGGCCTTCACACCCTGAATATACGATACCAGCGCATTGATTTCCAATATCAGGCATCCGTCCTCATTTTCATAGGGCTGGCCATTCAGCAGATTTTCCTCTCCATTGACAAGCATATGGGTACGCCCCACCTCCGCCTGTACATGATATGCCCCACTGTCCAGCGTCAACACTTTATTTTCATAGGTATAAGTAAATGCTTCCGGCTTTCTACCATGAATCCCCTTCAGGATATCAAGAATCGGGCTGTAAATGCTTCCATGTTCCACCTTGCTCAGAACGCCATGGGTATCAGGCTCCTGACCATTGACCAGAACCTTACAGTAGACACCGTCCTTTTTCACATACTTTGCCCTGTCTGCCGGAAAAATTGCCGGGAATGCACCTTTGCGTTCCACAACACCGCTCCTGACATGTGAAGACAGATGCCCGGGCATTCGTTCCGTCAAAGCTCCCATGCAAGTCTCCGCTGTCTCCAAATGAATGGTCTCCCTGATCTCTTCCCCATGATTCCCCTCCATAACAGCCGTCACCGTAATCTTTCCGGGACATGTCATGGAACGTAAGAACACTCTGTTGACACCGCATTCCGCATATACATACTCCTTGTGAATCACACTGTCATCCCGGTCAGGACCCCGGAAGCGGCCGCTGTTATACCCTCCCAGGAATTCCGCAGGCCCTTCCACCGTAAACGTGATTTTGCTGTCACAGAGCGGACATACACGCCCTTCCTCATCTACCACTTCCACATCCAGGAAGGCCGCATCCACACCGTCCGCCAGGAAACCGTCCTCTCCCGTTACAGCCCGGAGCCGCAGCGCCGCCGGTTCCCCTGCCGTTTCAATCCTGTCTTCGGCCGCAAGAACTCCCTGATAATCATAAGCCTTTACACTGACAGCACCTGCCTGGGTGATATCCACATGGTCAAAAGGGAAAATAAAAGTGTATATGGGTTCTTCACAGCATCCTGCAAGCCTGTCATTGACATACAGCTCCACTTTTGCAATATCATAGCTTCCCACCACATATACGGTCTTATCCTCCGGATTCCTGTAAGCATATTCCCCTGTCTTCACCCAGGCCGTACCGTCAAACTCCTTCAGCGCATAGCGGTAAGCGTTCTCCACACCCTCCGCATCCTTCGCACCCTTCGCACCCTTCGCACCCTTCGGGGGATAATTCCAATGGCCTATAATGGCCACATCCGGTTTTGGAGACTGCATTACCTGAAACACACGGAAATTCTGCTTTTTTACCCTGACAGCATCCACCCTGCCGCTCATGCGTGCATTCTCACTATACGCCTGTCTGCCGTGTTGGGCGGAATCCGTCCAGCACAGAGCTGCGGCAGCAGAGTACAGATCATTTCCCGATGCCCCGCCCACCCGGTCATGGAAAAATTCCTGATAGCCGCTTGCTGCCCTGAGGGCGAATTCCTCGGATGTCAAATCATAGTAGTCATACCCCGGCTGCTTTCTGCCTGCCTTTCCAAGCCACAGGTTATCATAATCATAATCAGGCGGTGTAAAATCATCCCATATCCGCCTCGGCGATTCTTCCCGCAGGTACTCCGTCTCCGTAATGGGCACCTGTCCTGCGATAAAAGAAGCTGCATGGCGGTTCAGCATAGTACCTGCATACTCTGCCTCTGCAATCACTTCCTGGGTATTGATGGTGCGGCATCCCATAAAACGCCCGCCCCATGGGTCAAGCTTTTCTTTTAACAGGCGCATCTCCCTCATATGTTCCTGATTAATTGAGTTATTCCCCGCCTCCCAGAACAAAATGCTGGGATGATTCCTGAAATAGATAATGATATCCCGCATCAGCTCCACACGCTGCTTCCACTGTCTGCCAAAGGTTTCACGCTCCTTATCCCCTGCAGGCTGTGTACACACAATTCCGAACCGGTCAAAGGAACGGATATCTGCCGGTGAACCTGCCACATGCATGAAACGGATGTGATTGGCATTGCTCTCCCTGATCAGCCTGGCATCAAAATCCCTCATCCAGTCCGGCACACATCCCAGAGCTGCCCATTCATTGGCGGCTCTCTGGGCATATCCGGTGAGCCATACCTTTGCATCGTTTATCTTAAGACCTTCCCTCCCTTCGTATACCACCTTCCGGAACCCCGTATCCAATTCCTGCCTGTCGATTACCTCCCCGTCACAGCACAATGATACACATACATGATACAGATAAGGATTATCAATATCCCAGAAATTCAAATCGGAAACTGCTGCGGAAACTGTCAGGACCTCCACTTGATAAGATGCGGTTTCCACTTCATAGGAAGCATCCGATGCTTTAAAACCTGCTGCCGTTTTCTCATAGGCATCAAAGGGAATGATTGACTGAAATGATCTGCAGACTCCCTGGGAAGATATGGACTGCGGTTCACCGGAAAACACTGCGGCCAGTCTGCCTTCGTTGTCATATAAAGCAGCTTCCAATGAGACACGTCTTTCCCTTCCGCTCTCATTGCGTACTTCCGCCTCTACATGAATTACCCCTTTCCTCTCCTGTATATCCAGATCCGTTCCATATACATAGACGCCCTTTGTCTTCAGATTGCTGTACAGGGGCAGTGTCAGATAGACCTCCGGTTTCACATGCAGATAGATATTCCTTGCAAGTCCGCCCACGGTAGGGTTGAAATCATTGCAGTTCCACTGATATGCCACACCCTGCTGCTCTTGCGGCACTCTGCCTTCGTCTGTGAGGGATGCCATAAATGCCCCCGGCTCTGCGTCAGGATGGTTGGGTGTCTCTGCGCTTATCACATCCATATTCCTGGACGAAGTACTGTCCGTTGCAATGGCTATCAGCTGTTCCTCATCCTCTGTCAGATATTCCGTAATGTCAAATCCTATCGGAAACGCCCCCGCTTCGTAATAGCCTGCCAGACAGCCGTTTACATAGAGATAACAAGTCTGGCGGATTCCCTCCGCTTCAAGAAATACCTTCTGCTCTTTTGCGTCTGCCTCTTCCTGTACACTCTTCCCATAACTGCCGCCCAATGCATCCGCCAGCTCTCTCAGAGAAAACCATTTTCTGTAACAGGAAAATGTCCGCTTCTGTCCGCTTCCTGCATCCTGTATCCTGTCCACAAACAAATCCGCATCATTGTATGTATGCGGAAGACTGACTTCTTTCCAGCCCTCCTCCTGATACTCCCTTTCATAAAACGCCCTTCCCCTTTCATCCTTCACAGCTCCCAATGCCTTCTTCAAAGGGAAAGCATCTGCAAGACGAAAATGCCATCCATAGTTAAAATTGTATTTACCTGCTTCCATTCCTTACTTCCTCCATGACATATTTCCTAACTCATGATATTTCCTAACTCATGATATTCCTTAACTCATTCTATTTCCTAACTCATGATATTTCTTAACTCATTATATTTTATTCCTGCCATCCTGTAAACAATAGAATCCATGCTTCACGAATCTTCTATTGTCATAAAGAAAACACCCCGATATTCTCGGGGTGCTTCTTATTTCAAAGCATTTTTCACAGCATTGGAATATCCTCCGTATTCTCGATATTTCCGTCAGCTGCCGTTTATTTTACCATATGATTCAAAATTTCAGAAATTATCTGCTTTTTATCCTCAGATGCCATACCGCCTCTATTGATAACACATTCCACTAGGTTATATGCTTTCTGCTGCATGGATACCCTTACAGATCTGTCATCATACATCTTTTCATACACCTTCAGCAGCTGCTGGTAGGTGGTTTCCCTGCAGCGGACCACATCTCCCAATGCTTTCGCCTTTGCCTGCCCCATAATATTCCCCGGAGCGTTCATGTCACCACTATCCCCATCCTGCATTATCGAAAGCTTCTCAATCACATCGCTGAGATACTTAGTATCTCTCTGTATGGCCTCCATCTGTTTCAGAATATCAGCCAGCGCAACCACCTGGCCTTCTTCTGCTTCGGAATTTTCCGCATCTCCTGCAGCCTGGTCTCCCTGCTTATCCATCAGTGTTGTCCTTGCTTCATCGCCGTTTTCCGCTGTACCCATTCCCGTTATATCTTCACGGCCTTCTGATGCTCTTTCTCCGGGTATTTCTGTAACTTTGATATCTACAACCGGTATATCTATATAATCTGACATTTTCTCATCCTCCAAATATTTATCTGGCGGACACGCAAGGCATATTCTATCTTCAGAAAGGAAGCGTGCCCTGCCACTTTTTACAAGACCCTTTGCCCTTTTGGGCCAGGTCGCTCCATACTCTCTACCTTGCTCATCTACAACAATAATGTTTTTTGTTATGGGTATCCCCCCCTTTGCTATAGAATTATTTTAATTAAAGTGAATGCTGTTTTTTCTTATGGGTGCCCTCCCCGAATCACATTTTCAGTATATCAGCTCTCCCAGAAGTTGTCAAGCGCCATCAGAAAGGCTTCAGCACTGACGCATCTCGCATTTTCCCATAAAACGGGAGGTTTTTTACGAAAAATTTTTAAGCGTCAAAGCTGAGACAGGCTTCAAGACATTAAGTAACAGTTCGTTACTGTTCACTCGTCACTACCGCGAGGTATTTTCATGCGTATTTTGCATGAAAATCCGAGAATGCTGTGCGCGAAATCGCAAAAAAGGCAAAATATGACCTATTCAAATTTTGATAAATATGATACTATTTTGATAAAAGGTATAACTAACAGAAAGGTACTTTATTATGTCTGCAAATGCTTCAAACAGTTCTCCTGATGATATATTTCCTGCAAAACATCGAAGACAGTGTGCTCTCCTTTTATCCATACTGTTGTGCACTCTGCTGCTCTTCTGCTGCTATATAATATCTCAATCCCACATGACACGGAAAAATGCAATCTCTGAACATACCGCTCTATGCGCATCTGCACTGGACGGTCAGCTTCAGAAATCAGCGGAAGCTTTACCCGCCGATCCGGCTGCACTGAAAAATTTACTGTTATCCGAAGCCGTTTTTCCCGATATTCCTTCTTACGGAACCCTGGTTGTATTAAGTAACGGCCGTGTACTTCTCACCCACGGACAGAATATCCTTTCCTATCAGCTTGCGGCATCCATGGCGGAAAGCGCCGGCCCTGACACTTCCATCCATACTTACAATGCTCCGAATTTTCCGGACTTTTATTTTTGTGCTGTCACTTCCCAGGTCAGTGAGCTGGTATACTGCTATTATGAACCTGCCCTGAGCAGCTGGCAATTGCTTCTGGCAGGACTTACTGTAAAACGAAGTGTCTTTTTGACAATTCTGCTGCTTGCCGCAGTAATCACCTTTAGTCTTCTCATCGCCTCTATTCCTGTGAACCCTAAGGGTGAACGCATTATTGAAATTACGATTCCTGACGAACCGGAGGCGGAAGCTGCCTTCGGCTCCCTTCCCTATTTCAGCGGAATCATCATAGATTACCACAACACCGACAGTAATCTCATCAGCCCTGAGACCCTGAAACTGTTCGACCAAATTATCGGCGACAACCTGACTGTCAACAAAATCCGATATCAATTTTCCATGCAGCGCAATTCCGACTGTCTGCAGTATGATATGAATTATACCAACTATAATTTGAGAGTTCTGTGCGACTCTCTGAAAATGAACCTTTTTAATGCTGCTCCCGAATATGAGATTAATATCTATTACAGCAACGCCGTCACCTCCTATGCGGAAATGGAGAAGGAACTGCTCTATCTCCACAGGAACCTGCGCTACAGCCTGATCTTGGGCTATGGAAGAAGTATTTCCATTGAACGGGTTAAATCATTTGAGGCAAGTAAGGCAGTGGTGGATGCAGATGCGGCAAGCATCATCCAGAACCATCTGCGCACAAGAGCCTATGACGACCTATACGATTACCTGCGCCATAAGAGGGATATTCTGGCACATTACCAGCGTTCCAGCAGCACACTCTATTCATTTACCCAGGTGTACCGTTTTGCAGAAGAATCTTTTTCTATCGTAAAGCTTTTCTTTCAGGAAAACGCGTTTGAACACCCTATGGTGCAAACTGCATGTATCGCTGTTTTTCGTGCCAATCCCGGATTCCGTGCCTTCTGTGAATACCTGATTTCCTGTATCAAAACATACCAATGCGAGAACCAGCATGTATTAAGCAGCCGCAATGAGCAGATTATGAACAGTATCTATATGTATATTGAACAAGACTTAGCAGGTGCAAATCTGAACTCCATCGCCCGCAAAATGCAGATGACTGACAGCCATTTAAGCCGTGTCTTCAAGAAAAATACCGGTTCTAATTTCTCGGAATATCTCTCGGAGCGCAAACTGGAAGAAGCCGCCCGGCTGCTGGTACAGGAACAGAAAATGAAAGTAGGCGAGATTTCCGATATGTTAGGCTACGGAAATCCCACCTACTTCCTCTCACGTTTCAAGGCAAAATACGGTATTTCGCCCAGTGCATACCGCAAGGAGCACCTGGAGGATAAAACTGCCGGAAAGTCTTAACAGAACTAACCATCACGAACATTTCACTTCCAGCAGTTTCTTTACATCCTCATAGTGTTCCCGGCATATAACCCGGTAATGTATCCAGCCGCCATCTCCGCAAGGATATCTATTATCAATATATTCCTGCGTGTATTTTTTCATCTTGCCATATATCATTTCATATTGCACATTTGTTAATCTCAACATTACCGTAAACGCACCTGCTTCAGCGAATATATTACACACTAGCCTTTTATTTTTATAATGTCCTATTCCCCAGCCGTATTTATTGCCATAGGGGAAAATCACTTTCTGTTCTGTACGAAAGGCCGTTGCCAGCCAATCGTTTATCATAGAAAAGTGCTCTGCATTTTCTGCACAATGCTTCGTCATTTCTTCAATTGTCGGTACGGCTTGTTTATTTAACATTCTTTCATACATAACTATCCTCCAAGCTCAAATTCGTAACAGCCTGAAACCCTCCACAAGGCTGGCGAAACCGCTGGCTGCAGACAGTTCCTTACACCGCCTGCGGCACCTTCTCTGTGCCCTGCATCTGCAGCTGCGCTTTCACTAAGCCGTAATAGATTCCTCTTTTCTCCATCAATTCATCATGGCTGCCCACTTCCGCAATATGATGCCCGTCAATCACCACCAGTCTGTCCGCATCCTTTAAGGTGGACAGACGGTGTGCAATGGCAAAGGTGGTTCTTCCCTCTGTCAGCCGCTCCAATGCCTTCTGAATCAGGTATTCGCTTTCCGTATCCAGGCTGGCCGTCGCCTCGTCCAATATCAAAAGCCTTGGATTGCTGAGGATTGCCCTTGCAATGGCAATTCTCTGACGCTCGCCGCCTGAGAGATTATATCCATGCTCACCCACATAGGTATTATAACCATCCGGCGTCTCACAGATAAAATCATGGGCATTTGCCATCTTCGCCGCCCGGATTACCTCTTCATATGTTGCATCCTGTTTGGCAAAACGGATGTTATTATAAATGGTGCCTGCAAACAGGAAATTCTCCTGCAATACCACGCCAATCTGGCTGTGGAATTTTTCCAGCTTAATCTTGCGTATATCCACGCCGTCTATGAGAATTTCACCGTCATCCACCTCATACAAGTGCATGATTAAATTAATCAGAGTCGACTTTCCTGTACCGGAAGCCCCCACCAGACCGATCATCTCGCCCTGTTTCACCGTCAGGTTAATATCCTCCAATACGGGCTGATAGGATTTATACCCGAAGGAAGCATGATGAAACTGAATCTCTCCCTGGATGTCCAGATTCACAGCCTCATCGCCGTCAAATATCGCAGGCTCCTGATTCATAATATCGGAGATGCGCTCCATGCTGGTGATCAGATTCATCAAATGCCTTGGAAGATTACTGAGCTGGCCCACATAACCATAGAGCATACTTGCATATGTGATAAACTGCAGCAGCTCACCCGGGGTTAAAACGCCCAGCAATGTAGCACGTCCGCCGAAAAATGTCACCAGATAACTTCCCATTCCAAGAAGAAAGGTTAAAATAGGGAAAAAGATTGCAAAAAAGGTCTCATTCCCTTTCTGTACCCTGGCATAGGAATCCGCAGTCTCATCAAACTGTTCCGCTTCCCTCAGCTCCTGCCCATAGGACTTCACCACCGCCATTCCGGAAATGACATCCTGCAGCTTGCTATTCTCCTTATCACTCTTCTTGCCCTGCATGTGAAATCTTCTGTGAATCATTTTCCGGAATCCAATGGACAGCCCTATAGATACCGGAACAAACACAAAGGCAAGCAGCGCAAGCTTCCAGTTCATAAACAGCATATACGCAAGCACAAATACAAAGGATATGATAACCGTGAATAAATTGCAGAACACCTCGCTGCAGAAATCCTTAATCCTCCTTGTATCCCTCACCACCCTGTTCATCAGCTGGCCGGGTGATCTGTCATTGATATATGCCAGAGAAAGCTGCTGTATTTTGTCAAATACTTTATGGCGCAGATCCGCACTGATATCGGCCCCCAGTCTGGCGCACATATAATTCTTACCCACATTGATTATAATTGCCCCCAATGCCAGCACCAGCATAATCAGCAGGCATGGCAGCGCCTCGCTGTAAGTTCTGCCCTCCACAGTCAGCAGATCATCCACCAGGTATTTCTGCACCTGGGGACTCATAAGACCGACCAAGGTAGACAGAAGCATCAGCAGCAGAATCACAATCATTGTGCCCGTATGGGGTTTTACCAGCATCATATAATCACGGAAAAATCCCATCTTCTTACCGCTGCACCGGGGACATTCACGGGTATTGGGCAGCCCCCTTCCGCATTTGGGACAGGATTTCTCGTATTCGTGGCTGATTACGCGCTCTGTCCGTCCTCTTTTTAAGATCACCATTCCCCTTGACAGGTAAGAATATCTGGTCAAATGCTTCGCGGTAAATCTCCCCAGAAGGATTTGTTCCTCACCCTTTTGCACGAAGAGAATCCCACAGGCAATTTGAGGTTCACTGTGAATACTGTCGCATTCTTCCAACCGAAACGCAAAAGTCCGTTTTCCCTCTTCCAGGATCAGAAGACGCCTGTTGGTCATCACCGTATAGGAATTGGAACGGTAATCTCCTTTCAAACTAATATCCAGCGGAAGACAGTAGTAAATCTCTTCCCCGTTCTCCAATCCGCATAGCTTTTCGTTTTCTTCCGACAATTCATACTGTAGAATCACTTTTTCAATCCTCCACACCTTCAGCCAAACAATGCAATACTTATTATCATAAAAGCATTTCCCCTGACTTGCGCAGCATCCTTTACAGGAACAGATCCAGTTTTCTACGTTCTGCAACCGTCAGCCGATTTACATCCGGAATCTCAAATCGGTTTTCATCAATATCCATAATCAGAATTCTGGTATCCGAAAGATGAATCACTGCATTCCCGCCCATGCGAATGGTAAAATTGCACTCCCCGTGATCCGTCCCCACATTCCAATAGGCAAAACCATACTCGTCCTTTATCTTATAAATTTTCTGAATGATTGGTGTAAAATAACGTAATGTCAGCTGTTCTTCCAACATCTCTATGGTTTCTCTGCTTACATCCGACAGCTTTTCCACAATGCCAATTTCCTTAGAACGCTCTTCCGCTGTTCTTATAGAGATGAATTCATCCTTATCAGAAAACGGAAACATCCGTACCACCAGCACTCTCGGATAAAATTCTTCTCCAATCCGCAGACTTAGGAAACCGGTTCCTGTTCTCTCGAATTCTGCATTTTCATCGTTCAGATACCGCACACGGAGCATTTCCTCCGTCTCCTGCTCCATCTGCTCCAGCTGAAAATCATCCATTTCCCGTTCCTGCATGCCCGGTCCCCGTCTGCCGCCGGGGCCGCCAGGTTCTCTATGTCCGTCCATCATCTCATTCTCCTATTCCAGTTCCGTCTCTGCTCTTCAGCGCCCTTGTTCGGGAAGGAATTCTCATCTGCATAGGGCGCAGCTGTTAATTTCTTCCGGGCGCTTCCGTTCCGAGACTGTTTTTTGATTCCAGTTCCGTCTCATTGATTCCAGTTCCGTCTCTGCTCTTCAGCGCCCTAAAATCCCATTTCTCCTTTGAGCTGCAGTGCTTTGGTCTGCAATTCCTGGAGCTTGTAGTATGTTCCCTTCAGTGCATGTAATTCTGCATGGGTTCCCCGTTCTGTCACTTCCCCATGGTCGATAACAACCAGGTAGTCAGCATCTCGCAGCGTAGAGAGCCTGTGGGCAATGGAGATAGTTGTTCTGCCCTGTACCAGGTAATTCAACGCTTTCTGAATGACGCGTTCCGTCTCCGTATCCACCGAAGCCGTAGCCTCATCCAGAATCAGTATCTTCGGATCTGCCAGGATTGCTCTCGCTATAGAGATTCTCTGCCGCTCGCCGCCGGATAACTCTCTGCCGGAAGCACCGATCCTGGTGTCGTAACCATCGGGCATCCGCATAATAAATTCATGGGCGCCTGCTAACTTTGCCGCCTTCATAATATCCTTCAGGCTTGCATTCTGATTTGCATAAGAAATATTCTCCGCAACCGTTCCCATAAAAATAAATGTTTCCTGTGACACCATGGCTACGTTTTTCCGCAGGTCATGAAATGCAAGCTCTTTTATGGGAATGCCGTCTATTTTGATTTCTCCTTCCTGCACATCATACATTCTGGAAATCAAATTGACCAAAGTGGTTTTGCCGGCACCGGACCGTCCTACAATACCCACCATGCTCCCTGCCGGAATGTGCAGCGACACGTCTTTTAACACTGGTCTGTTAATTTCGTAACCAAAAGAGATATTATCCAGCAGAATATCGCCGTTCGGCTCCTTCAAAGGCTTGGGCTTCGCTGCCTCCTGTACCTCCGGCACCGCATCTATAATTTCAAAGATACGCTGGGCACTGTTCATACTGTCCGCCCACCAGTTAGGCACTCTGGCAAAGAAATTCATGGGTCCCTGCAGCTGTCCCACATACCCTACAAATGTAATCAGGGAGCCCAGGTTCATCCCCTGTCCTGTTCCTTTCATGATGAAATAAACGCCCACAGCCCACACACCCATAACGGCCAGTTCCCTTGCGCCGTTATATGCCAGCTGGAAATAGTTCTGCTGGCGCGAAATAGCCACTTCCGCATCCCACAGACGATTGCTGTATCCGTTAAAACGCCCTATTTCCTTCTTCTCCTGTCCGAAGCTCTTGACAACTCTGGAACCTGTCAGGTTATCGTTAATCAGACTGTTCAGGGAACGCTCCGCCCTGTGCCTTCGCCCGAACATCACCCATATCCTGGGGCGCAGATACCGGTTCAATGCAAATAGAATCGGCACCATCACCACCATAATCAATGCCATAAACGGATTCATAACAAACATTACAACAATTGTGGCCAGCATGGTCAGACCATGTATCAGTATAAAGGGCGCTCCATCCACGAAAAATTCCGTGATGCGCTCCGCATCGCTGATTACTCTGGTCATAAGACTTCCCGTCTGTCTGCTCCGGTAAAAACTGATGGATAACAGCCCCATTTTGCGGAAGACATCCTTCTTCAAATCCCGTACCACACCTACTACCATCTGCGCGGTCACCACGCCCTGCAGTATGCTGAATACCAGCATAATCAG
Organism: uncultured Acetatifactor sp.; assembly: GCA_910584435.1. Taxonomy (GTDB): domain Bacteria; phylum Bacillota; class Clostridia; order Lachnospirales; family Lachnospiraceae; genus Acetatifactor. The sequence continues at coordinate 140,161 of CAJUAP010000001.1, forward strand.
CTTGGTTCCCGCCATGGCCAGCACCAAAAACAGTAATACAGTGATAAAGCTGTCCTGCTTTAACCCCAGGGAATCCAAAAACGCCGTATCCCTTGCCAGTACCTTATCATAAAGGATATCGCCATTTAAGTAGGGCCACACCAGATTCAGCAGAGAGGTTCCCAGCACTGCAGCCATCATGAAGACAAATTGCACCTTATACGGCTTGAAATATCCAAATACCCTGAACATCACATTCCTTTTATCCATACAGTTAGGGCAGATCCTTCTTTCCCGGTCCGGATACATTCTGCCGCATTTGGGGCAATATTCCTCACCTTCCTGTGCAAAATCAGGCTCTTCCCCCCTCTTCATCTGTTCCACAGCACGTACAAGCTTTGCCACAATCCGCTTCTGCAGATGGGTAAACATCAAGATACAATGTTCTCTGTCATCCCATTTTCCAGCCAGCAGGTTACACCCTACACAATTCTCAATCCAAAGCCTGTCCAGCCTGTCAAGAGCAATAAATTCCGCTTTCCATTCCTGTCTGTCCGGTACGGCGTCTTCATCCCCATACTCATCACAGGAGCTTTCCGCTTCCATGAAAGCTTTTACATCCATATAACTCCCTGCCTCCATGGAAGCTTTTCTGTTCTTCCCGGAATCACTTCCCCTGAAATAATGAACCTTCCCTTCCATTACCGGTGCCTGAATCACCCCCAGCACAGACTTAGTCAGCACCAGATAGCCATCCGCAAATCTTCCTTCTGCGTCCAAATCCGTCTCCGCAGTATACAAGATATCCTGTGCGTTAATCTTCTCATTCTTCAGAAACGCTTCCGCTTCCGGCGGCAATTTCCTATATGTACTCTCCACAATAACCTCCACTGGAATGCTCTTCTTCTATATATATTGCCTTTTTCCGACACACTTCCTAACATGCCGCCCAAAGAGTTGGGCTCCATCCCTTCTCAGCGGCACAAACAATTCATGGGAAGAATGCCTGCCCAAAGCGAGCAAGCCCGCTTGGCATTTTACACACTTATTTCTACGAAACAAGCTTCTGTTCTGTCCTCACTGACGGGATGATTGAAATATATCCTCCTGCCGTCTCTGGAAAAAGTCGGGTTTGGATGAACCTTTTTCTTCCAGATACAATCCTGGAAGTTCTGTCCGCCAAATGCAGCAATGGGTTCTACCTGTCCTCTCTTATATAGGAAAATGTCTGCCGGATAGCCAGGATATGCCCTATCACCGGTAAAATACTGCCTGTCCGGAGAGCCGTCAATATGGTTGCCGATGCCGCCCAATGTCTCCAGGCATTCTCCGTCCACCGTAAATCTCTGAATGCGGCTGGTTTCCATCTCAATTCTCTCTCCATTATGATACTGCCTTGTAGCCATGTAAGTATCATCATCAAACCATAACTGATGTACCGGCTTATCGGGAATTACATGGGTCTTGCCCGTCTCAATGTCAATACACCCCAATGCACCGAATATAGGACAGTTATCAACGCTTAACCGCATCATAACCCTGGTAGCCGAAGGGTTAAGCTGTACATGACTCATAGAAGTGGTATACTCATTCGGAACACAGCCATGCTCCACCACCATCTGATAGACTGTCTCCTTGTCCGCCACCCTCTTCACCTTACCTGTGGCAAGCTCCAGAAGATAGATACCGCACCGGTCAATCTCAGGATACTGTGGATTCTTGTCAAGGAACGCTTCCGAAATGGAAAAAGGATACCAGCCATTCTCCGCGCAATGGCTCTCTTTTGCAAATACAGGACCATATTTTGTCTCACCGGTATGTACATTCAGAATCCTGAATGCGGAGAGCTTATTGATACTGTCTCTGAACACAATATGATCATTGTCCACAAAAGTAGCCGAAGGACCGTTGTGATTTCCGCATTTCACCGAATATATCTTCCTTTGATCCCCAAGTGTCTCCCTGTCGCACACCCAAATCTCCGTGACATTTTCCGACAGACTCGGCTTACGGGCGTAAACTAACAGCCTCCCATCCTGGCTTTCCGGCTGCCCCCCATTCATTCCCCACAAACTGGAGCCTTCATAATCACATACCTGTCTTGTTTCTAATTTGAGTTCCATAAAAAACCTCCCTTTCTGCCTTTTCGCGTTTGCGATTTTTGTCTATAACTTGATTATAGCCATGGCAGCCAGGGAGGGCAATTCATTATTTTTTGATATTTTTATGCTTTTCAGGGCTGTTTTTCTAGTTGTTTTTTGCTATTCGGCTCTTCAACACCGCTTAAAATCACCTTTCCATCCTTCAGTTCCACTTTTACCTTATTGCTGCTCATTCCCATAGCACTGATAATCTCTTTGGGAATCTGAACACGGCCTGCCTTATCCAGAATGACATACTCATCCTGCGTGTCTTCTTCCCTCCAGTCTATGGTAACCTCCTTGAGACGATCCGCATACTTTTCCTTCAGGAATCTTTCACTGCTGATTTTACCATCCCGAATTGCCACCACACGCCGTACCTTCTTCGACAATGCCACATCATGGGTTACAATTAATATGGTCTGTCCGTTTTTATTTAACTCCGTAAAGACATCGAAGATATAATTTGCCGTTGCCATATCCACACTTCCCGTAGGTTCATCCGCCAGGAGAAGCTTCGGGGAATTCGCCAATGCAATGGCTATGGCAATCCTCTGCTGTTCCCCGCCGGAGAGCATATTCAGCTTACTGTGCTTCTTATGGGCCATACCGACCGTTTCCAACAGCTCCAAAGCTTTTGCCTTCTTCTTTCCTTTGTTCGACAGATGCATGGGAAGCATTACATTTTCAAGCGCAGACAGATAGGGCAGCAGATTTCTGCCGTTATTCTGCCAGACAAATCCCACCGTGTCACGCTTATACAATACCAATTCTTTCTCCGATATGGTGAAGAGATTCCTGCCGCCCACCACCAGAGAACCTGCACTGGGCCTGTCCAGGCCGCCGATCATATTCAGGAAAGTGGACTTGCCGCTGCCGCTGTTGCCGATAATTGCAGTCAGCTCCCCTTTTTCCACAGTCAGGTCAAGTCCCTGCAGTGCCAGCACTTCCGTCTGCTTTGACTTATAAATTTTTACCAGGCCGTCCGCCTGAATCATTGCTTCAGCCATTTTTGTTCTCACCCTGCCCTTCCTTGGGATGCTCCATCACACGCTGTCCGTTTGCAAGCTCAATAATAATATCACCTGCATCCATAAGTCCTACATCATGTGTGGTCATAACAATGGTCACATGCTCCTTGGCACACATCTCCTTGAAGAGCCGCACTACCTCCGCTCCCATAGCACTGTCCAGTTCTGCAGTAGGTTCATCGGCAAAAATAATCCGAGGCCCATGGGCCAGCGCCCTTGCAATCGCCACCCGCTGCTGCTCGCCGCCGGACATTTCCGCCGGCATATGGCGCAGACGGCCTCCCAGCCCCACCATTTTCAAGCATTCTTCCACACGTTTTCTGCGGTTGTCACGGATTCCTGCCATCCGCATGGAAAACTCCACATTCTGATACGCATTCATGGCAGGAATCAGCGAAACCGCCTGAAATACAAATCCCATCTGTTTCCTGCGCAGTTCTTCCCTTGCATACTCTGACAGCTCCCCGATATCCTTCCCATCAATATACACTTTTCCGGAGGAAGGCTTATCTAAAGCTCCCAATATATTTAAAAGTGTCGTCTTACCGGAGCCGGAACGGCCTTTTAATATTGCCAGCGAACCTTCCGGTATCTCCAGATTAATATCCGTCAACGCCTGAAATGTCCCTCCTGCCACCGGAAAAATTCTGTTTACATGCCTGACCTCAATCACATTCCCTTGATTCACCCTGACCTCCCTGCTGCTACCCCACGGTATTTTGACCCTGGAAGAATGCCCGCCTAAAGTAACCTTGCTCGCTTGCGTTTTTCCGTGTGAGCAGGCGCTGTTCTTGCGCCGTAGAAAATCTTCGCGAAGCGGCCTCTGCCGCAAGCGATTAGATTTTCTTCTCACACTTATTCCTCTCCCAGCTTCAAAGCCTTTGCCACATTCAGCCGGAATACAATCACAAGCAATACAAGCAGACAAGCTGCCATCACCACTGCTAAAGCCCCATACAGACGGAGCATATCGGCAGGATTGGTATAAAGCTGCATGGGAAGCACCTGATTATCCGCAGCATAAGCCATCTGAAGCATTGGAACGAACATTACCGATGCCAGCTTCCCAATCCCAATCCCCACCAGAACGGACATAATTCCGGAGAATATCTGTTCTAACATCAACATCTGGAACAATTCACGCTTATGCATACCAAAAGCTCGCAATACACCGAATATCATCTCTCTGGATCGAATGGACATAATCCAATAAATCAGATAGCCTACACCGCACAATAATATCATCACCAGAAAGCCCATGGTCAGAATTCCATTGGTTCCCTGCAGCAATGGATCTTCCAGTGTATTCTGCAGATCCGTCTTCCGATCTATATACTTCTCCACCTTCAAATCATTCTCGTCTATCCACTGTGCCACTTCTGCGGAATCCGCCCCATCCTTCAGTGTAATCCAAACCTCATAAGGCTGGATCTGTGCACCGAACACCTTCTGAAATGCCGCCCAATTTGCCACCACAAGATAATTGTCTTCCACCACAACATTCCCCGCATAATCCAGATAAGTGGAAGTCGGCTCAAACCCCGGCCAGTAATCCACATAACCCACAATTTTGCCGTTTACGTTCCAGTTGCTATTTACTTTTGTCTCATCATTTCCAATAATTGACTCATAATTTATTGTAACACTCCGCCCGATATTATAGTCTAATTTGGTCTGAAAATTCCGGGACACAAGAATCCCTCCGGGATTATCCGCGAGCAGATTCAAATATTCATAGTAATGCTCTTCCAGCAGCTCCCTGTCAACCCAGGTATTCTCGCCAAACTCCCTGGAATGAATTCCCAGAAATGTCACCTTCTTTTTATAGTCCTGGATTTTTATGTATACATTTACCTTATTGTTACTGGAAGGATCATCATACATAACTTTAGTATAAGATTCTGCCGCCTCAAGAGTCGCATACTTTTGAAAATCCTGCTCATAATACCGGGGACGTACACTTGGGTCTTCTGCCACCAGCGCCGCATTATCCCTCCATACTTCTTTGATTATAATGTCTGCGCCGTCCAGATACTCTACATTTTTCATGGCGTTCTGCAGAATGGTCCGCGCTACTGCAGCATGAAAAGCCCCCAATGAAACTGTAAGAATCAAAAACAGCATTATAAATTGCTGCTTCCTGCCGTTTTTCAGATTTTCCATAAAGGATGCATAGCTGGCCGGATGCCAGAATCGCTGCCCTGCCAAATAAATCAGCTTCACCAATAAAGGCTGCAGCCGTATGAAAAGCAGCCCCATTCCCACAATAAACAGAGAAGAACTTATATACAGAAGCGGATCTATGGACTGCTCTGTAAGTACACTCTGCACCAGTTTCTCCTGATTCCGTGAATAGTTGTAGTATCCGTACAATCCCACTCCCAGACAGATCACATCCAGGAAAATGGCCTCCCACCAGCTTCTCTTTTTGGCCGCACGCTTCTGCTTGAGATTCACTATGGATACCTTGCTATGGCCGATGGCAGGCAAAGTCATAATCAATATCGTTACTGATGCTGCCGCTGCAAGGTACCACCAAACCCTGCCTTCAAGGCGTACCTCCAGCTTCCTTCGCAGACCGAATTCCAGAAAATTGCTGGCCGATCCCAGTATCCTGCAGAATACACTTCCCAGCGGAATTCCGAATAATGTACCCACCCCCGCCAGAAAAATACTCTGATACAGATACAGCCGGAAAATCTGGAATCCGGAACTGCCCCGGCTCTTAATGACGGATATTTCATTCCGCTCTAACTCATACATCTGGCCGGAAACCATGAATAAGAATGCCCCCAGAAGCACCAGAACCGGAACCTGCAGAACAATCAAAGTGGCAGTCGCCCTGACCTGTTTCTGTTGGAAATTCTCCATCAATTGAAGACACACATCAGCCCTATAGTCCTCATCCTGCAGTTTCTCCTTTAACATATCCACCTGTGATACCTGCAATACATTATAGTCAAACAGATAACAGTAACGGCAGGAAATATTGTGCATACCGATATTTTCCTCCAGGAATAATTCCCGGAAGATATCATCCCGCATCATACATGAAGTATCCACAGTAGTATTGCCTATTTCCCAATAATCATCCCCTGCTGCCTCTCTGAAAACCCCCACAATCTTAAGATGCATCGGACTGCCATCCTTATCCTTCAGAGATTTACATTCCAGGACCTCTCCTATCAGGAGATTTGACTTCACCATACAATCCTGGCTCACCAGAACCTCAATGCATCCATCCTCTGCTCTTCCTGACTCCGAATACAGCTCACCGGACAGCAGTTCCACATGATCCTCCATCTGAGACATTGTGGCAATTCTCAGATTCGACGGCCAGATATCCGATCTTCCTGACAGAGACTCCATGGTCCATTGGGTCAGCCGATAAAAATAGACACTCTCCTTTGTGACCAATCCCCAGTTCTCCTGTATCTCAGACATTTGGGCTTCCCGATGCCGCAGCGCCTCCCCACCCGTTTCCTTCATGGAAGTATCGACCATAAGCAGCTTCGCCGGCCATTCTCCGGTTTCCGCCAGATAATTCTGAAATTCATCCTGCAGCATTCTGTCAAAGGCAGCCGTCTGATACATGGGAAAACTGATCACGGTTGCAATTAACAATACACTCCCTAAAAGCAGACAGAAAAACATCCACTTTTTCGCCAGAAGCTTTTGAAACATTATCCCCAGCATATTTTCATTCCTTCCGTAAGTCCGTCTATTACCCAGTAACTATCCCTGTTCATACCGCCTGCCAGAAAGCTCACCGGCATCACAGTGCCATCTTCCATCAATACATTCACATAAGTACAGCCTTCTGATACTGTGACTGCAGCTTTGGGTACTATCACAACATTCTCCATTACCACCAGAGAACCATTCGCATCAATACGATTCACCGCATAACCATTAAATGACAGCTCATCCGTCTGCACATCCTCAAGTCTGCCCTCCGGCAATGCTGCCAGCATATCTTTCGACCCAAGCACACCGTCCATTGCCACGCCGAAAGTCACTACTGTCCCTTCGGCGGTTCGATCCTTTCCCTCCGTATCCTTATATGTAATCCTGAGTACGTCCCCATAACTCAGATATCCGCCCTCATTGCCGAGGGATAAGAAGGTAATATTTTCATCCGCAACAACGGCCATCGGACTATTATATTTTACCACGTCTCCAACGACATATTCTCCCAGTGCAAGAACACGGCCTGAAACTGTTGCACGGATTGCCGTAGTTCCATAATCTGTCCTCAGCAAAGCTATCTCCTCTTCCAGATCCGCTATGCTTTCCCTCCTTTGTTCAATTGCCTCCTTGTTCTTCTCTTCATCCTGAGCAATCAAATCTGCCAAACGCTCTTTTGCCCTTTTCAGTTCGGTTTCCTTGCCTTCCAATAACACCCCGTCGCTTTCCACTCGAATTGTGGCAATGACATCCCCCTTCTCCACATGCTGGTCTTCTGTTACCTGATACTCCTGAAAATATACGGTTCCATTTTCAACAGAATTGTTCACCATGGTTCTGACCGGATAGATCAGAGTACCGCTCCCGGCATACACATTCTTTAATACGCCCTTCTCCAGCACGGCTGTATTGGCTCCCACGGTCAATTCATGGGATGTCATCACCTGCTCCCCTTCTTCCACACCTGACAAAATCTCCGTATATACGCCATCACTCATACCAGTCTGTACCACCCTGGTAACAACATTTCCATCCTCTAACACATACACGTATTGCTGCAGCCCATCTTTGTAAATAGAATCTGCAGACACCGTAAGAACCTGTTCCCTGATATCCAATACCAATACTAACGCCGCCGCGTCTCCGATTTCTGTATCTCCCTCTTCGTCCGTCAGCTTAAAGAGTGAATGTTTATCATCATTTCCTTCCGTGTATGACACTTCATAGCGCTTACCTCCGGCCACAGCATAGATTTCCAATGCCCGCAGTCTGTTAATTTCGGAAATCTTAGCACACTTGACATACTTTCTCTCCATATCACCCACGGCCGCCACCGGCACATTGGCCCGAATGCTGTCTCCGGGTGAATACATTCCGAGAGCCACAACCGTACCGCTTATCTGTGAAGTAATGGTTCCTGCCCTCTTCTCATCTTCCAGCTTCTGAAGCTGGCCGCTATAATATTGATAGTCCAATTCATAGAGTTCTGTTTTCTGCCGCAGCGCCTCTGCCTTCTTACTTACGGATAAATCCTTGTCATTATACTGCCCTTCGCACTTTTTCCACTCCTTCTGCCAGGATGCATATGCCGGATTCACCGTACTCTGCCCTCCGGCTCCCGCAATATATTGCTCAGGTTCTTCTTCCTCCATATCCTCCAGAATATTTTTCAGATCTTCCAGTTCCTTCCGCAGCCCGGCAAGTTCTTCCTCTGCCTTCACCCTGAATTTCTCGTAGGTTTCCGTCAGGGATAAAATCCTCTCTTTCATTGATTCTATCTTCTTGGAAACTGCCTGTGCTTCCATATGTACAAGCGGCGCCCCACGATCTACCGTTTCTCCTAAGACAGCACCATAACTGCCGAATTTCTGCCCGGCTTCATATGAATATATCTCCACGTAAGGATATACCACTGCATCATACACCAGTGTATGATACAAATTCCGTCGGGCAACCTTTTCCGTATTCATAACCGCCGCATCTCCTGTCTGCGGCTCATGCAGTTCCACAACCTCCTCTTCCATCACAGGCACACTTCCACAGCCAGTCATCATGGAAGCACACATGCACATGATCAGGCAGACAGATATTACCATTTTATGAGGAAATCTCGTCATTTTACTCATTTCTGTACCACGTACTCTCCTTCCTCCAAACCGCTTATCACCTCCACCATAGTGTCACCCCACAATCCTGTCTCTATCCACTTCACCTCTCTGACATCATTCTCCCCCAATACATAGACATAATTTCTGCCATCGGCTGTACGTATTACCTTAGAAGGAAGTGTCAATACATTCTCCCTGGCATCTATGGTATAGACAATGTTTCCTACGGTTCCAACCTGGATATCTGAGGAATTCTCCGGCAGTTCAAAATAAAGTGTGTCTTCCCAATGCTCCATGTCATACGGAATTACCTCCACATCTATTGAACTTCTGTTCTTTATAATGCTCAGTGAAACTGCTTCTCCTTCCTGAAAACAATCCGCATCTTTCAAGTCACTTGCCCTTGCTTCAAAAAGGCACCTGGTATTATCTATAATTTTCATCACAGTCTGCCCTTCCAGCACCCGAAGTCCTTCCAAATCAGGATTTACATAGGATATTTCTCCGTCAATACCTGCATAAATACGGCTCTGCTCTATCTCCTGCAATGTCAATTCCAACAGCTGTCTGTCCAAATCAATGGCATCCTGATAATCCTCACGCTTATAACGGTAATTCTGGCGGATACTGTCAAGAGAAGCTTCCAGCTGTTCCGTATCTCGTTCCGAACCGGAGGATTGGTAGACATAAGTCCACCACCTGCCGGAAAGTTCATAGCTCTCATCAATATCCGTATAGCCTAAAAGCAATGTATTTCTGGCAATCTTATATTCCAGCTCATCAACTAAATCCTGATTACTGTCCGTTTTCAGTTCTGCCAGAAGCTGACCCTTTACAACCTTATCCCCCTCTGCCACATAGACCTGAGCCACCGTTTTCCCATCGCCCGAAATCTGAATTTCTTCTTCGTCAATCTGTTTGTATGTACAGCGGAGTTTTCCTGTCTTATACACATTACCTACAGAAGCCACCACCAGCGAATAGGAATTTTCCTCCGGCTGTTCAATCTGTACTACAGATTCTTCTTCATCCACATAAGAACTGCAGCCCGAAATTCCCAGACACAGGATGCAGTAAAACGCAGCTGCTCTCCACAAACCATTTATCTTTCTATTCATCATACCCGATTTCTGCCTCATCTCATACCCTTGCGATTTCTTTTCCTTACAGAATGCTTTCTGGCCAAATCTTTTCTTAATCAAATCTTTCCTAAATCAAATCTTTCCTTGCCAATCTTTTCTTTACAAATTCTGTTCCACATGAGTTGTCTTCCGACATTTCTCTTCTCTGCAGGTTCTCTTCCCTATCATTTTCTTTCTTACAGGTTCTCTTCCTTATCATTCTCTTCCCTGCAGGTTCTCTTCCCTATCATTTTCTTTCTTACAGGTTCTCTTCCCTATCATTCTTTTCCTTATGATTTTTTTCCGATGCCTTCTGCTTTATTTCGTCCAATTCTTCCTGGAATCCTTCTGAAGTCATACTTGGATTACCTCTGAGCAGCCGTCTCTGGAAGAAATCCTTTACACCGCCCCAATGCCGCCTCAACGCTATATTAATTGCATATTTTGTCTTCAGTTCAAAAACTTCTTCCTTTACGCTCTCCAGATAGGCAGAAGATTTTAATTGTGCTGTCTGCTTAATACTCTCCAGTCTGCCCTCAATTCCTGATATCAAATCTTCCATACGCACTGATCTGACATTATTTACCCCCTCTGCCAAGGCTTCTCTGCAATTCTCCACCCCATGGTTTGCCGCCTCCATAATCGATTCCAAACGCTTTTGGATATGAAGCAGTTCCTCCTTTGCCTGCTTCATTTTGATAAGAACTTCCCTCAAATCCACCGCAGCTTTTACAGAAAGAGAAAAATCCGCAGCAATCCACACCGTTAAAAGTAATGTAAGTAAATTCAAAACCGTATTGGGGATGGAAAACACAAATTGTTCCACAGGTACATGAAGAAATTCTGTCATCAATATTGTCAGACCCCCCCATGACAATGTGGTTCCAAGACAAATATGCCCCTGAAAGTTGAACTTCTTCTGAGAATAATCCCAATACCGTACCTTAAATAATTTCTCCATAGCCACACCGGTAACATATTCCAGTATGGTTGCACCAATACAGCCTGAGATATAGGTCAGGACAATACTGTTCCGAAAAGGCATGGAAGCCACCAGCATCATCATAGCGCCGCTGCCATAAATGGGCAGAAACGGCCCCCGCAGAAATCCTCTGTTAGTCAAATGCCGCTTTCTCACAGACACATATGTGGACTCAACACACCATCCCATAAAACAATATAAGTAGAAAAAGAACAGCCATTGAACCACTGAATATGAATACATAAAAACCCCCTCACCGATACACTGCTGCTTCTACAGCCAATTTCCCTTTTCTGGTCTCTCTCGGTTCTCCCGTCAAAATGAATTTCCCATAACCCCTGGCATTCACCGTTTCTCCTGCTTTCAACTGACGTGAATTATTCTCACACAGACGCCCGTCCACATATACCTTTCCGGTCCGGAATAATTCCAGACTTTTTTCTCTTGACATATTATAAACCTTTGCCAGCACAGCGTCAACTCGAAGAGATTGTACCTGTATTATTACCTGCATTGGTGCCTCTTCCGGAACAATATGATATTCTTCTGTTATGGCACATTTTACATGCGTATGCTTCACCTGTGTCAAATTTTCACAGATAAACTCAGCCATGGAATCCATGCAAAAAAGGTAGGCTTGTTTCTCTCCTACCTTAATATCGCCAAGAATACTGCGTTCAATACCAAGATTCATCAACGCTCCCAGAAAATCTCTGTGAGAAAGCTCATCTGCAAATTTCCGTGCAAGGGGTTGGATATGAATACACACAATAGGAAACGGCATTTCGTAACCCAGCTCATCCGCACTGCCAAAACGAACCATCACTCTATCAGCATTTTCACAACCGCCCCACAGATGAATTCCGGCATACCGAAGCTTTTCCTCTTCCCTCCAGAAAATATCCTGCTCACTCAGTCCTAAGAAATCCGTAAATGTAAAAATACCCTGCTGAAAAGATTTGTCTGCCAGATCATGTAATCTGTTTTTCCATTGCTGTAGTTCTTTGTCTTTATTATCCTGTGACATGCCCTGTACTCCCTGTGACATCACCCTGTTTTCTCTATGACATTGCCCTGTACTCCCTGTGATGTCCCCTGTCTTCTCTATGTCATTCCCTGTTTTTTCTATTCTACATCCTGTATTTTTGATTATTCCTCATAAAATGACATAAATTTACATATACCCCCTGAATCATCCGCATTCGGGAAAAGCTTATAATTTCGTCCGTATTCAGGAAAAGCTTATAATTGCTTCCTTGGGAGCCTTTGTCTTCTCAACACTGACAGCATGAAGTATCGGCCCCTCTCCCTTATAATCTTCCCAATATTCTTTTGACACGGTGGCCGTGACTTTGACCCATTCCTTTTGTACTAATGCAGCTGCTCCTTCATATTGACAGGCATAACCCAGAAATGCCATATCATCCGCACAGCAGGTCATGGCCATACGGCCTGGCACAAAATAATCTTCGGGAAAATTATCCGGTTTCAGCACCATTGCCGTAAACTGCAGTTTCTTGCCAATATAACGTTCCAGATGGTCCATAGAATCCAGATACCAGATACCATACCCATTATTGTCCAGCACAATGGTCTCTTGCTCCAGATCATATGGCAGATCCTCTTCAAAAATCTCATCTATTTCCCCATTGGCATCTTCAAAAATCACATCTGCCGATGCATTCACCGCTTTAATATTCCGCTTATAGGCATTGAGCTGATCCCTCACCGTATCACAGCGATTAAAAATAATCATCTCTGACTTGCGAATCATTTCTGCCAGCAGTGAACGCATATTCGTATAATACATGGGGAATGTGGAGCCATCAATGGTTGTAATCTGCTGCTCTATCTTCCAGTACCACGGCAATTTGGCATTCTTATAATTCCACATTCCATTATACTCAATAATAATGCGCTCCGGCTTGTGGGCTTTTTCCAAATCTGTCAAATATGCCGGATTAAAATCCTCTTCCTTCTCAATCAGCTCTATCTCCGTCCGAGTCTTTTGAAGAAGGACAGGATCATACTCGTTCTCTCCTTCTTCGCAGACAATCAGGAGTGTCTTGCCCCTGATTTGGAAATACTGCTGGGCAAGTGTAAAACAAATGAACTCTGTCTTGCCGCTTTCCAGAAAACCATTAATCATATATACAGTTTTCATTTCCATGCCCCCAATTCTTCACAACCTGTTTTTCGGCCCGCTTTTATATAAATTACCTGATACTGTCTTATTGGAACAGTTCTCCCAGTTTATCTTCTTTCAGTTCGGCACCAATCACACAGAATTTGCCTGTCACTTCAGGCTTCCCTGTCCTGATATCATGTTCCTCCGGTACATAGTCGAAATAAATCCATGTGCCGTCCTCAGCAGGCACCATGCCTTTCGCCCGAAGTATTGCGCCATACTCACCGCTGTCCAATGAGGTCAGAATGCTCTCAATTCTTTCCGCGGTATATTTTGCAGGAGACTCTTTTCCCCAGCTGGTGAAAACTTCATCCGCATGATGATGACCGTGATGATCATGGCCGCATCCGCAATCATGGTCATGGTGATGCTCATGGCCTTGCTCGTCATGATCGTGATGGTGATGCTCGTGACATTCCTCATCATGGTCATGGTGATGGTGTTCATGGCCTTCCTCATCATGGTGATGGTGCTCGTGACATTCCTCATCATGGTCATGGTGATGGTGTTCATGGCCTTCCCCGTCATGGCCGTGATGGTGCTCATGTTCTTCTGTCACATGAGCCAGCATTTCTTTCATCATTTCGTCCAAAGTGTCTGCACCTTCAATTGTTTCCAGGACTGCCTTGCCATCCAATTCTGTCAATGGTGTGGTAACAATGACTGCCTTGGTATTATGCTCCCGGATTAAGCTGACACACTCCTGCACCTTCTCCGGAGCTGCCTTATCTGTCCTGCTTAAAATAATCGTCCCCGCATATTCAATCTGATTAATAAAAAATTCTCCGAAGTTCCTGATATACATCTTGGCCTTGGACGCATCCACCACAGCCACTGCACTGTTCACTTGAACATCCAGATCCGCCGCCACATTTTCAACTGCCCTCAAAACATCCGACAGCTTTCCAACCCCGGATGGCTCAATTAAAATACGCTCTGGTGCATAAGTTTCAATTACTTCCTTCAAAGAAGCCCCGAAATCCCCTACCAAAGAACAGCAGATACAGCCGGAATTCATTTCCTTAATTTCAATTCCCGCCTCTTTTAAAAATCCTCCGTCAATACCAATTTCACCAAATTCGTTTTCAATCAGAACCGTCTTGCTGCCTTCCAGCGCTTCCTTTAACAGCTTTTTAATCAAAGTTGTCTTTCCCGCTCCCAGAAAACCGGAAAACACATCTATTTTTGTCATTTTTACCCTTCCTTTCTATCTATCAAGTATAATTCCCGGCTTTACTCTGCCAGATTCTACTTTACCACTCTTTATTTTGACCCATATTCACCAAGTTGTCAATAAGCTGAATATAAAAGTTTTCTGAAAAACAAGTTGTTTCCAGCACAATATGAATAAGCAATTAAAATCTGAGGCTTGCACCGTAAAAGGATGGTTAAGGGTTTCTTAGTTTTGAGGCATAGCCTTTTCATGCCTTGGTATCATAATGCTGTTCCTTTCGTTGGGATAAAAAATGTATGCATATCTGCATTTTCCAAAGTCAATAGTTTCACTTTCCTGTCTATTCCCCCTGCATATCCCGTAAGGCTTCCGTTTGTTCCGACTACTCTGTGGCAGGGAACGATAATAGAAATCTCATTGCGTCCTACTGCACCGCCTACTGCCTGTGCGGACATTCTGGAAAGTCCTTTCTGCCCAGCTATCTCCTTTGCGATTTCCCCGTAAGTGACGGTTTTTCCGTAAGGTATCTTTTGCAGGATTTTCCAAACGGAAAGCTGAAAAGGAGTGCCGCTCATATGGACGGGCGGATAAAAGGACGGCTCTCTGCCCGAAAAATAGACGGTCAGCCACTCTTTCGTCTGTTCAAGAACAGGCGTGTCTTTTTCTTCATGCCAAGGCTCATCTTGATTAAGATAAGCCTTGGCATGGTGGTCTGCATAGTATTTTTCCCCGTCAAACCATAACCCTGTCAGTCCTGCTTCATCAGCGGCAAGAAAAATACCGCCGATTGGCGATTGATAATGAGTTGTGTATTGCATGGCATTCATCCTTTCGTTAAATATTAAAGTAATTGGTTCGCGCCAGCCGGGGCTTCGTCCCCCATGGTCATTGTATAGCAGCGCAGGGGCGTAACCGCCGTAA
>CAJUAP010000002.1:0-23586 GCA_910584435.1 uncultured Acetatifactor sp.
ATAATCGCAGACTTTTCAGGCATTTAACAAGTTTGAGTTTCACGGATTAAGGAAGTATTAAACACCGACATGTACTTTCTAAAAATAATTGTTCCCAACACAGTATAGTATTCCTGAGTATATGGAATATGACCAAGCTTTTTTGTCTCATAGTCATAATAATGCTCCATTGGATACATATCAAATATTTCACTTCCCTCACACATATAGCAGTTGCTATATGAGTCCAAATACCCGGCTATTTTTTTCTGTGCCAGGCTTACAGCACGGAATGCCTTTTTATTTTTAATCAAATCTGGTGAAGGATTGGTAAAACAAATCAGTAAAGCTTTCGATAACTGTTGATTATATGTCTCTAATGCTTTGCAAAACATCTCGATGCTTTGATTGAAGTTCTGAATATCTTTTCCCTCATAATCTTCAACATCATACCCATCTTTTATAGCATACAGATTGTACATTTTCACATTATCCAAAAAATCATCTTGCTCAATGTGACATTTGAATCCATGCCTTTCTAATATTGCAAGGATTGAATCCAATCGCACCTCATCAGTCTCATGTATTTCCATGACAATCTGCTTGATCTTATCCCAGTCATCTTCTTCAATACCGTTGATAATATCAACCTCACTTTTTTCAGCATCAATCTTCAACAAATCTATTGTTTTAATACTATGTTCTCTGATTACTTGACTCAAAGGTTTCATCGAAACTTGATAAACTTTACTGTTCAATCTTTCTTCAGCCAATTCATCTACAAAAGCATCAATATCATTTACAGAGCAGTTCCCATGTTTTATAACATTCTTTATAATTGTCTTTATTGCCTTTTCTTCATATTGAGTATTTGGGTAAACACCAGAAAAAACGGTTGATTTTTCATAAAATGTAAAATTAATCACCTTTGCGCAATCTGATATGCCGCAGTTTTCAACTGTTACATTCGGCGCATATGCATCTATATTTACCTCTAATGCTTTGTATACGCTTTGTGATGGTTCAAACGAATATACTCTACTTGAAGGACACACGCTGCTCACATATAAAGAGAATAAACCGATGTTTGCTCCAATATCTACAACAACTGCATTTTCCTTAAGCGCAA
Source organism: uncultured Acetatifactor sp. (assembly GCA_910584435.1). GTDB lineage: Bacteria > Bacillota > Clostridia > Lachnospirales > Lachnospiraceae > Acetatifactor. The sequence goes on from CAJUAP010000002.1 coordinate 1,109, forward strand.
TACCATTACGTAGGTAAAGTTCTTTTTCAAAAATTTCGTCATACACATAATTCGTTTCATATTGGTTAATATGAGCTATCTTCATATTATTGGGTAATATAGTTGTATTTAGTTCCTTAAAATCCAATCGATTGCTATTTATATAATTTGGCGTTGTCTTATCATATCGCAACCATTCTTCCATATGAATAACCAATATATTTATTGCACTCTTTTCATCATAAAACATACTCTCCTTATCAAGCAAAAGCCGGAACACCTGATCGTATATATCCATTTGTATATTTAGATTAGTATTAAATTTATCATTCCAAAATTTCAAAACATTTTCTAATGGTTGAACATTGAAGTTAGAGGCAACGACCATTTTATATTCTGCCACATTCTCATTATATAAAAACACAATATGATCAAGCTTTGCAACTATTTTTCCCGATACTTCTTTCACATATGCATCTGCAGAAATTTTCCCATCCTTATCATCCCAATTTGTAGTTACCACATAATATTTATCTGTCTTTGACCAATCATTCTCTGAAATATATACATTGCCTATTTCTATTAGAACATAATTATTTGTATTCTTCTTTCTTTTAGCTAAAACTGTTTGACATAGAGCATCAACCAATAATGTTTCAACACAAGCTCTTTTTACACAATTACTGCCACAAGATATATTGACAGAGAAATATCCACTTTTATCATCCAAATAAATGCTATTTATTGTTCGAAACATATTTCCATAGGTATTCCCTGTTTTATTAAGTTCCTCGTAGAATTCGTTGCCATTCCACATTTGTTTTTCAATCTTATTAATAAAGTTTTCCGGAAAGTCACAGTATTTTGGAACATCATAATCAACGCAAGCACTTGCTGACGCTAATAACGTATTATTTCCATCGACATAACTTTTTACCTCAATATCCATATTTTCTTTATCTTGTATTCTCACAGAATAACAAAGCAGTATTTTATCACCATTTATAATATAGGGGGTTATAAACCTTACTGTTTCCAGTCTCCAAAAGCTGTCTACTTTATACTCTTTACATAGTTTTATTATTTCTTGGCAGTAAAATGATCCCGGAATAATTGCTATGTTATTTATACAATGGTCCTTAATAAAATCAACATTGTAGCTCTTGCTTATGTTATGGCACTCTAACATACCTTTTCTTCCTTCTTAACTTTTATATCTACTCAAGCTCTGTTCCTATTCCTAGTTTGATTGCCTTCTCATAATAGTATTGACTGATTGCAATATCAAAGACACCCATCCCCATAGGGTTAAACATAATACTATCTTTTTCTTTATAAATGCCTATACTTCCTCTGCAAACCACATCTGCAATACTCTTGACCATACTTTTCTGTAAACCCTTGTACAAATACAGCTGCTCTATGTCTGTATCTTCTCTGCATACTTCATCCCAATCATCCACTATAATTGTGTCTTTTACAAACTCATAGATATCATTAGTATAATCACGCAAAGATACATTTAACAGCAGATTTCCCTCTTTGGGCTTTTCATTAATATACCGTTCATCCGAAACTGTACATGTAATAAAAATATCGCTCTCTTCATAAACCTCGTTCCAATTGGTTAGCACCTCGATTTTATTACCAAAATTATTTATATTAAGTGAAACATTTCTCTTATCGTAAACAAATATCTTGTCTATTATTTCTCCATACAAATTGCAACACATACGACAATGATATTGCCCAATTGGTCCCAGTCCAATGATACCAATATTTATTTTCTTTCTTTTTCTCTCCTTCAGATAATACTTGATCATTAAGCCGCTCACCGATGCTGTGCGAATTATACTAATTAAAGAAGTATTGAATATACTTTTTACAACACCAGTATCAACATCGTTTAATACCACGACAGAATTTGCCCTAGGAATTCCTTTTGTAATATTTTCTGGAAAACTGGCAATCCATTTTATTCCCGTTGCATTAATATCTTGCCCCACATATGCTGGCATAGCAATGATTCTGTTTTTTCTATTCCGATATCTAAGATAAGGCTTTATAGGCTGAGAATAATCACCTTTATCTATAGCCCAAACAGCAGCTTCAACACATGATACAGTTTCATCCCAATTATTATTCATCTGTTTCATATCTTTATCACTAATATAAATCACTGTTCCGTCCCTTTACTTTCTGTTTTTCCAAAAATATACTTATTACACCATTCATCATTGTAAATGGTTTCAAAGTACCGTTCTCCTCTATCCGCAAAAATTGCCACTACTTTTGGTTTATGATCACACTCCGCATTTTTAAAATATTTACAGACAGCAGCATAAACAGATCCCGCCGATCCTCCCACAAAAAGATTTTGCTCATCCAACAATTCACGACACATACTAATGCTTTCGCATTCATCCACAATAACAATTTCATCAATTATAGCGTCTTGCATCACTTGTGGCACTATACTTGATCCAATCCCCGGTATCATACGCTTCAATGGTTCTTGTCCAAAAACAACCGATCCCTTTACGTCAACTGCTATTACTTTTGCATTAGGATAATGTCTCTTTACACATTGCGAAACTCCCGTTATTGTGCCTCCTGAGCTAACTCCTACAAAAATATAATCCACACATACATCTTGGCAAATTTCCTCGCCAACCCCCTCCCCATATGCCATTGCATTAATTTTATTCTCATATTGATTAATCCAAAAACTATTATTATATTCCAAAAGCAACTCTTTGACCTTAGCAATTCTTGATAACAAATATCCTCCCGAACTATCTGGTTTATCCACCTTGACAATTTCCCCTCCCACAGCCCTAATCAAATACTCGTTAATCTTTAATATTTTAGGATCCACGACACAAATAAATCTTAAACCATATAAATGACAATAATTTGCCAAAGCAACTCCAAAATTTCCAGAAGATGATTCGATAATCGTAGTATCTCTATCAATCTGTTTGTGATCCAACAGATATTTCAAAACTTTGCTTGCAGCTCTATCTTTTATACTTCCGGTAGGATTAGCACCTTCAACCTTCACATACAATTCAATCTTATCATGCAATTTACTTTGCACCTTAACCAAAGGCGTATTTCCTACACTAAATAAAATATTTTTATATACTCCCATTGTTCAATCTTGTGCCCTCTTCATTCTTTATATTTTTCACAGGACAATACTACATTTTGTAAAATTTTTCTGCTTCACATAATCATACATCTACCCTTCTTACCGAAGAAAGCTTTAATTCTTGGCAAAAATTTCTCACCACATAATAGGCCTTTCTAAATTCACAAATCATTAATTATCTCACCTCCATATGTACCTATAGTTCCACATATGAATTCTATCCACAGCGAGAAATGCCACAAATTCAACAAAGTTTAAATTTGCAAGTAGCATTTTTCGGCCCACGCAATATGAAAATAAATACTTTATCCTGAATTATTCACACCAGTATGATCCTGACAAAATAATTCTGATTTCCTTTTATTTGACCAATCAACAGCTATACGCATACAATCGATCATTAAAGTATTTTTGTTTTCATTTTCCATAATGATTATTTCCTTTCCTGAATCTGGAAATAATTGTACACAAATGTGCAGAGATTGACATTAACTGAATCCACTAAAACAGAAAAAAAGACATTTGAGAATATATAAAAGCTTGTATTTACCGTATTCTACTACATTTTTGGCACTCACGCTTTATCTGTTTTCTGTTATAAAATTATCTTTATTTCATCCACGCACAGCTGGCCGAGTACAAGGGAGAACTCGGTAGCCCAGGCACTGACCGCATGGATTGGTTTTATGTTCCCTGCGTCTTGCTGTTTTTCCATCAATGGCAACAACGCCTTTGACTTTGCCGGATACGGCACCTGCCCACAAAAAATGCATCGTGGAATTTTTCGAGTTCAGTCATCTGGAACACTCTGTTTAGAGTATCACGAGAAGAGATACCACTGGACAGTTCAAGAAATGCTTCCAGCCATTCTTTTTAGAAGCTGCCCAGTCATATTATACCAGATTTAGATGCTATTTTATTGTCAATACACCAAACAAATGCAGAAATTTGCTTGGTTTTTCAAGCATTCATCCACATTTTTGATATGGGAAGTTTGAGTTAGCAAGCAAACACTAATTAGTTAAGCCCCATTACAACTAATAAATTTTGTAATATTTCCACTTCCTTCAATTCTACTGTCACAAGTAAATTGTTTATTCTCCTAATATCTTCTTTACTCTTGCATATATTATACTTCAAAGCTCTCATACGCAAACTATCCGTTTTTGAAATCAATTCCTTTATTTGCCCAGAAATTCTCATGTTTTTATCTATAAAGTAATTGCTTTCTAAATACTCAACACTATAAAGCATACACTTCTTATGTTCATATAAAGCATGAAAGGGTCTATAATCCAACTCTTTCGATTCTTCATTCGAATATCTTACAAATTCTCTAAAAGGTTCGTAAATCTTTGCTCCCCACCAATAATCACCATACGAATTAATAATATGTGAATAGCGTTTTGCTGTATTTCTACCGTTTAAATAATCCAGAAAAAGTTCCTTAAATAAATCTAAATCATAATCATAAACAACTTGACGCCGGGGATTTATTAATGTCAATGGGGAATGTTTCAAAGGCAAATATACTGATTCCTCCAGTGCTAAATATGGTACTTCTAATATTGATAGTCTATCTTCCTTATCAAAATCTACCATCTTTACAGTTTTCTTACCTTTATCATAACCAAACACCAAAATGTCATGTATAAGCTCAGAATATCCATAACTTTTTGTACCTGGCAGTTTTGATACATCAACATAGGAAAGAATATAAAGGCCATTATTAATCCAAGATATTATATGGTTCATAAACTGCTCTCGTTCAATTTTAATCACAGTTCCATCAATATCAATTATATGCTCATGTATAAAAAGCATCTCTCCATGTCGACCAATTCGAATCATATTAGCCGGATATATATCTAAAGGATGATTTTTTTTGTCTTCTTTCCAATTTTTATTAAAAGCTAATTGTATCATACAATTATAAAACCATTTATAAGATTCCGGCATTGTCAATAGGATTGACAAATTTAGTGCTGTGTTTAAACTATAATATATTGGCGGTGGAAAATATAAGGGCAACTCTGTTTTATCTTCTTCCTGCAATTCTTTCTGAATATAAGCTACATCTAACATTTGTATAATCTGCCTTTCTACGAAAAGCACCGATATGATTATGAAACATTTCAAACACCTTTTCGCTTTCGCTCTATTTTCTGTTATACTTCTCTTGCAGGATACCGGCATACTACAGAACCCGATGAAAATTGACCGGACTTCGACAAACGACCAATCCCTTTCAGACCTGCAAACATTTCTATAGGAGAAACTTCTTTTTGACTTTAAAAACTGTTGTTGCCTTGACGTTCACAAAACCTGACTCCATGTTTGTATCGGTATCACTAATTCCAATAGACACACCAAGTATAAACAGTCCTAATTCTCTTCCTTTTATTATAACCCTAAGGCATTTAACTAGTACGCCTGATAATAACTATCTATCCCTGCTATGAATAGCTTTTTCTCTCGTCAATCTAATTTTCATCCAAAGCAGCATTAATTTCCTCTATTTCTTTTTCTGTTTTTTCAATCAAAGGCATTTTACTATAAAGCAATAGTCATCTTGCTGCATATTGATACCTTCTTATTCTACTATTTTTTAGAAAAGTTTAGAAAAGGATTGCGATAACCGTATAGAAACAACACAACTACGCAGCACAGCACAATTCATATTCTTTCCATCCCTTGTTCTACCAAAATTATACATTTTTTGCGTTATAATGCAACCGCATCGGCTTAATTATAAATATTTCAGCATAATCATCTGCCCACTCCGGTAGGCTTCACTCCATGTGAAAAAAATCTGCTGCGCAGACCATCGCAATACCTATTATAGTTCCCACTTGTGGGAACTTGTTCCGGTCTCTCCACTTCAGCCCCCTTACGGGGGAGAAATTTTCAGCTGCAAAGAGGCGCATCTGAAAATTCTCCCGGGGGCTTCCGTTCCGAGACTGTTTTAAATTTCCTCTTTGACATTTCTAAGCTGGACTATTTATGCAATTTGTCATGAATGTTATCACTCACAGAAATGATGCAAATATGATGGAATTTAGAGATAAATTTGAAGTACTGCAGATGTATCATAGAAAATATCATATGACGGAGGGAAAACATGGCACGGAAAAAACAAAAGAAAATCACCGCAGTTACACTTGCAATTTTGTCCGGGATTAACGGCTGCGGCAGTATAGACGTTTCAAAGGACTATGAGGACTACACTATAACAAAAGAGCAATATGTGTCAGAATATACGGAACAGTTTGACTATTTAGAAGTAGTTACAGTGGAATATCCCATTCTGTCAGGACTTGGCAGGGAACAGGAAGAAAACATTAACAAAATACTCTATGATATGGCAATGGAGAAGGTGGACTATTGGCATCTTACGCCGAATGAGGAAGTGAAAGCCCTGCAGAAAGAGTATTCCATATACAGCAGTGATGTACACTGTGATATTAATTTTTACAGCCAATATCTTCTGAGTGTGCATTTCCGTGAAACATATGCCCCCTTTGAGCCCGTATCCTATGTGCAGACGACACAGCGCTGTGCCAATATCAATATCACCACAGGGGAACAATATCTGCTTACTGACATCTTTCAAATTGATGATGATTTCATGGCTCTCTGGTGTAAGCAGGTAGAAGCCGAAGGAAACTACGGCGATTTGATTATCAACGATGCGGATACACGGGAAACACTTGGCGCATGGTTTCTGGGAGAAGATAAGGAAACAGAGGAATATTATACGTTCACTCCGTTTTTTTCCATGGATAAAAATAAAGATTTTGTAATCGGACTCTCCTATGATCCAAAGCCAAACCAAATACAGGGAGGACCGCCGCATGACAACAGCTTCTATGCCCATTTTCAATCATCCGATTTAGACACTTACCGGACTGATTCGGAATTCTGGACCTTATATGACAAATCGGAAAATACAGGTAAAGTAATTGAAAACGGAACACCAATCAACAACCTTTGGCTGGGGGAGAATGCAAGCGTATGGGAATATTGGAAAGAAAGGCAATGACAAAAACCGCAGCAGCGGCAGTACTTATGGCAATTGGTATCGAAACTATGACAGTAAACGCCCATGCAGCAGGCCGCACCGCCTTGCATGAATGTCTGGAGCTTACTGTAAAAGCTTCACCCTATCAGACACAATACGATGTGCCGCCCGAAGAACGGCAGAATTACACAGTGCTCACAGAAAATCTGGCAAAATATCAGGTCTGCAAGGGCGACTGTCTGTGGCGCATTTCCGAGAAACTTTTAGGGGATGGCGGCGATTATATGCGGATTGCAGCGCAGAATGCAGATTTGATTCAAGATCCCGACCTGATTTATCCGGGTATGCAACTGCAGATAAGCCGAAATGTCTATGTCAAGAAGCGGACAGGCTCCAATGGCATCCAAACGCCGGAATACCGGATGGGAACACCTGACACCTGGGTGTTCGGCCTGATGGAAGAGGGGGATGCCTTCTCCAATTACGCATTTTATGCCGCACAGGCGGACGGCAGTGTTGTCTGTCTGCTGCGCGACAAGGAAGAGGCAGGCGTAAAAAGCCTGTGGGATTGGGAACAGTGCCAGGCGCTCATTACCGGCTATGCGGAACAGAATTACCCGGAACAGGTTTCGGATATCACATTTCATCAATATCATTCGGAAAACGATGCAGACATATTTCTGTTTTCCTACTGTTATACCATTGAGGGGGCAAAGTATGGATATGCAGGCAGTGTAAACGTTTATGTCAGCGAGGCCATCTGCCAGACGGAACACATTCAGGCGGAGCTTACAGGTTTTCAATTGGAGGAAGGAATTGAGGATTCTGTTCTCTATATGGCAGGAAGCTTTGAGGAGCTTTCGGGTACACCGGGGACAGGCTTTTCCGTTAATCACTATAATGCAATGCTTGCGCCGTCGGAGCCCTGGGCCGTTGCCGGCATTCACAATCCGTTTCTATGGGTGGAGGAATACTATGACGGAATTCTCAGCGAAATCTCCAGACTTCCTCCTGAGAAGAAAAGTGCAAAGGAACGGATTCTCGGCAGATAAGCCTAAGCCTTATTGTAATCGGATTCCTCAGTTTCTCTCCCCCAGATACAGCCCCACACGGCTCTCCAGATGATCGATTAACATATCTTCTGTCATAGTACCGGCAAAATACTGCTCCAGTTCTTCCCTCATAATATTTCCCAGTTCCTCCGGGAAATACGTCAACGGTCTGGCCTGGTCAACCAGGTCAAAGAGTACCTGCCTGTCCCGTTCGATATCCAGATCATCCCCCAGGGTAATCTGGTCAAAGCCCGACACGCAAAGCTCCGTATATTCATTCATGGCAGCAATCTGTTCTTCCAGCACATCCCTGCGCACGCTTAAGCCGGAATTTATATCTTTGGCCCCCTTGGACTGCCCCTCATAGGAGAGACACAGGCTGATAAATGCTCTGGCCGCCGCCTTTTCCTCCTCTGCGGCCGTTCTGCGGACTGCCAGCGGACGGCCCATGCTTTCCATAAAATGAGCGCCTCCGTCCTTTGTGGGGTACCCGATATAATTGGCATCCTCCCCATAGTAAATGCGGTACAGCGCAATATCCTCCGGTTTGCTGATATTCAGGCGGTTGCAGAGCACCTTTCCCTCCAGCAGGGTTCTGCCGGGATTGACCGCATCCTCACGGACGCAGTACTTTTTCGCCATCTCCAAAACCCTTCGGAATTCACTGCTGTCAAAACGCATTGCCCCCGTTTCCCCGTCCAGCAGATAAGTATCATCCAGTCCATGGCTGAGAAAGCTTGCAATAAAATAAGTTCCATAATCTCCGCCGTAAAGGTCAAAAATTGCTTCCAGCTCCGGCCTGTCCTCTACACACTGCAAAAATGCATCATAATCCCAATCCTTCAGGGCCGCATCCCCTGTCACCAGAGTGCGGAGGCTGAAGCCCGTCACGATTCCGTACAAGGTCCCGTTTATCTTCCCCAGCTCCATCGCAGAAGGCAGCAGTCCTTCCATGATATCCGGCTGTTCTGTCACCCAATCCAGAGGCTCCCACAGCGCTTCCTGCTCTTCAAAACCCGTCAGCCAGGTATCAATCAGCACCGGCCCCTTCCCCGCAATCAGCTCCGTCAGCAGTGCAGTCCTGTCATAATCATCCTTTAAGTTAATATGCCAGCTTGGATACTGTCTGTTAAACGCCACCACCAGGGGCTGGTAAGCCGATTTCCACATAGGAGACACTGCCAGGGTAATCTCCTGAATCTCCACCTCTTCCGTGGTGGGCTTCAGACAAAGATAGTGATAATTCCGTGAATCTTCATAGACAAGCGCAATCCGCCCTTCCTCATCCGCCTGTATGGCAGATACACCCCCGGCCGCAATTCCATGATTCATCCAGCGGTATAAAAGCTCCGGATTCTCCCCGGACAGCCCGCTGCGGTACACCCCCTCACGGTCTGCGTATAACAGGGTATGTTCGTCAAGAAGCGTAAAACAATAGACCTCTTTTTCTAATGCCGCCAGCAGCACCATCCTGCCAGTTTCCACATCCACACACCGCAGGCTTTTTTGTAAGCTCCGGGTTTCGCGGTTCCTCACTTCCGCCAGAAAGGCAACACGGCCGTCATACAGCGGTACCAGTTTCTCAATATAACCGTCTTCCGGGACATATTCCGCCAGAACCTTTCCCTCCGGTGAAATGAGCCGGTACTGCTCCCCCTCCTCCGTATGCTGCACCAGGTGAACCACCCCGGAGCAGTCCACCGCAAAAAATGAAAGGTTCGCAGCTGCCTCCACTAAATCCCTTCCGTTCAGGAAATCCAGCGGAAACTCCCGCAGTACCTCATGGTTTTCATCCCTCTCCGTCAGAAAGTACCGATACCCCTCCCCACTCTCCTGCACCTCATACTCAAAAACTACATAATGATCTGTACCGGCCACAGGCCCTGCATCCCAAAGCTGATTCTTCCTGTCAAAACTTTTTGAACCTGTCATCCCCTCTGCCGTTACAAAGGAAAGCTCATCCCAGCATTCCTCCACCTTTTCAAAGAGATGCTTTCTAAAATACCATGCTCTGGAAGTTCCAAAAAAAATCTTGCTTACTCCCACGGCATTGGCTGGTTTCTCCATCCCCAGCTGTGTATGCACCGCCGCGGAATAAGCATCCAGGGAATTATCCCGGCTGACAAGGTTCACAGATGATGAAGTATCCGATAGGCCCACCTGATTCCCAGCTCCTTCCTGGGAATTTGATCCGCCGAGATCCTGTGTTTCCTCCCTGTTTGAGGCGCCTGCCACTTCCTTCTCATCTATACCGCACCCACAAAGCTGCAGGACAAGCAGGGCTGTTATTAGAATGCTGCTGATAATCTTCTTCATGGAATCTCCTTCATCCTTTATTTATACTGACAGCCGCTAAAATCTACCATGAAGGCCGCCATCTTACACTGCCTCTCAGCCTATGTATTACTTAATATAAGCCTTCAAGTTTACCATTGCAATATGCCTTTGCTTCTATTTTTCTCTCTTTTCCACCCTCCATCTCACAGCAGCCCCAATGCCATGAGCTGCTTCTTATCCAGATGCATGTTATGGAACACTTCCCGTTCTGTGGACTTCCTTCCACTTTTGCAATTCTCGTTGCTGCCATTTTGAAATATATCAACCATAAAAAACAGCACCCCGCTCCAGCAAAAGTTCTTTCTGATGTTTGGGTAACTCCGTTATTCTCATTTTGATTTACTAAGCCAATTTGGTGGCTTGTAGCAAAATCTGAGAATATGCGAATACCCAGAGTGCAGAAAAAACCCCAGCAAAGCGGTTCTTTCTGATGTTTGGGTAACTCCGTTATTTCCGTTTTGCTTTGCTAAACTAATTTGATAGTTTACAACAAATTCAGGAAATAAGCGGATACCCAAAGTACAGAAAGAACCAGCAAAGCAAAGGTGCTATTTTTTATAACCTGATCTGCGCCGGAAACGGATAGGTGTGAACTATCGTATCGGCTTCCTTGATAGCATATTATAGAACAAATACCCATAACCGTCAAGCACAAATGGCTCCTGGCTCAGACAGACATCATATGCCCCCATTACCGCTTTCCTGTACGTGATAAAAAACATCTGGATTTAAGGACTTTTTAATATTTTTACTGTAAACTGTTTTTAAGCTTAAGCCAAATAGAACGAAAATAATACAGGAAAGGAAAAGAGCATGTTTCTCTCAAGCAGCGTGGTTAATTTAATTGCAGTAAATGGGGCCATCGACCATTTTATGCAGATATCCAAGACACCCGACTTTCTCAGCATTGCGCTGACAGACGGGAAAACGGATAAAATTGCAGACTTTTTACGGGACAATGAAACTGTTGCGGAGTATGAAGTCATAAACACATTCAATTTAATTAATGAAGACGTTACCATTATCAGCTGCCAGGATATGCCCGGACACACCAAATACGAAAGAACGAATACCTTATGTCTGGAAACGGTTCCTGAGAATTTTATCAAGGTCTTCCGGACGGACGACAGCCCCCTCTCCTTAGCGTCCGGTGAAATCGCCTTTCCAAAAGCAGAAGCAGAACAGAATCATCTGCAGGTGGGCGATCAGGTTGCCATCAGGGTAGGAGACACAGAACAGGAATTTACGATTGCCGCCATTGTAAAAGATGCCATATTCGGAAGTACTATGATGGGGTTTAAGAGACTGCTCATCTCAGAAGAAGATTTCGCAGTCTTTGCAGCGCAGGAAGGATTGGTGCATACCCGGCTGTACAACTTGGATTATGCGGACAAAGAAAGTTTCCAGAAGCAGTGGCAAAGCGAGAATTTTATGGTGATAAGTTCGCTGGAAGCCAAAAGCACCATCCGTATGTGCTATATTATGGATATGTTGGTCGCGGCAATCCTTATTGTGGTAAGCATATGTTTGATATTGCTTGCTTTTCTCGTACTTCGTTTTACCATTGTGTTTACGCTTCAGGAGGACTATAAGGAAATCGGCATTATGAAGGCAATCGGCATCAAAGATATGGGAATTAAGGGGTTGTACCTGATAAAATATCTTGCCATTTCCGTGGCGGGCGCCATGATTGGTTTCGGCCTGGGATTTCCCTTTGGGAACATCATCCTGGAACAGGCCATTGTAAACATTGTGGTTGACAGGACAGAACAGAACCTGCCGGTTCATTTTGCATGTGCAGCAGCGGTTGTCTTAATTGTACTTCTCTTCTGTTATCTCAGCACCAATAAATTAAAGCAAGTTTCTGGCAGAAAGCGGATATCAGGCCAGGGGTGTGTTTTCCGGCGAACAGGCCCTGGAATATCTGAAGACAGAAAAAGCAAAATTGATGATATTGGATGTTTCCCTGCCGGGAATGGACGGTTTTGCCGTCTGTGCTTCTGTCAGGAAGAACAGCAATATACCGATTCTGTTCTTAAGCGCCAGGGTGGACAAAGAAGATAAAATGAACGGATTTTTACAGGGTGCCGATGATTATTTGGAGAAGCCCATCGACATGGATCTCTTATGCGCAAAAGTAAAGGCACTGATGCGGCGGAATTACAGCCTGAAACAGGAAAATACCATCATTGATTCCGGCACTCTATCCATTGACAAAGAAGCAAAGCAGGTGTTTCTAAATAAAAGGGCGCTTTCCCTGACCGTCAAGGAATACGAACTGCTTGTGCTGTTTGCGGAGAATCCAGGGAAGACGCTAAATAAGCAATATCTGTTTAACCAGATATGGGGCATGGACAGCTTCAGCGAAAATCAAACCCTGACTGTCCACATCAAAATGCTGTGGGACAAAATAGAAGCGGACCCCAGAAAACCGCAAAGAATCCAGACCGTATGGGGCATAGGATATAAATATGAAGAAATATAACAGGCTGACGGCTGCTTCCCTGCTCATTTACCTGGCCATGTCCATATTGCTGTTTCACCGGTTTCAGGACAATGCCCCAGGCACGGACGTAAGCTATAAAGTAGAAGTAAATCAGATCATACAGGGCTTAGAAAGCGCCGGTGCGTTTTCCGAGCCTGATCTGCGTGGAATGAAGTCTGTAAAATCCGTGCGTTTTCTGTCTGCGGAAGAAGAATCCGCAGCAGCAATCCGGTTATTCTATCAAAACCGAAACGGGATGCACATGACAGTGCAGCCATTGTTTATAGAAGGGCAATTATCAGGTTATGTGAGATTTGACTATGCGGAAACGCCGAGCCGTCATACACTATGGTTAGCGGAGGGAATTTTATTGTTTTCCTGGATGATGCTATCCGCCCTGCTCTGGTATATCCGTCAGAAGATTCTGAAACCCTTTCACGTTTTAAGCGAAATGCCCTATGAGTTATCCAAAGGACATTTACAGGGAGAGCAGCCGGAGAGCCGGAGCCGGTTCTTTGGCAAGTTTGTATGGGGAATCGGTATGCTGAGGGATACTTTAAACACAGCCAAAAACCGCGAACTGACGCTGGAAAAAGAAAAGAAGCTATTGCTTTTGTCCATTTCCCATGACATTAAAATTCCCTTAAGCGCCATAAAATTATATGCGAAAGCTCTGCAGAATAAGGTCTATCCCACGGAAGCCGAGAAGCTCCGCGCAGCGGCGCAGATAGAGCATCACGCAAAAGAAATAGAGCTTTTTGTGAAAGAACTCGTAAATTCTGCCAGTGAAGATATTGTTACGCTTGAAGTTGCGGATTCGGAATTTTATCTGAAGGATTTTGCAGACCGAATCAGGGCATACTATCAGCCGAAATGCCGGCTTACCATGACGGATTTCAAGATTGGATCCTATGAAAATAACTTATTGACTGGGGATATGGACCGGGCACTGGAAGCCATGGAAAACCTGATGGAAAATGCTTTTAAATATGGGGACGGAAAAGAAATCCGCATAGACTTTTATGAGGAAGATTACTGTCAGGTTATCAGTGTCTTCAATACAGGCGCCCCGGCGGCGGAAGAAGAAATGCCTCATTTATTTGACAGTTTTTACCGCGGAAGCAATGCAGGGGATAAAACCGGCAACGGTTTAGGGCTTTATATCAGCAGACAGATTATGCAGAAAATGAATGGGGAAATCTTTGCGCAGAGAACCGCAGACGGAATGCAGTTCTGCCTGGTATTCCGCAGGTATGATTCCTATCACCCGCATTATACTGACGGCCGCTAAAGTCTGCCATGCTACCCGGCTCACAAACGGCAGATGCTATGAGCCGGCGGCAGATTTCATCTCTCGTGAGTATAACCATGGATTCCCCGGGAAATCAGTTGACAGGATACCTGTATTTTCCACGAATAGCAGCATTCTAATGATGGTATTCTAATAAGAAACAATAACTATTATAATAATTATAATTGACACTGTCACCAAAATATAGCATACTATATCAAAATACCAGAAAAAGAGGCAAGTTATGAGAATATTATTTTATGAGACCAAAAGTTATGACAAAGAATCCTTCGAGAATACCCTGCGTTCCTGCCCGGACATTGCCATCGAATATGTCAAATCCGACTTAGACCCCCGGACCGCCGCGCTGGCAGAAGGGTTTGATGCGGTATGTGCTTTCGTCAATTCAGACATTGGAACACAAACCCTGGAAATTCTGCATCAGAAAAACATCGGGCTCCTGCTGATGCGCTGCGCCGGCTTCAACAATGTGGATCTGGACACTGCCGCAAAATATAATATCCGCGTCATGCGTGTTCCCGGTTATTCACCGGAAGCCGTTGCAGAACATGCCATGGCTCTGGCCCTTGCCAGCAACCGCCGTCTGCATAAGGCATATATTAAAGTACGCGAAAATGATTTCAGCCTGAATGGCCTGATGGGCTTTAATTTCTATCAGAAGACCGCCGGCATTATCGGCACCGGGAAAATCGGCGCTGCCATGTGCCGTATCTGTCAGGGATTCGGCATGAAAGTCATCGCTTATGATGTCTATCAGAACGAATCTCTGAAATCCTTCGTAGAATATGTTCCTCTGGACCAGCTGCTTTCCGAAAGTGATGTCATATCCCTTCATTGTCCCCTGATGGACTCCACCTACCATATCATCAACCTGGATACCATCAGGAAAATGAAAAACGGCGTTGTATTGGTCAATACTTCCAGAGGCGCCCTTGTGAAGACAGACGACCTGATAGAAGGTATCCGCATGCACAAATTTGCCGGTGTAGGATTGGATGTGTATGAAGAGGAAAGCAACAATGTCTTTGAAGATCGTTCGGAAGAAATCCTGGAGCATTCCACCACTGCGAGACTGCTGTCCTTCCCCAATGTGGTAATCACTTCCCATCAGGGCTTTTTCACCAGAGAGGCACTGGAAGCCATTGCCGCCACCACCCTGCAGAACGCTGTGGACTATATGACAGGAAACAAGAGCGATAACGATGTAAGAAATGTATAAAACCAGCCATATCATACCGCAGTCTGCGAATAATGCCATATGGCAAACGGTATCATCCTGCGGATGCAGCAGCACTACAAACAATAAAATCCACGCTTCGCGAGTCTTATCATGAATGATACAGTCTGGCGGATGTTATGACATCAGCCAGACCGCTCGCTAACCTCTGATCCGCCGCTGTACAAAGCTCCAAATCCAGCAGATCCTCCGCATTTCAAAACTTTTCCCTCTTCTCATCTCTATCGGCAGACGGACGAACCGTACTCTGCCCTAATCCAGATGGAATACGTTCTGCAGGTCAATGCTGACCGGACTGTTGTCGGGATTCGTCTCCATAATGTCAGCCATGAAATCCCACCACTTACGGTTAATTGCCGTGTCGGCACCCTTCGCCCACAGTTCCTCATCCTCGATTTCTATGTAACCGAACAAGGTCAGTGTCTCCTTATCGAGGAAAATGGTGTAATTTTTCCCTCCATGTTCATGAATCATATCCTGCATCTCCGGCCAGAGTTCATTATGCCTCTTCTCATACTCTGCCTCCTGCCCCGGATAAAGCTTCATTTTAAATCCTTTTATCATTGCCGCAGCCTCCTTTTCCTTATTTGTATGATATCAATATTATACCACCAACATCTGAAAATTTGCAATGTTTTCCCTTTTTGAATTTAACGTAACAGTTCAGCCATGCGGAAATGATTGTGCAATTTGTCTGTGGGAGCTTGCTCACAAAAGACAAATTGCACAATCGTTTCCATAGGGCGGACGCCCGACATGAAATAAGTTGCCGGCAATATTACCTGGTTGTTGGTGAAAATGTATATTCCGGCACCTTATGAATGGCATGGCTGAACTGTTACAATTTAACAGACCGTCCGCATTCTATTGCCCTATCCTCCCATACAGCCAGGCCAGCTCCCGTACCCGTCCGGCCAGCTCCTCCGTACAGGCTCCCTTCTTCATTCTCCACTTCCAATTATTTCCCAGTGTAGAAGGTATGTTAATGCGAGCTTCCGACCCCAGCCCCAGATAATCCTGCATGGGAATGACCGCCAGATCCGCCACACTGGCCAGGGCCGCCCGGATCAGTTCCCACGCCCCTTCCCGGTCATCACAGCCTTCCAAATGCAGATATCTCTTACAGAAATCCTTGTCCTGCTGCACCAGCGTACTATACCATCCCAATATGGTATCATTGTCATGGGTTCCTGTATATACCACACAGTTATGAGGATAATTATGGGGAAGATAATCGCTTTCTTCTCTGGAATCAAAAGCAAACTGCAGCACCTTCATCCCCGGATATCCGGTCTGCTTCACAAGCTCCAATACGGAAGCGGTTAGAAAGCCCAAATCTTCCGCAATGACCCTCCTATCCCCCAGCTTCTTCTGCATTGCCGCAAAAAGTCCATATCCCGGCCCAGGTTCCCATGCGCCGTTTTGTGCCGTCTGAGCGCCTGCCGTAATTGCATAATATGCATCAAAGGCCCTGAAGTGGTCAATCCTGACTGCATCATACCGCTCAAAACAAGCCTCCATCCGCTTCATCCACCATCTGTATCCTGTTCTCTTATGGTAAACCCAGTCATACAGCGGATTCCCCCAGAGCTGCCCCGTAGCGGAAAACGCATCCGGCGGACAGCCTGCCACGGCAATGGGATTGCAATTCTCATCAAAGCGGAACAGCCTGGGATTTGCCCATGCATCCGCACTGTCAAACGCCACATAGATGGGAATGTCCCCGATAATCTGTATTCCCCGTTCATTGGCATAGGTCTTCAGTTTCTTCCACTGCACATGAAACATATACTGCTGGAACTGATAAAATTCTACCTCCGGGGCGAATTTCTTCCGATACTGCTTCAGGGCTTCCGGTCTGCGGAGCTTGATGTCCTCATCCCATTCTGTCCAGCATACACCTTCCAGCGAATCCTTTACCGCCATATACAGAGCATAATCCTTCAGCCAATATGCATTTTCCTGTACAAATGCCCGGAAATCCTCATTCTGCGCAATCTGACTGTTCTTCCATGCCTCTTTCAGCACCTGGAAACGGCTGCGGTAAATTTTCCCATAATCAATATACTCTTCCTGATCTCCAAAGTCAAAATTATCACAGAACTCTCTTGTGAGCATCCCCCGTTCTATCAAGTCTTCCAGGTCAATAAAATACGGATTGCCTGCAAATGTGGAGAATGACTGATAGGGCGAATCCCCATAACCGGTAGGCCCTAAAGGCAGAATCTGCCAGCAGGACTGTCCCGCCGCTTTCAGCCAATCCACAAAAGCATACGCCTCCCTGGAAAAACAGCCGATTCCATATGCCGACGGCAGACTGGCCACCGGCAGCAGCACACCGCTTTCTCTCATGCAATTCTCCTCCCCCTGTACATGGTTCATTTGATCCTGTTTTCCGGCTCAGTTTTTCTATAGATTACCTGACGCTGCCTGATGTCTGCAGCTCTTTTAGTTCTTGCAATTATTATCTTATATTTTAACACACATGGATTCTTTTGGAAAGAGCTCCGCTGCCACAAGTATTCCGGGATTTTGATAAGCCATTTCCACATCTTCGTCCACATTGCCTTCATTGCCGCCGCATCCCGTCAGCAGTGCAGCCGTCATTGTCAGACACAGCAATCCTATTACTATTTTTCTCCGCATAAATTCTACTCTCCCACACATGCCCATCCTCCGAAAACATTCTGAAATTATCTCAGTTTCCATATATCTCTGTTATATTCCTCTATGGTTCTGTCAGAGGAAAAATATCCGGCCCTGGCAATGTTTACCAGCATCATTTTCTTCCATTTTAACCGGTCTTCATAATCGGCAAACATCCTATCCTTAACCCCAATATACTCTTCCAGATCCAGCAGTGTCATAAACCAGTCCTTCTCCACCAGTTCCCTGTGCAGGCGTCTCAGGTGCTCTTCACTTCCCACCCTTACAGCCTTATCACTGATCAGGAAATCCACTGCCCTGTGAATCACAGGATTGTTCTCGTAATAATCCCCGGCCCTATAGTCGCCTTTTGCATAATGCGCAATGACGGCTTCGCTGTCCTGTCCGAAAATATAGATATTATCGTCCCCCACCAGCTGCCTGATCTCCACATTTGCCCCGTCTCTGGTGCCCAGTGTCACAGCGCCGTTGAGCATGAATTTCATATTGCCAGTCCCCGAGGCCTCCTTGGAAGCAAGGGAAATCTGTTCGGACACATCGCATGCCGGAATCAGCTTTTCCGCATAGCTGACATTATAATTTTCCACCATGACCACCTTCATATAAGGACTTACCTCCGGGTCATGATTGACAATCTCGGAAAGCACCAGCAGCAGATGAATAATATCCTGGGCAATCACATACGCAGGTGCCGCCTTTGCCCCGAAGATAAACGCCATGGGTCTTGCAGGTCTTCTGCCTTCCTTGATTTCCAGATATTTGTGTATGATATACAATGCATTCATCTGCTGGCGCTTATACTCATGAAGGCGTTTTGCCTGTATATCAAAAACGGCATCCGCATCAAGTGAAATCCCCTCCGTTCTGCGGATAAAATCAGCCAGATCCTCCTTTTTCTTCCGCTTTACCCCGTCTATGGCATCCAATACCCACAGTTCCTCTTTCTTTTCCAGCAATTTCTCTAATTCCCCGGCATTCCTCTGATAACCGTCTCCAATGACATCCGTCAGAAGCTTTGACAACTCTCTGTTGCAGGAAAGCAGCCAGCGTCGGAAAGTAATGCCATTGGTTTTGTTATTGAATTTATCCGGATAAATTCGATAAAATGCATTCAGCTCGCTGTTTTTTAGAATCTCCGTATGAATGGCAGCCACACCGTTGACACTGTAACCGTAATGAATGGCAATATGAGCCATATGCACCCTTTTCTCATCATCAATAATCCGAACTTTGGGATCCTTATACTGCTTCGCAACCCTTGCATCCAGTTCCTTAATAATGGGTACTATCTGAGGAACTGCCTCCTGAATATAGGACAAAGGCCACTTCTCCAATGCCTCCGCCAGAATGGTATGGTTGGTATATGCACAGGTTCTGCTGACGATATTTACCGCATCCTCCATGGTATAGCCTTCCTCCCAGGTCAGAATACGAATCAGCTCAGGAATGACAAATGCAGGATGGGTGTCATTGATCTGAACAGCGGCATATTGTTCCATATGGCTGAGGTCACAGCCCTTTTCCTTCAGCTCCTTTACAATCAATTGGGCCGCATTGCTGCACAGGAAATATTCCTGATAAATCCGCAGCAGATTCCCCTCCACATCGGAATCATCCGGATACAGGAACAAGGTCAGATTCTTCATAACCGCCTTTTTATCAAAACAAATCCCCTTTTCCACCAGACCTTCGTCCACGGATTGCAGATCAAATAAATGCAGCTTATTATGTCCGCTTCCATATCCAATGACATCAATATCATAAAGGACTGAAGTCACTTTCCCCTTCCCAAATGCCACTTCAAAAGCAACCCCCGTATCCGTGAGCCAGGAATTTTCCTCAATCCATTCGTTCTTCTCCGCTTTCTGCAGCCGTTCCTGGAACACCTGCCTGAATAAACCATAATGATAATTCAGTCCCACACCGTCACCTGGCAGCCCCAGTGTTGCAATGGAATCCAGGAAACAGGCAGCCAGCCGCCCCAATCCGCCGTTTCCAAGGGAAGGCTCCGGTTCCAGCTCTTCCATATCGGAAAGCTTTTTCCCATATTTCCTCAACACGCTCTCCAATTCTTCATAAATACCCAGATTGATCAGATTGTTGGATAAAAGCTTTCCAATCAGGAATTCCATGGAAAGGTAATAAATCTTCTTACTCCCTGTATTCACCGGCCTGTCCGAAAGCAATGCTTTTGTAAACTGCATAACTCCCTGATAGAGCTGGGCATCCGTACATGCAGCAATAGTTTTACCGAACATTTTACCTGTCAATTCGTTTAACTGCTTTTCCATATCCATAGGCAACCTCCATAAATACGCTCCGCCGATACCATGCACAGCAGCATTTTTCCAATATATTCCGGTCTGCTGCACAAAACTGCGCAATTCCCATGTACTGCGGATTCTTTGATTTTTCCTATAGGATTGCCAATGCACACATAAAATATGTAGAAATTCCGTGAGATTATAGTATATGGGATTGCCATTTTTCTTATTCTGTGATACCATTATCTGCACACTATAAAATAAAATTCCAAAAACAGAGATAAGACAATGGCAGCAATTCAGAGTATTCACGAAAAATATATGAAAGAAGCCTTGAAACAGGCCCGAAAAGCGCTTGCCCTGGGAGAAGTCCCCATCGGCTGCGTCATTGTTCATCAAGGGAAAATCATCGGACGCGGCTATAACCGGCGCAACACGGACAAAAATACCCTGGCCCACGCGGAAATAACCGCCATCAAAAAGGCCAGCAAATATATCGGAGACTGGCGTTTGGAAGAATGTACCATCTATATCACTCTGGAGCCCTGCCAGATGTGCGCCGGTGCAATTATTCAGGCCCGCATCCCTGAAGTGGTTATGGGATGCATGAACCCCAAAGCGGGATGCGGCGGCTCTGTTTTAAATATACTGGAAATGCCCCAGTTCAATCACCAGGCCATTGTGACAAGGGGGATATTGGAGGCTCAATGCAGCGATCTTCTGAAGACCTTTTTCGCCGAACTGAGAATCCGCAATAAAATAGAAAAAGAGAATCGCAGAAGTTAATTTTCACTGAAAATCCTTCGTATAGTAATCATTTTCCAGGTATTCCTGCTCCAAAAGCAGACTGTCTGCAACCTCGCCTTCCTGCACTCGGAACAGCAGTCCCTTGAAATCACTGTAAAACATATGCTCATATTCCTGCCTGTAACCAATCAGTGCGCCTTTATTTTTCCTGGCAATCAGCCGAAGTACATATCGAAGAGCCGGCTCGCGCTGTTTGCTTTTCGCAATCAATGGTACAAACGTCTTCTCCCCATCCCTGGTGCAGATCACCAGTCCAAAGCCTTCCTTAGGATTCTGTCCCTGATATGCCCATACAATATTCTGCAGCGGAATCATTTGGGGCAGATAAACAGTTCCATAATAACAGATTGCGTCACTGCACAATACCATATTCTGAATCCTTGGAGCCCTTGCCGCCTCCCTTTCCATGCGTTCTTCGGAGAAATAAGGAATCTTCCATAATTCCTGCTTCACTTTCTCATACTGGCTCAACACCACAATTCCAAATACCACCAGCCCCACAAATACCAGGAATACCAACAGCAGGAAGAAAAACAGCAGTTCAAGCATATAGTTTCTCCCGGCAAACACTACCGGAATTGTCAGTATGATTCCCAGAACAGCAATTCCTCCCACCATTCCCAAATATCCCCGAAAAAGCTTCCTCAAACATTTCATATTTTTCCTGTCTTTCCCACATGCCCCTGCGGCATCGGTGCCTCTTGCAAATGATACTGCACACCGGTTAAATTTACAGTATGACCCGACTGCAGACATAGACTGTTACGGCAGAGACTTTCTGAACTGCTGCCTTGCAGAGACACTGACAATGAATAAACTTTAGTTCAGACTTGCACTTAAATATACACTGAATATTAAGAATACAATGAACAGCAGTACAAACGCCAATCCTACCAGGATACTAAGCGCCACCTTTGCTCCCACTGACATCCTGGACTTTATAATCGCACGCACTGCCCAATAACCGCCAAAGCAGATCAAAGCCCCCACAACTCCGATTAACCTGACCAGAACAACAGCCAATACAGTAGCAACCCAGTCACTGCTGCCCATCTTCTTCTTTGTCGGCTCTTTGCCCGCATTCTGCAGCGGATCTTGATAAAATCCTCCCTGGTTCTGGGTATTCGCCAAAGGATCCTGATAGTTTCCCCCCTGGTTCTGGG
>CAJUAP010000002.1:23686-45300 GCA_910584435.1 uncultured Acetatifactor sp.
CCCTGGTTCTGGGTATTCGCCAAAGGATCCTGATAGTTTCCCCCCTGGTTCTGGGCAGCCGCCAAAGGATCCTGATAGTTTTCCCCCTGGTTCTGGGCATTCGCTAAAGGATCCTGATATGTACCTGCCTGCTGTCCTTCATTTTCTCCCTGCTCTTTGTTAAGATTTACCTGACTCATGGTTCCCTCCTCATATGATTGATTCAAATTCCCTTATACAAATCAGAAAATAGATTTCCGATACACATCATATATATCAATATTTGTTTCCACAAACGCATCTATTAACTTCTGCCATCCGTTTTCGCGCATAAAGTCATATTCCTTTTCTGATATCGGGTTCAGCATTAACCATGTTATGACTCGATTCTCTGTTTCTATTACGCCCAGATCACGGTTGAGGGAAAAAGGCGGTATCAGAAGAATATGCTTCATATCAATATTAGGCTGATATACAGGAATAATATCTTTGTACACCTCATATGGATGCGCCCGTACCTTTCCTTTTATCATAGCAAAGGCACAGGTGGACAAAAGCCCGTCAAACCAAATATTCCTGCTGT
This sequence comes from uncultured Acetatifactor sp., assembly GCA_910584435.1. Classification (GTDB taxonomy): domain Bacteria; phylum Bacillota; class Clostridia; order Lachnospirales; family Lachnospiraceae; genus Acetatifactor. Next base: position 24,249 of record CAJUAP010000002.1, read on the forward strand.
CACAAATTCCCATAAACTCCACATTCAGCTCTCTATTATCCGCTGTCAGCAGATTTTGACATTGGTAAACTCCCAATGTTGAGTAAGAAGTAACACCTTTAAAAGGACTATCCTGGCACTTCACAATCTCTATGGAAGCCTGCTCATCGTCCGAATCAAAAGTTCCTACCTCAACCGGCTTCTCAAAAACCTCCGTTATCCGCTGCAGAACCAGCTGATGCTGCTTCCTATCCGAATATGTCTGCTCCATACCATTCTCTCCGCCTCTCCATAATGTACTCTAATTCCGGCTTCAATCCCCATACAGATTTTCCGGATATTTTCCTTCCGCAATCAGTCTGCGAATGGAATCCACCACAATCGGTTTGTCTTCCTTATAAGTGACTCCGAACCAACTATCCTTTGTCTCCAATACCGATACATCGGCTCTGCCATCCTGAATCAGAGAATCCACGAACATGGGGAGCAGAAATTCGCTGTCCGTATCATCCTGTTCCAAACCGGCAAGAAACTCCCGGAAGCCCTTTTCCAGTTCATCAAGGAAATCCGGTGTGAATCCCCACATATTCATGGAAACGTGACTGTGTATATCACATGGCACTATATTGCCCTTCCCATCCTCGCACACCGCACCCCCGGATGTCCTCACAATCCCTTTCGTCTCATTCACTCCTGCAAGCTTCCCCTTTTCATCCAGCATACATATTCCTCTTGTAACACCGCCATGATCGCTCAAGGTATTGCCCAGAATAAATCCCGCCATACAGACATTGTACTGTCTCTCGGTACTGTGAGTTGTAACCAAATAATCATGTATCAGCTTAAATGCCTCTTTTCCATAATAATCATCCGCATTGATTACCAGAAAAGGAGTGTCCACAATTCCCTTGCAGGACAGCACCGCCTGTCCCGTTCCCCATGGCTTCGTTCTCTGAGGGGGCACCTGAAATTCTTCCGGAACATGGGAAAGATCCTGGATAGCATATTGTACAGAAATCTTATTTTCAACCCGGCTGCCTATTGCCTCTTTCAAGGTATCCAGCAAATCATTCCTGGTCACAAATACAACTTTATTAAATCCCGCCTCCATTGCATCATATATGGAATAATCCATTATGATTTCCTGATTCGGTCCCATGGGCTCCAACTGTTTTATCCCTTCACCAAAACGAGTTCCCATCCCAGCAGCCATAATTACTAAAGTAGTCTCTTTCATGCTCTAATCCTTTCTTGTTCCTGCTTATTCCCTATCTCTATTCCTTTTATTCCCGTTTGATTCCTGATTCCGTTTCTTTCTGATTCTCGTCTGCTTCCTGATTCACATTTCTTTCTTATTCCTGTCTGCTTCCTAATTTCCGTTTCTTTCTGATTCCTGTCTGCTTCCTGATTTCCGTTTCTTTCTGATTCTCGTCTGCTTCCTGATTTCCGTTTCTTTCTGATTCTCGTCTGCTTCCTCCTGGGTTCTGTTTCTATTATAATCCTGCAGCCGTTATTCCAACAGCAGTTTCCCCCTCCACACCATGGGACGTCTTACGCTTTCTCTCATATGTGCTAATCATAGCACAAACATAAGAACGGCGCAACATCTACTTTATTCTGCTTCAATAAGTATTGGGTTATATCTTGAAAATCCGGTATCATACGCGGAAGATTCCCATGATATGAAAGCGGAGGCGGCTTATGATACAAATATGCCGGAAAGATAAGGAAAAAGTTTACGAAGCGATACGGACAGGAAAAACAACGGATGTCAGGTCTTACCAGCCATCCTTATGTTAATAAAGTAACAGTTCTGACAGGTCACTGAACTGTTACAAGAATGCACACTAAATATAACAGCATGCGTTTTGGCGCACATCCTGGATAAAGCGAAAGCGTATGCCGGGCATGTTTTTTGGTATTTTTCCTTGCCAGCAAGTTATTCGTATATGTAGATTTCATAAAAATCATCCTGATAAATCAGTCTTCCGGAGCCGTCACATATCATAGTATACCATTCTCTTTCACCGCTCAAGCGATTATCATAGAGGAAAAAGTATGGTTTTTCCGGTTCCCGGATCGTATGATTCTTTTCCTGAAGCCACTCATACACCGTTGAACCGCTGTAAATAGTCCATGTTTCTATTGTATTGTTACTCATTTCGCGGAGGACGGCAGCGCTCCAAAAAGAAGAATATCCCTGCGTGAGACCATGCGCTATAAGCCAGTCAGCTATCTGGCTGTAGCCGGCGTGTACAGGCAAAAGAGGAGACTCCTGTTCTTTCTTTACTGTACTGAATGAACAAATCGTGACACATATCATCATTAATACGAGAAATACTTTGGGAGTATATTTTATTGTAAATCTTTCGGTTTTGATTTCTGCAATGAGCAGTGCAGCTCCAAAGGGCAGAAGCGGGAGCCAGTAATACTGTGAATAATCAGTATCTGCGAAGCTGAATATCAGTCCGTTAATGATGAGGGTACTGATCGTTAAAAGGAGGGTGAGCTTTATTCCTGCCGTGAGAGTCCTGTAACGTATACAGAGCCTTATTATACTGATCAGAACAGCGGCTCCCAGCATCAGCCCCAGAGTTGCTGCCAGTCCCTCAAAGCTGACAATTTTTACGTCTTTCTGGAATCCATAGAGCCTGAGAAAGTCGAACCATACGTCAAACAGGCTTCTGTCTGGTTCCGATGCCCATATGATACTGCCATACTCTCTAAATGAATATTTTTTACTGAGAACAAATGAATTGATCAGATAACCGGCCATGCTGCAAAGCGTAAAAAAAAGACCGGAAATGAACATACAGAACACTCCGCTGCAGGCCGTTTTCAATTCTTTAAGAGAAGAGACATTTTTCTCTCTCGCGTCAAAAAATACAAGAAGAATCAATGCTGCCGACAGCGGTACAAAAAACACCATCAGCTGTTTGATACCGTTGAGACCCGAAGCAAAAGAAAGCAGGGCGCCTGCCGCATACAACAGCAGACTGCCGATTTTGGCCTTGTGCTTTACCATATCTCCGCGAACCATCAGACCCTCCGCAGCCAGTTTCATCAAAATCACAATGACGGAGAGGGAAAACAGCATATAAATAAGATAATACGTTCCAAATATTCCATAAACCAGATACCAGTCGCCAAAAGGCCACATCATAAATGCAGCACACCAGACTCCATATTTTTCAAGTCCCAATACCTTGGCAAAACATATGAGAAGAAGCGCAAATACTGCGAGTATCAAGACTGCAGACAATATTCTTGCACAATGCCAGTTGTCAGGGAAAACCAAAAGCCCCAGACGATAGAACCATTGAGAGTGAAAAACTCTCAGTTCCGTAGAATAAAACCAATCTGTGCTCAATATAGAATGTTCTTCATTCAACTTGTTCGCAAGAACCATCTCGGATGCCAGATCTGCATCCAGAAGCCATTTCCCCGGGAAAATATGATACCATATACCAAAGAGGTATCCGCCTGCCAGCCACAGCCAGGGGAGAAAATTACTTATGAAGTGGTTGGGGAACAGTTTTCCTGGTTTATGTTTTTCTAAGCTCATTTTTCCTTGTCGTTTAAGAAACTGTGATATCTTTCCCTTTCTATTAGTATCAGACACCTGATTTCTTAATTGTACCAGATTGTCAACTGAAATACAACAGAAAATAATATAACAGTACAATTTGTGTAACAGTTCAGACAGCCCCTACCGCGAAGTCAAAATTGCACCCTGTGCAATTTTGCGAGACTTGTGTACGCCAAAACTCATTCTTTTCGCGTTTTGTGTGCATTCACGTAACAGTTCAGTGACCTGTCTGAACTGTTACAAATTTGTCATCCCGCCTTCCTTACCATTTTATAAAGCTCCTCTGCGGCCAGTCTTGTTTTTGCCACCACATCGCCGCCAGCTTTGGGAAAACAGTAATAAAGCATCTCCCCATTACCGATACAGATCATATCTCCTATCTCATACCAGTAATAATCCGAATACAGGCTGTAGGATACATTAGGTTTCTGCATGTAATCCAGCCTGCCGCCGCAGCCGGTCAAATGAAACCCTTCCGCCGTATGGCGCAGACGCCCTTCTCCCACCTTATAGATACTCCTGGTATTAACCATCAGGTAAATATCCACTGCTGCATCCAATCCATAAGTCCCGCTTTCCAGCTCCTGACGCACACTCTCCCTCTCCCAGTGATACCAATCAGGAATATGTACAAATTCCGTATCTCCTTCCACAGCCTCCATAAAACCATATTCCGTCAGTTCATACGCCTTCCCGCAATTACTGCAGGTAAGCCTCACGCCCTTCCCCAGCATTTTCCCTTCCGTCCTGCAATGGGGGCATTTGTACAGAACCCTGTTCAGATAATCCGCCCGGAATGCTTCTGCAATACGGATATGATTCTCCTGCTGCCAGCGGAAATTATCAAAAGTAAACTTATCCTTCAAAATTCCGTTCAGCTCTTCTACTGACTTAGAACCAATTTCTTCCTGTGACAGCAAGTATTCCATATCCGCAGATACATCCACCTTGCGAAGCTTCAGGTTATTATACAGCGGATCTCTGGAAAACGCACCATAGGTACGAATCATCACCACCGGTACGTTGAGCAGCTTGAGACATTTTCCCATACTATCCGGCAGAGGTGTTGCTGTACCGTCAAAACTATAACTGGCCTCCGGAAACATCAGCACAGAACTGTTCAGCTTCTTCAGTACATACATCATATCCCGCACCAAAACCATATCTGTCACAAACTTCTTCGTGGGGATGCATCCTGCAGAACGCATCAGCCAATTCTTACCCACAAAACCATCGGAGGTACAGACCGTATGAAAGGGTCTGGGATAGAGCACCGTTGCGGCTATCTTCAAATCAATAAAACTGGAATGATTCATAAGGAAGAGGCATGGCTCATTTCTACCCAGCCTCTCCATGCCGATTTTCCGGCAGGTAAAATGGGCATCTCTCAGTTCAAAATAAGATAACAATTTCATTAGGAACCGAATGAATACTCCCTGTCGCGAAGGCCGTCTGTGTGCTTCCACAGGCTGTGCCAGCACCTCTTCATAGGACTTCTCCTTTGTTTTTATCTTCATGTAACCCCAATCTCCTTTCGGGATAATAATAGTCTATTCCACAAAATACATTATTGACATACTTTATTTATAAGTATATCATTTTTCTATGCAAAAGTCTCCATCATCTTGTATACTTTCGTAAAGTTACTGTTCACTCCGTTCACAGTAACAAGCCTTCTACGAAGGCCTTAGGCACAGAAATCGCAAAATCAGCGATTTCGCGCACAACGACCTCGGGTTTGTCACGCAAAAGGCGCGTGAAAACGCCTCGCAGTGGCACCGAGTGAACAGTAACTTCATAAATAACCTTTCATAAATAACTTATTTTGCACCCTTGACAAATGCTGCGGAAACAGCTACACTAGATTCAGCCGTACATTTTCAGGACTTTATACAGTGATGAAATTCGGTCTTACGCAATGGGAATCTGTGAACCGTGTCAGGTTGGGAACAAAGCAGCACTAAGCGGAATCTCTCATGTGCCGTGAGGCAGCCGGGTGGAATTGTATTCAAGTCCTGGAGTGTGCGGTTTTTGGTTCATTCCTACACATGACTTTATTCAGTCACCACTCCGCTTATGAAGCTGCGCGGCAACAGACAGCCTCTGCCGCGGAAACAGAATTGCGTTCCAAATTCTGTCAATAACTGCTGCTTTTTATGAGACCGCCCTGTGGAGAATGTTTATGAATATGACACAAGAAAAAACAGACGCCATAATGCGTGACTGTACTCTCTGTCCCCGTAATTGCCATGTCAACCGCATGGACAACGGCAGAGGCTTCTGCGGACAGGGTGCTGAGATAACCGCCGCCAGAGCCTCACTGCACTTCTGGGAAGAACCCTGTATCTCCGGCAGCTGTGGTTCCGGCACCGTCTTTTTTACCGGATGCAGTCTGCAGTGCATCTTCTGCCAGAACTATTCCATTGCGCACCCTGCCTCCAATACCCCCAGGAACACCCACACCTTATCCGTCCGGCGCCTTGTGCAAATCTTCCTGGAATTACAGGCAGAGGGAGCCGCTAATATCAATCTTGTCACCGCCGGGCATTTCCTGCCGCAGATATGCCTTGCCCTTACAGAAGCCAGACAGCAGGGTCTTACCATCCCTATTGTATACAACAGCTCCGGGTATGAGAAAGTTTCTTCTCTGCGTCTGCTGGAAGGTTTAATCGACATTTATCTGCCTGACCTGAAATACCATTCCAAACAGCTGGCGGAACAGTATTCCCATGCCCCTGATTACTTTGAGACAGCATCTGAAGCCATAGGAGAAATGTTCCGCCAGGCAGGTTCTCCCGTTTTCGATTCCAATACGGGGCTTATGAAGAAGGGGGTGATTGTACGCCACCTCCTTCTTCCGGGCCGGACGGGAGAATCCAAACGGATTCTGCGTTACCTTCATAACACTTACGGCAATAACATTTATATCAGTATTATGAATCAATACACCCCGTTAAAACAGACCGCGCAGATTCCCGAATTAAATCGCCCTGTCTCCCGGGCAGAGTACGAACGGGTACTTTCTTTCGCAGATGAAATCGGCATTGAAAATGGTTATATGCAAGTCGGAAATACCGCAATGGAAAGCTTCATTCCTGACTTTCATGGAGAAGGGCTGCAATAATCATTTACCTTTCATGAAGAAGGGCTGCAATAATCACTTACAATTCCGTGCGCATCATATAATAACCAAAGTCCCCTGCCTGCGCAGGCTCTGTCTCACATTCAAAACTCTCAAAACCGAACATAATGGCTACCTGTTTCTCCTTTTCAAAATAGCTGCCCGGCACCCCTATATAATAGAGGTATTCTCCTTTCTGTTCCAGCCTGGTCAAAATTAAATGATGATAGTTATAATAGCCATGGAGCAGAAAACTGTTGTTCACCAATTTATAGGAAGCTGCAGGAAACAGCACGAAATCGGCAGGTCCAATGGATAAATATTCCCTCTTATCGCGGAACGGACGAATATGCGGATAAATAGCACATAACTGCGTCCATTTATCTTCTAGTAACTTTACAGCTTTTCCTGCTTCTGCTCGCTGTCCTCCTCTCCCGCCTCTCTCATTACCGGAGGATTCCTGCTCCGCCTTCCGGTAATGATTCCTCTGGCTTTCATTTTCCTTCTGATTTCTTACCCCATACTGTCCGCCTCTTGGACTTTCCCTTATGTCAGTTCCACTTGCCCCCATATTACCTGTTCTCCTTCTGTTCTCATTCCTATCCACGGTACTCTTCCCATTTTGCCGGACTCCTTGCTGTGCTCCATTCCTCTGGCTCTGATAATTCTTACCTTCCACCCTCCCCATCCCATTTGGACGGGCTGTCCCTTCCTGTCTGACCATTTCATTCTGGCGGATTTCTCCATCCCCATTTCCTCCCCCCTGATGCGTTTTTCCTTCCACTCTGCTTAATCCACTTTGAACCGTTTCCCCCGCTTTTTCTATGCCGCTTTGAATACTTTCCTCTTTTCCGGCACCGTTTCCATTCCTATCAAAATTCCTCTCATAACTCCTTTTCTGATTCCCCTCATCAATATTGACTGCCTCACTCACATAATTTCTCCATACCGCCTCATCGCTTTCCCTTCTACTGCTCTCCCACTCTGCCTCATCCATCCCATTCCTGCCATTCCCCCACTTATCCTCACTCATCCCCTCTCTGCGGTTCCCCTGCTCTGCCTCATCCATTCCATTCCTTCCATTCTCCCCTTCTTCTCCATCCATCCTATTCTTGCGGCTTCCCCATTCCGCCTCATCCATCCCCTCTCTGCGGTTCCCCTGCCCCGGCTCTTCCATCCCCTTTCTGCGATTCCGCTGCCCTGGCTCATCCATCCCTTCTCTGCGATTCCGCTGCCCTGGCTCATCCATTCCCTCTCTGCGATTCCGCTTCCCTTCCTCATTCACCCCATTTCTACGGTTCTCCCCTTCATCCCCATCCATACCATTCTTGCGGCTTCCCCATTCCGGCTCATCCATCCCCTCTCTGCGATTCTCCCCTTCCGCAGCCAAGACTCTCGGCGGCCAGCTGCACGACAGCTCTCGTCCGGCGCCCAATGTAACAGATACCCCCTGCAGCTCATCATATCCAATCCCACTGCCTTCAAGATCTTTTAAATCCTGGCAGGACTGGCGAAACTGTCCTCTGCCGTTTTTAATCACTATTTTTCCCAGGATACTTTCCTTTTTCCGGCTGCGGATTACCACATCCCTTGTAAAAGAATCATTTGGGTATAATCCTGACACTGCCACTTCCACCCTCAGGCTAGTGTCCCTTGCCTCCAGCTTGACAAAGCCTCCACCCCTGACACGCACACCGCCTTCATAATAATCCAAATACTTAATTTTCCTATCATAAAACATAAAAATTCCCCCTGATCACTGATAAATTCTCAAAGCAATTGCCATATGACAAAGCTGCAATTGCATTTTCTTACCTAAGTATATTCAGGGGGTTGTCTAACATATTACATTCAATTATCAATTTATACTGCGCACCGGTTAAATTTGCAATGCAGTCCGTCTGCAGTATATACTTATTAACGAAAACATTTGCCGGCCTAAATGTATAACGAGTGAACGCATCTACAGTGTTCAACAGAAACCGGCAAATAAATGCGTTCACGAGTATACAGGAAAAGTACATCCAATGGTATCATCAATAGTCCAGACTATCCAGATACTTCATATAATTTACTACCATCAAAGCAATCTTAAAGGTAAGAGCATCCTCAAAATTGCGCAGATCCAATCCTGTATTCTTCTGTATCCGCTCAATACGATACACCAATGTATTCCTGTGTACAAACAACTGCCTTGAAGTCTCCGAAACATTCAGGTTATTTTCAAAAAACTTATTAATTGTATTTAAAGTTTCTTCGTCCAGATTATAAGGAACATTTTCGCCGAATATTTCATCTATGAATATCTTACAGAGATTTACCGGCAGCTGATAAATTAAACGCCCGATTCCTAACGTGTTATAAGCAATGGTATCCTTCTCCGCATAGAAAATCTTCCCCACATCCAATGCCATCTTCGCTTCCTTGTACGACTTGGACACATCCTTCAGCTCCTGCACCACGGTTCCAAAGGATACCTTTACGTTCAGCATTGCCTCCGTATTCATCATTGCAACAATTGTCTCCGCCACTTCCATCAATGATTCATTCGTGTATCCGTTCTCCAATGCTTTGATTAAAATGACACTGCTTTCATCCACCGCTGTAATATAATCACCTGAATGATTGGAGAACATACCCTTTAACAATTCAGTCACAATGCCATCCTTCTCCAAATGGGTTTCCACCAGGAATACGGCCCTTGGCACCGTTACTTCAATATGAAGCTTCTTCGCTCTGTTGTAAATATCAACCAGCAGCAGATTATCCAACAACAGATTTTGGAAAAAATTATTCCGGTCAAATCTCTCCTTATATGCAATGACAAGATTCTGCAGCTGGCAAACCGCAATCTTGCCTACCATATATGCATCATCGCCCGTTCCCCTGGCAACCAGAATATACAGAATTTCTCCCTCATCCATAATCTTCAATAAATGATGGCTTCCAATTACCTGACTATCCGCCGGCGAATATGCAAATCCACTGATTAAATCCGCAGCAATGTCAATCTGCCCTGTGGTAGCCGCAACCGACGTACCCGATAAATTATATACACACAAATCCACCTTCGTAATTGCTTTCAGTTCATCTATGCTGGTCTGAATTGTCTGATTTGATATCATTCTGCTCCCTGTGCCTTTCTGAATTAGTCTGTAATTTATCCGTACCAACCACAATTCCGTCTGTGACAACCGGTTGTCCGTGCTAACCGATTGTATGTATGTTTGAAACATTCATCTGATCATATGAAACAACATCCTGTTTGCACTAAACCATATCCTGTCCATGCCAGACTGACTGCAAAAAGGGGTGCCCGTCGGCACCCCTGAAAATCCCTGAATTAATTAGTAATAATCTGCTCAGTTTCTTTATCAAATACATGAATCTTGTCGATATCGAATGCAAATTTAATTGTATCACCGGGTCTTGCCTTCGTAGCAGGATCCACTCTTGCTGTAAGAGGGAATTCATCCAAATCAAAATACAGAAATACTTCTGCACCAAGCAGCTCGTATACTCTTACGGAAGACTCAAATGTACTCTGAGGGAATTTCGCAAGGAATTCCTCGGAATCGCCTACATTCTCAGGACGGATACCAAAGGTAACAGTCTTGCCGTCATAACCGCCGTCAATAATCTTCTTAGATTTCTCAGGAGGCAATGGAATGCTATGTCCTGCAATCTCAAGATTTGCAACATTACCGGAAACCTTAACCGTTGCATTCAGGAAGTTCATCTGCGGAGAACCCATAAATCCTGCCACAAACAGATTGCGAGGCTTCTCATAAAGATTCTGAGGAGTATCTACCTGCTGAACCACACCGTCTTTCATAACTACGATTCTCGTACCAAGGGTCATAGCCTCTGTCTGGTCATGGGTAACGTAGATAATGGTGGTCCCCAGTCTCTGATGCAATTTTGCAATCTCAATACGCATCTGTACACGCAGCTTGGCATCCAAGTTGGAAAGAGGCTCATCCATAAGGAATACCTTAGGATTACGGACAATTGCACGCCCCATGGCAACACGCTGTCTCTGACCACCTGACAAAGCCTTCGGCTTACGATCAAGAAGAGGAGTCAAGTCAAGAATCTTAGCTGCTTCCTTCACCATCTTGTCAATCTGATCCTTCGGAACTTTTCTCAGCTTCAAACCAAATGCCATATTGTCGTACACGGACATATGGGGATACAAAGCATAGTTCTGGAATACCATCGCAATATCGCGATCCTTAGGTTCAACATCATTCACAATCCTGTCGCCAATTTTCAGCTCACCGGAAGAAATATCCTCCAGACCTGCAATCATACGGAGGGTGGTAGACTTACCACAACCGGATGGACCTACAAAGATAATAAACTCCTGGTCAGCAATCTCAAGATTGAAATCTTTTACTGCTTCAAAACCATTGGGATACACCTTGCAGATATTCTTTAATGATAAACTTGCCATAACTGTAAACTCCTTTCACCGTTCACATAGTTTCTTTAGCTATACCGATATCTTACCAGTCCATTGTACAGCTTCTATTCTACATAATGGCCTTGACACCGCTTCACTTACATTTAATAGTATATCGAAAAACTTCAAACTATGCCATGCTACTATTTCACAAAGTTTTTAGTCTTCATTGTAAATATTGCTTATAAACTTCACGCTTTTTTCGTCATTATGTCATCTTGCACAAGTTTTTACCTTTTCTCTTGTATAAAATGTATGATTCCCTTCAGCGTATATCTTTTTATTCCCTTTTATCCTTAATATCTTTCGTTTTTATAAGGAAAAAGATCAAAACAATCATCAGCAGAACAGAAGCAATACTTACGAAAGCCACACCATAGACTGTTATTCCTTGTCTTCGGAACGGAACACCTCCGTTATTATTAGGATGATTTATCACTTCGGATTCATCAAAACACTTTCTAAACGCTTTCATAACATCGGAAACAGAATAAACTTTTCCATTTTCCAAATGAAGCTCGTCAGCATATATGCTGTATGGAATCAAATATTCTGCATTGGAGCTGTATAAATAGACAAAAGTTGTATAGTACATATAGGAATGTACAATACATATGGATTCCACAGGTTCTTTCATATTGACTGCATTTTTCACGCCTGCTATTATTTTTTCTTCATTCACATACCATGTGCTGGACGTGTCACCAACAATAGTGCCGCTGAATGTCAATCCTGTGTCTGACTCATTCACAACAGCCAGCCCGGCAGTACCAGACTCTGTCTTTATGGGTATCTTCCATTGTACACTATCGGTAATCGCTTCCGAAAAAGAACCTGTCTCGTCATAGGCAGTAACAAGCAGGGGTTCAAGAAGATAGACTTGATATGCACCATCCAAATCATATTCTGTGATTTTTTCCCGATAACCGTCCCTGCTTAATATATTAATACCATTCCGGAATAAATTGTCATTCATCAGCTCTTCAATTTCAGAACGCCGTTCCGTTTTCGTATTGGACATGTTTGACAGAGCATCCCAGATTAAGGAAAGTTCGTCTTCTGGTTCCATCGCACATACATTCATACTGACTGCAAAGAAAAGTACTAAAAACACACCAATCATCTTTTTCATCATAACTATTATTTCCTTTCTACTAACTATTAATAATCAAGGTGTTGTATTATAGCAAGTCTGGTCATATTTTCGCTTGTTATAAGACCCATCGCAAAATTGGGTATATGTACAAGTCTCGGTTGTACCAGTCAGTGAATCATAATAAGTTATCTCTTCTATGCCATCAAATGTATAACCTATTATTAATGTAGCATGACCGCCGTTTCGGTTTCCGGATGAATCGTAATATCCCGCACCAACAATAACAGGATGCCGGTCCCAAATCTGCTGCCCTAGGAAAGAATATGCCTCTTTAGCCTCAACAGCAGTATATGTCTCAGTATTGTTGCTAATATATTCAGCAGCAGCAGCTGAATCATAAATAGAACCACTATAATTAGGATAAGGATCCAAAAATGTACCTTTTAGATATTTTACGGCATCCCACTGAGTACGGCCAGACGCTCCTTCCCATATAATTGCATTTTCAGCGCTTGCTGCCCAGCACCACTTATCTTTATCCTGAACCACATAATTTTCATAGAGACATATGCCTAATACATCCCCTTAAGTTGCTGCCAAAGCTGTAATATATAAAATATTCGCAAAAAGCAGCCCAATTAATACATATGTAACCTTTCTTATAAACTTAATACCCATAACACGAAATTTCTCCTTTCATTTTTTCTATAGTTATTGTGCTATCCTATTTTCGTTCAATCACAGTATAACCACCATTTTACAACGTCAGTGGACTCCGTCTGATTGCTGTACAGGTGTTTTTTGATAAAATATTTTATAGAAAATATTACAACAAAATAACTATACTGTAAATGATATACTATTATTCCATCTTTTTCAACATCAATTCAATTACAGAATTCGATATTTTCTGTTTATTATTTCTATTTCATCTTATATAGGCACAATTTATAAATTAAAACTAATATTATATTTTATTTCATATTATACAATTTCCTGTAAATACTACAAAAAGCTACACTTATGTCAAATGTCAATCAAATTTCATTCTGGGATTAACTTTTTAGACATTTTTAAAAAATACTATTTTATAAGAAATGAATAATACCAGACATAACAGAAATTACTGCCTCAAAAAATAAACTTATAAAGCATTACAACAAAGACACTTTTCCCCTACTCTACACAATGTTGAAAGGAAAGAAAGCGTAATATTGCCATGCTTTATAAGTTTATCCGAATGAATACTACTATACCACCATGTTTTATCCCTGTGTATTAGAATCCCTCGCCAGACTTTCATCCAGCTCATCCCGGAATATCCTCTCATCATCCTCTTCTTCCGTCCCCTTCACAGCGGGGCCGTTGGTTTGCAGATATTGATCTTCCAGCTTCTGGAAAAATTTATTATACAGCTTGGCGGAAAGCCACGCCGGAATTGACAGGCCGAACAGGAACACCACCGGCACCAGCTGATGCACCAGGAACAGCAGCGCCAGCGGCAGCACATTCAGAATCATCATTAAAACCGTCTTGGGAAACTGCAGCACTCCCACAAACAACGCATTCCTTATGGTATGCAGCACCGTATTCTCAAATTTTGCCAACACAGGATAGAGGAACATACTGATAAAATATACCATAATTGCAATGGCCAATAGAACTACCTGGAGAAATTGGCTGAATTCCAATCCCGAATAGGCTATAATCATAAAATCTCCCACAAGCATCAGAATGACAAATAACTGAATCAGCCAGATTGCCACCCCCTGCTTGAAGTTTTCCCTGAAGGATTTGAAAAAGCCTCTGGTAATATATCCCTCTTCATTCCTTACAATCTTCAGCGCCATATAGTGCATTGCTGTCAGCGAGGGGCCCACTGTAATAACAGGAATGCAGCACAGCATTGTCAAAACGTTCAGCCACATCAAATCCGCCAGCTTATTCAATGCCTGCATCAAAGGACTGTCCAAATTAAAAAATTTCATACCTAACCTCCATCCGAATTCTGATAAGAAGCGCCGCAGACGGCACTTCCAGGAACATGCTCCATTCTCCCTCTAAGACAAACTTTTCTAAGTTTAATAGCGCTGAATCTGTGCCGCATCGTAACAGCCCGGACATCCTCTGCCGCAAAGTCAAAATCACACTCCAAAGGCAGCATGCCGCCTAGAACCTCTTTTCCATAGGCGTGACCCTGATTCCTGCCACGTCTATTTCCGAACTTATCATGCGGAACCCCTGCTTTCGATAGAATCCCACGGCATAGGGCGCCGCCTGCAGGAACATTGACTGCTCCCCTGCTTCCGTCTTCAGGTACTCGCATAATTTTCTGAGTATGGTGCTTCCCACCCCCATATGATGATAGGCTTCTTCTACGAACAAAAGCGACAGCTGGTTCCTGTTCCTGATGGAACCTGCACCGATAATATGCCCCCGATCCAGTGCTACCATCAGCTGGTATTCCCCCTTCAGAAACATTACAAACAATTTGTCGTCCGTTATGAATTCAAAAAAGTGCCGAATCCCCTCCCGAGAATAATCCTTCCCCTCATACTTCAGAAATGTCCTCCAAATCATTCTCATGGCAGAAGACCATTCGCTCTCCATGGCCCACCGGTACTCATAAGCCTTCCATCTTGTTCCGATATCCATTACAAGACCGTACCTTTCATCCAATCATAAATATCCTGCATCACCTTATCCCGGTTGGTTTCATTGGGCAGTTCATGCCTGCCCCCTTTATACATCTTCAGTTTCACGTTCTTAAGCCCTGCCGCCGCAAGAGAATCATACGCCCGTTTTACACCGCTGCCGTATCCACCCACCGGATCTGCGGTTCCCGAAATCATGAGGACCGGCAGATTTTTCGGAATCTGCATTAGGTTCTCCCTCCGGTACAGCCTGGAAATCAGCTCAAACAAAGTCTCAAAGCCATTTACCGTGAAGATAAATCCGCACAGAGGATCTGCAATATAGGCATCCACGCGGGCCGCATCACGACTCAGCCAGTCAAAGGGCGTGCGCGGATTTCTGACTCTTCTATTGTAACTGCCAAAAGCCAGCTTGTCAATCAGCTTACTGACATGGCCGGAACCACAGATAAGCTTCTGCATGCGAACCGCCGCCTTTGCCATACCCAGTGTCACAGGCGGCTGCATCCCCGTCCCCATAATGATTGCCGCTGAAATTCCCGACCCATAGCGGAACATATAATTACGGGTGATAAAAGACCCCATACTGTGCCCCATCACCACATACGGCACATCCGGATATAACTTCTGTGTCATTTTCTTCAGCCGATGCACATCCCTTACCACCACCGTTGCAGGATCCTGCTCACAAAAATAACCATATTTTCCGCCCTTCTTCTGATGCACGGATTTCCCATGTCCAAGATGATCCTCCCCCGTCACCACAATGCCTTTTGCCGTGAAAAACTCCGCCAGCTCTTCATATCGCTCCACATACTCCGCCATCCCATGAACGATCTGCAGGACACCGCGGACTAAAGTTCCCTCTTCCGGCAAATATCGTACCGCATGCAGTTTCGTCCTGCCGTCCCTGGAATCAAAATAGAATTCTTCTTTCTTCATGCTCCTACCATTCCTGTCCTTTCCCGAAACATCCGGCTCTCATGCGCCTGACATCTGCAGACTCTGGCGGCACCGATGCCTTTGGCTGCCCATACGCATGCACCAATGTCCACAGCGCCCCGGCAGATTTCCGCTTCGCTGACGAGGCGTTTCGGCCTGCCCTATGGCGCCAATCCTCACAGCGCCTCAGCAGATTTCCGCCCCGGCAGGCATCTCTTTTTCCGGTTTCACCAATGCCAGATTTCCGTCCGCATCCTCCGCACACAACAGCATTCCTTCAGACAGCACACCGGCCAGCGTGGCAGGTTTTAAATTCACCAGTACCATCACCTTTTTCCCCACCATTTCCTCCGGACTGTAGTATGCCTTAATGCCGGATACAATCTGCTTCACCTGGCTGCCGATTCTTACCTGGCTGCAGAGCAGCTTCTTAGACTTGGGCACTGCCTCACAGGAAATAATCTCTCCTACCTGGAACTGAAGCTTTGCAAACTCCTCATATGCGATCTCCGGTTTCGCCTCAATATCCACTATGGCACCTGATGATGCCGTCCCGTCTTTCCCGGTATCAGAAGCGCCTGACGCGGCTGCGTTATCTTTTCCGTTTCCGGAGACACCTGCCTCCGCCCCGGCCGCTGCTGTCTGCATTGCCGCCGCCAGTTCCTCATCCTTCTTCTCCACTTCCTTCATATCCAGCCTTGCGAACAGAATCTCCGGCTTATCCGTCACCTTATTTCCGCATTTGTACAGTCCGAATTCTCCCAGCCTGTCGAAATCCCGAAGCTCCGTATTCAGCTGTGCTGCAATCCGTTCCGCCGTCTCAGGCATAAACGGCTGCAGCATGGAGGCACCGATCACAATGCTTTCCACCAGATTGTAAAGCACCGTAGCAAGCCTATCCGCCTTAGCCCCGTCCTGGGCCACAGCCTTGCCAAGCACCCACGGCTCCGTCTCATCAATATACTTATTACATCTCTTAAAAATAGAAAAGATTTCCGTCAAAGCGTCTGCCACACGCAGCTCTGCCATTTTCTCCGATACTTTCGCAAATGTCCCTGTCACAACAGCCTTCAAATCTCCGTCCAATGCACTGTCTTCCGCACCCTTGTCTGCTACCACACCGCCGAAATATTTATTGCTCATGGATATGGTACGATTTACCAGATTGCCCAATGTGTTGGCCAAATCCGAATTGGTACGCTCTGCAATCAGCTCCCAGGTAGCATTTCCGTCATTTTCATAGGGCATTTCATGAAGCATATAATAGCGCACCGCATCCACACCGAAGAAATCTACAAGATCATCCACATAAATGACATTGCCTCTGGATTTCCCCATCTTACCACCGCTCATCAGCAGCCACGGATGCCCGAATATCTGCTTTGGCAGAGGCTCACCCAGGGCCATAAGGAAAATGGGCCAGTATATGGTGTGGAACCTGACAATGTCCTTGCCGATCAAATGCAGATCCGCCGGCCAGAATTTTCTGTACTGTTCCGTACTGCTGCCCTCTGCGTCATAACCAATACCGGTAATATAGTTGCTCAACGCATCCAGCCACACGTAAACCACATGCTTCGGGTCAAAATCCACCTGTATCCCCCATTGAAAAGAAGTTCTGGACACGCATAAGTCCTGTAATCCGGGAAGGAGGAAATTGTTCATCATCTCATTCTTACGGGATACGGGCTGGATAAACTCCGGGTGCTCATTGATATGCCGGATCAATTTATCCGCATATTTACTCATACGGAAGAAATATGCCTCTTCCTTGGCCGGTTTCACTTCCCTGCCGCAATCAGGACATTTCCCGTCCACCAGCTGGGATTCCGTCCAGAAGGATTCACAGGGCGTACAGTACAGCCCCTCATAAGAGCCTTTGTAGATGTCTCCCTGATCATACAGGCGTTTGAAAATTTTCTGCACCTGTTTCTCATGGTACGCATCCGTTGTTCTGATAAATTTATCATAGGAAATATTCAGCAGATCGCACATTCCCTGAATGATTCCGGCCACGCCGTCCACGAATTCCTTAGGTGTGACTCCTGCTTCCTGGGCCTTTAATTCAATCTTCTGGCCGTGTTCATCCGTTCCGGTCTGGAAGAATACCTCATACCCTTCCTTTCTCTTAAAACGCGCAATGCTGTCCGCCAAAACGATTTCATAGTTATTGCCTATATGAGGTTTTCCCGACGTATAGGCAATCGCCGTGGTAAGATAATAAGCTCCTTTTTCCTTTTCTTTTTCCATACCATTTTTCTCCTTTTCTGATTGTTTTGCAAGGTCCATCCCTGTGCAGAAATAAACTTTCGCAGCTTCGCAGTAACAAAAAAACCCGCCTTCCCATACATACTATCATAGCATGTATCAGAAGACGAGCCAATATGCCCGTGATACCACTTCTTTTCATCCGTTCCTCACAGAACAGACCTCTTCGGGTCAGTCACCCCAGCCTCAAATTCTCATAGAACTCCCCGGCCTATTTTCCCGGCCTTCCTTGTTCCCCCGGCGTCCTTATTTCGTAACAATTCAGTCAGACCGCTGAACTGTTACCTTTTTACGGCTTACCCGGACTGTGCATCATGACTAATCCTATCCGCTATAACAGGCGGAACCTGTCGCAGCCTTATCCCGCTCAGGATTCGGTGCGCTGCTCAGAAGCCATCTTCCATATTACGCTGCCTGATTCCTCTCAGCCTGAACGGAACCTTCTCTGTAAAGCTGCCATAACATGTACTCTCTTCGTCACTGCGTTTTACTTATTTATAAATGATAAATTAACACAAGCAACCGCCTCCTGTCAATAGATTTTGCAGGCAAAACTTGAACAAAGTATAAAAATATGATATTCTTATCATAAAATATACATCATACTGGGGACAAAATGAGAAAACTAAGTGAACATCTTAAGAATAACCGGATACTCCTGGTGATACTGGTTCTGGGCGCCTGCCTGAGACTCATAGCATTAGATAAGTATCCGCAGGGAACTTACACTGATGAAGCTTATGGCGCATATATCTCCTACGGGCTTTTGACAGACGGAATAGATGACAGAGGCTGCCCTTTTCCGGTTTATTTTATCGCATGGGGCAGCGGTATGAGTGTCCTTTATTCCTATCTGGGCGTACTGTTTTTTAAACTGTTCGGCGTCAGCCTTCTATCCTATCGTTTACCACAGGCCATATTCGGAATCCTCACAATCGGAGCCATCTATATTACCGCCAAAGAACTCCTCGGCAGACAGACCGGGCTTCTCTCTGCCCTTGCATTATGTGTAAATCCATGGCATATTATGATGTGCCGCTTCGGGCTGGATGCCAACCTGGCCCCCGGCATGTTTATGATTGGATTCATGTTCCTGGTATTAGGTCTGAACAGAAAGCATATCTTTCTTGTGCCTTCCGCGGTTTTCTTCGGACTGACCCTGTACTGTTATGCCCTGACATGGCTCATTCTGCCAATATTTCTTATCTTTTCCCTTCTGTTCTGCCTGAAGCCGTTTCTATCTTCGGGAAGGACGCTGTGGTTATCCGCCCTCCTGCTCTTCGGGCTGGCTCTGCCGTTGCTGATATTTTTAGCCGTAAATTATGATTTCATTCCCGAAATACGAACATCCTTTCTGACAATTCCAAAACTGACAGGCTTCAGGGGCGGCGAGCTGTCGCTGAATAATCTAAAAGAAGGCATCAAAAGCTTTCTCAAAATTGTAATCCTGGAACAGGGAGACGGCAGTGAATTATTGTCCAATACCTTTACGGGCTGCTACTACTTTTTTACCACTCCGTTTATGATATTCGGAATATTGTATCATATTCAAAGTTTATTCCGTCAAATCAAAAGCAGGAAAACGGATCTGTCATTTCTGTTTCTGGCATGGCTGATCAGTGCCGGAATGATAAGCGAGGCCAATACGAGCTTAACAATGATTCATATTAATATGGTTCATATCCCGATTATTTTTTACGGAGCATATGGCATTTACAGCCTTGGCAGACTGTTAAAAAGTAAGCTTGTACTGTACTGCTGTACTGCATTTTATGCGGTATCGCTTATCTTTTTTGCCGCCTCATACACGCAGCTGGAGTCCTCCTTCTTTTTTGACGAGAAACCATATGAAGCGGTACAGCGTGCAAAGGAACTTTCTCATGAAGACAGTTTCATTGTATTTTTCGGCGAAACCACCTACAAATATCCGAATTTCCTCTGGCGTGAAAAATGTGATATCAATGATTATGTGCGGAATGCGGTATATGATGGCGACCCCTTCTTTGCAAAACTACGGGAATATGGCAGTTACCGTTTTATGGAAGACGACATTGCATTGGTAGAACGTGATGGCAGGAATGTATATATCCTGTACACCGGCAGCATGGGTGATTTTCATGAGCTTGGCTTCTGTGTAGAGCAAGTCAATGACTCTTATGCTGTTGCCGCCATGCAAATCCCCTCACAATGAAGCAGGAAAGTATCATAGAAGCAAGAAAAATCCAAAATACATATGTCAATCCCCTGTAATAGTGTCGGCCGTTTCCGAACTTTAAACTGCATAAGATGCTCCCATCCGCAGCCCTGGCATCATTCAGCAGATATCCATCCGAATAATCCCGATATGTATAAATATCCCTGGTTTCCAGAAGAGAGAACACACCTGCTGCCTCTTCGGAAACATTAACGATTTGGACGTGCAGCTCATCTCCTTTACATTTCTGCAGCCCCAGCTGAAATTCCAGAAATGACTTCTGCGGACAGGCCGCCAATGGAAGCGGCTGTTCTATCACGCAAATATCATCATGATAAAATCTGACTATCAATCTGCCCGCATCCCTTGCAGAATCCTCATAATCAAATGCTATGGACATGCTCTCCAAATGGTCGGCATCTATGCGGAAGGTCTGCCAAAGGACATCCCGGGGATGCAGCTGCTGTGTGGTCTGAGCGGAATCACCGTTAATCAGCACTTCTCTGTAGACAGGAACCGACTGTGAGAAGAACTGTGCTGCCATTCCATAAACCGCCAGACTCCAGAGCAATATAAGGCCGCCAAGCTTCATGGCCAATGCCATGCCGCTGGTTTTGTGCTTTTCCAGAAACATTGATACTATATTTTTTGTCTTATGTTCTTCCTGAGACACCGATACCATGTCTTCTCCTTTGTGTCTTCCCCGGAATGCCGATACCATACTTTTCATTTTGTACCTTCCCT
>CAJUAP010000002.1:45400-105894 GCA_910584435.1 uncultured Acetatifactor sp.
GGAACATTAAGGCCATCTTTTTCATTCTGTGTTTTCACTGGAACATTAAGGCCATCTTTTTCATTCTGTGTTTTCACTGGAACATTAAGGCCATGTTTGATCCCTGCCACAATTCCTTTTCTTATTCCTATTCCTTTTCTTATTCCTATTCTTATGCCTCTACTTTTTCGTTGATAATTTACTGTATTCTCCCCTCCTGTCATAAGAATCCAGTAAATAGCTGTCATCCGTCCGAAAACAGTCCAGTTTTGCTTCATCCCTGCGGACTTTACTGCGCTTGCGCAAATCCTCCCTGGGCTGCTCCTGTTTTGCATGAAACGAGTTCTCCGGCTGGAACCGGAAGAAACTGCCTGGCAGGTGTCCGGCCAGCTGGCCTGTAATATCCTTAAATTTCACTCGAATCTTCTGCCACATGCTCTCCTGCCGAATGCCGGGGTCTCCCGCTCCTGCTGCCGCGGCATTGTGAAGCATGGTCTGCGGATTCACTGCCGTAGCCGCAGCAGCAATCTGAGGCGTATGTATTGTCTGTGTGATATCCTGCTGTCGGCTGTCCCGGCCCGCCGTATCTCTGCCGGAATTGTCCGCAGAATTACTGTCATAAATCTGAGCCATGACCTGTGCGCTTCCTGTCTTATCACCGGCCTGTCCTGCACTGCTCCCCTCACTGCCGTTCCAGAAGCCTTTCAGCATACGCTTGCCGCTGCCCAATGTTCTATCCAGCCAGGCTGCCAGAGAAAACTGACCGTCCTGCTGTGTATCCGTCTGCTGAAGCTGTGCAGCAGTTCTGGCAGCCGAAGCTGTGGCACCACCCTCTTGATTGACATGAGAATGATCGTGCGCACAAGCCGTCACCTGATGCATCGCCGCACCGTGTTCACTTCCGATTCCTCCCAGCTGCATCCTCTGCCTCCCTTCCGCTGCACCTGATATCCCGTCAGCTCTCCATTCAGCACATATATCCCCTCTCCGCGCCTTATTGCAGTCTGTCCATAAATTTCTCTACATTTTTCGTAATATTATCCCGGAAGACGGCAGAGCCGGACACAATCACATTGGCGCCTGCCTCCAACGCCTGTTCCACATTGTCCAGCCGAATACCGCCATCCACCTCGATATCTGTGCGGAGCCCTTTCTCCATGACCATTGTGCGGATTTCTCTTACTTTATCCAAACACTCCGGCATCAGCTTCTGGCCGCCGAAACCCGGCTCCACGGTCATCACCAGTACCATATCCACTAATTTCAGGTAAGGTTCCACCGCTTTGGCAGGCGTGGCGGGCTTAATGGTAATTGCGGCCTTCTTCCCACGAAATCTAATCTTCTCAATGGTGCTCACCACATCTTCCGCAGCTTCCAGGTGAAAATTAATCAAATCAGCGCCGCAATCAGCAAATTCATGAATATAATGCTCCGGTTTCTCTATCATCAAATGCACATCAAAGAAGATATCCGAACAGTTTCGGATAGAAGCTATCACAGGCATTCCAAAGGAAATGGACGGTACAAACACGCCGTCCATAACATCTATATGAAGGTATTTTGCCCCTGCATGTTCCGCTTCCCTTATCTGCTCTCCAAGCCTGCTGAAATCCGCTGCTAAAATAGATGGTGATAATATATTCATCCTCAGCCTCCTCATTTGAACATCTGCTGTTTCCTTATATACGCTTCTATATATACAACTCTATGTATACTTCCACATATACGCTTCTATTTTAGCAAAGATATTACAACTTGTCCACGTCCTTTTTCAGTTCTTCCCATGCATCCGGATGTTCCGTAAAATACAGGGGGCATTTTTTGCCGCCGCAGTCGTAATGGCGCAGTATATCCTCCGATTCAAGATCATATACTTCCAACAGCCACTTTAAGAGCGCAATCAATGAATCATATGTTTCCTGCGTAAAGGAACCATCCTTCTCCAAATGACAGCATTCAATGGATATGGAATCGAAATTCCGGCTTTTCACGGCATAGGCAATCTCGTCCAGCGGAACACATTGAATAATTTCTCCTTCATAGCCAATGATGAAATGCGCACTGACACTGGCCAGATGCTCGTCCTTCTGTCTCTCAAAATAGCTGCGGTTCTGCGCGGCACTGGTTCCCGCATTGGCAGTGTAATGAACAAAAATATTGGTAACGGATTCCAGCGCGTCCCCCGGCCTGGAATATTCATTAGGTGTCAGAAAGTCCTCCGTCCATTCGGGATGCTTTGCAAATTCCGTTGCAGGTATTCCCTGAACAAGAACCGTGTCCGGCTGTACGGCATCTAACTGCTTCGGCGGCACATTTTCCGCACTGTTTACAACAGCATCTCCTTTGGGATTCCGATCGGCCGCCGATACCCGGTTATTCCTCACCAGCAATGTCACTGCCAGACATAACAGGCACATAACCCAAATACTTACCGCTATCCGCTGCATCATCACGCGCTTTCTGCGGCGGTACCTTGCAATGCGGCGTGCTGCGGCAGAATGATTTGAATTTCCCGCATGCCCAACGGCAACCCGGCGGTTCGCAGACGGCGCATATCCGGCCCGAGTACGGCGATTGGGTATTTGTGCATACCCTGTTGTAATTTGTCGGCTGGATGGTTTCCTGTTCCCGGCGGCACTGCGTACATTGACCGTCTCCTCATACCCAGTCGCCTCCCGGCGAACAAATGATTCCCCGCGGCGGTTCACACCTTCCCCATACCCGGCCACACTGCGGCGTTCATAGACTTCCCTGCCCCTTGCAGACGACGAACTGCCGTTTCCTGCCTTCCGCTGGCTGCGCACTTGATTTCTGCGCTCTTCCTCATAATCCAGCAGATAAGGATTCCGTCTTTCAACCATAACCTCCGCGCTGTCTTCTCTTACCCCTATTTCAATACTACGTCCATTGTATCTGTGCACCTTATTATCATGCTGTACCATTTCTCCACCTCATTATACCTTTGCTCCGGCATCCTCATAATGCTCTTCCCCAAAGGCCGAAATCATATGATATTTATACTATAAAGCAAAAATGTATCATATTTGTCTCGAAAAGTATTAAGGTTTTACTAAGAATTGAAGAAAGGCTTCGGGAATCCCCAAAGCCTTTCTTCGGTAAATAATATCATATTACATAAATTCTTTGACAGACTTATAAACCCCCTCCGCATCCAGGCCATACTTCTGTACCAGCGCCGCCGCACTGCCGGACTCGCCGAAGACATCCTGCATACCAAGCTTCTTCACCAGTGTCGGATGATTTGCGCTCAGACAATCGCACACTGCGCTGCCAAGTCCGCCGATCACGGAATGTTCCTCCACCGTAACCACCTTTCCGGTCTTCTTCGCGCTGTTGATAATGATTTCCTCGTCCAGGGGCTTAATTGTACAGATGCTCACAATCTCGGCACTGATTCCGTCCGCTGCCAGCTTTTCCGCTGCTCTAAGAGCGGAATCCACACAGATTCCCGTTGCCACAACGGTCACATCGGTACCTTCCCTGACAATGGAACCCTTGCCAATCTCAAATTTATAACCGGGCTTATCATTGATCACCGGCACTGCCGCACGTCCAAAACGGATAAATACAGGCCCTTCATACTCCAATGCCGCACGAACCGCTGCCTTCGCTTCCACATCATCCGCCGGACACATCACCACCATACCGGGAATCGTTCTCATCAGGGCAATGTCCTCATTACACTGATGAGTTGCGCCATCCTCGCCCACCGTAATGCCCGCATGGGTGGCACCGATTTTCACATTCAGATGGGGATACCCTATAGAGTTGCGCACCTGCTCAAAAGCACGCCCTGCTGCAAACATGGCAAAGGAACTCACAAAAGGAATCTTGCCTGTCAGCGACAGTCCCGCCGCTACACCCATCATATTTGCCTCTGCAATGCCGCAGTCAATATGCCGTTCCGGATACGCCTTCCGGAAAATACTGGTCTTGGTTGCCGTCGCAAGATCCGCATCCAGTACGACCAGATTCGGAAATTCTTCCGCCAATTCCTTCAGTGCATTGCCATAGCTTTCACGGGTTGCAATTTTAACTACTGTCTGATCTGCCATTATGCTTCACCTGCTTTCTCTAATTCTGCACCGATTTTCTCCAAATCGGCCATGGCCACTGCATACTCTTCATCATTGGGTGCTTTGCCATGCCAGTCTATGCTGTTCTCCATAAAGGATACACCCTTGCCCTTTAAGCTGTGCATTACAATGCAGGTAGGACATCCTTTGGTCTTCCTTGCCTCCTGAAAAGCCCCCCGGAGCGCATCAAAGTCATGGGCATCCACATTAATTACATAAAAGTTAAATGCTTCAAACTTCTTGTCAATGGGGTAGGGGGAGCAGACTTGATCGATGGGGCCGTCAATCTGCAGATTATTATTGTCCACAATCACGCACAGATTGTCCAGCTTGCGGAACCCGGCGAACATGGCAGCCTCCCACACCTGGCCTTCCTCGATTTCGCCGTCTCCCAATAAAGTATATACCCGATAATCCTTACCGCCCATTTTGGCGCCAAGCGCCATACCTGCTGCCGCGGAGATTCCCTGTCCCAGAGAACCTGAGGACATATCCACGCCGGGGATATGAATGCAGGGGTGGCCCTGCAGGTAAGACCCCAGCTTCCGAAGTGTTGTCAAATCCTCTACCGGGAAAAATCCCCTGTTTGCCAGCGCCGAATAAAGTCCGGGGGCATTGTGTCCTTTTGACAGCACAAAGCGGTCTCTGTCTTCCTTGTCAGGATGTTCAGGATCAATGTTCATCTCTTCAAAATACAGAAAAGTAAACACATCTGCCGAAGACAGTGAGCCTCCGGGATGCCCCGCCTTTGCGCTGTGAACTGCCGTGACAATACCCTTGCGCACGTCATTCGCATGCTTCTGCAGTTCTAAATTATTCATCGTCTCCTCCATTCCACCGTACCGTCTGTCCGCAGACATTACATACGATCTGTTTCTTCTTTTATTATGATATTCGTGAAATAGCTGTCAGCTGTTTTCTGTTCTGCATAGAAGAAATGCCAGTCTGCTCTCTGTGCATTCTCTTTTCAACCGTCAGAATGTCAGCCTTTGATTATAATGTCTGCCCATAATAAGCATTCGCACCATGTTTTCTGTAATAATGTTTGTCCTGAAGCTCCTGAGGTGCCGGTTGAATGTGGTGATTAATGGCCTCCGCACGATAAGCCATTTTCGCCACTTCCTCTAAAACCACTGCATTGTGTACCGCCTCCCTGGCATCCTTTCCCCAGGCAAACGGACCATGGTTCTTACAGAGCACCGCCGGGACGGACACAGGATCCTTGCACATCCGCCTGAATTCATTGACAATCAAATGCCCCGTATTCTCCTCATATGCCTCTGCAATTTCTTCCGCATAGAGGCATCTGATACAGGGAACTTCCCCATAGAAGTAATCCGCATGGGTGGTGCCGTAACAGGGAATGCCCCTGCCTGCCTGGGCCCAACTGGTTGCATAGGAGGAATGGGTATGTACAATACCTCCCACTTCAGGAAACGCCTTATAAAGTTCCGCATGGGTGGCTGTGTCAGAAGAGGGATGATAGCGTCCCTCCACCTTCTTACAATTCAAGTCCACCACCACCATGTCCTCCGGTGTCAGCTTATCATATTCCACACCGCTGGGCTTAATGACAAACAGCCCTGTCTCACGGTCAAGCGCACTGGCATTTCCCCAGGTAAAAGTCACAAGGCCATACTTGGGCAAATCCATATTTGCTTCATATACCAACTGTTTCAGTTCCTCTAACATTGATTCTATCCTTTCCCTTTCTGCCGCGGATAATATTCCAGCTGTAAAAGTTTCTTACCGGCTTCTGCCTCCCGTTTCCGGAATTTTATTTTAATCTGTAAGACCTTCCACCGCCGCCTTTTCCGCAGACAAAGTTTTCTTGTATTTCTCAATAAACGCATCAAAGCCTGCCACATCTTCCGGCTTAGGCGCCACTGTAGTACCGGTCTGCCCTGCAAAAATTCTGCTGCTCAGATAGTCGGAAAGGCTCTCAGCGTCCGTCTTCTCGCTCATGTACGCTGCCAGCACTGCCATTCCCCATGCGCCGCCCTCACTGGCCGTATCCATCACCGTCACAGGAGCATTCATAGCCGCTGCCATCAGCTGCTGCCCCACAACAGGCGTTTTGAACAATCCCCCATGCCCTGTAAGGGAATCTACTTTTACCTGCTCTTCCTTCATCAGGATATCATTGCCAATCTTCAATGCCGCCATAGCACTGTACAAATGAGTTCTCATGAAATTTGCCAGGGTAAATCTGGCATCCGGCATACGGACGAACATGGGTCTGCCCTCTTCCAGTCCGGTCACCGGTTCTCCCGATAAATAATTGTATGCCATCAGTCCGCCGCAGTCCGCATCCGCTGACAGCGCCTCCCGGTACAGTCTGCCGTATAACTCGTTTTTATCCGGCTTCATACCCCATTTCCCGGCAAACTCTTCAAACAGGTTCACCCACGCATTTAAATCGGAGGTACAGTTATTGCAATGTACCATGGCCACAGGACTTCCGTCCGGTGTTGTCACCATATCAATCTCCTCATGTACCTTTGACAATGCCTTTTCCGTAACCACCATGGAGAATATGGAAGTGCCTGCGGATATATTGCCGGTTCTCACCCTGACACTGTTGGTTGCCGTCATGCCGGTACCTGCATCGCCCTCGGGAGGGCACATCGGTATACCTGCACACAGATTACCTTCCGGATCAAGCAGCTTTGCACCTTCCTCTGTGAGCACACCTGCATTTTCCCCTGCACAGAGCACTTTGGGCAGAATATCCCGAAGCTTCCAGCCGAAATTCCTCTCTGCCACCAGTTCGTCAAACTGCCGAAGCATTTTCCCATCATAATCACAGACTGCCGAATCAATGGGAAACATTCCGGATGCCTCTCCTATGCCCAGCACCTTCTCCCCTGACAATTTCCAGTGGATATAGCCTGCCAATGTGGTAAAATACGCAATCTCCTTTACATGCTCCTCACCGCTCAAAATTGCCTGATACAGATGCGCAATGCTCCATCTCTGAGGAATATTGAAATCAAACACGGAAATCAGCTTCTTACAAGCCGCCCCTGTCATGGTATTGCGCCAGGTGCGGAAAGGCACCAGCAGCTCTCCCGCCGCATTAAAGGGCATATACCCATGCATCATACCGGAGAAACCCATAGCAGCCAGCTTTGTGATCTTCACCCCATACTTTGCCCACACATCCTCTGTGAGGCTTTTGTAACAGCCCTGAAGCCCCTTCCAGATATCTTCCAGGCTGTAAGTCCAGATATGGTTCTCCAGACGATTCTCCCAATCCCAGGTTCCCATAGCAACAGGCTGATGACTTTCATCTACCAGCACCGCCTTGATACGGGTGGAGCCGAATTCCAGGCCAAAGACTGCCTTCCCCTCCTGGATTGCTTTTTTCGTTGCTTCACTTATCATCAACTTCCCTCACTTCCGCGCCGCCTTCTCTTCCGCTTCCAGGTACAATGCTCTCCGCTGCCCTGAGCCTGCGGCGGCAGCGCATACCAAGACTCAAGGCAATAGGAACACCCCCCGGCCCTATCCGACAATATGCCAGGTTCCGTCCCGATCTTTACCTAATTCCAGTATAGAAAAAATATACCACAAAGTCAATAATACTTTTACATAATCCGCACTGCTGCCATTCCGTCCGAATAGGAATGCGCTCTCCCTCATATACTGTACCAATATTCTATTGATAAGGTGATTTTTTGAAAAGGCATTCTTCTTTTTCCACCAGGCAGCTCCTATTTACCATAGCATTCCTGCTGACTTTTTCCGGCATGACGCTTTTTCTCTTTTCTTATCAGAGGGATGAAAAGCGTTTTACCAGTATTACCACAGAATTATTCACAAATGAAATGAAATCAGATACTTTGAATATGCATTATAACCTTGCCGTTCCGGAGGACTTCGGCATATGCAGTTATGAGCCCCTCCTTGCAGGATATGATGCGGAACGCTCTCTGCACACCCAGGCTCAGATCGAAAACACACTGGCTGCCCTGTATACCTTACATACGGAAAAGCTGTCCGAGACCGATGCCTATTTGTGGAAGCTTTTAACCCGCTCTCTGGAAAATTCCCTTGCCCTGGGCAATTATTCCTATTATTCCGAACCCCTTTCCCCCTCCTCCGGCGCCCAGGCACAGCTTCCTATCCTGCTGGCTGAATACACTTTCCGCCGCAGACAGGATGTGGAAGACTATCTGATGCTGCTGGAACAGACCGATGCATATTTTGCTTCCCTGTTGACCTATGAACAGGAAAAAGCTGCAGCCGGACTGTCCATGCCCGGTACTTTTCTAAAAGAAGTCCGGGCACAATGTGACACTATTATCACAAAAGAATCCCTGGAAACAGGAACTCATTTTCTGCAGACCACGTTCCAGGAAAGGCTGCAGCCATTGCTTGAGGACAGAATCATCACATCACAGGAGGCCCAGGACTATATCTTCCACAACGACAGACTGCTGAAAACGGTACTGCTTCCTGCCTACACAGCCTTGGGTGACGGTATTCTGCTGCTGGAGGATGACAGCATTCTTCCCACAGGACTTGCCTCTCTGCCGGAAGGGAAATCCTACTACGAGCAGCTTCTCATTGCCGAGACCGGCTCCTACCGCTCCATAGATGAAATTATGAAATTACTGACAGAGCAGTTTTCCATGGAATACGACTGCATCAGGGAAATTTTGGCAGCACATCCCGACATACTGCAGAGCTATAATGATGACTTACTGACTGCTTTCCCCTATCAGGACGCACCGCAAATGCTGCTGGATCTGCAGAAACGGATGGGTGATGATTTTCCTGCCCTGCCGGAAGGCGCCACACAGGTATCCGTCAAAGCCGTCTCCGCGAACCTGGAAGCATATTGTGCACCTGCCTTTTACCTGACCGCCCCCTTAGATGATACGGATTCCAACACCATATACATTAACCGCCAGAAAACACCTGCCGGTTTGGATTTATACACTACTCTGGCCCATGAAGGCTATCCGGGGCACCTTTACCAGAATGTCTATTACAGCAGAACTGCCTACACCTCCCATGAGCGCCCTGTAAGAGAACTGCTCTGGTACGGCGGCTATTTGGAGGGCTGGGCGCTGTATGTAGAATTACTGTCCAATGATTATGCAGCAGCGCTGCTGCGCGAGCATGGACAGGAAAACGCGGCAGTCATAGCCCAGCTGGAAGGGCATAACCGCAGTCTGCAGATCTGCCTTTATTCCATGTTGGATATTATGATTCATTATCAGGGTGCTGCCTATGACCAAATCGCCAAAATATTACAGAACTTCGGCATTACAGACAGTCTTTCGCACCAGTCTATCTATAATTACATAGTCCAGGAACCCTGTAATTATTTAAAATATTATCTGGGATATCTGGAGATTCTGTCCCTGCAGGAAAATGCCAGAATCTTATGGGGCAATGCTTATACGGATTACCGTTTCCACTGCTTTTACTTAGACTGTGGGCCATCGGATTTCCTGTCCCTGCAGGAAAGGCTTGCAGCAGCGTCGAATGCGGAATGATTCTTTCTGTACTTCGGGTATTCGCGACAGCCCTGAATGTCTTAAGATTCCTGCATTCCTTCCAGATACCCTCTGTCCCACAACAATATCTTAAGCTTCTTCGCTGCTTCCACTGCGGGGCGGGTAAAATACTGGTTCGTAAGTACCGCCCCCACCATCCTGTCATAATAATCCCTCCCTGCATAGGCTTCCTGAACCGCCTTAACACCTACCGGAGCCGTGTAGCATTTGCACTGAATCGCATAGGTAACTCCCTCTTTTTCCGCCAGGATGTCAACACCATAATCACCGCTGCCCTTAGTGACCTGCACATCCTGAAAACCGCATTTTACCAGCAGTTCCGCACAATAATATTCAAACTCATGCCCTTCCATCAGATCAATATCTTCCGGCCTGTTGCGCCTTGCCCGCAAGAATAATAAAATACTGACCAGAAGCGCTGCCAGTGATATCATTATAATAATCGCAATCGTATCCATATATTTCCCGTTTTTATCTCTCCGCCTTCTGCCGGCAGCAGTATATTTATTGTCCCTTTATGGCCTTCTGTATTTTCCGTTTTGCCACTTCAAATACAGTGGCTCAATTCTTATTTGTATATCTGATTATAAATTATTTTTATGCAACTCGCAATATATATTTATTACCTCATTTTCAATAAGCAAACCGTCCAAAAAGCGAGAAAAATTTCTTGTAAAAGCTGACGGAATCGGTTATGATTTAATTCTAAAGAAAAGCAACTGAAGAGCTTGTCATCGAAAGAACAATGGCAAACTCTTCTTTATTTTGTTATCAGTTTTATATGCTATATTTAAATAACCCTTTCCAGACATGCCGCAAAACACTTCAGCACCACAGGCCGGAATTCCTCCTCACCAATCATATTTACTTTAAATCTGTCATAAGCTCCAGCACTGACTCAAACCCTTTTTCCGCAGCTATCTGCGCGGGCGTTACACCGCAGTTGTTGGAATGATTATAATCAGCTCCTTTCTTAATCAGATAACGGGCATTTTCTTCATCACCGTCTCTCAGCGCATAATGCAGCGCTGTATCCCCCTCATTATCCGCCATATTGATATCAGCCCCGGCCCGAAGCAATTCCTTTGCCATAGCCTTATCACTACACAGCATCAGGGGTGTAACACCATCATTATCCGCGTGATTCACATCCACACCCCTGTCCAAAAAGATAGAGAAAAGCTCCCTGTCCCTATATCGCAATAACATAATGGGCGTCTGCCCGTCCTCCCGCGGAATATCCAGGTGTTTCAGCTCCTTCAGAAGTTCTGCTTTCTGCTCTGTCTCCAATTCCCAGCCATACTTCTTATTTATCAGTACAAAATGAGCGGGGGTCTCACCCTTTAAATTCTTCATAGTATCGTCCGCACCGGCATTCATGAGCAGCTTTACCACATCCACATGTCCATTTGCACAGGCCAAATGAAGCGGAGTTAGTCCTGCTTCCCCAGGCTCGTCCTCTGTAAGATTGATATCCACACCTTTCTCTATCATTATCTTCAACATACCTGTGTGTCCGTTTTCCGCAGCAAGATGTACAGCCGCCTCTCCTCTGTTATCTGCCTGCTCCATGGATTCTCTGGAGAAAATCTTCGTTGCTTCCTCATAAAATACAGCCGCACTATGATCTCTTGACTTATCTCGAGATGCCAGAATATTAGCCGGTGTCCGTCCTTTTATCACCGCCTTGTTCATATCAACACCCAATTCCATCAATTTCCTCATGACACCCAGCCCATAACTGCTGCGAATGCATTTATCCCGAAGGCAGAACGCCTCACCTCTATAATGAAGCGGCATGGTAAAGTCGATTCCTGCTTCCTTGCAGATATCCAGCACACGAGCTTTATCGTCAGACATCAGAGCATTGTGCAGAATTTCCTCAACTTCTCCCAGTTCATCATCATCATCCGGATCAATCTGCCGGATCAGCTTATTGGTCATGTACAGGGCAATGCTCAGGGCATCCTTATCATCTCGCCCCACATCACAGAAGGTGCTGCTTGTGATCTGGCTCAGGGGAAACAGCTCCATCTCAGGAACGGGGTCTGCCCCATGATCTATGAGGGCAAGATACATAGCTTGATTTCTATAGTCAACGGCATGCGCAACGGGTGTTACACCACTTTTATTCGCTGTATGAACCATTTCAGGGCATCGTTTCATCAGCTCAAGCGCCGCCGTTTTATGGCCGTTCAGCCTGGCCATCATCAGCAGTGTATTGCCATCCTCATCCACATAATCCGTGCTGGCACCTTTTTCCAGCAATATCTCCGTCAGCGGCCATGTGTAGCCGGAACTGTAGCTGGTAGACAGCAAGTGCTCCAACGGTGTAAGCCCGGAATTATTCTTCTTATTAACATCACAGGTCAACAGGCGGGCAATCTCTCCCCTTTGTTCCACGCTATTCTCCAGACAGGTAAAATCAATTGCCAGCATCTCATCCTGAAACCTGGGATAGACCAGAAAATGATATGCATTCATGCCCCTTTCATCGCAGAGAAAGTCCTTTGCCCCATGATCCAGCAACAGCCTGGCCATGGCAAGATTCCCACGCTCGCAGGCCAGCAGGAACGGCGTAAGGCCATGCCCATTATGATCCGGAATATCCACATCTTCCCCTTCTACCCTTCCATCACAGAGCATTTTCTCCACCAAACCATAAAAATTATGCCATACCAAAAGATGAAACAATGTAAGCCCCACCCTGCCCACAGGAGCAAGCAGCTCTTCTCTTCCGCATTCTGCCAGACAAGCCTCTGCCCCCTGTATAATCTCATCCTCTAAGATGTCATACACATAAATACAATTTTCATCATCCACCTGCCACCAGGGAATGAATCTGTTCTGGTTACACTGTTCACTGGATGCCACCAACAGCTCCGTCAGCTCTTTTCTGTCCATAACTGCCTCCTTCACATTACAAACATCAACTCAATTTCTTTTTCATTATTCATTTCACATTACCCTTTATTATAATTCCGCCCCCATCTTCCCTGTGTCATGAATCCGCAGACACATGCCCCAATGGATACAAATTACTTACTCATTTTAACATCATTTCTATGGCATGTAAACACTTCATACTGCACTTCATCTTGTCGGCCCGGCTGACACAAACAATACATGAACCGGCGCAAAACCCTCTCTTCAGGGAAACACACCAGCGCATATGGAATCAGAAATTGGCACAATAAATTTCTGTGTTGACATTTTACCGTATTTACAACAGGAGGATAATTTTCTATAATGAAATGGAAGACTACAGAAATTGATGAGGATGCTTATATGCTTACACTTTCATTTTCAAATTGGACATGGTATCATATTATTATCAGAATGATTCTGTCACTTATCATCGGCCTGGTCATCGGGATTGACAGAGGCGCAAAACGGCGCGGCGGCGGTGCAAGAACTACAATTACCGTATGTCTTGGCGCTACAATGGTTATGCTTCTGGAACAATACCTTGAAGCTCTTTACCCAGGGCGGCTTGATATTTCAAGGATTGCAGCACAGGTCATCAGCGGTGTGGGATTTCTGGGCGCAGGTTCAATTCTTGTATCCGGCCATCAAATCAAAGGGCTGACTTCCGCTGCAAGCATCTGGACTTGTGCCTGTATAGGGCTTGCCGCAGGTATCGGATTTATTGACGGTGCGGTATTATTAACCATTCTCTGGCTTACAGGCGTACATCTTGTTCCATTCATAGAAAATAAAGTATACAGACATTCAAGGTACATGACCTTATACATTGAAGCCGCAACCGGCGGTGAGATTATGCTTATCTCCCATAAACTGAAACAGGATAAATGTTTTATTGATACCTTTGTAGTAGATAAGCCAAAAGCAAAAGGACAATATTTTCAGATTATGACAACCTTCAAACTTCCAAGGGGCACCAACAAGGAAGCTTACCTGCACACTCTGGAAGAAATAGAAGGCATTGGTGCCGTGAATGAATTATAGTACACACTAATTTCTTACACAGACAATTTCCTGCCGGAACGCAAGAATCCTGTGTAAAATGTTATGAAATCTAAGAAATTCTTGTAACAGTTCAGGCAGGGGCTGTCCGAACTGTTACGGATTATCTGTGAGACTTGAATATGACAACTGCATCCCCTTCTTCTCTCCTGTAACGCAATGCCTTAAATATGGATGCAGCAGTATCTATCACCAGCACCAGCGCAGTAACTGCCACCACCGCCATGCCGATCTGTGCAGGAATCTGATGTATTGTTCCCTCCACTACCGGCTGAACAAACCCAAGGGAAAGTACTGCCCCAAAGCCAAAGAGCAGTGCGTTTCTCAGGCAGACTCTCCCCTGAAAGTTAAAGCGCACATGGGAGTAATCCCACCATCTGGCATTGAACAGCTTCTCCAGCAGCCACCCGATAATATATTCCACCGCCGTACAGAAAACCACGCCTCCGATAAAAATAGCCAGATAGGATTTTTTCGCATCTCCAAGCAGTATACATAAAGCCGGCATTCCGATTCCATAGAGCGGACAGAGGGGTACATGCAGAAATCCTCTGTTTTGAAACTCCCCTGCCTCAATCTTCATATCAATGACTTCCACCAGCCATCCTGCCACCCCCCAAAAAAGGAATTGCAAAAACAACTCATATAAATTATAACCACCTATCAACATTTTCTCTTCCCTCACTTAACGTCCTTAGTTTCCCGCACAATTCCAACTAAACTTTTACAACAATATTCCTTATCATTTTAGAACGCTGCAATCAAAATGTCAAGCTGTCTGGAATGAATAAAATTGTTTTAGGCTAATCTCAAAAACGGCGATTTCGAGCACAACTGTCTCGGGATTTTCATGCAGAATACGCATGAAAACGCCTCGCGATAATGACGAGTGGACGGTAACCAGCTGTTCATTGACCTGTCTGAACTGCCATCCTATCAATTCAAACAGAACGTGTCACTTCCATTTGTGAATGCGGGGCGCAGGAACCCTTTCCGGCACATAAGCTGCCTGCAGGACACCCCGCGCACCCACAGCCGCAGGAAGATTTTCCCTTTTTCTTATCCCGCACCATGCCGACAACGACAGCCCCTGCCGCCATCATCAGAATGACACTGATAATGATTGTTGCCATATTTTCCATCATCCATGTAAACATTGAACTCCTCCTGTTCTTAATCCATACTTCCCGTCATGCCGCCCCAAAATGCGGGTGCCGCCACCTTTCAGCGGCACAAACAATCAATGAGAAGAATGCCCGCATTTGGCAATCTTCAACTTCGCATCTACAGTCAGCTTCCTTGCTTCCTGATACGGCCTGAAAAGCATATAGAGCATAAGCAAATCCGCACTGATAGCCTATTGCAAACCACGTCCATTTTGCATTGTTCATCTCCCGTTTTATGGCACCGATTGCCGCAAAGCATGGCGCACACAGAAGGTTGAATACAAGGAAGGAATATCCTGCAGCCGTGCTGAAATTTGCCCCAATCTCAGGCCATCCGCCGGGATATAGGATACCCATTGTGCCCACAATATTCTCCTTTGCCACCAGACCGGTAATGGACGCCACTGCCGCCTGCCAGTTTCCCCAGCCAAGAGGGAGGAAAATCCATGCAATTGCGCCGCCCAATGCTGCAAGGAGCGACTGATCCATCTCTTCTTCGGCAAGCATCCGGAATCCTTCCGAAGTAAATCCAAAGTACGTCATAAACCAGATAGCAATGGTTGAGAGCAGGATAATCGTACCTGCCTTCTTAATAAAAGACCATCCCCGTTCCCACATAGAGCGCAGCACATTCCCCACCGTAGGCATGTGATAGGCAGGAAGCTCCATGACGAAGGGCGCCGGATCGCCGGAGAACATTTTAGTCTTCTTTAACATGATACCGGAAACAATAATTGCCGCCATTCCGACAAAATATGCACTTGTTGCCACCCATGCCGAACCTCCGAAAACTGCGCCTGCAACCATGGAGATAAACGGAACCTTGGCCCCACATGGAATAAATGTAGTCGTCATAATCGTCATTCTGCGGTCACGCTCATTCTCAATGGTTCTCGATGCCATGATACCCGGAATACCGCAGCCGGTTCCGATGAGCATTGGAATAAAGGACTTGCCGGACAATCCGAACTTACGGAAGACACGGTCAAGTACAAAAGCAATCCGCGCCATATAACCGCATGCCTCAAGAAAGGCCAGCAGCAGAAACAATACCAGCATCTGCGGCACAAATCCCAAGACTGCACCCACACCGGCTACAATACCATCATTTATCAATCCGGCAAGCCAGTCTGCAGCACCTGCAGCCTCTAATCCGCTTCCTGCGAGCACAGGAATACCGGGAACCCATATGCCATAGGACGCCGGATCAGGTTCCTCACCATATTTTTCCAGAATTGCCAGCGCCGCCTCATAATCTCCAAGTGTCGCTGTCAGGGATATCACCTCCAGGGTCTCCTCATCCGCTGCCTCATATGAGAAATCTCCTGCCGGAGCCGCACCGTTTTCTTCCACATAAGCGTCATAACCGCCCACAATCAGCGCCGCATCACCATATTCGGATGCCGCATCCTCATACGCGGATGCACCGATTCCAAACAGATGAAAACCATCGCCAAACAATCCGTCATTCGCCCAGTCCGTGGCAGCGGCACCCACTGTCACCATTGATAAATAATATACAAGGAACATGATGGCAGCAAAAATCGGCAGCCCTAAAAATCGATTCGTGACAATTCTGTCAATTTTATCGGAATTTGTCAGTTTCCCGGCGGATTTTTTCTTCAGACACCCTTTGATGATACCTGAAATATACAGATACCGCTCATTGGTAATGATGGATTCCGCATCATCATCCATTTCCTCTTCGGCTGCCCTGATGTCCGTTTCAATATGGGCGAGAATGGACGCATCCAGCTTCATCTGCTCCTGCACTTTATCATCTCTCTCAAACAGCTTGACGGCATACCACCTCTGCTGCTCCTCCGGCATATTGTGTACCGCCGCTTCCTTGATATGAGCAAGCGCATGTTCCACTGTCCCTGAAAACGTATGCATAGGAACCGTCTTCCCGCTCTTTGCCGCGTCAATTGCCGCCTCCGCCGCCTCCGTGATACCGCTTCCCTTCAGGGCAGAAATCTCAACCACCTTGCAGCCCAACGCCCTGGACAGCTCCGCCGTATTGATTTCATCGCCGTTTTTCTCCACCACATCCATCATGTTGACGGCGGCAACCACAGGAATGCCAAGTTCCGTAAGCTGGGTGGTCAGGTAAAGGTTTCTCTCCAGGTTGGTGCCGTCAATGACATTTATAACAGCATCCGGCCGTTCGCTGATGAGATAATTCCTTGCCACCACTTCCTCCAATGTATAAGGGGAAAGGGAATAAATACCGGGAAGATCAGTGATAATGACACCATCATGCTTCTTCAGCTTTCCTTCCTTCTTCTCTACCGTAACCCCCGGCCAGTTTCCAACGAACTGATTTGAGCCGGTCAAAGCATTGAACAACGTGGTCTTTCCACAGTTAGGATTACCCACAAGGGCAATTCGCACATCCATAGTTCTTCCTCGCTTTTTTATTAGTTGCGTCTAACCTCTGTCCTGAAAATAAAGGGGACTGCTCCCCCTGAATCGGTGCAAGTTCACACTTCAATCATCTCCGCATCTGCTTTCCTGATAGATAGTTCATAGCCGCGGACAGTCACTTCAATCGGATCTCCAAGGGGTGCCACCTTGCGAATCTGTACCTCCACCCCTTTCGTAAGCCCCATGTCCATAATACGGCGTTTCACCGCTCCCTCACCGTGAAGCTTCACAACCCGGACAGTATCGCCTACCTTCGCTTCCCTTAATGTCTTCATTTCCATTCCTCCTGTCTCATCATTATTAATGTGAATCCTTGCATCCTGACGCAGCTATTTGCCCGCTGCCATTGCTGCATTCGGCTCAGACCATAATCTTCTGTGCCATCTCCCTGCTGACTGCAATACGGGAATCCTTCACGTTCACAATCACATTGCCGCCAATGGCGTTTATGACCGTAACCGCTGTACCAAGGGATGGCTTGATTCTCATACTCCGCAACGATCGATGCCATGGTGCTTCCGTCCATAAAGGCTGCTCATCTTTCCTGCAATTCCAAAATCGTCTCCGCGATCCCATAGTTCTCTTCCTCCAGAAGAAGCGCATTTTCAAGCAGATGCATCTGTTCCCTGCGAAGCTCCTTCGTAGATACCCCTGAAACGTCTGCTATGGAATCCGCCGCCTCGGATAAGGGGGATTGACATGCCCTGCACCGGAACGCAGACAGTGCCTCCGCAATCGTCCGGAAATTCTCCGCCATTTTTTCCAGATGCTTCTGTGCCGTTTCCGCGAGCAGAGAGAGGTTCTCACGCAGCCAGACAGCTGCCGCCTGTCTGGAATCTATGAGGCTGCAAAGCATATTGTCGTTTACGCTCAGGCGTCTCATAACATTTTCCCTGTCATTCTCCAGCTGAAAGTCTGATTCCTTTGAGAGACCTTCCATCCACGCCCTGTATGCCTCTTTTCCCTGGTAATAGCCCCGGTTTTTCCGGGCATGGAAGGAATCCCTCAGCACAGTAAGAGAGGTTCTCAGGGATTCTTGCGGTGATGGTTTCTCCTTTTTTTCACCAAAGTGCATGATAATAAAAGGCCAGAAATCAGCGTACAGGTATCCTCCATTCTCCTCGAAAACCATCTGCCGGTCTGCCTGTTCCAGCGCACCGAAAGCCTCCTGATCAAAGTAGGTACGGCACAAAAAACGTGCTCCGTTATGGGTGTATCCTGTGATAATCCCCCACTCAGGAGCCACCCTCAGGTTAATCGCCAGTACCGGTTTTCCGCTTTGAATATCCTTCATGATCGCCTGGCGTTCCGCCTTTCTCTTCTGCTTTTCCAGCCTCTCCACTGTGCGGAACGCATAACCCACAGCGCTGTACAACGGCGCAGCATAGTCAAAGGCCACAAGCGCGTCCGTACAGCTGTAATCCCAGGCATCGGTAAAGGCAATTCGATAGCATGCGCCGCTCATTCCCATAATCTGTTCATAGGTATAAGCTTCCCCCATGTAATTCAACGCTGCCAAAAAAGACCCCGCCCAGGGACATGTCTGCCTGTGGTATTTCATTCCCTCATCCCATGAGAGATGCATCACATTTTCCAGTATGCACTTTGAATCATCCCGAAGCAGAAGCTGCATACCATCATGTACATAGTATATAGTATCGTTTTCCGCACAGCTGATAACATGGATTCCCTCCGCATTCAGATAAATCAGTGTCAGATATTCCGTATCGTCACTTGCCGGATTGCTGGGAAAGGTTTCATGATTCACTTCTATCCTGTCCCATTTAAAATACTCATAATGCTCCATCTTCTGCATGGCAGAGACATAATCCTTTTCGCTGCCGTAGAAAGCGCCGATGATCTGAAACGGCCTGTCCCCTGCAAAACCTGTACTTTTCTTATCCAATGTCAGATTTTCGTTCTGCAATGCGTAAGAATAGCCAATGCCCCCAGGGGTCTGGAATTTCACAATTAGAACCTTCAGGCGGTCACTCTCAATGTCCGCACCGATAAATGCTGTATTCACATAGATGTTAAGTGTGTTGTCTCGCACCATATCATTCAGGAAACGAGACACGGAAACCTGCGTCTGTCCATCCGTATAAACCGCTTCCAGAATAAAAAGCTCCCTGGGACACAGCAGACTGTCAATGCTGCATTCCAACGCTTCCGCAAGCGCAGGAAGAATAGCCGTCTCCGGCAGACATTTTGCATTCTCCCATTTTGATACGGCCTGAGGACTTACAGACAGCCGCTCTGCAAGAGCCTCCCCTGTGTATCCCCGTTCTTTCCGCAGAGCAGCAATTCTCTTTGCGGCCAATTCTGATGTAAACATCTCACTTACTACCTCCGATCTGATTTCAGCGCTGAAAAAATAGTGCAGCAGTTCAGCGACCTATAGAAACTGCTATAAAACAGTATAGATGAAATAAACCGGATTCTCAATACATACTGATTTAAGAAGAAACAGGAAATATCAACCTGTGGTTTATGCCTTCCAAAAGAAAGCGGCCGCCATCAAGCATTTGATTCAGTATCCCGGTATCGTCAGGGACATCACCAATGACATAATACATGGCCTGCCTTCTCAATTTGTTTCATAACGACACCACCGTCTCGTCTCACTCAGTTTTCCACATCATAGGGCAGGAGCAGCCATGTACCGTCCTCCGTCACACTATAATATGTATCCGTTTCTGTATCCACCATCAAAACGGGAATCCTGCCGCTGTTTAAAACCGTACCGTCTATGTAATAATGGCTTGCCCCGTCATAATAAATATCGTGAAACTTAGGATCGCCCACA
The DNA here is from genome assembly GCA_910584435.1 of uncultured Acetatifactor sp. Lineage (GTDB taxonomy): Bacteria > Bacillota > Clostridia > Lachnospirales > Lachnospiraceae > Acetatifactor. The sequence continues at coordinate 65,394 of CAJUAP010000002.1, forward strand.
ATCTCAGCGGTGCCCACATGTCCCGCCACTACTTTCATATCGAGGTTTTCAATCCGTCCCGTTTCCGCCGGATATTTTCCGGTAAATACCTCTTCTCCCGTTCCCCACTCCCACAAATCGCCCGCCTCTTCATCTATGCCCGCATGGACGAAGATCGTATTGCCCTCTATGTAATAGCGCGGCAGGTTCTCCATCCATCGAATATAGCCGTCGTCCTCCCCATCGCCATAATCATCCGCAAATGTCTTAATCAGACAGTCTATGGAAGAATCTCCCAGCAGCACAAACTCCTCGTGGTTTCCCATGAGCGCCACGACTTTGTCCGAACCGTATCGGTACTGAAGCGACATGATCCTATCCAGCACACCCCTGTTGTCCGCGCCGCCGTGGATATAATCGCCGAGCAGAATCAGCTTCACGTCATCATCATTCAAATGCTCCGCCACCAAGGACAGCGCCTCCTCAAATTCCGCAAGGCACCCGTGAATGTCTGACATACAATATAATTTCATGTGAAGCCTCCTCTTCTTGCATCTCCATTCGTATCTCATGGGAATAGCAGTATTATTTTATGGCATTAACTATTACTTTCTGCATCCGGCAAGATCTGGCAACCGTCAGAAAACTGACATTTTTTCAGCATTTGATCCAATAAATCCCCGCCGGCCCGCCTGATACAGTTCCTCTTCCATGGCCTTTTTCCGGTCAGTTGCCATATCCAATTTTCTCAGGCTTTTCCATACACATTTATGGACATATCTCTCAAAATGTGCATACAGACTTTCCCATGCCGCATTGTCGCCGGATTCTGCTTTTAAAATCAGCTCCTTCACTTCTTCATTTGTCATATCATTGCCTGAGTATATCTTTCGCCCCCCTTGGCTTCCGTCCGGTCTGTCTTGGGAATCACATGAAACTGTTCCGGCACAGCCCTAATTACCTATACCTTTTCTTTCGGACATTTTGGCACTTTCGCATCCTCCGTCTTCGCCTTATGATAGTTCTCCCTTACTTCAACCCGCACCTTCTCTTAATCTGCACAATATACAATCTCGAAGTCACTCTTATCCCATTTATATAAGCCTTCATCTGTATATTAGATTTAACATATTATATAAGCTTTCATCTGTATATTAGATTTAACATAAACCTTTCATGACAGAATATGCTTCTGTTCTGGTTCACAGCATTTTCCAACTTTGCCTATTGCAATATATCTATCCTCATGAATACTGTGTTCAAAATCAAACATTTCAATGTAATAAGGGTCATCAAAAACAAAATTAACTATCCTATTTTCTTACCATCATCTATCCTATCCCTTTAAAGCAAATCACTATTTGAAACGAGGTCTGATTTTATGCTTTTTAATTATTGTTGAATTATTCAGTATCTATTTCCAATTTTTCTCTCCGAGCAATTACATCTGTCACACATTCCCCACATACACCCTTTCCAGATACTTCCCGGCTGTCCGGGCAAGGCGGTATAACTGCTCCACATCCGTAGCCTCTCTGTCCTGCATATGGTAGCGTGGGAAAAAACGGGTGATATGAAGGGGGATTGCTGGCTGCAGACCGGCAATCCATTTGGCCTGCGCCTCCATATCCGTCAGGGAATCGTTTTCTCCTGGCACAATCAGCGTAGTCAATTCCACATGACAGCCTTCCGCCGCTCTGGCGATAAAGCTTTTAACCGTCTCCAAATCCCCTCCAAGCTTCCGGTAATATTCCTCCCGAAAGCCCTTCAGGTCAATGTTCATGGCATCCATCCAGGGCAGTAATTCCTCAAGCACCTCCATGGATGCCGTACCGTTCGTCACAAGCACATTCACCATGCCGTATTCCCTCACCAGCCGGGCGGATTCGCGGACATATTCCCAGCCCACCAGGGGCTCGTTATAGGTATAGGCCACGCCTATGTTCCCTGCCTTTTTCTTCTCCTTCCAGCGCAGCGCAATGTCCGCAAGCTGTTCGGGAGACACATATTCCGTGTCAAAAGCTCCCCTGTCTGCCATGGAAATCTCATAATTCTGGCAGAAAGGACATCTTAAATTGCATCCATAACTCCCCACGGACAAAATCATACTTCCGGGATGGAAGTCCTTCAGCGGCTTCTTTTCGATTGGGTCCAATGCCATGGACGTTACGCGGCCGTAATTTGCGCAGATAATATCTCCGCCCTGGTTTTTTCTGGCGCCGCATAACCCCGTCTGCCCCGGTTCCAGCGCACAGTGATGCATACATACCTGACATATTGTTTTCATCGCAAAATTAACTCCTGTCCCTAATAATTCCTATCCCCAATGATTCCTGTCCCTAATAATTCCTGTCCCTAATGATGCCGTATGACTTCAAACCGTTCCAGCTTCACGCTCTCATAGGCTTTGATTCCTGCCTTCTGCTTTGCAATGGCAATCTGCTGTTCCACTGTGTCCACACCCTCCAGTTTCGGAAGCAGCAGCCCTCGTTTGGCGCCCCTTGTGACAATGACGCCGTACCGCGCCGCATCCAGTTCTTCAGGGGATGAGATTTTCTCCGTCTCCCCCAGCACGTCAACACTGATTGCCAGGCGCCCCACCTCCCATGCTTCCACAGGAGCAAATCTGGGATCCTCCGAACAGGCACTGACTGCATTGTACATAATTTCTTCCGCCAGAGAGCTCCGCACCGCCTGAATCGTACCGATACATCCCCTGAGCCTCCCATCCTCCTTTAAGGACACAAATGCACCGGCTCTGGTGCTGCACAATTCCTCCGGCAGTCCCTCCGGCACCTCAGGAAGCTTTCCCGTCTCCACAAATGCCTCAATGGTGTACCTTGCCAGCCTGACATAGGGATCTTCCTGTTCCTGCAGGGCAAGAAGCCGTAGCCGTTCTTTCTCTTCATACTGCTCCAGGAAATTGCGTGCCTCATCAGTACCGCAGGGCTGATACATACAGATGCCGTACCCCACCCCAAACGGACCCTCATAGGAAAAACGTTCTGCCTTCAGGGCAGTCCGATCAAAAGCACCTGCTAAAATAGTAAAGGAGCGATGCCCGCACTCCCCAGCCCTCTCGCAGAAATCTTCTGAAAATTCCAGCAGCTCTCCGAACGCGCCCCTGCCCATCACATCCATAATCCGCGCATCATAGGCAGGCCCTTCTTCCTGATATCCGTAAGGCCCGTCCTCCTTCAGCTTATGGGACAAATCACCGCTGGCAATCAATACCGCGTTTCTCCCCAGCGTCTGCGCCGCAGCCTGGATACACTGTCCCAGCTGATAGTGTGCCGTCAGCGGAAAACCGGACAGTCCGATTCTTACCAGACGATAGCCCGTCCAATACTGATTTACAAAATACAGGGGCACCATGGTACCATGATCCAGCTTCCTCTCACGCTCTCCAAGGGTCCCTGCCTGTAAACCGGCCGCCTCCGCAGCTTTGCACAGTGCCTGGACAAATTCTGTGTCGTAGGAAATTTCCATAGAAACCTGTCCTGCCCCAAACTGTCTAAAATCTCCCTTCGCTCCCTGTCCGGGCGATATATGGAAATAATCCGCATACATAGTCTGATGCGGGGAAAGGAGCACAATTGTCTCCGGCTGCAGACGGCCAATCGTCTCCGCTGCCCTATGGTATGCGTCAATGGTCTTCTGTATTTTCTGTTCCTCGCCACCACCCACATCAGGTATGATAAGGGGCGGGTGGGGGACCATGAATCCTGCTGAGATTCCCATATGAATCCTCCCTTCTATTCCAGTTCCGTCTCTTCACATTTCTTCGCTGGACTATTCCGTTCGTTCCCACAACCAATGCGCCAGTTCATCACTGTTTCCGGTTTGCTGCAGGGTGCTTCATTCAAAGTTTATCATTGGGCTATAGAAAAGTCAACGGCCTTTGACTATAAGCAATGCCATCGGCAGAATCAGTGTTAAGGGAAAACATCCCCTTTCCTTTATCTTGTCACTGCATTACATCTCGCTTCCATCATATCATCCATAATCCCCTCTCTTATTTTCTGACAGTCTTCAAAATCCTCATTTTCCAGCTTTTGGTATACCACGACCCATATTTTCTCCTTATTATCCACCACACAGCAGCGAAGCATATTTTCTAATTCCATAAATATTGCCTTGCGAGGCATATTGACCTCCAATATTTCCTCTATCACTTTATGGGGATCATCATTCTTAACCACACACATTTTCAACAGCTTCATGGTAAGTATATTGACATCCCTGGTCCATTCTATCTGCTCAAGTTTCTTCATCCTGTTTTCTGATATGCAGCTTTTCAAATCGACCTTCTCACCAATAAGCAGAGGAATTACTGATAAATAGCTGTTTTCCTGTTCATCATACACTATTTTATCAACAATATTGCTTATGATATCCTGTATTTCTTTCTCTCTTATACATTTAGCAAGCCGAATTATTTTTGTTCGATGCAGCAGCTTCCGTTGTATCATCTGTTCTGCATAAACCAGGTCAGGCACTCTGTTCCATAATTCCTTTTTATATTTAGACGCTAACAGAACCCCAATCATCTCATACATCCAATAACCATAATACTTTCTGCGGATAGCTTCGCAGATAATACTTAAAATATACTGTGCAGTTTCTTCACTCATATCTGATATCTGCTGCATTTGGCTTATTAATATTTCTGCCACAAACATGTACATCTTAAAAAAACCCTCATTTAATACGCTTAATGCTTCAAGACATATAACGTCATTCTCTGTCAGCTTGTCCAATGCAATATGACCACATATATAAACGGTACACTTCAATCCTATTTTCCGGCATTGAAGCTCCTTTATATCCCCTCCAATCAACTTTTCATAATCTACCCCACGCGCTGACATCCACACATTAAATTCCTTTTCTGTATCAAAAGACACATTCCCTGCATATTCTTCTAATATGGACTTGTATCTGCCTTGTATATATTCTTCCTCTCTCTCAAGCTGATTACATAATTGTTGATACTTTCCAAAGGAAGGCTTCAGTAAAAAGCTGCAGAAATCTGCCAGATAATCCAATTTCATCCGCCTTAATTCTGTCTGTAATGCCTCTAACTCCGTTCTATTTGCCTCTTCATTTCGTACATAAACTCCCACTTCTTCTATTATTTTTACTTCAATACGATTTTCACAGCTCAACGAATACAAAGAAGCAAAACAAGACCTTGCCGTTTTCATATAAACTCCCAGTTTGTCACTAACATCCCTTTCTTGCAAACGCCAGTCGTCACAGAAAAGCCATTGCAGAAACAGATTCTTCTTTAGTATTGTATTTATGCCTGCATCTACAGTATCCGACAATTCCACTAAAACATCATATGGCAGAAAAAACTTTACTTTGTCCTGCGCCAATGCCTCTTCGATCCAGCATTTTGCCATTCGATATATTTCTTCACTGCCTCCTACCCCGTATTCCAAAATATATATGGCAAGCATTAACTGCCGCTCCTCTGATAACCTTTCTGCCAAACCTTTCACTTCAGCTTCCAAATGATTCTTATGGTTTTCATTCAACGTTAAATATAACTTAAATATCTTTTCCAGGAACTCTCCCTTTTCCAAATAGTGCTCATCAATATAGCGCAACAGCTTCTCCCTCTGTGCACCCGTAATCAGGCTGAAATTCTGAAAATCCTTAACCTTGTCACATTCCGCCACCTCCAATACCTTTGCCGCAAGGGCAACATACTTATCCTGCTGCTTTCCCCGGAAAATATCCTCTGCAAGAATATCTATTGCCAGCCATGAGCCAAACAGACACAGATTCTCCAGACTATAATCTGTTTTCATAATATTGTCCTTGCCATTCATCTGTTCGCATAATCTGCCGATTTCCGGCTCAAGGCTTTTTCTCTCCAGTTCTATGTATCCAAGGGTAAAAAGCAATGTATTCCTCCAATAGGAGCTATATGCAATCTGTTCAATATTGCGCAGCGCCTCCCCATCGGTTTTATCTTTTATCAGATATGTCCCGGCAAAATATTCCTGTATGGAACGGATGCTAAAACTGTAATATCCCTCACGGTTTTCACATAAAAAACAAATTCTTTCCGTAATTGTCATCAAAAATTCTTCTGCCTTTTCAGCAGTTCCCGATTCCGCCTCATAGAAATTATCCTGATTTTCTTCTATGTAGTCCCCAATGGCTGCTTCCAGATTTTCTCTGCTGATTTCCGCAGAGGGATTCTCTTCCCCTTCAGATTCACACTGCAGCTTGTATCCGATCAGATAATGCATCTCTTCCAGCCAGCCCGTATTGTCATTCAGCGTTGCCACTATCTCCTTTTGCTTTTCTCTTCTTACGACTGTGTCATAATATTGGCGGAACAATGAATATCTTTCATGGGGCGGTTTCCCTCCGCTTTTCACTAAAATGGAAATAATTGTTATCTGAAGAGGCGTCTTCATCAGCCTGCATGTAACCTCATCCTCAAGCGCTTCTTTCATAATACGAATATAGCCTTCTCTTTTCTCCGTCTGCTCTTCCATGAGATGAAACAGCTTGTGAATGTACCCATGGCAGTCCTCTTTCGTGAGTTCCGCCACCTCAAGATGCTGATATCTCGTCTCGTCAAAATCATGATTATATCCCTGGGGTCTGGTGGTGCCGATCACCATACAGTCACAGGACAATTCTTTTAATTCCATCGAAATGAAGATATGTATCTGCCTTAACACTTCCTGTCTGTTGGAGGATTCCGGCACTTCATCCAATCCATCAAAGAAAAATATCCATGCCAGTTCTCCCAGCATTCTTCGCATTGTTTTAGTGGAAACAGTGTCCCCCACCAGTTTTTTAATCCTGTCCTTCATATATTGTATCACCGAAATATTCTCGTCTTTCTTCCGGTTGATCCATGCGGCATATTCCCTCAGCACTATCTTAAATGGAATCCTGTTATTCTCTATCTGATATTTATATTCGTTCTGAATTTCTTCTGCAAATGCATCCAGCACTTGAGAGCCATATCCTGCTGCCTTCAGATAACTCCCACGATATACCTGGGCAATAAACTGGCAAATGGTGCTTTTTCCATTCCCAGGCCCTCCAATCAGAATATAGTTTTCATTCCGCTCTAATTCGCCGCCTTCCTCCCTTTTGTATCCCAAAGTTCCATTTCCCAACGCAAATACATGCGCCGCAAATTTATATGTTTTCCTCTCTTCCCTGTCCAGCACATTGATATCAATACAAACTTTATCAATGGATATTTTCTTTTCCGTTGCCGAGCCTGCCTGCTCCATCCGTGTATATAATTCCTCTTCAAATTCACGGGCCAGATATCTTTTAAGCAATTCCGCTTCTTCCTGTTCCTGCCGTTCCTGCGTTTCCAGCATATGCATCAGCACATCCCCCGGAAGGATATGGCCCGCATAACATTTTGCCACATCTCTGTTATTGTCAAGTATGGCACATATCTCATCATAGCCTCTCACATAAAAATGCTTAATGATATCATTATTGGCTTTCACATATGCATTGATTTTATCTTTGACGCCTGTATCTTTTGCCGGTGTCAGCACAACATTTGTATAGAATACATAATTATCGGGGATATATTCTGCTTCTTTCTCCCGGAAACGCTTTAATTCTTTGTCAATTTCACCCACCAGCCAGGTATAATCATCTGTCTTGGTCGTAATATATTTGTATTTGACCTGCCCTATGGTACGGCCCTGAAACACCGTCCCTCCGCCATCTCTGATCGTCCCTTCAAACACAAACTCCCTCTGTCCGTCCGGCCCTAACCCATACTGCTCGCATTTTACGCCGAATATCCCTTCGTTCAGGCTTCTGACCATATTTTCAAATGAATCAGAATCCATTTTACTGAAATCATAACGCATTTTGAATTCTCCTTTGTACTTCCGTTATTCTGACAAGTAAAATGCCCAGACTTCCTGCTCAAATCACTTCAAATTATGGGTATAAGACAATGGCAAATTACTCCTCACAGATAATTTACCACATTGCATGATTTCCGGCAACCAAATCTCATATAAATATCTGAGCTTTTTTACGATTTCGCTGCACCACCGCACTCTTAAATGCTTGCATCATAACTGGCGACACTCCTTATAATCCTCATCAAATACAACAGGACTGTTCTTCCGCAGGCTTTTGTCCACTCTCAATCATCAGTGTCTTGGCCACAATAAAGGCTCCATTCTTCTGCAGACTCATATAATTCCTCATTTAAAACCAGCGCCATTATCAGACGGTTCAACCCCCTGTCATCCGCCTTTACGCGAACCATTGGATAATATCGTTCATATGATTCCGGATGCTGCTCCATATCCGCAAATATATTGCTCCAATCCTTATCCCGAAGCAAGAGCTGCTGGTTCTGCTCAATTAAAAAAACGCACCTCTCTTCATGGGATTTTTCCATCAATTCTTTATATTGTCTTTCTTCTGTGATACTACGATAAAATAAAAATGATTTACCAACCGCTTCTTTCAGCGCCGGAGTAATCGTACTGCCTTTTTTATATTCCATCAGGTCTTCATAATCGGTATTTACATATTGCTCCTGCATATTCTGCATTTCATTCGTTTTCTTATGGATTAACTGATTAAAAACCTCTGCCGCATCTGTGTCTGCCATTTCCGTTAGTTCTTTCTCTGTTATATTTTCCCTGGAAACATCTATTTCCGGAGCCGCCGCTTCCCGTTCAAGATATTGGTCTATATATTGATCTACATCGCATTGATCACCCATTCCATTCTTCAATGACGCCCTGATTTCCTCTATTGGTATATAACGGTCTACCTTTCGATTATGTGCAGAGCCAAATGCAAAATCCGCAAATAGTGTCCATATGCTGTATGGCTGTTCTGCCCCCTGTTGTATATCCAAACAGTCATCAGTATTTTTTTCTTTGATATGCAGCTTGGAATCCATAACCGCATTGATAAATTTTTCACACTGAAGATTTCCTTCACGATCCTTCATGTGTGCAATCCGGCATAGCTCTTCAAGTCCTGCCCCCGAAGACAGATATTCTCTCAAAACCTTCGTAAATCCCCTCGTTCCGATAAAACTGTGTGAAAACCTTTTTTCCCAGTATGCCCGTATGATTTCTGCGTGAAAATGACTTCTCATATACTGATAAAACATTTTGTCTTTCTCACCCAAATAAAAGCGTTCAAATGCCTCTGTTTTTTCAATCTCTTCTATTGGCAGCCGCTGAATGCGCCTGTACAGCCGATCCACATCGCAGCGTGCGGGGACCTGAATCGGCTGCTTCAGATACCGGTTTGCCATCTCTACTGCTTTGCGGCATTGTCCCTGTGTGATATCCCCATAAACAAACGCCTTCTCTCCTAACCGGTCTTCCATCAGACAGGCAATCGACAGCAAATACATATGATAGGGTTTCCCTTGTGTTTTTGCACCCCATAATGAATATGTGCGGCCAAACCTTTTGTCTTTCCAGTCATAATCCATATAGGTCGGCAGCGCACCCATCATCGCATCTTGGGCCTCCCTGTCTATTTTTTCTCTGTCAACAAGATTCCGGGGCAGATAATAATCTTCTGCCTGTTTTAATGTGTCGTAATCCATTTCCGCATGCCAGCCATATTCCATGCCGCTGCGATCAGAGCTTTGCCGCTCCCTGGTTCTGACGGCACACACGACCTGCTTTCCAAAATAAGTAATTGTTCCCCTTTCCGCAAGCGGAAAAGCATTCACAAGTTCCAGTGATTCCTGATACACCCTGTTCCACTCTTCTTCTGTTGTGCTTTTTGATACTTCCAGGTGAATAAATATTCCCATAAACTGCTCCTTTCCAGCTGCCCGGCTGTTTTATCTGAAACCGGCCTCCAATCTGCTCCAGGAACATTATATATCATTTTTTTATAAATTTCATTGGACAGATAATCCAAAATATACACAAATATCTGTTTTTCAGTTCGTCCAAAAACAGACAGCTTTATACCACCTAAAAAAGCCGCCTCATTCGCAGAGGACATCCCCTTGCTTCTTATACCATCCACCTTGTCAGCACCACGCTCATCACCGTCCCCACCAATGTCGCCAGCAGCGCCCCTGTCAGGGTATATCTGGTTTTCGTCACCTTGGCCGCCAGGAAGTAGACGCTCATGGTGTAGAATACCGTTTCCGTACAGCTCATCAAAATGGATGTCAGCATCCCGGCATAGGAATCCGGCCCGGAAGTCCGGAATATATCCAATACCAGCCCTGTTGCCGCAGACGAAGAGAAAAGCTTCACCACAAGCAGCGGCATCAATTGGGCTGGCAATCCAACAGCTGTAGTCACAGGCCCCAGCAGCGTTCCCAGCATATCAAAAAAGCCGGAAGCCCTCAGCATTCCCACCGCTACCAGCAGACCAATCAGTGTAGGCACTATGTCAACAACAATTTTCAGCCCGTCTTTTGCCCCCTTTAAAAAAGTCTCATACACTTTTACTTTGGATACAAAACCATACCCGACAATAAAGAATATGAGTAATGGAATTACAATGTCCGAAAGATGCGCCAGCACATTCATACCACTTTCCCTCCCCTGCCTTTCCTTCCTGAGGCTAACAGTGAATTATCCTTTTGCGTAACTTTCCTGCGGCCAATATTTTCCCTGCCGCCATATAAGATTTCTGCTGCTTTTAAATCCTTTGCGTCCTCTGTCCTGTAATATACCGCACTGCCTTTCCCATGGTCTTTCAGCTTACAATACACCACTGCCGCAAAAGAACTGAACAAAGTAGCCGCAATGGCCGGGACGATTATGGCAGCAGGGTCAGCACTGCCGTATTGCGCCCTATAAGCAATCATATTTACCGGAATCAACTGCAGAGATGATATATTTAAAATTAAAAAGGTACACATTTCATTGCTGGCACGTCTGTTTCTTCCTGCATCTTCCGGCCGCGTTTTTCCCATGCCAGCCCCCTTCCTGGCAGCCTTCTGCGGATATGCGGAAGGCTGCCCATGGTTTGAGGAAGCATAATTCTCAGCGCCGCCTTTTCGCATCATCGGGCTGCTTTGTTCCATGGAACCGCCCCTTGATTCCAGATATTCGGGATTCCCCCTCTCCGCCTCCAGCTTCGCCAGTTCTTCCATGGCTTTCAGCCCCGCCGGGGTACACGCCCAGCCCAGCCCAAGCACATTGGCGATGATATTGGTCGCTATGTACCCCCTTGCCGGGTGCTTTTCCGGAATTCTTGGAAACATAAACCTCATGAAAGGCGAAATTCCCCTTGTGAGCTTTTCCACCAGTCCTGCCTTGTCCGCTATCTCCATCAATCCCATCCACAGCGCAACCACACCGGCCATGGTAATACAGAGAGAAATTGCTTCCCCCGCACTGTCCAGCGCCGCATCCGTCACGTCGCTCATATGTCCTGTTATTGCTCCATAAATTACCGCCAGCAGTATCATCACTGCCCAGATTGCATTTAACATACCTTTTTCCACCAAAATATGATTATTTTATCTTATGTAAAACAGATCTCTTCCATACCATTTTGCAGCAGAATCCTGCTTCTATGTCAAAAGCCATGCAGCAGTTCTGGTTATTGTCAGAACTTCCGCATGGCTCTCCTGTCAATTGACGTTTCTGCACACCGATAAAACTTGTCATGAGCCCCTGCTGCAGACCATCGGCAAGGTACCTATGCTCATTTTCCTACTGTAAATTCCAACGGTCTGCAGTACATAGCGCACCAAATAAATTTGCATTGTAACCCGACTGCATAGCGCCAGCCAGGTGCTTTCCCGGAAGCATTACTGTAAATTCTGGCGGTCTGCAGTATAACTCTGCTTGAATCCATGTGTGCAGGACACATCATGGAGCCCCGACACCTGCACCGCTTCCGCTATGCTCACTTCCCAGGAACTGTTCTATTCTTTCCAGCAAACGCTCCAATTCTTCCTCTGTCAAATCCGATATTCCCTCAAGCACCTCCATAATCTCGTCCGGCTCTCCGCTTCCCGGAGCACCTCCGTCAGCTTCAATCCCTGCCGGCTCTCCGCTTCCCGGAGCACCTCCGTCAGCTTCAATTCCTGCCGGCTCTCCGCTTCCCGGAGCACCTCCGTCAGTTTCAATTCCTGCCGGCTCACCGCTTCCCGGAGTACCTCCGTCAACTTCAATTCCTGCCGGCTCTCCGCTTCCCTTGCCGCCGGAGCCGTTTGTGGACAGAAAATCACGTAAATTATCCAACTCCCCTTTTGTGTCATAACCATGATCCTTCACATAATCCTTTATGGCATTCTGCAGCAATTCCCTTTCCTTCTGAGAATAGCTTTCCATAATCTGTTTTGTGCTGTTTTGCAGCTCCGTCCTGTAAGCATCACGTATCTGAGACAGATTATCCGCATTCAATGTGGTTTCCGTCCCCAGAGAGCGATTCAGCTCTCGAAGATAGGAATCACTGTCCACCCCCATGGGAGGTGTAATTTCTCCACGTTCCAGACGATCTATTGTATCCTGTATATCATTCATCTTATTCTGATGACGCAGGTTCTCCGCATCTATCTCCGTCTGCCTCCGGCCATGCAGACGGCTCTCCATATCGGCAATCTCATTCTGCCGCGAAGTCTGTATATCCTGGTGCTGCTCGCGCAGGGTCGGCTGAAGAAAATCACTGCCTTTGATTCCCGGCGTATCCAGCGTCTTCTTGAAATCACCGTAATCCCCCTTGATTCCGTAGAAATCCAATCCCAACCCCAGCGTATCCCACAGCAAATCACCAATCCCTACATCCCCCGAACCATTTACAAAGGACTTGAAATCGTCAATGGTACTTGCAGTATCTCCCACCGTAGACACCACATCTCCCACCAGCTTACCTCCCTGGAACACCTTAAGAGCAGTCCCCGTCATCTCCGCAGTAGGATTTGCAAAACTTGCAGCAAAATTCAACAGTTCCGCAGCCGTACAAAATAATGTCTTATTCTCCCCTTCTTCCGCACCGAAGAAATACTGCCTGGCACTTTTCCTCACATAATCCCCGGCTTTTGTATCTGTCAAGCCCACTGCAAAGGTTCCCGCTCCCGCAATCAGGCTTACAATACCTACCCCCAGAAGCGGAAAACCCAATGCCAGCCCAATGGTCAGCAGGGATATTCCCAAAATAATACCGAACCCCGCATTCTGCATCAATCCGGCCAGGGTTCCTCCTGATTCGCTCCATCCGCCGTCATCCGCTAACACCACACCCAGGCTGCTGCCGAATAGGGCCGCGGCGCACATGGCTGTAAGGCAAAGCAGGAAAATAACAGCCGTCTTGGAACGAAGTTTTCCGGAAATGGCTCCCGGCATAAAAATCTGCAGCAGCGCAAACAACACCATCAGCACCGTCACTGCCAGCCTGACCCACCAATGATAATCCGCCGCAAACCAAAGCAGCACACTGACCAGACCATAGACGGCAAATCCCGCACTGCCGTAAAACAACAGCAGCCTGTATTTTCTGCTGTCCGGTTCCTGCTTTTCTCCCGCTTCCACCTTCTTCCTGTCTCTGGCGCATGCCCACAAAAACGCAGTCTGCACCAGCGCATTGCCTCTCCCCTGAGCAAACATCATCAGCAGCAAAACTGCCGCCAGCACAATGGTCACAGGATTCATTATCAGAAAGCCCAGCGTCCACACCAGTGCAAAAACAATCCACATGGATTTTCTCTTTCCGTCCCACTGTCCCCCGCAATCCTTGACCGCTCCCGGAATCCCTGCCAAATCTGCAAAAAATCCCGCCTTTCTCTGCCGCAGCTGCAGAAGCAGATGCCTGAGCAATAACGTCAGCACCATCATAAGCGGCCATACCAGAAAAGCCGTATCGATCATCCCCCAGTTCATCTGCAGCCCCTTCAGACGACTGGGTGTCCGCAATGTAGCCGCCATCAGATACGGGCTCAAATCTCCCAGCTTCGCTCTTCTGTCCAGCATAAAAGTATCGTTATAATAACAAGTGATGTACATGTTATAGAAAAACAGCGCCACACCCCACAGCGGATACAGCAATAACGCCAGACTTTTCCTCCGCACCATACCCAATATCATTCTCGGAAGCCCTGTAATGATCCGTTTCAATGACCAGAAACAGAATCCTGCCCTGGATTTGGGGAAATCCGATGCTGCCGTAACCCTCTGATATTCGCTCTTCTCTTGTGGAATCTCCTCCTTCTCCCTGCTGCCGTCCGCATTTTTACTTTGATTCTCAACCTTCAGGCGTTCCAGTTCCCGGCAGATAACGCCATACCAGTCCTGAATGGCCGCCGTCTCCCGGTTCAGCTTCTTCCAGGGCAGGGAATCCGCCCCCCGGACAATCTGAATCTGTCTGCTGTCCGCAACCATAGCAGTACTGAAACGCTCCCTTGGGACACGATTGCCGGAATGGGTCAGCCTGGCTTCCCTTTGGGGTTCCAGAATCCCTCTGTTGCCTTCGGAAGCATCCTCTCCCCGCCACAGCACATTCCAATGCTGTGCCTGGAACCTGCGGCTTACCGTTTTATCCTCTAATTGCTTCTCAAATGCCCTGTATAGAGCGTCTTCCTCTTCCGCAGCCACCAGCATGGCATTCTTCCGATCCAGCAGCATCCCCACATAAGCGCCGTCCGCATAATAAAAGGTTAGAATCTGCCCCTTTTTCTGAAGCATGGCATTTTGGAAATTCATACAATGGGGCGATTCCAGAATCCTGTCCAGCACCTTTTCCAATCCTTCCCGAAGCAGGATACCGCCGTCCCGCTCTTCCACCATCTCTCTCTTCTGCAGATTGGCCAGGATACCGCTCCCGTTCTGGTAGATTTCAGGCCGGAAAAAATCTTCCCCCACTCCGTTAATATTCTGATACCCCTTTTTTGTCATATGTATCCGCAGCAATAGGTAAAAACCGCTCAACTCCATCTGATACATGGGAATCAATACCTTATCTTTCCCCTTACTCATCATTTTCTCCCTCCATGAATGCAGCAACCGTCTGCTTCTCTATTCTGGTAAGTCCATATCTTCCTGCCAGAAAATAGTACTCATCCGTTTCCACTATACTTTTGATTTCATTGTCCGATAAACCCTGCTCCCATGTCAGCACCACCCCGTCTATGGGATGTGTCAGTTCTGTCCCCTTTGTAAGAATCAACCCATCGCTCTCTGTAGTAATCCACAGATACCCATTGCTGTCCAAATACAGCCAACGTACTTTCGCTCCGGGAATCCCATCCTGCACTCCGAAAGTATCCGTTATCCTGAAGCCATTCCCCGTCCTTTCTATCTGATTCAGCCCTCCTGCCGTCAGCTGGCCGCAAGCTGCCAGCACCTTATCCCCTGCCGGCAGAATGGCGTTGATATACGGATGTGCCAAGCCTTCCTCCACTGTAAGATACTGCCATCCGGAAGCCGTAAGAATACTGACGCCCCCCGGACGGTTATCCAGGTAGGATCCAAACCATATCTCATTCTCCCCACAGGCCAGAACATTTACCGGGTCAGCCAGCAGACCGTTTTCTTTGGTGTATTTCTCTCGCACCTTCCATATTCCGTCCCGCTCTTCCAATAGACTGGCACCTTCCATGGTTCCTGCCCATACCTGATTTCCCACACTCAGAAGCGTATTGACTCTTCCTCCCGTCAGCACAGGTGCTGTAAAATCCTCTCTCCTTCCGTCCGGAGCAAACATTGTTACCCCGGCATTATGTCCCACCCAGACGGAACCATCCCATGCCCTGATAATCTCTGCCGCATAGATCAGCTCCAAATCCTCCGCCACGTATCCCAATACTTCTCCCGTCAGGATATCCAGCCTTTTCACGCCGTCCCTGCCCCCAACCCATAACCCGTCTTCTGACGGAAATAATGCCGAGATCTCTTCTCCGCCGCAAAACACTTCAAAACCTGCCAACGGTTCCGGCCGGGTTTCCCGGGCCTGCTGCCTCACACAGAATATCAATCCCCCGGTCAGCAGACACCCAATCACCAGAAACAAAATATTAATACTCCTTTGTATCCCCTGCTTCATTTTATCCTGTCCCCTGTTCCCATTCCAAAGTATTTCATTTACCATACATCCCTTCAGCTTGTCCCGCATAAACCTATGCTCCATTATTATCCAGTTTCAGCACTTTTGAAGATAAACGTTCTATTTCCCGGATGTCATGGCTTACAAAAACAGTCGTCACCCTCCCCAGATACTCTTCTTCCAGAAATGCCAGCACTTTTTCTTTGGTATCACTGTCCAGATTAGTCAAAGGCTCGTCCAACAGCAGAATCTTCCTTCCCGCCGCCAGCGCCCTGGCCAATGATACCCTCTTAGCCTGACCTCCTGATATTTCCTCCGGATAACGCCTGAGCAATTCGGCAATTTCCAACCGTCTGCAGATATATATTACCCTTTCCAAAGCCGCCCTGCGCTCCTGCCGTTTCAGCGGAAATAAAATATTATCCTGTACTGTCATATGGTTCCAAAGTGCAGGCTGCTGCAGCACCAGAGCCATCCCCCGTTCATCCGGTGCCACCCCGCGAGCTTCCCTCTCGCGGCATGCCGCCTTTTCCGCTTCCCTGCTCTCACCCCATACTGCCTTTCTCATTTCCTTATCTTCACCCCATACCGCCTTTTCTGACTTCCTCCCCTCACCCCATTCCGCCTTCTCTACCTTCTCTCCCCCGCCATATTCCAGCTTTTCTACCTTCCTGTGCTCACCCCATACCGCCTTTTCTGACTTCCTCCCCTCACCCCATGCCGCCTTCTCTACCTTCTCTCCCCCGCCATATTCCAGCTTTTCTACCTTCCTGTGCTCACCCCATGCCGCCTTTTCTGACTTCCTTCCCTCACCCCATACGCTCCGCTTCACACCCCATGACGTTTTCTGCGCTCTGCTCCCCAGATACACACTGCCCTCGTAATCCTGATCCAGCCCGGCTAGAATCCTGAGCAAAGTCGTTTTGCCGCAGCCGCTTTCTCCGGCCACTGCAAGAATCTCTCCCTCCCTTACTTCAAACTCCAAGCCGCCGAATATCCTCTTCTCCCCATACTTCTTACCCAAATTCTCCACTCTGATCATTTCTACGCCTTCTTCCCCCGGCCGCGCAATCCGGTTTTGCGGCGCCTGCTCATCATCCTTCCTGCTCCCACCATCACCCCGGCCGTTACCGCCACCGTAATCAGGCAGAATCCACTGACAAGCTCCCCGGCCCCATAATGCAGATAATTATATACCTTCACCGCCAAAGTCTCATATCCCGGCGGCATTAGCACCAAAGTAATTCCTTCCTCCCCCAGTGTCAGCAGGAACACCAGCGCCCCGGCTCCCAGCACAGCCGGGCGGTACGCCGGAAGCAGTACTCTGAAAAAATACTCCCCCTCCGACACCGCATATACCCTTGCAATCTCCAATTCTTCCCGTGGAATCCCCCTGGCCCTTGCCATAAATACCAGCACCGCAAAGGGCATATACTTTACAGCGCACCCCAGTGCCGGAAAATACACTGTCTGACTCAGCCAATGAAAACAGCTGCCGTTTACTGTCTGCAGCAATCCCATTGCCACCAGAGACGAGGGAACGGCCACCGGAAATAACGCCAACGCCTTCAGCGGCATAGGTTTATCCTCCACCCAGATTCCTGCAGGCCCAGCCAGCGCCAATGCTGTCAGGGAAGCCAGCCCGGCAATCACAACGGAAACGGCCAATTCCTTCCTGCACAGCACAATGGATTCCCTCACACTAACCCAGTCCCGTATTTCCAGGACAAATACCGCCGCCGGAACCATCAACTGCAAAATACATATCAGCACACCCACTTTCCCCATCCATGCCCATATTCCGGATAACTCCACCCCATGCGCCCCCATGGACGCGCTTCCCGCGGAAAGAGAACGAAGCCCTCCCAATGCCCCCAGGATCATCGCCAATACAAGAAGAATCAAGGGCAAAGCAAGCCTCCCAATCTGTCCTAAATCACAGCCCCTGCTGTATTCAGAAAAAAGCTCCAGGGTATATGTCTGATACTGAAAAAGAGAAGGTACGGAGAAATCCGTCACCGAAAGCACAAATACCAAAATTCCTGCCGCCGACACGGAAGGCCATATGGCAGGAAGCATCACTCGCGCCAGCACCTTATGGCCGGTTCCGTACACTCTGGCAATTTCTATCTGCTGCCTGTCAAAATGTTCCATGGCAGTCAGCACCAATCCTGTCACCATAGGAAGAAACGCCATAATATCCACAATTACACAGGGAAGCAGCCCCGTCATGGACACCGCAAACCACCTGCGGTCCCCCCTGCCCGCCCATCTCACCATGCACATCCATGTCAATGCATAAATATAATAGGGCACCGGCGCTAACAGCAGGAAAAACCACCTCCTGCCGCTGTTCCTCAACCGTCCGCTGTGAATCCCCACCGCCGCCAGCACCCCTGTAACCGTACATCCGCAGGCCGATAAAAACGCCATTAGAAAACTGTTCCACACCAGCCCTAACCGTCTGCTGTTCCACACAGGCACACCTGACAGTTCCCCCTCCCCTCCAAAGCCCGCAACAGGCAGCAGAATCAACAGAAAATACCCCAAAACCGCAGCCCCACAGGCGATTCTACTTTTTCTCATATGTCTATGACACCCTATCCTTTCGGCATCCTCCGTTTATCCCCACAGGCTATATGTGATATGTATGGGAACAATCCATCTGCAGCTTACCACGCCGCAATATCACTTCAGCAGACTATTTCTGCAGAACTTACTGATCCGCTGCACCATGCTCATACCACACCACCGCAAAAATGCACCGCGGAATCAATCACCCTATCGCAGGAAAATTTCCTCCATATCCTTAGAGGCAATATCCAGCATCAGATAAATTTCCCTCAAATTTAAATCCATCCCTTTTACCCGAAAGCCGTCCGAATCGCCTGTCCCACGCACCGATACATCAAAAAATCCCTCCTCTATCAACGCTTTCTCCGTTTCCGCAGACACCAGAAATTCAATCAGCTTCTTCCCATTTTCCTTATTGGGGCAATTATGAATCAAAGCCACTGTGGAAGGCGTAATCAGAGTTCCCATGCCGCCCTCTTCCTGATCCGGGAAAATCATTACAACAGGCGCTCCGTCATTTACGGCATCCTTTGCATCATCCGTATCGGTAAACCCTATCTTCACCTGCCCGGCCGCAGCCATATCCTTTGTCACGGAATTTCCGTCCACAATCTGCACCCCCTGATCCGCTGCGGACTGGAAAAAGGCCCTCCCCTTTTCTTCCCCAAGCCACGCATAAACCGCAGCAGCCTGGGTTCTGGTCGTGCCGAACATAGGATAAGCCAGCGCAAGATCCTCCCCTTCATATTTCCCGTTTACGAAATCGAACAAGCTCTGCGGATACTCCGCTTCCGTCAGCAGTTCCGTGTTCACCAGCATCACCCTTGCCCTGCCGCCGAAGGCCGTCCAATAGCCATCCGCATCCTTATATGCTTCAGGAATATCCGCTCCATGCTCAGGCACATAACTGTCCAATAACCCCTTTTCCTGCAGAGCAATGGTCTGGATGAATTCATTGTTCCAAAATACATCACACACCGGCCTGTCCGTCTCTGCAATAATACGATTCACCAGCCCTGTGGTTTTATTGGCTTCCGTATCATACACCGCCCTCACATGAATCCCTGTCTCCTTTTCAAACTGCTCAAATAACTCCTGACAGTATACCTGCTCCACTGCCGTGTATACCACGACTTCATCTTTACTTCCGCACCCGGCTAATATAAGGCATATACTTGCAAGTATCCCACACATCCAAACTGTTTTCATTGATTTCCTATCTCCATGTACTTTTTCTTCTTCCGTCCGCACTTCTCTTTTCCCCAGATTATTTCAGCTTCACACCGCAAAAAGGACAGAATACAGTTCCCGGCTCTATTTCCTGATTGCATCCTGGACAGCACATAACCGCTGATTCACTCTCCACACTCTCCTGCTCCGTTCCTCCCTCCTGCACTTCCCCGGCCTCTTCCTTCAATGCTTTTACTGCACATCCGCACTTAGGACAGAAGGACACATTTCTGTCAATCTCTGCGCCGCAATTTTCACATTGGCGAACCCCCTTCACCCACAATATTTCGGTTTGGAGGCGTGAAATCTCTTCCTGAATCCCATCCAGCCGCTCCAATTGGCCGCTCACATTCACAGACTGCCAATCCTCCCGGTTCTCATATATCAGTCTGCCGATTTCCACATAAATCTTCTCCGCCATGCTCTTCTGCGAATGAATCTGCCCGTTCAGCCGATTTACCTCTGCCATTTCCTTCGCCTTATCCGCCACATTTCTGCTCTTTGCAGCTAAAGTCCCCCCTACTTTTTCAAAAAATGCCATAATCTTATTCCTTTCTGCCCACGGCTCTTTTTACCTATCCCAAACACTACTGTTACTCTCCCCCATACCCTCCCCTCAGCTTCTCTCACATCCTTGCCATCTCCCGCTGCCGAACCCAGCTTCCCCAACCTCTTCACCATCTTCCATTGCCGAACCCCCGGCTTCTCTCCATCCTCGCCATCTCCCGCTGCCGAACCCTCAGCCCCCTGCCCCACAGTGCACTTACGCCTGCAGCGTCATAAGCAGAATCAATGCTTCCCAAGCTGCAAAAGCAAAGAGGAACAAACTGCCGCACCGTTTCCGGTCATAATATTTCCAATCTGTCTCTGCCATCGAAAATTCATATTTCTGCAGCTCCGGACTGCACAACCGACAGGGGAACTCCCTTATGTATACTTCCAGATACCCTGTCCTGTTCTCACATACCTTCCCGTACTCTCCTTCCGTAATCAGTTTGCCGAACACCGCATCCCGAAACCGCACATTTACCATATACAGATGAGGCTGGCGGCATTTTCCCCTGCCCTGCCTTCGGATGCACTCTGCCGTAAAAGCCACACGCTGCCTTCCCCAATCCCTGGCGTTTCTGCTCATCCAATAAACGGCGGCCGCCAGCGCCAAACTCAGCAGCAGATTAATTATGGATAATACCAATATTTTCATGTAAGAAGTATCCTTTCTACTTCTCCGACACCCTTTTCCTGCTTTATACCTTTACTTTTACCTCCTTCCCTGTTTTGATTGCCCGTATTTTGAAATCATTGTATCACAAAATAGACCTGCACACAACAATATACTACAATGAACATTCAATAAATCTTATGAAAGCGCAGCAGTTCAGACAGGCCACTGAACTGTTACATTAGATACGGCCTGATTTATACAGTTTATGCCACATGTGTTGCTCTGAATCTCATTTTCCTGCTTGACAAACTTTTACTTATCTTGTTATACGTATCATTGATATTGGGTGCAACGCTCGATCCACGCTTATCAGGGAAAATTTCTCCGGAAAGCTTTTCCGCAGAACATGAAGACAGTGCTGTATTCGAGCGCAGATATACCCCCATCAACAGCGTTGCTATTACGGTTCCCGGCAATATGGCGCCCTTGTTCTCCACATTGTACATGAACTTAATTCCGGCCATTGTTGCCGGTGTTCCCAACATAACCGTCCTGACCAAACCGGGAATTGACGGAACAATTGACCAGCATTTACTATATGCGGCCGACTATTTGAATGTGAAAGCTTTTATTGCCGCTGATATGATGTCTCAGGCGGAACATGGAACAGGCTTTATGCGGTAAATGAAATAGCACCTGAACATGTTGAACTGCTGTTAAGTGATTGCGAAACCGCACTTGCACAATTAACCAATGCAGGTGCAGTATTTGCAGACGCCTATAGCAGCGAGCCGGTGGGGACTATTTCTGCGGAACCAACCATATTCTCCCCACATGCGGCACTGCCAGATTCTCTTCAGGTATGTCCGTAGGAGAATTTATGAGAGGGTACAGTGTCATAAAATACACGGAAGCTGCCTTAAAGAATAATGCGGAGCATATCATTCAGCTTGCAGAATCAGAGTGGATGAAAGCACATGCCCTGGCAGTAAAAATAAGACAGTAAAATAAGCAAAGGAACGAAACAATATAAAAATTATCTTGCTTTTTACCTGGAAATAATAGTAAAATAATAATAAGTATAACCACACAGATAAAAAATATGCAAAAGGATGTATTGTCCGGAAACATTCTTTGGCAGGGAAGGAGATTATGCTATGGGAATCGGCAGTATAACATCAACAAATAGTATGTCAGGCATGCAGATGACTATGACAGGTTCCACAGAATCCAGGAACAAAAGCATTCAAAAAGAAATCACAGATGCGCAGCAGCAGATGAGGTCATTATCCTCAGATGAAGAGCTGTCTGTCAGCGAACAGGAAAATGAACGAAAGACTCTCCGGAAGAAAATAACCAGTCTCAATACGGAATTAAAACAGCATCAGGAAGAGTTCCGCAAGTCACAGAAAAGGGAAATCATGTTGGCAGACTTGCAGGAAGAAACAAAGCTCAAAAAAGATGGTACACCGGAAGCCGGGAACCGGGCTGAAGGAACTGCTTCAGACAAAGATGCCTCCCGTCTGCAGACAGAAGACAACAAAAAGACAGGCATTGGCCAGGATGAAACAAAACCTTCAGACCGTATGAAGGATGCCGAAAAGGAACAATCCCACGGAAAAGACACCAAGGCTCCGTCATCATTCACTGCAGCACAGCAGCAGAATGACCTTCAGGGAACTGTCATAACCAGAACCGGAGACGGCATAGTTATTTTAAAGGAAGACACAAAGCAGGATAAGGCAGGCGGTTTAGAATCCGGCCCGAAACAGACAGAAGAATCCTTCCTGCAGCAGACAACGGGACAGACCTCGCCAATCGAAAATCTGCAGACCAAAGAAAACAAAGATACGGACTCTTCCGAAACAGAAGCCGAATCCTTAGAAGATGACATGGATTCTGACAGGGGATTATCCCAGCAGGAGATCTATGGAATCGTATCGGCAGACGCTTCCGTACAGCAGGCAGACAGTCAGGCGACTGTCATTGCAAGAATTGAAGGCGGCATAGCCATTTTAAAGGGGGAAATGAAGCAGGAAGAGCTGCGCGGTATAGAATCCGACCCCAAACAGGCAGAACTTGAGAAAATGGAGCAACGGGAAGAACGGGCAAGGATATTCCAATCTTATGTTCTGGGAGACGCAGGTGATGCTATGAAATCTGCTGCTGCAGATAAGACCTCTGACGGCACAGGGAGCAGTACAAATAATAGTACTTTTGCCAGAGCCTTCCAATTATCTCAGGAAGCACAGGCATCACAGCAGAGTTTTTACGTCTCCATAGATAATTAGCAACAGTTCAGACAGCCCGTATTCCTACAATAAAAACTTATGAAATGAGGTTACAAGATGCCTTCAAAATTATCCGGTTTACTGCAGCTGTTCCGGGATATTCTTCCAACGCGGAACATGGAAGAAATGGAGCAGCGGCTTGTCAGAGCCCAGGAGCGGGAAGATTTACCCGCACTGGCTAAAATCTATTATGATATGGGGGTCCACTGTATGAAAAACGGCGACCCCAACCGTGCCATGCTGTACCTGAGCCGGTCCGATACTATCTTCAGTTCCCGGGATGATGTATATGAACAGGTAAAAGAATCCCTGCGCGAAGACTGTTCCGATAGAATAGGGCAATTGGAAGATATGCCCCTGCTTACCAACCAGATACCGGAGCAGATTCAGACACAGGCAGAATATCTCTTAAATGATCTGCAGAGCCGTGTGTGGGGGCTGCTGACCATGGCACGCCTGGTTCAGGTCGGGCGGCGCTTGTCCTCACTTCCCGGCTGTGAGATTCTTGGACAGCTGGGACGGGCAACGGACTTAATCCTGCAATCCTTCCAGGGACAGATTTCGGAAGCAGACTTCCAGTTTCTCATGGACATCTGTGATCAGCTTTACGAATTGGGCGATGACGAGTGTTTCTCCGACTTGACCAAACAGGCAGAGGTTCCCGGCGGAGCGCCCATTCAGGCATTTGACTTAAACGGTCTGCTGGTACTGACGGAACTCAACCTCTATCTTGACAGCCACCTGCGGCTTCTGACGGAAGGCCCTGAGAACAGTGAGGCTGAAATTGACCTGGTTTCCTGCGCCCTTCTGCCGGATTATTACCTGCGCACCTGTAAGGAGGATTTGTCCCTTCTTCCCCAGATTCAGCAGGAAATAAAACGCATTGAGGATGATTTCGAGTTTGTCCGCTCTAAAATTACCTGGGAGGACATTTCCCGGCGAGTTGCGCAATATAAGGAATTGGATATATTAACCTGCAGGTAAAGCAGACTTTCTCTTCCTCAGGTGAGCACAGTTTTCCTCGCCCTCCTTTCCGGATGCTTCCGGTTAAGGAGGGCATTTGATGCTTATTGTTTTCTTCCGCAGAACGGGCAGAATAACATTCCCTGATCCAATTTCTTATGACATCCCTGGCAGATATCCACCTGGTTTATTTGATTCGGCAGTTCTTCCCTGGTCCATGCCTCTTCCTGCCGCTGCGGCTCTCTCCAGACCTGCTGCTCTTCCTGACGCTTTTCCTGTCCCTGCTGATCTCCTCTGTCCTGCTGCCTTTCCCGGCCTTGCTGTGCTTCAGCCTCCGTCTCCGACGCCTCTGCTGCAATCGTCACCCCACATTCAGGGCAATAGGATAATCTCATATCAATTGCCGCCCCACAGTTCTCACACTTTCTGATTCCTTTTACCCGGAGTATTTCCTCCTGCAGACGTGCTATCTCCGCCTGAACAGTATCCAGCTGCTCAAACTGCTCTGTGAATTCCATCTTTTCCCAGTTTTCCCGATTTTCACATACCATCCTGCCGATTTCCGCATAAATTTTCTCCCCGGCATTGGTCTGTGCGTGAATCTGTCCGTTCAGCCGGTTCACCTCCGCCATCTCCTTAGCCTTATCAGCTACCTCCCTGCCTTTGGCCGCCAGGGTTCCGCCTACCTTTTCCAAAAATGCCATACGCCTGTTCCCTTCTTATAATTTGATTCTGTTATCATTCTATGAACACCCTTATGGCTTTAAACCTTGGCCGTATACAAAATCCCCCGAAATACTTCTCATCACCGCCCATCCGCAGCGCCCTCAATCCAGTTCATTTGATACCTGTCCTGTGAATGTATCAGTTCTCTCACTCCTGAAATCATCCCATCTTTTCACACGAAACCACCTTTATAAACAAATTCATTGCCACAAACTACCGATTTATACAAGCATAAATTTACTTGCGGCTCTGATTCCCTATGTTATTTCATAAAAACCCCGGAGGATTTCTCCCCTGGGGTTTTTATGAATAATCTTTATTCTCTTACTTAGTCCTGTTCTTTATCCTGTTCTTTATCCTGTTACTTTTTCCTATTACAGCGTTCCCTGCGTAAACAGCTGCTTTACATGGGCAACCTCTTCGTCCGTTGCCTTGCTGGCAGGAACATAATAGGATTTCTCTCTGGCGATATTATACAGTTCCTCCTGGGATTGCTCACAGGCATTGCGGAACTGCTTTAACGTCTGCTTCAATTCTTTATTCTCTGACTGCGCGATCATCTCTGCATAACGTATCAACTCACCGTTAATACCAGCCAGGGTATCTGCAACCATGGTCTTTTCCTGTAACTGCATATCTTAACCTCCTTACCAACCCAATAAATGATATTAACTCACTTTGGGGCATCACTTGCACATTTGAAAAGTTCAGCCTTACTGCAGAAATTTCATAAGCTGCTGCTTGTTGTCCATTGCGGACTTTGCGCCTTTTTCAAAAAACTGTTTCACCTGAGAGTCTGTTGCCGCTTTGGCATATTCCTGCATCTTACAGTGGGTTGTGTCATAGCCGCCGATCAAATGCCGCAGGTTCTGTAAATCAAGTTCAGAAATACTGGTCATATCCATAATCTCCTTTCATTTTCTGGTGCGAGATTATTATCTGCAGCTATAGGTCAAAGTATGTCTGCCAATTTATTTCAAATTTTAATTACCAAACAATATAGAATAAGTCAAAATAAAAAACCGTAAAGTTTTTACAATGGTTTTCACCGGAAAAACTTTGCGGTTTTTTCACTTCTAATCCATACTATTTTCATAAGCAGCCATCCCTCATATAAACGGGGCAAATATAGAAACCGTAACTACGGTCAGAATTCCTGCCACTACAATGGACAGACTGCTCATAGCGCCTTCCACTTCTCCCATCTCCATTGCCTTTGCTGTCCCCAGCGCATGGGAGGCAGTACCAATGGCAAGACCTTTCGCCACAGGCTCCTGAATCCGAAACAGTCTGCAGACTCCCTCCGCCGCGATATTCCCCAGAATCCCTGTAATAGAAATGGCAATGATTGTGACATTGACCATACCCCCCATTTTCTCAGTGATACCTATGCCGATTGCAGTGGTAATGGACTTCGGTAAAAGTGATACATATTGTTCATGGGTCAGCCCGAACGCCAATCCCATAAGGAATATACTGCCCATTGCCATCAGCACTCCTGACGCAATACTGCCGAATACTGCCGCAGGATATTTTTTAATATAACGCATCTGCCTATAAAGAGGCACCGCCAGGCTGACTGTTGCAGGCGTAAGAAAATATTGAATGTATTTTGCACCGTTATAATAAGCATCGTAATCAATATCCAACAGCATTAAAATACCTATAATGATAACCACAGAGATTAATAAAGGATTCGCAATCGCCAATTTTGTCTTTTTTTGTACTGCCGCCCCAATCTGATAACACAGCAGACTGATTACCATTCCAAAAAATACGGACTGTGCCAACGTCTCTCTTATTGCTTCCATGACTTTATCCTATCCTTTCCTCAACTCCCTATTCTGCCATCACACCGGATTATCCTGATACTGCTTCTTCAAACTCTGCCCTGGCAAAACCCGCTCTTTATCCATAATTCTTTTCCTATGCTTACTTCACTTTCTTCCCCTTACTTACGGAAATCCCTCTGTTCTATGCTTATTTCCCTTTCTCCTCTGCACTTACGGACATCCCTCTGTTCTATGCTTATTTTCCTTTCTCCTCTGCACTTACGGACATCCCTCTGTCCTTATGGCTCCTTCTCATAATTCCCTGTGCTGTCCTTCCCGTAACCGCCATAACCAATATGGTAGATACCACTGAAACCACTGTAACAGGAATCAAAAGCTGCTTCAGCACTTCAAAACTTATCATAATGCTGACTGTGGGCGGAATAAACAAAATGGGCATAATTTCTACCAGAAAATCCGCCGCCCCCTCAACCTTTTCTAACGGAATAAGCCTGGTCATCAGCCCAGCCAGCATCAGCACCAGCCCATAAACACTGGCTGCCACCGGAAGAGGAATCAAATACTCCATCAATTCTGCAATCAAAGAAATGCAGAAAATAATTGTAAGCTGCCTGATAAATTTCATATATCTCCTCCATAGTTAAACCCATCCACTCATACACAATCCATTCAGATACCTAAATTTGATGCCGCACTACACTGTATTCATCATCCAGGTGAAAGTACGGGCACTCCCGGCGAGTCCCCGATAAAAAAAGATACATCTCATCTTCGTCCAGATTCACCATACAGCAATAGCATTCACTCTCATCATCATATATATAATTAACACATCTGTCACAAATATCTGCTGCCAACTTTACCCTCCCACTTAAAAGAACCATAACTGTTTCACCCTTCCTATATACCGCCAATGTCAGCACAAGCGCTTGCTAAACCATCCTGTTACAAATCCGGAAGAATATAATTTCACTCAGCTCCACAACCATCTCTATGAAGATAGGCATATATTTCCCGCTTTCCCACACCCCTATCCTTTGCCACCTGCTTCATGGCCGACTTACTATCCATTCCCTGACTTTCATAATATGCCATATGCTCTCCTATCTCCATGGCCTCCCATGCTGCAATCGCCTCCTGCCGCAGCTCCTGCCGGTTCTTTCCCTCAATCACCAGCACATATTCACCCCTTGGCTCTTCCTTATGATAATACTCCGATGCCTGCTTCAAATCCATGGGCATAACAGTTTCAAACTTTTTCGTCAATTCCCTGCACAAGGTAATCCTGCGGTTTCCCAGTCTTTGGTACAGCTCATCCAATGTGCCTGTCAGATGATGGGGTGCTTCATATAATATTATCGTGCGAGGTTCCGTTCCCAGCTCTTCCAGAACTGCTCTTCTCTCCTTCTTATCCCCGGGAAGAAATCCCTCAAAGCAAAACCTCCTGGTGGACAATCCTGACAAAGTCAGTGCAGTAATACAGGCGGCCGCCCCCGGCAGGCTGGTAACGGGAACCTGATTTTCATGGCACATCCTGACCAGAACCTCTCCCGGATCTGAAATCGCCGGTGTCCCCGCATCCGTAATCAACGCTATATTCTGCCCACCCTGCAGCTGCTCAATCAGCCGCTTTGCTTTTTCCACCTTATTGTATTCATGATAGCTTGTCATGGGCGTATGAATGTCAAAATGGTTCAACAATTTTATACTGTTACGTGTGTCTTCCGCCGCAATCAAATCCACGGACCGCAGCGTTTCCACTACTCTCGGCGTCATATCCTCCAGATTCCCTATGGGTGTTGCACACAAATATAAAGTTCCTCCCATCTTCCGCTCCTTCCCCTGAAATATTCTGCACCTTCATTCCGTTCACACTTCCTGACATGCCGCCAAGAGGGGGCAAAGCCCACCTCCTTGGACGGCACAAACAATACATGAACCCGGTACAAATCCGGAAGAATGCTGCCCTTGCATTCTTCCAGGAAATGACTTAGGTTTTCTAAGTCAGTGTGTACTTTACTGACTTAGAAAATCTTCATTTCCTTCACACTTTTGTCTTGTATTTCAGTTCAAATACCGGTTTTGTGACATAAGCCATATACGCAGGTCTGCCCTGATATTCCAAATATGCCTTATACCGCTCAATGATTGCGGGTGCTTGTATCATGGACAGAACTTTTTCTCTTGGAAACCACCCTGACTCCGAATTTTCGTCTGAGCCCCTGATTATACCGCCTGTTTTTCTACATACAAAGTCCAGCATGACTTTGGTAGGTACTTCCTTTACACCGTTATATCCCTGATGCTTTGCAGTATTTGAGGCAATACAGAAAAGCTCACCCACTTCTGCTTCTATTCCCGATTCTTCCCAAATCTCTCTCTTCAGTGCTTCAATCAGATTCTCACCCTCTTCTACCTGTCCGCCGGGAAACACCCAGCCTGCATTATAGGTTTTCACCATAAGGACTTCATCCTTTTCATTCAACACCACCCCTGCAGCAGCAACGATATGCGTGGGCATCACCCAAACCTTTTCTTCCACTTTCATCCTCCGTTTACACATTTTCTGTTCATTCAAAACATTCCATCCACATACAACAAACAGCTTACAACAAATCGGCCAAAACAATTCTCATTCCCTTGCTTCATATTTTACTGCTGCTTATTCTGCTGCTTAACCCATCCAGCCGCTTCTCATCAATAACCATATATCTCATATATTTCAGGCATATACACCCCAGGCTCCCGGTATACAATCAGCGGTTTCTCCACTGTCATCCGGGACTTTCCTCCTCTCACGGCCTCCAGCAGTACCATATTAGGTTCCTTGTCCACATAAGGATACACCAGCTGCATTCGCTTTGGCTCCAGCTTATGGCGTACCAATGTCACTATAAGTTCTGCCAATCGAAACGGTCTGTGCACCAGAAAAAAATGTCCTCCCGGTTTTAACAATTTCGCCGCCTGTTCCGCCACATCCTCAAAAGTGCAGCACAGCTCATGCCGCGCAATCGCTTTGGGTGCATTGGGATTGACAATGCCATGCTGCCCGATCATATACGGTGGATTGCAGGTAATGCAATCAAAAGAAGCAGACTTAAAAATGTGGTCTGCTTCTTTGATATCTCCGGTGACAATATCTATTCTTTCCGATAACCCGTTTAATGCTACACTTCTGGACGCCATGTCAGCACTATCGGGCTGAATCTCCAGACCGGTCAAATGTGCACAATGGTACTTCGCTTCCATAAGAATCGGTATTATTCCTGTACCTGTCCCCATATCCAGAAGCCTGTCCTCTTCCCCTGCATGAGCAAACCCAGTCAAAAGCACCGCATCCATTCCAAAACAAAATTTTCCCGGATTCTGAATAATATAATAACCATTCCGCTGAAGCTCGTCCAAACGCTCATTTTCCTTCAGTTTGATTGTCATTTGCCCTTGACTGACCTTCCTGTCTGCCCCTTGTATCATATCTGTTTCTGCTTTCCCGACGATTTCTTCCACTCTGATAACCATAACTGTCCTGCCGTCTGCGATTACCACCATTTTGATGGATTCGGCCTTCCTGATGATTCCCTCCATGTGAATAATTTCTGTTACCATGACGATCGTTTCCACTTACATGACTTCTATTCTCCTGCGAACTTGCAGAATTCTTCTCTCCCTGAGCGCCTCCTGTATTTGCATAACCTTTCTCTCCCTGAACATTTCCAACATTCCCATTGCTTCTTTCATCTTGAGATGTGCCTGGACTTGTATACCCCTTTTCCCTTTGAGCGCCTCCTGCATTTGCGTAACTCTTCTCCCCTGGATTATCTCTCGTATTTACATAACTCTTCTCACCCTGAGCACTGTCTGCATTTGCAGCTCCTCTCTCACCCTGTACATTTCCTGCATTTACGTAACTCTTCTCACCCTGGGTACTTCCCACATTCGCATATCCTCTCTCACTCTGGACATTTCCTGCATTCGCATACCCTCTCTCGCCCTGGGGGCTTCCTGCCTTTGTATAGCTCCTCTCACCCTGGGCATTTCCCGCCCCGGCATAGAACCTCTCTCCCTGAGCGCTTCCCCCATTTGTGTAACGCTTCTCTCCCTGATTCTTTCCTGCATTTGTATAGCTTCTCTCCCCTTGGTTATTTCTCGCATTTGCATGCTCTCTATCCCCTTGGTTATTTCTCGCATTTGCATGCTCTCTATCCCCTTGAGGCATTCCTGCACTGGAATGCTGCCTGTCATCCGAACGCTTTCTGCCCTCCTGATGATTTCTATTCAGCCGGTTCCTGCTGCCCTGACGCTGTGCATCTGCCTCAGCTCCATCGGATAACTGCTCACTTTCCTTCTGTCCATTTTCCTGACTGCCGCCCTGGAATTTGCGCTTGTCATAGCGGCCTTTACCACTCTGATGCTGTACATGAACCGATTCGGATTCTTTATTCTCCTGCAATTCCTGCTGTTCCTCTTCTTCCAGCCGCTCCAGTTCTTCCAATTCCTCCTGGGTCAGATCCATTTTTTCCTTCTTGCCACGTTTCCGGCGAAACTGCAGCTGTTCCACAGCGTACTCTTTAATTTCCTTTTCATCCCCTACATTCACGATCACCTTTACAAGCTGACGCAATACATTAACGCTTTGTACTTCGCCCTTCAGTCCGTCTGCTGTGTTGACAAAATCACCAATATTAGGCAGCCGTCTGTTCAACTCTTCATAAGTCTCTTCCTCATTTTTCAGACAGCACATAAGTCTGCCGCAGACGCCTGATATTTTAGCAGGATTCAGAGACAAATTCTGCTCTTTTGCCATTTTAATGGATACAGGAACAAAATCAGACAGATAACTGTGACAGCACAAGGGACGTCCGCAGATTCCAATTCCCCCCACAATCTTCGTCTCATCCCTGACGCCAATCTGCCGCAGCTCGATTCTGGTCTTGAACACACTTGCCAAATCCTTTACCAATTCCCGAAAATCAATGCGCCCGTCTGCCGTAAAATAAAAAAGCACCTTATTATTGTCAAAAGTATACTCTGCATCGATCAATTTCATTTCCAGACCATGCTCACGTATCTTCTCTAAGCAGATTTGAAACGCTTCCTTCTCCCTCTCCTTATTTGCAGTCTCCTGCTCCACATCCCGTTCGTTTGCAATACGCAGCACCGGCTTTAAAGGCTGAACGACTTTTTCCTCTTCTACTTCCTTAATACCTGATACCACGGTTCCAAATTCTATTCCTCTGGCTGTCTCCACAATCACATGATCATTTTTTTCTATATGAAACTCCAGCGGATCAAAGAAATAAATCTTTCCCGCTGTGCGAAATCTTACTCCAATTACTTTAATCATCTATCTACCTCACATTCCGGTTTCTGCCGCCACCTGACACTGCCTGTTCTATTTCAATTCCGCAGCTATCCTCCCGACAGCAGAAATCCGCACCGGATTTCCTTCTTCTTAACATCAAAATGTTCGTCTGTACGCTGTCTGAATAGATATTGTTCTTCTACTTTATCCGGCATTGCCTATATGCTGCTGTAATCTGCAAATGTCCCAGCTGTTATTCTAACATATCTCTCTGTAAAAAACCATAGTTAATAATGGAATCTATAGCAGCCCCACCCACACGAATCATCAAATCTTATCCAAATACATGGGCATAAAGAAAATTTTTCAGCTGTTCTCCTGAATTGTCAGCATCAGCAGTTCCATGACAAGGTCAAAATTTACATTGGAATCCAACCGTTTCTTCGCGGTATCCAATGCCTTGATAATGGTCTCTATTCCCTCATAGCTGCTGCGCTGGGCCGCCCTGCGCAATGCCTGTATCTCATCCCGGAATATCAGATGATTCACATCATTTGTTGCCTTGAACAGCAAAGCGTCCCGATACCAGATCACACATATATCCAGATAATCATTAATTTCCAGCTTATATTCCGAAGCCTTTTTGACCGCGGCAATAATTTCATTTAACTCCATATCCTGTATGTACTTTAACAGAGACAGCGCATCCGCCTTAACATTTTCAAAATCTTCACTGGAAGCCAGCGCTTTTGCCTTGCCAATGTTACCTCTGGCAAACGCCGCACATACTTCCGCTTTGTAATCCGGCATCTGAAGCTGTCTGCAGAGATATTCCCTCACAAGCGAATCCGGCACAGGCTTCATATGCAGCATAACACATCTGCTGAGAATGGTCGGCAGCAAAGCATTGACATTGGAAGTCATCAGCAGAATCACCGCATACAAAGGCGGTTCCTCCAATGTCTTCAACAATGCATTCTGTGCCTGTACTGTCATTTTCTCCGCCTCAGTAATCAAATATATCTTATGGGCACTGCTGTATGGTTTCAATACCACATCACCGTTTACCTGCTTTCGTATGTCATCCACACTGATTGTATTAGGTTTCTCATGTACCACTCTGATAATATCCGGGTGATTGTTTGACAATGCCTGTTTACAGGAATGGCATTCCTGGCATGGCTCCGCCTCTCCCTTTTCACACTGCAATGCCATGGCAAACACCTTGGCTATAAACTCCTTACCGGATGACTTTTCCCCGTCAATCAGATATGCATGGGACACCTTGCCTGTGGAAAGCGCGTTACGAAGATGCTCCTTAATCTGCTCCTGACCGATAATATCCTGAAATTTCGCCATAATAACGAATCCTTTTGTCCTTTCCGGGTAATCATGACCTTCTTATCAATATCCCCTTTTCACCTGCATATATCAAACGATAATCTTCCCCTTCAGACACATATGTCAAAGAGATAAATCCACATAAAATCCTCTGCTGAAACCCATGCCGGGACGAAAGTCCACACTTCCCGTTATGCCGACGCCGTCGGCACAAACAATCCCCTGGAACTTCGTTCCAGGAAAAGCACTGCCCAAAGCGAGCTTACTCGTCTGCGTTTTTCAGTGTGTAACGATCATCATGTAAATATATCCAGCAGCAATCCACGGATTTCTCCGATTTTACTCAATATGGCAATATGATCCTGCTCATCCTTCATCAATTCCTGCGCCAGTTGATCCAGGTTCTCATCAATCAACCGGACAATGCCGTATACTCTGTGACGGCCCCTCCTGTCCAGGAAATTCTCCCTGGAAAAAGCATGAGACCGCGTCACCACTTCATTCAGAAACTGTTTTACCAGCCCCCGGTAACGCCGCATATCTTTCACATCCCGGCGTTTGGCAAGCCGGTCACCCTGCATGGTGATTTCCTCCATCAACGACTGCAGCCTTGCCTGTAATTCTGATTCTTCGATATGACTGGCAAGCATGAATTTAAAGCTTCCATCCGTCTGCTGCACTGGCTGGGTCTGTTCTACCTGCGCCGGTTCCGTCTGGGTCACCTGACCTATCTTAATCGCCATTACTCTGCCCCCTTATGTAATCCTTAATCTCTTCCAGACACTGCTCCAAATCCTCATTGACAAAATGCCTCTCAATGCCCGCAGCCGCGATATTATCTCTGGCAAAATCTTCACTGTCCGCCAGGAATCTGCGGCAAAGTTCTTCGTATTTAGGATGTTCCTGCACCCGTTCCCTGTCCAATGCACGCTGAAGGCGGATACCATCATCCACCTCCAGCAGTATCGGAAGCACCTTTCCTCTGCCGAAGTAATCCCGAAGCCTGAGATATGCCTCCAAGGTGCCGATGACAATGTAATCTGCCTGTGCCTCTATCCTTCCGTCATCCACAGTAAAATAGCGCCATGGGCCCAGCACGGTATGATATAGTCTCTCTTCAATGATTCTGCCCTGCCCCTTATACTTCTCATATCCCACTTCATCCGTAAAATAATACTCCACGCCGTTATGCTCTCCATCCCGAATCGGACGCGTTGTATAGGGCACAATCGTTCGCAGGCCAAGGCTCCTGTCTTCCAACAGTCTCTTGAAAACAGAGTCTTTTCCCACCGCGCTTTTCCCCATAAGACATATGATTTTACCCATACTCAACTCCTGTATCTCCAGATATTTGCCTCGCTTATACGAAGACCCGATTCACTCCATGTTCTTATACGCATACCTTTACAATTCACTGCTGCTAAAGCCGTTCCTGCTAACAGCTTCCGATGGTTTTGACAATTTCTGCTGGCTTAAGCAGCTTCCGATGGATTTAACAATTTCTGCTGCTTTAACAATTACCGCTGGCTTTAACAATTTCTGCTGGCTTTAGCAGCTTCCGATGGATTTGACAATCTCTGCTGCTTTAACAATTACCGCTGGCTTTTATGCTATGACCACATGCAGCATATTGGTGGTACCGGCAATTCCCAGCGGAACCCCTGCAGTAATCACCACAATATCGCCTTCTTTCACATAACCTGCCTTTTTCGCTTCCTGCACTGCCCTCCCGAACAATGCTTCCGCATCATCCTCCTGCTTCAGACGCAATGGCATCACACCCCACAGCAAATTCAACTGCCTGTACACCTCTTCCCTCACTGTGCAGCCAATAATGGGGCATTTCGGTTTGAACCTGGAAATAGCTTCCGCCGTAAACCCTGACATAGTGACGGTAATAATGGCAGCCGCATTTAAATCCATTGCAGCCGTACAGGTAGCATAGGCAATAGCTGTGGTGATATCGCACTCTCCGCCGCGGGCATTGCGGTGCATTCTGGAACGGTAATCAATATCCTTTTCGGCACATTCGGCAATTTTAGCCATCATTTTTACTGCTTCCACAGGATATTTTCCCGCCGCGCTCTCTCCGGACAGCATAATACCTGTGGTACCATCATAGATGGCATTCGCAATATCTGTTGTCTCTGCACGTGTGGGTCTGGGATTTTTGATCATGGACTCCAGCATCTGTGTCGCCGTAATAACATGTTTGCCCTGGGCATTGGCCAATTTAATCATTTTCTTCTGCAGAATAGGCACTTCCTCTAAGGGAATTTCAACTCCCATATCCCCCCTTGCTACCATAATACCATCAGAAACCGACAATATCTCTTCCAAATTTTGAATTCCCTGCATATTTTCAATTTTTGCTATGATCTTCATACTGCTTTTATGCTCATCCAATATGCTGCGGACCGCAAGAATATCCTCCTTGCACCTGACAAAGGAAGCTGCCAGCAAATCATACCCCTGCTCAATACCAAACAAAATATCCGCCCTGTCCACCTCGCTGATATAAGGCATGGATAAGACGGCACCGGGGACGTTGACACCCTTATGGTTAGAAACGAAACCGCCGTTTACCACCTGGCAGATAATTTCTTCCCCACGGATCTCTTCCACTGTCATCTCTATGAGGCCGTCATCTATCAAAATAGTGGTTCCCGGCTCAATATCATTTTTCAGTTCTTTGTAGGAAATAGCCGCTCTCTGATTCGTTCCAAGTATTTCCTCCGTAGTCAATATAAACTGCTGCCCTGTTACCAGCTCTGTCTTTCCCCCCTGGAAATCCCGCAGACGGATCTCCGGCCCCTTCGTATCCAGCAGAGTCGCCACAGGAAGCCCAAGTTCCTCCCTTGCCTGCAGCACCTTTTCCAGCTTCTCCTTCTGCTCTTCATGGGTGCCGTGGGAAAAATTGAATCTTGCCACATTCATACCTGCAAGCATCATTTCGCGCAATGTCTCCACACTCTCACTGGCCGGTCCAATGGTACAGATTATTTTTGTCTTTCTCATTCTATTATCCTCTCTTTCTTTCCCTTACCCTTTTTATCATGCTCTCATAGTTTTCCGAAAAACTACCCTCATTTTATACGCAAGACCGCCGGAATTTACCGGCTTACGCAGGACTAAAGTCCGTCCGGCTGTCTTGAAGCCACTGCCGCAGCAGTGACTATGTTATACGCCGGACTGTAAATACCCCATGTGCACTATAAATTAATGCGCAGGTGTGGGCCTCTTAATCCCCTGCCGCAATACATGCAGATATATTTTTTCCCCTGCCATGTTCTTATGTTCCTCCGGAAAAATTCCCTCCACCTGCAATCCATGCTTCACACCCTCCCAAATAGTCCTGCATATCTCCTCTGTGATCTGCTCTCCGGGTACCACAAGCGGAACTCCCGGCGGATATATACTAATAAAATCTCCTGCATACCTGTCCTTACTTTCCTCTATACTTACCTGTTCCACGGCACTGTCCCACGCCTGGGCAAGAGAAATCCCGTCGAAACCGTCCCGTATCATTCTTCCTCTGTCATATTGTTCTGAAACAGGCACAGTCTCCCCTTTCGTCAATCTGCCGTCAATCTCCAGCAAAGCATTTTTCATCCGCTCGTAAGCTTCTTCCCCGTCATTGATTGTAAACATGGCGAGCACATAACTCATGGAAGCCATCTCTATCTGCAGCCCGTAATTCTTCAACAAATTTTCCTGGAGCTGTTTTCCTGTCAGGTTGGTACCCTTCACAGAGATGAAAAGCTTCCCGATATCCTGTTCGGCTCCCTGGGGAAGGAACTTTAAATGTCTGCACCCTTCCAGGGTCTCCATCATTTCCACATACATATCTCGAAAACGCTGAAATGCCTCCGCGCCTTCACGTTCCACATATTGCAGTGCATTGTCTATGCTTGCCATTAACAGATAGGATGGACTGCTGGATTGATAAATATGCAGGAAGCGCTCCAGGAGCCTCCGATTCACCAGATTACCATTTACATGGAGCAAAGCCGACTGCGTCAATGCAGGAAGCGTTTTATGCACACTGTGAATCACCAGATCCGCTCCCAGCTGACAGCTGTTAAGAGGGAAATTTCCTGACAGACCCAAATGCGCCCCATGCGCTTCATCCACAATGAGCGGAATCCCCTTTTTATGAACAATTTCCGCAATGGCACCTATATCCGATATTCTTCCTTCATAAGTAGGAGATACCACCAGTACCCCATTGATATCCGGCTCCCGTTCCAGTGCTTCCGCAACCAGCTGCGGCGTAACGGCATCAAATATATCGTATTCCTGCAGCCAGGGCGGATAGAGATAAGTCATATTCAGATTCCGCAAATATGCCCCGTGATATGCGGACTTATGACAGTTACGCGCCATCAGAATATGGCCGTCTGCCGGAATTGCACTGCTGACTGCACTCAGAATTCCCCCTGTGCTCCCATTGACAAGATAATAGCTCTCATCCGCACCGTAAATCCTTGCCGCCCTTCTCTGCAGATTCAAAAGTATCCCTTCAGGGTGATGCAGATTGTCGAATCCTTCTATTTCTGTAATGTCTGTTTTATAAAATGCCTCCGGAAGCTGCCCCCAGCTTCGCCGCTTATGGCCGGGCATATGGTATGGATAAATGTCTTCCGATGCATGTTCTCTTAATTTTTCAAATAAATGTTCCGTCATGCTTTTAATTTTTCAAGAATAGCGCCATGACCTCTGTACATATGCAATGTCTCCATCAGCGAACACCACTTATCCGCCGTTGTGACAATCCAGGCTTCTCTGTACTTTGGCGGTACTATGGTCAAAGGCCACATATGCCTCTTGATAATATTTTTCTCCCTTTCTGACAACATATACTCTTTTGAGGCATTTCTAAGAGCGATCCCCGGATGAAAAAAACCGTGAAGCCTGTGCGGTTCTTCCTTGTCCGGAATGTGCCAGTCATACAGAAAATAATCATGAAGCAGCGCTCCCCTGATTAATTCCCTCCGATTGCAGGATATATGCAGGAAATCAGTAAGCGCCACACTATATCTGGCCACTGTCATCACATGCAGATTCACATTTACATTGCCATGCTGGATATACTCTTTCATCTGCCGGAAATTCTTTGAATGCAGAATATCCGGTGCATTCTCTTCTATCTCTCTCTGTATCTTGCGAAAACGTTCCAATTTGTTCCGCCATAACCTTGCCTGACGCTCTGTTCGTCGTACCATATTACGCCTCATTCCCTTCTGCCTTCCCTGACCTTTTTATAATAAGATTCAACTTTCTGCTTTCCCTTATCCTTTTTACAGTATGATTCTATTTTGTTCTTATTTACAATGTCAATCAAACTTCCTATTCACCATATTATCCTATTCATCCGCTTCATCCTCTGAATCGTCTTCATTATAATTCTCTTCGTTTTCCTGTGATTCCGTCTCCTGCCCTGCAAGCGGATCCACTTGATAATAATAGCAAATCACAGGAAATCCTGCATATACATACTGATAGATTTGCGCTGCTTTGTCAAGTGGAAGATTAATACATCCATGAGAACCGTTTGCAATATAGATGTCCCCTCCAAACTCACTCCTCCAGGTGGCATCATGCATACCGTAATTTCCAAAATAAGGCATCCAATAGCTAACAGGGGTAATATAGTCCTCGCCCCGAAGCACTGCATTTACTGTCTTATAAGCCACACCGAATACGCCTTCCGGGGTCACATTACCCGGTTTAGAACTCATATCTCCTGATACAAAATCCGTTTCCAGCACAAGTGTACCCTTATGATACAAATATAAATGCTGATGTGTCAAATCAGCTTCCACATAAGAGCTGCCGATATCATTACTTCCTTTTTTCTGCGCCATACTGCTATAGACCGGTTCCCTTTGTACAACGGCACCTTGCCCAATCAGCTGAATTAATTCTTCTATTTCTGCCTCCGTATCCGTCTTCCATCCGTAATATCCGCTGGGCAATGTCAATTCCACACCCAATGCCGTTATAAAATTCCTCTTTTTACCATATGTATCATATGCTGCCGCCTGTCTTTTCACAAACTCCGCTACAGCCTCTTCGTTTAATATAGGTATGTTATTTTCCAGGGAAATCCATTCCCTAAGTATTTCCGAATCTACTATGACTTCTATCCCGTTCCAGTCGTAAGTAATGTCTGCCGCCAGCCAGGTATTTACCGTCTCCACAGCATCCGTCAAGACCTTATCATCATGCCCTACGGAAGCTTCCTTATAGCATCCTGCCGCCTCAACGTTCATAAGCGCTTCCTGGTTTTTAACGGCATCTGCAATACATTGAGCCACTTGATCCGCATCAAATTCCGTACCAATTGTTTCCGGAATCACCTCATAGCTGTTATTAACTTCCGAATATTCACTGATATACGCATCCTCTGCCTTCAGCATATTCTTTTTCTGAAACGCATCCCATGATTTTACCATATTCGTCAGCAGTGTCTCATCAAACGTAACCTCCTGTCCAAAGGAATAAGAATACACCTTGTGTCCGTAACCCTGTATCCACTTAGACGCCTCCTGCTGTTCCAAAAAAGAATAAACCATTTCCCTGGTATCTGCATACTTAAGCTGAATATCATTTGAAACAACTCTTCCCAATATTGCTTCTGAATCTCCTGTTCTATAATCCCTTCCTATGACCTCCAATACATAGTCCTCTATGGGTGCGTCCAAGAGAGCAATTACCGTTTCGGCTTCCATATCACTGCAATCCATACCATTGATATAAGTGTTCGGCAGAAAATGTATCTGATAATATGCCGCCACCTTTGCATATGCGACCGCTAATGCAGCCGCCGCGAAACTAACTATTACAGAAAATACAATAATTTTTCTCTTGTGCCTCATATTCCTACTCCATGATTCTATTCTAGTACAGACAGAACGCTAAACTGTTGCACTGCCGGCTAAACTCCCATACAGGTGTATTCTGTTATCCATTTCATACATATAATCATTACAATTATAACACAATGGCAAACAAAAAAATAGCACTAAACGGCATAATTTATACCTTTTAGTGCATCCCATAATTTCCAATACAAAATGCCCAGAACCGGAATCGAACCAGTGACACGAGGATTTTCAGTCCTCTG
>CAJUAP010000003.1:0-2111 GCA_910584435.1 uncultured Acetatifactor sp.
TTTGGGGGGCGAAGCCCACCTCTTTGGGGGGGGCGAAGCCCACCTCTTTGGGGGGGCGAAGCCCACCTCCTGCGGCAGCCCTAACAATACATGAACTTGGTGCAGACAAAGCGCAAAGGACGCGCTTGGAAGAATGCCTACACTTTGCATTCTTCAGTGTGAGCAGGCGCTGTTCTTGCGCCGTAGAAAATCTTCGCGAAGCGGCCTCTGCCGCAAGCGATTAGATTTTCTTCTCACACTTCCATCTTCCAAAAGAATGCACTGTATGCCGGCAAAGTGCTGCCGCCGCCAAAATCATGACTCTTCCCACTGATTAAATCCACCGCTGTTCCGCAGCCCGCATCAAAATGTGCCACAAAATCATCTGCATCTGCATTGATTGCCACCAATACTCTCTCATTTTCGCTGCGCCTCTCAAAAATACACTGTTTATTCGTCAGCAGAACCGAACGAAATGCTCCATAATTCAGTGCCTCCGATCCTTTCTTTGCAGTACTCAAAGCGCTAATCCAATCCGTAAGTTCATTCCATCGGGGCTCCTCAAAACATGGGCGCAATGCAGGATCCCCCTGAGACTTCTCAGCCTTTGTTCCCCACTCACTGCCATAATACACACAGGGAATTCCCGGCATGCCAAAGGACAGGGCATATATCAGCGGAAGATGCCTTTCATTGGAAAGCACACTTGCCACTCTGGTAACATCATGGTTATCCACAAATGAAAGCAAATGTTTTCCCTTATAGAGCGTCCAATTTTCAGGTCCAAACTGGCGAAGCAGCGAATGAACAATTTCAAACATATTCATACTGTTAAAACTGCTGAACAGTCCCTTATAACACTCATAATTCGTTGCTGAGTGGAGCATGCTGTCATTCATGAGACGGTTATAATCCCCATGCAGCATCTCCCCAACCAGGAAGAAATCCGTCTTCAGATCATTCGTAAAATTCCGCAGTCTGCGCACAAATCCCTCATCCAGACAATATGCCACATCCAGACGCAGACCGTCAATATCAAACTCCTCCACCCAGGCTTTCACACTGTCCAGAAGATAATTCACCACATCCTCATTGTGCAGGTTCAGCTTCACAAGATCATAATTTCCTTCCCAGCCTTCATACCACAGACCATCATTATAATGAGAATTGCCGTCAAACGCAATGCGCTGGAACCAGCTTACATAGGGCGACCTCTCACGATTGCGGAGTACATCCTGAAACGGCCCAAAACCTCTGCCCACATGGTTAAACACACCGTCCAGCACTACGCGGATGCCATTTTCATGAAGCGCATCACACACTTTCTTGAAATCCTCATTTGTCCCCAGACGCACATCCACCTTTCGATAATCTCTTGTATTATATCCATGGGTGTCTGATTCAAAAAGCGGCGAGAAATAAACTGCATCCATCCCCAGCTTCTTGATATGGGGAATCCACTCCAGCACCTTTAGAATACGATGCTCCAGCACCCCGTCATTTTCAAAAGGCGCCCCACAGAACCCCAATGGATAAATTTGATAGAAAACACTCTCGTATGCCCACATACTCTTTTCCTCCTGTCATACCTGACTTTGTTTTTGTGCAGTTTACCTGCCTTTCGTGCTGCTTACCTGGTTTTTATAATGGTTTATATGTTTCTTATTGTTGACCGACCCAGTATCAAAAATCCGGTTTTTGCAGCAAATATGTGGATAACTTGATTCATATGTCATTTTCATGGTGTGGATTCCCAGGAAAATCCACAGAATCCACAGAGTTATCCACATTTACACATCTGTCATTTTATCATACTTTAGATGTCATTTCCATATTTTCCATAAAAACTTTTCGTTATACCCTTAAATCTCAGCCGTCCTATCCCCCTTTCCTCCAATCTCCTCCCGGCACACTGTCTTATCCGGTCAAAATCGCCAAAGTTCCACAGAACCCTTTGTCCTTATCCCCCCTTCTATAGCTTACCCCTCCCATCACTTATTCTCTCTATATTTATACTTTCTACAGTTTATCCTTTCTATAATTTATCCTTTCTATAATTTATTCTCTCTGTAATTTATACTTTCTGTAATTCATCCTTTCTGCAATTCATCCTTTCTGTAATTTATACTTTC
>CAJUAP010000003.1:2211-21064 GCA_910584435.1 uncultured Acetatifactor sp.
TGTAATTCATCCTTTCTGTAATTCATCCTTTCTGTAATTCATCCTTTCTGTAATTCATCCTTTCTGTAATTTATACTTTCTGTAATTCATCCTTTCTGTAATTTATACTTTCTATAACTTGTCCTCTCTAAAGTATGTTCCTTTCATAACTGCGGCAAAGACTGTGGATAAAGCACTGCTTATAACCATTCGTCCCAGAATCGTTCCACCCTTTTTGCCACCATATCCACTGTGACAGTCTCAAATTGCTGCCATTCTAACGGAAACAGTCTGCGATATGCAAATTGCAGAAATCGTTCGTCCAACAATGCAATGACTCCCACATCATCCACCGTCCGAATCACCCGGCCAGCCGCCTGCAGAACCTTATTCATTCCAGGATATCGATAGGAATAATCAAAGCCATCCTCTCCACTTCCATTAAAATAGTCCTTTAATATTTCCCTCTCATCACATACCTGCGGCAAACCAGTCCCCACAATCATCACGCCGATCAGGCTGTTGTTCTTCAAATCAATACCCTCGCTGAAAATCCCCCCCAGCACACAGAACCCGATTAAAATATGTTCATTTGCATCCTGTTTGGCGCTTCCTCCTGTACCTGAAGGAACGCGTTGAAATTTTGCCAGAAACTCTTCCCTTTCTGCCTCACTCATTGCTTCACTTTGCATGATACATGTTCTTCCTTCCCTGCCGAAACTGTCCACATATATCTCATATATTATCTTCAGAAATGCATAAGAAGGACAGAAGACCATATAATTTCCATGACGGTTTTTCACAATTTCTTCAATGTAGCGAGCAATATTATAATACTCCCCCTGTGACCGCCGGGTATATTTGCTGGTCACATCACTGGCAATCAATAATGCCCTCTTCTCCGGCTGGAAAATCGACCGGGCATAGACCTCATAA
The DNA here is from genome assembly GCA_910584435.1 of uncultured Acetatifactor sp. Lineage (GTDB taxonomy): Bacteria > Bacillota > Clostridia > Lachnospirales > Lachnospiraceae > Acetatifactor. The sequence goes on from CAJUAP010000003.1 coordinate 3,127, forward strand.
TCTTCCCTGTCACCCCCAAGGAGCTTTTTATAATACTGTATGGGCAGGAATGTAGCAGAGAACAAAATGGTACTGCGCCCTCGAAGCATGCAATTTTTCAGATTCTGCCCTGGATTCACGCAAAGCAGTTTCACAAAAAAACTCCCGTCCTGACATAATTGTGTATATATGACATAATTATCATCTATCAGATCATAGACATAAAGGAAATGATTTACTTCAAAATAAAACTCCAATAATTGTTCTCTGACTGCAAGCTGCACCTCCTCCTGCTCCGAAAGATAATCATCCATACCCCCCTGAAGCTGTATCAGGTATTGTACAAATGCATCCAGATTATTTACAATGCAATACTGTGAGCACTCCCGTTTCAGAAGCAAAAGCTCCTGAATACACCTTTTGAACTGATATACCATTTTATCCGCATACCCCTGTCCCACAAAAATACTCCTGCGGCCTGGCATTTTCCTCTTCTTCTCTCCATTTTCTGACACTTGTGTTTTTATTTCTGTCGTTTTCGGCCCGTTTTCCGGCATATATGTCATTTTATATGTCATTTCTTCTGCAAATTCCAATGTCATCTGTCCGGAAACATCCGATTTTTCCACTGTTATGTCCCCTTCTTCATTTTCTGACATTATTGTCTGTTCTACTTCCATGCACAAATCTTCCATTTGCTCTTTCCACAACAGGGCACTATACATCTCTCTGCCACGCTCTAACAGATTATGGGCTTCATCAATGAGAAAAATGTAATTGCCGGAGGTTCCCTTCCCAGGCTGCCCTTTGCCCACAGCCCCCTCTTTTGAAGCAGTTCCTCCCTTCTTGATTTCTCCCTTCATCCCCTCCCCTTTAGCTGCTTCGCCAAAAAATCTTTTGAGATAAATATGTGGGTCAAATAAATAATTGTAATCACAGATAACAACATCTGCAAAAAGGCTCATATCCAAACACATCTCAAAAGGACACACTTGATATTTTTCAGCGTACATTTCTATCATTTCTCTGCTGAAGCTCTCCTGAGATGTAAGCAAATCAAACACCGCTTCATTGATCCGGTTATAGTGTCCTTTTGCATATGGACAATACTCCGGATTGCAGTCCGCATGTTCCATAAAACATATTTTATCCCTTGCCGTGAGAATGACACTTTTCATACGCAATCCTTTTTCCCGAAGCAGATGCAAGGTCTCCTCCGCCACAGTCCGGGTAATCGTCTTCGCAGTGAGATAGAACAGCTTGTCCCCCATTCCCCTTCCCATAGCCTGAATCGCAGGATATAGGGTAGATATGGTTTTCCCCACACCGGTTGGCGCTTCCAGAAAAAGTTTCCTTCCATGATAAATGGTTCGATAAACATTTGCAGCCAATTCCTTCTGACCTTCCCTGTAAGGGAACGGAAACGGAAGTCCCTCTATAGACGACTGTCTTATATGACGCCAATCCCATGCGCAGTCTGCCCATCTTTTGTAAGCTGTCAGCAATCCCTGAAACCAGCTTTCTAACTCCGCGAAACTACAGTCCTCATAAAAATATTTCAATTCTTCAGAGATAATATTGCAATAGGTAAGACGTACTTGTATTTTCTTAAGCCCCTCACGGACACCATACATATAGGCATAGCACTTGGCCTGTGCCAGATGCAACGGCAATGGCGCTCTCATTTTAGCAAGATCACGATAGGTTCCCTTAATTTCGTCAATTGTTACCTGCTCCTTATGATGAATAATACCATCCGCACGCCCCTCAACAACCAGGCTGTATTCATCTGCCGGAAGCACATACTTCAACGAAACCTCCGCCTGATACTCTGCCCCCATTTTTCGTTGTATCCTGCGGTGTATCCTGCTTCCTTCCTGCATGGCATTGTCAGGTGATGCCTGATGCCGATTGTCAATATCTCCATGACGCAGAATAAACTCTACCAATCTGCGTACCGAGATACGTATTTCACTTAATACCTTCGCATCTGCCTTTCCCTCGGTATTTCGTTCCATTTCCACTATCTCTCCCTACCTGTATTATATTTCCCTTACACCGTTACTTCTACCCTTAATTTGGGCGCACAGCAGTCTTTCACCCTTACCCGTTCCCTCTGCCCTGTGCCGGCTGCCCATGGAATCGGATCCACCTATGCCCGGCTGCCCATGGCCCCGCGGCAGCGGAATTGGGACTTAGAAAAAGAACGAAAAACTCCCCATGCAGATACTCTGACACAGGGAGCCATTATCATCTTTCAAATATAACAGTCATTTCGAGCCATATGACAGATTCGCCTTTTGAACAGCTCATAGAATCATGACTGTCAAATGTTGAATACCGCTCAATTGCATTATATCATATATAGACCTTCCATGCCGTATGGGTTCCTTTCACATACAGCAGCAGATAAGATTTCTCATACACATATGTGTATTTTCTATTTAAGCAAGCACCTGCAAAGCCACAGTTATTACAAGAACGTCATCGCACTGCAATTTCATTCCTCCTATGCCTTAGCCGAAATATGGCAGTCAACATGCAACAGCAAATTTCTTCAGCAGCTCTTCCAATTCACTATTATATCCTTCATAGGATACCTTTAGCGGACTCCTGAAATCCAGTCCGTACACTCCCAAAAAGGATTTTGCATCAACCACATATCTGTTATAGGAAATGTCGATGTCAAAATCACATTTTGAAGTCACGTTCACAAAGTGCTGAACATCTTTCTGGGTCATATGAATTGTCTTAACCATTTCCAACCTTCCTTTCCAATGCCAAAAGCATCTAATTACCCTATTGGTCTCTACAATTTACCATTATATCCAAAAAGATCAAAATGTAAAGCTCTTTTTGAAATCTTAAAAATAATTAAGTAAATTCAACCATATACTTCCGAAAGCGCAGCGGCAGCATATTCTTTTGAAGGTTTGGATTCTTTCTCTCTTCAATCATTATAGTGTGACAGAAATGTCGGAAAAGTTCCTGATAACACAATTCTTCTTCCGACAACCGCAGCGGCAATTCTACTTCCTCCCCGCGAAGCAGAATCCATGGACGTCCTGCCGGATGTATCCCAAAAAAGTTTCGCTTTTCATCAAAGATCATGAAATTTTCTATGGGCAGCCGGTCTGCAAAATGGGGCATCAGAAAAACCATAACATCATATTTTGGACCGATTTTAGAATACAGGACGCCATTTTCTAATTCCTGGAAACGCAGAAATTGTTTCTGATGTCCGATTTCCGTAGATACCCCCCTTGCCAGGGCGAAAGCTCTGTGTACATATTCATCCGCCAGATTGTCAAATAAATGCCCCCTGGAAATGCCTCCGGCTAATCCCTGCACAATAGTACGGTAAACTGCCTGTGCAGCCTCTTCATCCTCAGAAGCCAATGCCATACACAGCCACAGATAATTTTCCTGCCCGAAACGTCTGTTTAACGTATTTATCACCTTCTGCGTCTTACGGACATCAGGTATGACCTTGATATCCTCTGAAAATAGTATCGGGTCGTCCGTAAGACACAGCATTGTATCTTCATGTACTCTTTTTTCCTCATAAGCCAGATAAACAGCTGTAAAAATGCTTTCCAGAGAATCATCACATCTATAAACTACCATAAATTTCCACCCTTAACGCCGCAAAATTCGTACTCCATATTATCTGCCGCTGTCTCTGCCTGCAATGCCCCTGCTGCTGTCCTCGTCTGCAATGCCCCCTGCAAAAACAGCATATGAAATATCAGCAGTCACCGCCAGCATACAACATCAACAGCCTCTATATCACCCCTGCCGCTGTCTGCAGCTTCTCCTCAGCGCTGACAGAATTCCTGAAATTGTCGTCATCGAACAGAGACATCTGCCGATAACTCATACCGTCACTGCCAAACTGTATCCGCTCCTTCACATCTGTCAAATGCCTGACGATATAATCTTCCTCCAATTTCACCGGATACATCATCCTTCCATTGCAGGTAATAAAATAAATTGCCCGTTTTAATACAACTCCTATTTTCTTCAGATCGCCAAAAGCCAGACTGGCGCTTCGCCTTGCCGCCACAATTCTCTGGGCGCTCTTCACTCCTATCCCAGGGACACGCAGAAGCATTTCCAAGGGGGCCCTGTTGACTTCCACCGGAAACTGTTCTAAATGACGCACCGCCCAATCCTCCTTGGGATCCAGCATCACATTAAAAAACGGACGCTTCTCATCCAATAATTCTTCTGCACGAAAACCGTAAAAACGCAGCAGCCAATCCGCCTGATAAAGTCTGTGCTCCCGCAGAAGCGGCGGCCCGCCAGGCAGTGCAGGCAGATTCTTATCCCCTGTCACATTTACAAAAGCTGAATAAAACACCCTTTTCAAGCCGAATTTCTGATAAAGTCCCTCTGCCACATTGATAATATGATAATCACTCTCCGGTGTGGCACCGATAATCATTTGTGTGGACTGGCCGCCAGCCACGAATTTCGGTGCATTCCGATATAACACCAGGTCGTTACGGTTCGACTGAATACCATTCTGTATCTGCCGCATGGGCGTGAGAATATTTCTGCGATGCTTATTGGGTGCAAGTACACGCAGTCCCTCTGCGGTAGGCAGTTCCAGATTGACGCTCATTCTGTCCACCAGAAAACCTGTCTGCTCAATCACCTCCGCCGCAGCGCCGGGAATCCCCTTCACATGGACATATCCGTTAAAATGATACTGATTTCGAAGCAGCCAGACAGTACGGCATATCAATTCCATGGTAAAAGTAGGATTCCTGATGATGCCGGAGCTCAAAAACAACCCCTCAATATAATTCCTGCGATAGAATTCCATCGTCAATGTGCAGACTTCCTCCGGTGTAAATGTAGCCCTGGGAATATCATTGGAACAGCGATTGCGGCAGTATTTGCAATCATAAATACACTCATTGGTCAGCAATATCTTCAACAGGGATATACACCGTCCGTCACCGGAAAAGCTATGGCAGATGCCCGCTGCCACACAATTACCGATACTTTTCCCATTCCCCTTACGCTCCACACCACTGGAAGTACATGCCACATCATATTTGGCCGCATCCGTCAATACTTCCAGCTTCTCTGTCAGAGACATGTCCGTACCCATACTCAGATATTCCACTTCACCTGCACCTCATAACTTCCATAACCCTAACTGTACACAAGCTTCTCTTCCCGCCAGCTCCATATATGAACATTCGTTCTGTTAAGATAATAGCACATTTGTTCTGTTTATGCAAGTACAAATTTAATTTTTTGATGCAATTTTGTAACAGTTCAGCTTTCCATCCATACAATAGAAAGCAGGCTTTCTATTGTCAAGACTTATGAATGGCATGGCTGACCTGTCTGAACTGTTACGATATGGTTTCCACTTCACAAGTGCGGCAGTTACTTCTGTTGCTTCAATTCTTGAGAGCCGCGGTCAAAATACTTCCGCATCATTTTTTCGTCATCGCACTCCTTTCTCAGCGTTCTTGAAAACACGCTTATGTCATCAATATATTGGGAATATACGCAGAAAACATCATCATCCGAATCAAAATGAAACATATCTGCACCGCTGTTGTTTTCCTCCCATTCTTTGATAAACCCCGTAACAAGAGTTTCCCAGTCTTTGCTGCTGCCTTTCAGCCCCATTTTATGAAATATATCCGCCTTAAATCCATCTTTTATTTTCAGCAGAAGCGATAGGGCATATGGGTGGTGATTCACAAAAAAGAATGGTGCAATATCTTCCGGAGTGGTTCGTATTTTGAATGGAGGACGAGACTCAGGAGGCCAGGGGAACCAGGGAAACCACTCCCATTCCTCATCTTTTCTTAAACCATACTGCTCAAGTTCTTTCACTATACATTATCTCCTCATTTAAACTTCCGATTGCGATTTGATGATTTTTAAAGGAAATATCAGCCTTCCCACAAGGCATTACAGACCCTGTTATCCTTTCCTGTCTGCGGCGAAACAGAAAACACTTTATCATCTATATTATGTAGATTTCGGATATATTTGCGAAATTGCCAGAGCAGCCTTCCCTCATGACCAGTACCCAATCGTTCTGTCCACAGTATCTCCGGGGCGGCTTCAGGGTCAATTCCCCAATTCCTGACACTTCCCGGAAGAGGGAGTATACCCCACTTGCAGGATCAAACCAATAGGCATACATTCTCCTGTCCTCATATCCGGCCAGGCTGATTGTAAATTCCGCCCCCGTATAATCATAGCAGAAGATAAAGTCCGGACCTGCAAATACTGCAATGCGCTCATATTTTTCTCTCTGTCCTGACAGCAGAAGCTCTTCCGCAGCTCTCCCCTTGGTGAAATCCACACTGTTCATCAATGCAGCCAAATGCCCCATATGGCCGCTGCCCTCATGGTGCATTGCCTCCTGCCACACTTCCCTGACTCCATAGTTCCCCGGCTGCGACAAATCATGATAAAACTGCATAATGGCGTTATCTCCGTATGTATGTCCCATTGCCCCCTGGAACACGGACCAATAGGCATACCTTCTGACATCCCAAGCCTGCCAGTAAGGCTCCTTCGGGTCATGCAGCCCTTGCGGAATCCATTCGTAGGAGGGCTCCCCGTCAATGGTGGGCTTCCGGTTCTCCAGTTTCAGATCCCGGTCCACATACTTCCAATTATCTTCCCCGTAAAATTCCTCCCCCACATCATCCCATTGCTTCAATACCGCCTGGTCATATCTGCGGTGGCCTGACTGAAACATGTGAAAATCCAGCCACTTCTCATCGGAAAACCAAAGAGAGGAAGAAGTCCTTCCAAAAGGATGATACCCCACCAGCGCCTTCGGCATCTTTTCCTTCAGCCTGGTGCCGAATACACGATACAATTCCGGGTTCACATCCCCCCTGATATCACCGCCCAGAAGCCATATGATATTAGGATATCTGCCAAATCTGTCACATAGGTACGCCGCATACTTTTCCACATTCCCCAAATGCAGAATACCTGCTTTCACGATACTTCCCCAGGCAGGAAGCAGCGCCATATACATCCCCTCCGCTTCCGCCAGTCCTACAATTTCCTCACAGTGATCCCAGTATTCCTTTGCCGTCACATCGCACTTTACCCTGGCCAGACTGCCTGCAAATTCCCCCGGCATGTTGTGAACCAAAGTTGCCTGTATCACATTAAAGCCCTTTTGCTTACGATTCTTCAGATACAGAGAAGCTTCTTCCTCCGTACACTGCTGGAAGAGCAGCCACGCCGTATCCCCCATCCAGAAAAACGGCCTTCCCCCATTTTCCAGATACCTTTGATTGCCGCTGACCTGCAGCGGACCATATTCCCAGAATTTCATCATTTACTCCGCTCCATCATTACTGTCAATTTACTAACTTACCGCTCCATCACTACCGTTCGTTTCTTAATCTATCCTGCCCCATCATCACCGTCAATTTCTTAACTCCCCCTGCTCCACCCCGTCATTCCCCGTTTCTGACAAATTCCACATGCTCCATTGTAATACGCCCTGCATTGCACAATTCCGTGTCCTGCCCGCATACAATCATTGCATCCGACAGGGTAATATTGTCTATCGTATGCTGTTTCAGCCTGTCTTCAAATAAAAGCCCCTCCGCCTTCAATCCGATTTCCGCCCCCAGACAGGTAATATGTCTCATTGTAATATCTCTGAAATAAGGAATATCCTCCTCTACGATAGTTTCCGGCACTGTCTGCCGTTTCTCCTTATCCAATATATATCCCATGGAGAAAATAATCGCTTCCTTTTTTATCCCCATCATTTGGATTCTATCCAATGTAATATCTTCTACACCCCCGCCTCTGCCATAAGCCGACTTGAAGCGGATTCCCACATCCGTCCCTAAAAAAGTGCAATCCGTGGCCTCCACATGCCTTACACCCCTGGACATTTCGCTCCCCACCACGAATCCCCCGTGTCCATGGAGCACCGTACAATTCTTTATCCTTACATACTCTGTAGGCGCTTTCGTCTTCCTTGCAATTGCGCCCTTCCCTGCCTTCAGACAAATGGCATCATCCCCCACATCGAACCTGGAATCTGTGATTTCCACATATCGGCAGGACTCCACATCAAGACCGTCCCCGTTCTGCGCATAGTAGGGATTCACCACATTGACTCTCCTGATTGTCACATGCTCGCAGAAAAAGGGATGAATATTCCATGCCGGAGAATTCTGGGAAGTGATATCTTCTATCAGCACATGATCGCAATGATACAACCGAATCATCACAGGCCGGAAATAATCCCAATACGCTTCCGCCCCATTGATATCGCTGCTGTCCAGCCTTCCCTCGGCATTTGCCATCCACCCGTCATAGAATGTTTTTGAAGGCATCCAGATCAGGCCGCCACCTCCCTGCACCGTATATTGAGATTTCTTCATCAATTCTTCCCACTCTTTTTTCGTCAGTTTCCCCTGCTTCACAGGCCGCCACAAATCACCGCCCCCATCTATGATACCCTTGCCCGTAATGGACACATGGGAAGCATGATCCGCATAAATGGGTGACTTGGCGCGAATACTCGGCATACCTTCAAAATCGGACAGATACAGGGTATTTTCCTCTTTCGATTTGGAAAATACCAGCACCGCCCCCTGTTCCAGATGCAGCTCTATATGGGACTTCAATTCTATGGGGCCGCTGCGCCAGATTCCTTCCGGCACAACGACTTTCCCGCCCCCGTCCTCATATGCGGCGTCTATGGCCCTGCGAATGGCTTCCGAATTGGATTGTATCCCTCCCGCAACAGCCCCATACTCCCTGATATCATACTCTCTCTCCTGTTTGTCCGGTAATTCCACCTGAAAATACTCCATTTCCATACCTCCTATTCCAGTTCCGTCTCTCCACTCCGCTGCCCTAACTAGGGAAGGAGATTTCATCTGCAAAGAGCGCAGCTGAAATTTCCTTCCGGGCACCTCCGTTCCGAGACTGTTTTTAAATAACCTCTTGACCAGAGTTCCGTCTCTTCACTTCAGCCCCCTTGTAAGGGGGCTTCCGTTTCGGGACTGTTTTAAATTTCCTCTTGACATTTCTGAGCCGGACTTGTGCAGTTTTCATCCATCCGCCCGACAATAAACCTGTCCTGCATATTCGTTCCGGCGCTGTCCGGATGGATGATGACACTCTGTCCGCTCCCGGCTGACAAAACCCTTATAATTCTATTGTACTATACTTTTCCTCTTTCTGCAAAAATAACACAAAAAAACTATTGCAAATTTTCACAAAAAGCAGTTAAATAAAAAAGTAGATATTCAATGCTAAAAAGCCCCATGGCTGAATATTGATGAAAAGAATCCATACAAAGAATCAATAAAAGGAAAGCAGGAACATTATGACAAACATCTCATTACCAAAAAACTACCATTCCGAACTGAATCTATATGAGACCCAGATTGCCATTAAAAGGGTGAAGGATTTCTTCCAGACACTATTGGCCGAGCGGCTGCACCTTCTGCGCGTATCCGCCCCTCTTGTAGTGGATCCTAAATCCGGCATGAACGACAACTTAAACGGCGTGGAGCGTCCCGTATCTTTTGACATCAAATGCCAGGACGGCCGGGACGCCGAAATCGTTCAATCCCTGGCAAAATGGAAACGTTATGCACTGAAAAAATACGGTTTTTCCGTCAATGAAGGGCTCTACACGGATATGAGCGCCATCCGGAGGGATGAGGAAGTGGACAATATCCATTCCATCTATGTGGACCAGTGGGATTGGGAGAAAATCATATCCAAAGAAAACCGAAATCTGGATACGCTGAAGGAAACCGTGCGCACTGTATACAAAGTGCTTCGCAAAACCGAGAAATACATGTCCATACACTATGATTATATTGAAGAGATACTGCCCCACGACATTTTCTTCATTACCACCGGGGAATTAGAAGAGATGTTCCCCGATTACACGCCGAAGGAACGGGAATACTACATAGCCAAAGCAAAGGGTGCCGTCTGTATTATGCAGATCGGCGGTGCACTGGGAAACGGCAAGCCTCATGACGGCCGGGCACCGGACTATGACGACTGGGCACTGAATGCGGATATTATTGTATACTATCCGGTTCTGGACATTGCCCTGGAACTGTCCAGTATGGGAATTCGTGTAGACAGGGAATCCCTGCTCCGCCAGTTAGACGAAGCCGGCTGTCCGGAAAGAGCACAGCTTCCCTTCCACCAGGCAGTACTTCAGGAGGAAGTGCCCTTCACCATCGGCGGCGGCATCGGCCAATCCCGTATCTGCATGTTCTTCCTGCGCAAAGCGCATATCGGAGAAGTACAGTGCTCCCTGTGGCCTGCAGAGCTAATGCAGGAAGCCGTGCAGAAAGGGCTGCAGCTCCTGTAAATACCTGGCTTTCACAGAATACAACAGGGAATACAGGCCGGAGATTCGCTGGAAAATCCTTACATCCGCCACGGTTCAACGGACTGTCCATAACCTAAAATACGGCATGGCGCTTATCAGGCACCATGCCGTACATTATTATAAAATCTACTATGCTCTTATTTCACAAACTGCGCCAGCACATTGATAAACACTTCCACATCAATGGGCTTTGCCAGATGGGCGTTCATACCATTCTTAAGCGCCGCTTCTTTATCCTCCTCCAATGCATTGGCCGTCATGGCAATAATGGGCAGTGTCCTGACATCCTTCCTGGGAAGGTTCCTGATCGTCCTTGTTGCCTCATAGCCATTCATAATGGGCATCTGTACATCCATAAGTATGGCGTCATAATAGTATTCCTCCGCCTCCCTCACCATTGCCACCGCATCTGTTCCGTCCGGCGCAGATTCCACCATGAATCCAGCTTCTGTCAATATCACTTCCGCAATCTCACGGTTTAATTCAATATCCTCCACCAGCAGAATGCGCTTACCCTTAAAATCGGCCAAAGTCCATGCGGCGGCCGCCTCTTCTTTTTCCAGCATATTATTTGCCGCGAGCAGAGCTGCCTTTAAGTCAGACATAAAGAGCGGTTTAGCACAAAACGCCGTAATCCCTGCTTCCTTTGCCTCTTCCTCAATGTCCGACCAATCATAGGCTGTCAAAATAATAATCGGCGCCTCATTTCCAACCGCACTGCGTATCCTTCTCGCCGTCTCGATCCCACTGGTCTCCGGCATCTGCCAGTCAATGATATAAGTATGGTAAGAATCTCCCTCTTCATAGGCTGCTTTTGCCCTGTATGCTGCCTCTCTGCCGGATGTCGTCCACTCGGAACGCATGCCAATCTGTTTCAACATCTTACTCACACTGTCGCACACATTAAAATCATCATCCACCACCAGCGCACGCAGACCGTTTAATTCCTCAATCTGTGCCGCATTCTTCTCCACATCCTGCAGCTTCAGGGTAACTTCCACCGTAAATGTACTGCCTTTGCCCACCTCACTCTCCACACTGATGGTACCATTCATCATCTCCACAATGTTCCTCGTGATTGCCATTCCCAGCCCTGTTCCCTGAATGCCGGACTGCGTTACCGTATTCTCCCGTTCAAAAGGCTCGAAAATATGCTTCACAAATTCCTTGGACATCCCGATTCCGGTGTCCTTAATAATAAAAATATAATCCCCGTATCCATGCCGGAATGTAGTTTTCTGCATTATCCGGAAAGAAACCATCCCACCGGCCGGTGTATATTTGACCGCATTACTCAACAGATTAATAAATACCTGATTCAGCTTCAGTGAATCCGCTATCACATCTTCATTGGCCACCTCAAAAGTGTCAATGAACAAATCAAGCTGCTTTGCCTTCACCTGAGGCTGTATAATATTCACCAGATTATGCATCAGCTCTGAAATATTGCATTCCTGTTCCTTGATCTGCACCTTCCCGCTTTCAATCCGGCTCATATCCAAGATATCATTAATCAGACTAAGCAGATGATTGCTGGAGGAAAGCACCTTCTGCAGACAGTCCCTGACCTGATCTTTATTGTCAATATGGCTGACCGCAATGGTCGTAAACCCGATAATGGCATTCATAGGTGTCCGTATGTCATGAGACATATTGGACAGGAACGTGGTCTTGGCTCTGTTTGCATGCTGTGCCTGCATCAATGCATCCTGCAGCGCCTGGGTCTGTTCCTTCTGCTTCAATACTTGGCTGGTAATCTCCTTGGACACCACCATCACCATAATCTCACCTGTGTCATCATCCGTTGTCATAATAAACGATTGGCGCACACAGATTTTATCCTCCTGGGAAAAGCCGCACCAATAATCAATGGTCACTTCTGCCTCTCCACGCCGGAAACGTTCTTTCAAGTACTCCAGATTAATCACATCGGAATATTCCTCTATGGATTCTGCCGAAACAAACTTCTTCCATCTCTCCAGACATTCGGACGCCTTACACGGCGCTTCCAGTCCCAACAGCTCCAGCAGGGATTTCTGCCTTTCTCCGCCTGTCAGCATCACATCCTGTTCAATCAAATCCTGTGTCAGATTAAACTCAAAATTACACACTGCTCCTGAAGCAATGGCAATCCGATACTGCCTTTCCTTACGATTGGCGTGGGCCATCTCTGTCTGAATATGCAGCTCCTTTTCTTTGATTTCCGTAATATCCTGCCTGATAAACAGCACCTTTGCCGCCTTGCCGTCCTTTCGTTCCAGACAGATAAAATTCGCATGCTCCCATTCTGTTTTGCCGCCCGCGGACACACGGCATTCAAACCGCAGGTCATCCTGATCCGCCAATGCTTCCATAAGCGAAGTCCCGGCAATGCGGCCGGCAAATTCTTCCCTTTCTCCTTCCCCTGCAAGACGGGCAGTCAGCCGCTGCGCCAGCTCCTTGTAATTACCGCTTGTGGGACAGTTGCTGTCTTCCGGCCTTGTCCCAGCCAGATATTGATAAGTGCCAGCCTCCAGATCTATCATAACAAAGCGCGAAAACAATGTATTCACGCCGTTGATAATATACCCCATCTCTCTGTTTTCCTGCTCCAGCAGTTTCTTTTCCCGCCTCGCCCGGATAATCAATGTAATCACATAAATGCAGAACAGACCAATCATCATTGCTTCTAACTGGAACCCCACACTGTTCTCCACCCGGATCATAGCCTGGGTCACATTCTTCGGAAATGTCTGCACCAGGAAAAATCCGTTCTCCGGCAGATACATAACACAGATATTATCCGTTTTACTGTCGGCATCACATATAAACGCACCTCTCCCATTGCTGTCAAAAATATCATTTACATTACTGGCTGTTTTATCATCTATCGTGTCAGACTCTGTCAATATATCAACAATACTTCTGTCAGAACTGTCCATGTCAGAACTTGCAATCACCCTTTTATCCGGCATGCATAAAAATACATCCGCAGGCTCCCCAAAATAAGTGGTAAACAGCATTTCCTGCAGGTACTCTTCCGCCAGATATGCCCCCCGGAGCACACCGACAATTTCTCCTTTGTAATACACCGGCGCGTAAAAATTTGCCATGGTTTCATCAAAAAAGTTGGAGTCAAATACAATTTCAATGCCGCTCTCTCCGGCAATGCCGCTGAGATAGAATTCCCTCCTGGTGACATCGGCAATCCGCCCGTCCGAAGCATAGTCCGTACCATTGATATCCGTATAAATCACAGCATCAAAGGAAGAGTGGGCCTCTATTTCCTTCAGCATCTGTGCGGTAACTACCGGCTCACTTAAGCTTTCTCCCAGAAAATAAGTATATGTATTAATCAGATTCAATGCATTGCTTAACTCATCATCTATCTGCGTTGCCTTTAAGTGCGCCGAATCCGCCGCATAATTTTTATTCCTTTCCTCCATCCGTTTGCTGTTCTGGGTGGCATACCAATGAAATAACATGATAATCGCCGCCAGAAGAAGCAATACATAGCCCACTTTCTGCAGTGTTTTTTTTCTTCCCTTCATCATCAATTGCCTCCTGTTCCGGTTCCCACATGCTCCCTTCCGTTTAAAACATTATACTATTTATTGTTCCACAAATCAATGCCGGTATAACCATTGGAATAAAAAAGGTTATCGTTCAATCCTTTATAAATACAGCGCAAATTTTCCGCTGCGCAGAATCTGCCTGTAGCCATATTTCTGCATAAATTCCATAATCAGCTTCCATTTGCCGTCGCTGCCCAAAGCATCCAGCTTCTCATCCACATCTGTCTGCACCGCCGGATCTCCTGCTTCCCTCTCAACATAAAGCGCATAGGTATTCTCCAAAAGGATAGCCGGTTTTGTTGTCTCCCCCTGGGCCATATCCTTCTCTAACTGTGCCATGTCCTTCTCCATGGTTTCCAGGCGATAAGACCGCAGATCGCTCCATGGGTTGAAGGCGGACGGCATCTGCAGATAATAGGATAATGCAGGAATCTCCCCATAGAGAATAACCTCTTTTCCCTGCAGTCCATACGCTTCCACACAATCACTCAGCTCTGTGAGCCACTGCGCCCTGTCCGCAGGCATCTTAATATTCTTCAATACCCTATTGTTCTCCACATACGCCGCGGCATTCTGTACACCGGTGGACTCCGCGAACACGAACACTGCCCCGAAGCCGGCCGCCTGAAACATGCACATGCCGAGAAATGTCAGCAGAATCGCCTTCACCGGGAACAATATCCCCCTCAGTTTCTTTCCGCCCCATAGAAGAAACCTCCAGCTCTCCCAAAGTGTATAGGGCGCAGCTACAAACAAATTATTCCAGCTGGGAAATGTCCTGTTATTGCTGCCTATGGAAGTCAATAAGAGAACCAATATCAGCATACCGCTCAACAGCTTCTCTTCCTTAGGGCTGTTCTTGTGGAATATCCGTATGACACCTACCAGCATGGTCAGCATCAAAAACAATATGCAGGGACGCCTGATAGGATCATAGCTATAGAAAAGCAGGGATGCCACTCCCCTGTGATACAGCCACGCCAGCATTCCCCCGCAGACTGCCAGCCAGAAGATTCTGATGCCGATATACAATATGCTGCCTGCCTTCTGCCCCAATGCTTTCTTCCCCCCAGAAAGCATATCTTTCAGCTTGTCCACAGCAAAGAACACCACAACGCCGCCCACGGCAATGATTCCAATCCGAACCGCCCAGTACAGGTTCTCCGTATAGTCCTCCACCAGTCCCATCAGCATGGAAGAGGCTTTATAGTCAGCTGCACTTTCCGTCATGGCAAACAGTCTCACAATACCTGCAATATACTCATCGATACCATAACGCAGATGAATATACCCAAACAGCACTGCCAATGCCCCGGCATACCCCAGCAGACACCACAATGTATGCCGCATGAACCTATGCCAGAATCCCTCTCCCGGCCTGATCCAAGTCTCCTGCTCCCCTGCCCTGCCGGATGCTTCCCTCTCTCCCTTCCTGTCAGATGCTTCATTCTCTCTCTTCCTGTCGGATGCTTCATTCTCTCTCTTCCTGCCGGATGCTTCCCTCTCTCCCTTCCTGTCGGATGCTTCCCTCTCTCCCTTCCTGTCGGATGCTTCCCTCTCTCCTGCCTGGAACAAATGCATCCGTCTTCCCGGCCCGGAAAGAAACCTCCCCTGTGATGACCCTTTCCGCTCTTCCAGCCGCAGAATCACATTGTAAGCCCACACTGCCACGATCATAGCCGCTTCCGGCAGATTGGAAAAGCGCACCAGCACATTCATTCCCAGCAGAGCTCCCGCCCCGGCAAGCATCCACCTTTGCTTTTTATAACGCTTCTGCAGCACATAGCATCTTACCTCCATGGAATGTCCCTCATCCATGAAGTTGTCTGTTTCCATCAGCAGACCGCAGTATAACAGCAGAAATGATCCCAGAAAAAACAGATACGTCAGATAATTGTACAGCACTGCCGTGGGACACCAGCACAGACTAATGGCCATCATCTCCCCCATGAAGACCAGTGCCTTAGGCATGCGTATCTTCCTGGTGCAGAAGAAATACCCCAGCAGGGCCAGCACACTCACAAACAGCCCGGTGTATAGATTCATCCCTATCATGGTATCCGCCCTGGGCAGCTTCATCAGCCAATTCCCCACCGCATTTGCCAGGTACGTGGAAAACAGCCACATGGAATCCATATGCTCTGTTCCCATATACTGGAAATTGGCATAATTATATCCCGTATCCCTGAAATCAATCCCATATCCAATATGGCGCAGAGGATAAAACACAAGAATCACAATAAACAGATTCTCCAGCAGATTGATCCATTTCCCATTTGCTTCCTTCCGATTGCCATTCCATATTGCCTGCATACCGCCAACCTTCCGAAAGCCCACATGACATGGGCTTTCCTTTCATAGTAATTAATAATTAGTGATTACTGCCTGACATCATCATATTTAAAATAATCGAAATCCGCTGCTTTCCGGCTGCCGCAGCCTCCATTGTTGGCATATATCCCAACCAGTGTCCCCGTATGACGCTTTCTGTCTTCCGGCACACCTTCGTCGCACAGATACACACAGTTTTCCAAAACACCCGCTTCCATCCATTGGCTGCCATCATAGCTATAGGAGAATTTCCTGGTCAATCCCTTCACCTCCACCGCTATATAAACCGCTCCTTCCCTCAGGTTCTCAACTTCCGCAATCAATTCTTCTCCCCGATTGCGGTTTATCACGAGCTGCAGCTTCCTTCCCCCTTCACAACAGACCGCACACCTGGCATAGGTAGCCGTACTGTAATAACAGGTCAGTCCCGCCTGCTCGCCGTCGCGATCCGGATAAAATTCCACCTTAGTCTCCGCCCGGTAGGACAATTCCTGTTCTCTCCGAAGCAGCGTATTCTTAGCGCGAATCTCATTCAGCTGTCCATCCCTGGTCCAAATCCTGAAATAGCCGGGACGCTCTGTCAGGGACCAGGAGCCGTTATCGGGATTACGCACAAATTCCCACTCCGGGTTCAATTTCTCATGATCAAAATCGTCAAAAAGATTCCTTTCAAAAATACATTCCGGCAAATCCGGCGCCTTCTGCTCCAGGCTAGGCCCCTTTCCCTCATTGACCGTAAACCATCCGTCCTCCGTCCACTGCACCGGATCCATTGCAGTCTCCCTGCCCACCGTCGTATATCTTCCTCCGTTGGGTCTGCCGCACAGATAATAGCACCACCATTGTCCATTTTGATCCTGCACCAGTTTGCCATGCCCGGCCCTCTGAATCGGCGCATCGGGATTCATCTGGCGCATCACCGGGTTGTATGGGGAATTTTCATAGGTTCCGAACAATTCTCTGCTTCTGCCCACATTAATCCCATGCCCATAGCCCGTACCGCCTTCCGCTACCATTGCATAATAATAGCCATCCTTTTTCAGGATATGAGGACCTTCGGACGCACGTTCGCCGCTTCCGTCCCAGACTGTCCGGCGCTCTCCTGCCAGCCGCAGACTGTCCTCCGACAGCGGAACTGCCTGTGCCGCCTTTGCCGTAATCACATACCGCTTTCCGTCATCATCCACAAAATGGGACGGGTCAATGCTGTCCACTTCCAGACACACTGGTTTGCTGTATGGCCCCTCAGCTTTATCAGAAACCATCACAAGCTGGCGGCGCAGCACATTATTGCCCCGTGTGCCGTCTCCATTCAGCCGCAAAGGTGCGAAAATGTAAAACCTGCCGTCCACATAAGAAATATCCGGTGCCCAAATACCGTGAGAATCTTTGATATCGCTCAAATCAAGCCATTCTGAATTTGTAATGGCATGGCCGATAATATGCCAATGCACCATATCCCGTGAGTGAGAAATGGGAATTGCCGGAAAATACTGGAAACTGGAATTCACCATATAGAAATCATCCCCTACACGAATAACCGAAGGATCCGGGAAAAACCCCCTCTGCACCGGATTATGATACAACCTCTGTTCACTCATTTTATTGCTCCTTCTATTTAAAGTTCCGTCCCTGCACTCCAACACCCTCACAGGGGATGAAGTTTCTTCTGCACAATTCG
>CAJUAP010000003.1:21164-61639 GCA_910584435.1 uncultured Acetatifactor sp.
CAGCTTAAACTTCATCCCGGGTGTTTCCGTTTCGGGACTGTGTTTTTATAGTTCCGTTCCTGCACTCCAACACCCTCACTGGGGATGAAGTTTCTTCTGCACAGTTCGCAGCTTAAACTTCATCCCGGGTGTTTCCGTTTCGGGACTGTGTTTTTATAGTTCCACGTCTACCTGATATTCGGTATCAATTAATATATAATTCACCCCATGGCAAAGGCACTGTTCCAGCACTTCCGCATTGTCCCTTTGCACTGCTTCCAGAGTGCAGTACGAATCCTCCATGCGATCCTCAATGACACCGGCAAATTGTCTTATCTCGTGAAAATGGTTTTCAATGTACTTATGGCTCATAACCAGGCAATAATATCTGATATTCTCCAAATACTCCGCCTCAAAATCTTTTGACCAATCAAACGGAATGTAACATCCTTCCACAATGAGATTCTGTTTGTTTTCAATGGCCGTTTTTATCATTTCACGTACTACCGGCCATAAATATTCCGTTAATTCCTTATCACTGCTCATGGGCGTCAGAGTTGTATAACCGCTGCGAATCAGCCCCATCTTCAGGTGATCTATGGATAAATAGGGATATTGATATTTTTCAAGCAGCTTTTGTGCAAGAATGGTCTTGCCGGTGTGAGATGCACCTGCTATCAATACAATCATATATTTCCTCCTGATCAATTCCATTGAAATTACAAAACGCAATATACTTCGGAAAAGACTTTTCTTCATTAAACATACAGAATACCATCCTAAGTATATAGTAAGTTTACCCAAAAAACAAGAAAAAGTATCGCGGCCGGGGAACGGCTGTACTTCTGAATCCACCTTACTTATATGGCTGGAACATAAAATAATCCACTTTCGCACATGGATATTCCCATTCGTCTTCGGGTACGGTTTTGTTTTCCCCCTCATGAATAGACACCAGTCCGACTTTCACACCGACCCAGCCGCCGGGCATAGCCTCTGCCTTTGTCTCCTGTCCTACCGCATGGAAATCTTCTCCGTCCGGGCTTATTTCCCAGGAAACCGTCTCCGCATTCCTGACCTTCATTCTGATAAAGATGGATTCCCAGTCCACTGTTTCCAGTTCTGTGCAGCTGACCTCCGTCCATGTCTTCTCTTTTTTCTCAATTTTCTGCTTCACGATCCATACGTCCTTCCTCTTGCACACTAAAAGAGTATCGCAGTATTTTCCCAGAGACAGCACTCCAACGGCATCTCCTTCCCACATCTCCTCCATATGAATCAAAACCGTAATCATAAATTCCGGTGCGGGCCATTTCTGGAGCAGCAGATTCCCCAGGCTGCTGATCAGCTGTCCCGGCTCCAGCTTCTGCGGAAGCATCTTCAAACCGTCATTTCCCCATGTACACCAATCCTCGTCCGGATTAGCATTCCACTGCCACTGCAGCCCATAAATCCTCTCTTCATCATCATACTCTTCAAAAAAGTCAGTGTCATCAGGCGCTTCTATCATAAATTCATCGCCCACATCCGGTTTTTCATATACCATCACCGGCTCACCGCAGCCGTTCTCATCCTCATTGATACCGATAACAGGCCAGTCATCCCCCCAGCGCATGGGCTGCAGATGGACAATCCTCCCCGCACTGCCCACATCCTGAAAATGTATAAACCAGTCCTGACCGCACTGCGTATCCACCCAGGCGCCCTGGTGAGGGCCGTTTACCGCAGTATTGCCCTGATGAAGCACAATTTTCTCTTCATAAGGCCCCAGAATCTTCTTAGAGCGCAGTACCGTCTGCCATCCGGTTTTCACCCCGCCCGCGGGAGCAAAAATGTAATAATATCCGTTCCTTTTGTACAGCTTAGGTCCCTCAATGGTAGGCTGCGTAGCATGTCCGTCATATACGAAACCACCCTCGTCCGGAAACGCCTCCAGTCCCTTACCTTCATCCCGGACAGGTGAAATATACAGCGCACTCTTAAATCCAATCCTGCTCTTGGCAAAACCGTTTACCATATACATTGTGCCGTCATCGTCCCAGAACGGACAGGGGTCGATCCATCCGGCATTCTGTTTGATGAAATGAGGTTCACTCCACTTTCCCCATGGGTCTTCCGTTGTACACACCGCAATTCCTTCATCGACAAAAGGGATAAATACATAATAAAGCCCTTCGTGATAACGGATGGAAGGCGCCCATGCACCGCAGCCGTACTGAGGCGCGTCAAACCGCTCAAAAGGCAGACGTTCCATGACATAATTGATGACCTTCCAGTTCACCAGATCCTTAGAATGCAGAATCGGCACCGACGGCACATTGCTGAAGCTGGACGCAATCATAAAGAAATCGTCACCCACTCTGACAGCATCCGGATCGGAATAATCCGTATAGAGGATAGGATTCCGATAAGTCCCGTCGCCCAGATCCGCAATCCACATTTTTTTCAACTTTCTCCAATTCATTGTTTTCCCTCCTATTTAGAGTTCCCGCTTGCGGGAACTTGTTCCGTCTCTCCTGCCCCCCTTATGGGGGAGAAATTTCCAGCTGCAAAGGACGCAGCTGAAAATTCTCCCGGGGCTTCCGTTCCGAGACTGTTTTAAATTTCCTCTTGACATTTCTTCGCTGGACTAGCTTTCAACGCTAAAACACTGAAATACAAAAGGACAATAGAACCCTCCTGCTGCGAGGATTCTATTGTCCCGAATCAGACACCAAAAAACCTGCACAAACCTTTGGTATCTTTTATTTTACATCATTTCAGTCTGTTCCACAATTTATTTTGACAAATAAATGTCATACGCATCCTGGTAAGCCTTCACGATATCAGAGATACCCATTCTCTCCAGCTCCGCCACATAAGTATCAAAGTTAGACAAAGGTTCCTGACCTGTGATAAACTTCCACTTCATCTCTGCGATATAGGTATCCAGCTGGGAATTGCTGGTATCCACACTAACGGAAATAGAACCGGGATAGCCAAGCTCAAAACTGGTGTCCTCCACCCAGGTGGTTGCAGCATTGACATACCACTCGTTACGGGTTGCCAGGTTCACATCGAAGCATCCATAGGAAGGGAAGCCGCCGCTCTGATTGCCGTACATTTTGTAACGCTGAGGCTTTCCTGTATTGCCCGGCAGTTCCAGCTGCTCATTTCCATACTCTGTCAGACGCCTGTTGCCAAGTTCATCCGTCTCAAAGGTCACTCCCTCTTCACCCCATGTCAGCAGAACGGAACCTTCTTCGGAATACATATAGTCGATAATGGTTGCAATGGCATCCATTTTCTCCGGCTCTTTTGCTGCATCTACAGTAATAATCTCTGTCTCTCTCTGCTTCCTGGATACGGCTCTGGGAGAATACACCTTGCCGTCTTCCGTTGCAGGCCATGGAACTGCCACCAGTGTTGCATTGGGCTGGCCTTTCTCCGTCCTCAGCTTGCCTTCAAACTTGGAACCCTCGCCGCCATTGTTGGCAAGTCCCTTCCAGCTTCCGGCGATACTGCTCAGGACATTGTCATCGCCTGTGCCCTTGGTTGCATTTCCATTCTCGTCAAATGCCTCTGCCATCAAACCTTCGGTATGCCATCTGTTCATAGTCTCCAGATATGCCTTATACTTCTGGGTTCTTGCACCATACTCTACCTTTCCTGTATCAGGATCGATGTAGATACCGCTCATCATGCCGAAAGCGCCTTCAAAAAGCTGGATACCGCTGGAATAAGCATCAAAAGGAATCTTATCATCGCCAAGGGTCTTAAATGCCCTCAATACCTCTTCCCACTCAGCCATGTTGGTCGGCACTTCCATACCCACCTCATCCAGCCAGTCTTTTCTCATAACCAGTCCGGTATCATTGGATGCTACAATGCCTGTTACATCCAGGGGATTGATTCTCTGGAAATACAGATAATCGCCGTTGCTGTCTGACATATCCCTTGCAATATCAGGATGATCTTCCAGAATCTTGGACAGATTAGGCATCTTGCTCTCAATGATTTCATTCAGCCTCTGAGGAATAACACCCATTTCTTTCAAACCGGTGATACCATTCTTGCCGTTTTCCGTATTCTTGTACATCTCTTCATTTAAGTACGCGATGACATCCGGCAGAGGATCTGTTGTTACCATGGTCATATACTGCTCTTTTGCATCATCCGCCTTGCCATTGAAGATGATAAACTCGATATCCACATGGAACATCTCTTCAATCTTCTCCACGGCAATCAACTGCTGATAACGGGAATCCTTCGGGTCAACATTGTCATCTCTTACCAGCCAGGTAATCTTCTGTCCATCCGGCCAGGTCTGCTCCCATCCCTGTGCATTGGCGTCGCCCTCTCCTGACGGCTGGCTTGCGTCCGGTGATGAGCTGTTGTCGCTGCTTGTGGGCGTACTTGATGTCCCCTCGCTGCTTCCGCTGTTACCGCTGTTACCGCCCTGCTGCCCATCATCATTGTTGCCGCAGCCGGCCAGCATTGACAAGCACATAACCGAAGCCATCAATGCTGCTACAATTTTCTTTTTCATACTGCTTCCTCCTTATTTTTTCTATATAAACACGCCTAAGCGCACTTATATCACATTAAATATTTGCTGCCCAAAGAGATGGGCTTCGCCCCCTCTTAGGGACACAGTCATGCCGATGCAGTCGGCACAAGCAATCCATGAGAAAAACGCTGCCCTTGCGTTTTTCAGTGTGTAATATAGATTTTCTTAGCTGGCGTACTTTGACAGCTTAGAAAATCTTTACACACTTTACATACCCGTCAGTCCTGACCGCTCCACACCTTCCATGAATTTCCTCTGCAGGAAACCATATACAATCAGCACCGGCAGAATCACCAGAAAGGTTCCTGCCATCAGCATGGCCTTATTAAAGGTATAGCCATCCTCTTCCATCACCAGGTCCATAGCATCCTCTGTGTCCATCAGGGCATACAATCCCGGCAGTCTGCTGGGCAGTACTCGTTTTCCTGCAGTCCTGATATAAATATTGGGCTCGAAATAATCATTCCAGTGCCATACAAAAGACAATACCGTTGCCACCAGGATGGATGACTTGGACATGGGAAGCATAATCTTGAAGAAGGTTCTGAAAGCGCCGCAGCCGTCAATCCTGGCCGCCTCTTCCATCTCCTTGGGCAGTCCCATAAAGAACTGACGGAACAGGAAGATAAAGAAGGCACCGTTCAGACCATATCCCAAAAAGGCAGGAACAAGCAGGGGCAGATAGGTATCAATCCATCTCATTTTGCTGTACTGAATATACAGCGGGAAAATCAATGTCTGCACAGGCACCAGCATGGACAGAATCACCAGCGCAAAACACACACCCTTGAATTTGAAATTATATCTGGCAAATCCATACCCGATAAATGAACAGGAAACCACATGCCCTACTGTGGCAACTCCCGCAATAATCAGTGAATTCTTCAGGTAGCGCCAATAGGATAACTGCTCCATTGCAATCTTAAAATTACTCCACCGGAAACCGCTGGGAAGCCACTTCACTGTAATATTGAGCAGATCCGAATCCGACATCAGGGAAGTTACCACCATGGTGATGAACGGATATAAGAACACAAAAGACAAACTGCACAATACCAGATAATAGAAAACCCGGACTACAATCTTCTTACTCTTAGACGCAGCCGCCTGAGAGAAATTCTCCCTGCTCATATGTACCTTTGCTGTCCCCTTCTGCTCCTTTTGTTTTGTCAATACACTCATTTCACACTAACCTCCACTTATCATTCAAAGCTGCCCACGCAGCTTATGAAAAATATGCCGCGTATCAATGCTTACGTTCCTGTCATGATTCATTTGCTTTGGAACCCAGTTTCACCACACCAAACACCACGCCGCAGAGGACAAAGACAAACAGGAAGTACACCCATCCCATGGCGGCACCTCTGGAAAATTGTGTATTCTCAAACACCTGATCCAATATATAAGCCACCAGGGCATTGTCCGAGGAAGTGAAATACATTACCATCGTATACACGAAATTCAACAATATAATAGGAGAAATCATAGGCAGTGTAATCTTCCAGAACATCTCCCACTGTGTGGCGCCGTCACATTTCGCCGCCTCATACAGGGATGAGGAAATTCCCTGCAGTCCCGCAAGAAACAGGATAATCTGCACCCCGGAATTCCACAGAATCAATGTGATTCTGTCCAGAAAGGGCTGTACCACAGACACTATAGTAGTCCCCAGCATCTCCTGCAATACCTGAGGCAGTGCAATACCTACGCCCACACTGCCGGTAGCGTCAATCTCCAGCAGCTGGGACATCACATAGCCGCTTCCCAGAAGCACCGGAATGAAGAAACAGGTTCTGAAAAATCCCTTTCCCGGTACCGGCTGGTTAATCAGCATGGCAATAATCAGGGAAAACACCAGCACCAGGGGCGTGTTAATCAACGTGTCCGTCACCACGGACAGGAAGGTGGGCATAAAATTAATGTCGTACATGAAAATATGCTCGAAATTGTCAAAGCCTATCCACTCCATTACGAAGCCTCTCAGCTGTACAATCTCGCTGAAGCTCAATCGTATGGAAGAAACCAGCGCATTGATAAAGAACACACAGGTTCCGATAATCCACGGAGACAGGAACATCAGCGCCTCCAGGTTGTTCCTCTTCTGCATGGTCATCGTATGCTTCTTCTGACCAGCATCCTGTTTTATGGACTTCTTCTGTTCTGATTTCATCGGCTCACCTCCCAGCTCATAGCCGCCAGCTCCATGCCATCCACTGTAACAGCCTTATTGTTATAATTCACGTAAATTTTTACGCCGTTATCATATCCGGTACAGTAGACATTTTCCTCCAGTTCTTCATGGGAAATCATCTTTGCATCCTGTGCTGCATCCCATGCGGGCTTCAGCTCCTGACAGGTTGCCACTATTTCATCCTTCCAATCATAATAACCGGAAGTAAACAATTCATTATAACTTGTGTTCACCAGCTTCTCCGCCGACTCATAGGTAAGCTCGAAGTAAGGCGTATATCCATATTCAATCCATTTCAGCCTCAGCTTCTCCGCATCGCTGGAGAGATTCAGCGCCTCCCCCGTATACTGCACCGCGCCGTGAACTACCATCTGATAAAAAGGGACTTCCCTGGTAGTCATCTGATACCCCAAATCCTCCGAAGGGATGGCCGTCACCATATCCGCCGCTCCCAGCACATAGAGATTTCCTCCTTCACTGGTCACACTGCCGAAGGCATCCTTGGAGTCCTGAAGCATCTTCTTCCAGTTCTCCTTACATTCCGTCACAGTAACAGGGCCTCTCTCATTGTAATTGTAATAGAGCATATCACCGATATTTTCCAGCTTCAGGCCGTCTATATCGAACTTTTTCGCCTTCTCCATGAATTTCTCATAATTTTTTAACGCCGCGGCAGGGCTGATGACACGGATGGAACTCCTCTTGTCGGTCAATACCTGATAATTTCCAAGGAACACAATATCCGTCCTCTGGGAATATCCGGATGCCTCCGCACTGGCTGTCAGGAAATTAGCCCCCAGGGAAAGCCTGATTCCGTTTGCTTTCGTATATTTTGCCAGAGCATCAAGGCCCTTGTTTCCTCCCAGCTTGCTGTTTGCCGGGAAATATACCGGTTCCGTACCGTATCCTGACTTCATCCACCCAAGCAGAGAAACCTCCAGGGGTACATCAATGGTTCCCTTCAAATCCTCCAGAATCTCCTGTGCCTGTTCAAAATTTGTCACATTCTGAAAAGTATCCAGAATCAGACCTTCCTCTATCACGCCCATGAAGAGATCCAGGGAAAGGGACAGACCCTTCTTACTGCTTTCCGCCAGCAGACCATTTGCCGTCAGATACTCCCGATACGCCGAAGCCATATCCCCGTACTGTGCTTTTCCGTCGGGGAGAATCTGATAATGAATCTCATATTCCGCCATCAGCTGTTCTGCATCATATTTCTGTACTACTTTCCCTTTCACACGGGGGTCGTTAAAACCTCTTCTGAACAGGAATGTGGGATAAATATAACTTGCCTTCACAACGGCAGTGGAAGGGGTCACAGTAATATAGGAAGTTTCCTCCCCCTTCGTAATATAGGCCACAAAACCCTTCTTCCCATAATTTGCTCCGAACACCGGCAATAATACTTCGGCCTCATCCTGTTCAAAACGCCCTTTCAGATTCCGGTTGTTCTGAATGTCCCCGTATACATGATAGGAAACTGCGGATTCGCTCACATGGGACGGATCATCAAAGCACATAATGGCGCCGCTGCCGTCGGGATAAAACAGGTATCCCTCCTGATTGTCCGCCGCTCCTGCAAAAAAGGGCATTAAATCTATGGATATTGCACTGAAATCACCATATTCCTCAAGCTTTTCACTTGGAATCTTCACCGAGAAACCATCTTCCGTCAGCGCAAATTCTATACAGAACTTTACGCTCGCCGCAGGCACATCATATTGAATCCCGATACCGTAAGAAGTTTCATAAGGTTCCGCCGTATACTCGGTTCCCAGCTGGTCATAAGTGACCAGGCTCCCCACGCCCTTACGCAGGTCTGTGACGCTGATGGAGTAAATGGAACGCATCTTCTGCGCCCATCTCCCCTTCATGGCTTCCAGGTCGAAATTCGGATCACTCATGGTTGAAGTCCAGACATCACCGGTGGCTTTCTGTGTCAGCCGAATCTCCGAATATTCATTGACCAGCTCAAATTTGAAATTATCGTTTTCCATCACGGCTTCAGCAGCTTCTGCCCTGCAGACCACACTCAGCCACAGACATAGCGCAAATGCCATCAGGCCCGGAAGACGTTTCAGCAAAATGCATCTGCGCCCCCATTTTTCCTCTATCTTTTTCATCTTCATGATTCCGTTTCCCCGCTCCTTTCTCGTTACTGTTCACTCCGTTCACAGTAACAAGCCTTCTACGAAGGCTTTAGGCACAGAAATCGCAAAAGCGGCGATTTCACGCACAGCTGTCAAAGCTGTCATTCTGACAGCTTGGGATTATTCACGCAAAATACGCATGAAAACACCTCGCGGTAGTGACGAGTGAACCGTTACCCTTTCTCTTTCTTATGGAACATAAAGGCTGCTATTCGCGGTGCGAACTTTAAAATTTATATCTCAGCTCTACCATGACCTCTCCC
This sequence comes from uncultured Acetatifactor sp., assembly GCA_910584435.1. Lineage (GTDB taxonomy): Bacteria > Bacillota > Clostridia > Lachnospirales > Lachnospiraceae > Acetatifactor. The sequence goes on from CAJUAP010000003.1 coordinate 30,300, forward strand.
ACAAAATCAATGAATTGTGTACAGATAGAGTAAAGAAGAGCTACTGCCGCCCAGAGAATTGCAACGGTAAACACGGAGAGCAGCACTATCATAACGGTTTTCCCAACCGTAAAATGATTCATCTCCTTTAAGCTGATGATGGTCAGCATCACCACCCACCCCAGAATACATACTTCCAGGGAATGGAACAAGCCCGCCTGATTCGTGTCCAGAATTCTGGAAAGCAGTGTCAATGGTATCATGAAGATAATATAGGGTGTCAGCGCATAAGATACCGCCAGCATGGACTCCCGGAACATGGTCTCGCCGTCCAGAATCGTTGTCATCAGATAAGAGCAGATTCCCCAGGAAACCAGCGGCACGAACAGCTTTGCCACCTCAAGAACCAGATTGGACCGCATTGTGATACTTGAGAGCGGATAATGGGTAAACTGTAAGGAAATGAGCCTGACAATGACGCCCAGCAGGAGCAGTATGGCAATGGGCCTAGCCTGGAACCGATCCCTCTCCTTCTGGATATAGGAGAACGCAACCACGGGATGGAACAGCACCAACAATGACATTTTTATAATCTTCATTCTATCCATCCTCCCATCTCAAGCCTGTGCGCCAGGGCATCCGTCTTCTCCTTCAGCCTGGTAAATCCAATCCACAATGCGCCGCACACTACAATCACCGCCAGTACAATCCATCCGAAATACTCCCGGAACAGCTGATGCCTGTACTCGGAAAAGCATTTGGAATATCCTTCCTTGTCATTGCCCAGATAATATTGATCCATTGCTTCTTTATATTTTTCTTCTTTGTACAATACCTTTGCATACCCGGAATGTGCCAGGGCATAATTGGAATCAATGTCCAGCACCTGTTCCCAGTACTCCTTGGAAGCCGCATACTCACCGATATCATACAGGGACACCGCCTCATGAATCAGGCTGATGAACTTTGTGGGCGCCAGAACCGTAATGGTATTCGTGGAAAAATCAAGCACATACAGGCGTCCCGTACTGTCGGACACCACACTGATCGGATTGGTGTAGGTTCCCTTGATGCCGCCGCTGCCGCCGAATACCGCCAGCAGCTCCCCGTCCTGGTTATACTGGTAAATCAACCCGGTATTTCTGTCCGTAAGCGTAATAATGCCGTTGTCCATAACATTGATATCAGAGAACATGGAAGTCTGAAAATTGATATTGTCCAGGCTGATATCAAACCCATAGGGCTGTTCCGGAAATGTATTGGTGCCCACCGAGTTCAATTTCCGAATCTGTCCCGTCTTCTCATTGGCGAGAATGCCATATACCATGCCGTCAGATGCAATCATGAAATTGGTATACGCCGAAGGCTGCACCTTCATGGTTCTCTCAATCTGGGATTTCGTACCGAAAGTCCGGATCAGCATCCTCTGCAGGTTAAAGGGCACTGCCACCGCACCCACATATCCGCGGAATTCATTTTTGGAATCCATCAGCATGAGGTTCGTGCCTTTCAGCACATAGATATAACCTGTAATGGAAACGTATATTTTCTCCGGAGAAAATGTAAAGCTCTCTTCCAGAAGGGCACTCTCCGGCTTATAATAAACCTCCATATCCTTCCCTTCCGCATCCAGTCTCACAATGCGGTAATTACCCGAATCCGCCACCCAGATACTGCCGTCCGTATGGACATAGACCCCTTTGGGCCCCTTAAACGCCAGGCCGTATCCTTCCTTATATTCCGCAAGAACTTCCCCCTCCATGGATAACTTCAAGATACGGTTATTGCCCGTATCCACCACGTAGAGATTGTCATTGTCATCCACAAACAAATCCTCGGCATGATTCAGGGTTCCATACTCTCCCAGATTCTTGTAGGTCGCTTCCACATCATAAACAGAAGGGATGGAATCAAAATGCCCCTCTTCATTTGCCACCAGGGACACACCGTTCCCCGCTGCCTGTACCTCGCCTCCGGCAGATAAGATCAATACCGCAATCATCAGAGCCGAAGAAATTATTGATTTTGTCAAACAAACTATTCGTTTCATATCCGTCCTCCGCTCCAACTCTTAACTCTTAATTCCGGAATAGGTCATTGTCTGCATTACCTTGCCCCTCATGATACAGAAGATAATGATGGTAGGCAGCGTGGTCAGAAGCGTTGCGGCTCCCACCGAACCGGATCTTGCAACCACACCGGCGCCTCCTGCCAGTGTCTGCAATGCAAGAGGCAGTGTCTTCATGGCATCCTTGTTGATATACACCAATGCGGAAAAATAATCATTCCAATTGCTCACAAAGGAGAACACTGCCAATGTACTCCATGCCGGCTTTAACAGCGGCATTGCAATATGCCAGAAGGTATACAGCTCCTTTGCCCCGTCGATTCTGGCCGCTTCCAGAATGGAATCCGGAAGCTGTTCCGCAAACTGCTTCACCAGGAAGAAATTATACGCTACCGCAATCTTCGGCAGAATCAGCGCCCAATAACTGTTCACCAGCCCCAGCCCGTTGACAATCAGATAATTTGGTATCTGTGTTACATAGGAGGAAAACATCAGCGCAGCCGTAATTACGGCGAAGATTGTCGCCGAGCCGCGGGGCTTGAACTTTGCCAGGCCGTATGCGCCTGCGCAGGAAACAAAAATGCTCAAAAATACCGTAACACCGGTGGTCAGTATGCTGTTGAAAATATATCTTGTAAACGGTACATCCGAAGCGTTCAGCGAATTAAGCAGATCGGCAAAATTGGCAAAGGTGGGCTTATGTACGATAATCCTCGGAGGATAGAGATACAGCTCATCCAGCGGCATGAATGCCCGGCATATCATTGCCACCATGGGCAATGCGGTAAAGCACACCAGAGCCAGCATTCCGATGACCAACATCACATGGCCGAATTTCACCTTTTTTAACCTTCTCTTACCGGTCAGCGTCTGTACAATGATAGATTCCATCTCTTAATCCTCCGATCTGAATATATAGAAGCAGATACGCCCTATAATAAACGTCATGATAAACAGAATCATTGCAACGGAAGAAGCATAACCCATATTCATCCTGATAAACGCGTAATCATACAAATGTGCCACAATGGTGTGCGCCGCATAGTTGGGGCTGGGCATACCGGCCACGGAAGTAGCCACGTCAAATATGGCAAAAGCATTCACCACAGAGTTCACGGCGCCGAACAGAAGCTGGGGCTTCATCATGGGAATAGTGATATAGCGCAGCTCCTGGAATCTGTTCTTCATTCCGTCCACCCTGGCGGCTTCATACAGCGCCGGGTCGATATTCTGCAGACCGGCCAGGAACACCAGGAAGCCGGTACCCATGCTCATCCACACGGAGATAATCACGATAACCCATTTCAGATAATTGGCATCCTTGGTCCACAGAATGGGCTCTAAGATCACGCCCAGCTTCAGCATAAAGTTATTCAGATAACCGTTTCTGTCACCGGAGAAAATAATCAGCCATATGGTTGACATTGCCACACCACTGGTCAGGGACGGCGCATAGAAAGCAAGTGCAAATGCCCCGCGCCCCTTATTCATCAACGTAATCAGCCACGCCATCATAAAGGAAGCCAGATATCCCGTAGGCCCCGTCAGTAACGCGAACAGCAGCGTATTCTTCAGGGAAGTCAGGAATACATCATCCTCCAGAATCAGGTTCATATAATTGGTCAGACCGACAAATCCAGGCGACTGTATCAGGTTATAATTGGTCAGGCTCAATCCCATGGCCACAAAAATAGGTATCAATGTAAAAGTAACAAACAGCACCAGGAAAGGGGTCAGAAACATATAACCAATAAACGTCTTCCGACGATCCATCTGGCTGATCGGCCCTTTTTCTTTACGTTTCACAATCTGCTTCATTATCGACCCTCCTGCGGAATGACATCTACATCTTGCAAGCCAAATTCCTCTATCTTCACATTCAGCTCCTTATTGATATCCTTTACTGCTTCCTCAAGGGCATCACGAGCCTTTTCATCATTGATAACCACACGGTTCCATGCATTGATCAAATGTCTGCTGGTAAAATAACCTCCCGGAACGATATACTGCTCCTTTGCATCTTCCAGGGTTGCCTGAATCACCAGCTTATCTTCCGTCTTCCATGGAAGCCTGAAGAATGCATTGACATTGGCTGTATTCCAGCGGGCCGATTCTCCAATCACTGCCTCTAACTGTCTGCCGTAATTCACCTGTGTATCTTCCGACATCCACCATTTCAGGAACTCCCATGCTGCCTCCTGCTTATCGGACTGTGCCAGAATCAGGTTTGCCGTCTTGGATACGGAACCGGTCTCCCTTGAAATTGTGCCGTCCGCATTGGCAATACCCGGCACCGCCGTCACACCCCAGCGTCCGTACAGCTCCGGCGCCGATGTCAGGAACTGAATATATTCCGTGTAGCCTGCCACACCCAGAGGAGTTGCCCCTGTTCTCATACGGGTGAACAGATTGGACTCTTCGTCCACTTCATACTGGCTGTACAGATCCGTCCAGGATTTGAATGCCTGGTATGCCTGGGCCGTACCGAGCGCGCTCTGCTTGCCGTTGGCCGTGTAATATGAACCGCCGTTCTGCAGAAGCATCATGGTAAATCCGCGCAGGGCCGCCGGGGAACTGGAAGAAACCGAAGTGTCCACCGACAGGTTAAAGGACATATTGTTCTCATACAGCTTGGGCAGTACATCCATGTAAAGCTGTGTCCAGGTCTCCGGAAGTTCCAATCCAAGTTCACGCATCAGATCCTTCCGGTAATACATTACGGTAAAGTCCATGGTCTCAGGCAATGCATACACACCGTCCCGGAATACATACGGCACCATGCTGTTGTCATAGAACCAGGACTCCACTTCCTCATAATCGTCAAACTGCGTCAAATCCACCGACGCACCGCGGAAGGCAAATTCCGACGGCAGGTTATAATCCACCGACAGAGCCACATCCGGGGCGGTTCCCGAATTGATGGACAGCATCAGCACATTGACGCCTCCTGTCGTGAGCTGGCTGCTGGGCATTACATTCAAATTGACATAGATACCTGTCTTAGGTGTGAAATCCTCATCTATCATTTCCTTCAGAATCTCACCCCACTCGGAACCGCGTCCAATCCACACATCCAGAACTACATTTTCCCCGTCTTCCTTGGTGGTACCCACCGCATCATAATCCTTTACAAAGGACATGAGGAAATTCACTGTGGATACATAAAACTTCTGGAAGAAATTGGATTTCTTTACCACGAACTCCTTTGCAGGTGACTTTACTTCCAGATAGTCAATCTGCAGCGGGGATACCTTCAGACTGTTTATGTAAGAACCCATATTGGTCTGGGCATTTTCCAGCTCACTGAGCGCCCTGGGAATCCTGTCCACATCCTCCGAGAAATTCCGCAGCGTATCAATAATGGCACGATAGCTGTTCTCCGTGGATGTGGTCTTATTGGTAATGGAAGCAAGGATATCCGCACACACCTCGATGCTGTCTGCCAATTCGTCCAGCTCTCCTGACAGCTCCGGCATAAGACGGTACAAATCATATTCATAATTAGGGTCAGGCTCGGTTCCCGTTATCTTGGTAATATCCCTGGTTATCTCCGACAGCACGGATATATCATTGGTTGTTCTCTCAATGACTGATGAGATGGGACCTAACTGAGCAGTCAGCTTAATCTCATGCACACCTGCCTCCAGATAAACCAGATATGGTTCGCCGTTTTCGTCAGACAATACCTCGCCATACCAGCTCTTATTATAAGGGAACTTATATTCCAGGAACTCTTCAAAAGGAACCTGTCCGTCTATCTCTATCTTACGATAAGAGGGCATACCTTCGTTTCTGCTCTGGAGCGTCTTCACAGCAACCTCGTACAAACCGTCTTCCGCCACCTGGAAGCTCCAGCTGACGCTCTGCTCCCCACGGTTCCAGCGGTTCCCTCCCACTGTGTTGAGCACTCTGTTGTACAGAGAAAAGGGCACTGTCTCAGGATCGTTATTGCTCTCTCTTCTGATAATGGAATCGCTTCTCCATGCGGATTCCTCTCCCTCAATATAAACGCCTGCCGCCTGGGAGACATTTTTATATCCGCTGGCTTCATATACCTCTACCATTTCCTGGTAAGCAGGAATATCCTTTTTCCCTTCCAGACGGACTTCCCTGATGGCAATGGGCTGATCCACATAGTTGATGTCAAGGGTATGCTTCCCTTCCGTCAGATAGAAATACATGGGTTCGGGATGATAACCATAGGAATCGTATGCCGCCTGGGTCTGCCACCGCACAACCTCTGTCTGCGTCGGCCATACTTCATCCCCGATCTCATTGATTTTCACATCACCTGCTTCAATGAAGCAGCGGTAGAAGCACACATTGGCTGCCTCCGCACAGGGCAGCTTGCCGTCAATCAGTATCTGTCTCTGAATCTTGGCGCCGTCTCCCTCAACTCCCGCATAGTCGAGGACAATGCTGTAAAGTCCTGCTTCCTTCACATCAAAACTCCACTGTGCATTGACATTTTCCATCAGAACCAATGCTTCTGCGTCTGAATCGGCAATGCCTGTCTGAAGGATGCCTGCCCCCGCCGTATCTGCAGCCTTGGGCGCAAGATCAATGGAAGCATCTGTCTGCGTGATTCCAAGCGCAGCATAATCAGAAGAAAGCACTGAATAGGAAACCTGCGTATCGCCATAGGATTCATATGCAATATAATCCATCTGCTGCAGAGCTTTCAGCTCATCGCCGTCCTTCTGTGAACCGGCAGACTGATTCCCTCTCACCACGGACTGCACACCGAAAACCACCACTAAAATCACCAGTGCAGCAATTGCTATGTAGTATTCCACACACTTTTTGAATTTCATATCGCTTCTTTACCTCCAAATCTGACCATCCGGTCAAGGAACCCAAAAGCTGGGGATATTTTAACTTTACCGGAGAAAAACAAAAGTGGAAACTCACAAAATTTTACTGCAGATGCATTCAAGAATTGTATGGAAAGAACACAGTAAGAACCTTCTCTTTTGATAGGAATTCTGATAGAAGGATACAATTTTTTTTAGGAATTCTGATAGAAGGATACAATTTTTTTACTGAAAAAGAACAATTTTTCACAGAAAAAAGAACACTTTACTGCCGGAAAAGAACAATTTTTACAAAAAAGGGCACAAGAATGCACCGGCTGCCATCAGTCGGTGCAATGATTTTCTTTTGTAATATTCTGTCCAAGCACAAAACAGAAATACAGATATTTTGCTGCCTTTTCCCTGGTAACCAGACTGTCCGGCAGAAACCGTGTTCCGTTTTCCAGAGAACCTCTCCCGATCCCTCCCTCGCACCGCATCAGCCCCAGCCGGTATACCGCTTCCAGCTTCCTCAATTCCTCTTCCGGCACATGCCCCAGATCCGTCACCTGTTCAAAAGGCGTCAGCGGATAGTACATCGTCTCGCCCATGGGCAGATTTGCATCATAACCAGGATCTGCCGGATTCACATTCCTGCCGTTATAATCCGTCATATACGGGGGCTTGCTCATTTCCCCCATGCCAAACCTAAGCACATAGGCATCATATAAAATACATGCCGCATCTTTTTTATAGAAAGGAGCTTCTTTTTTATAAAAAAGGGCATCTTCCCCATCCTGCATAAATGATTCCGGAAGGTTCCAGAGCCGCCGGATTCCCTCTCTGAATTCCCCGAAACTGCAGGGGGCAAAGGGCTGGAAGTTTCCTTCCTCATTCTTATGCAAGACGCCAATCTGTACCATTTTCTCTATTTGATTGCGATAGTACGCGCCTCTCCCGGTTATAGTATCCTTACATACTTCCGGAAATATCTCTGAGAAATCCCCTGTCCGGGCTGCCCGCGCCGCCTCCTGTGTAAAACATTTCCATAGTCCTACTGCGGTATCGTTTCCCTCCTGCCTGGTTCTGAACACCTCTTCCGCCGCCATCCTGCAGTATTGTCTTGACAGGCATTCCTTATAATGTGTGCCGTCTGCGTGATTTCCCGGATTCCCGTTGGCATAACTGCCCCCGTTGGTCTTGCCCGGCGTCTCTCCCGGCTCTAAGGACATGACCATGGCTTTCGCTGCCGCAGGGCCAATCTCATTAAAATGCGCCACACTCTTCCCGTTCAGATCCAGCAGCAGGGTATGGGTTTCTGCTGCCGCTCTCCGCATCACCGCAGGGAAATTCCTCTTTCGGAAGGAATTCTCAAATACCGCATCCTCCCCGCATCCGGCATTGATTCTGGTCACAGGCGTCACAAGCACAGGAATCATCCCCATGGTGCGGATGGCCGGAAGAAAATGCCTGGTCAAAAGGCCATAATACATTTCTTCCGTACTTCCCCGTCCAAAACGGCTATGCTCCCCGTCAGGATCCTCCCCCTCATTGCGGTCCCTTTCATCATTATGCCCGGACTGCAGAAGCACGAAATCCCCTTTCTGCCCTGACAGAAGCAGATCATTCAGCCTGCCCTCCTGGTGCATCACCCTCAGGGAACGCCCCCCATTGGAATAATTCACCACCCTGGCGCTCTCCGGATTCACGATACGGTAAAACAGCTGCCCCCAGCCGCTCATCGGCGCCTCTTCAAACACATAGGACTTGGCCGTGGAGTCTCCCAATATAAATATAGAAGGAACAGCACCGTTTTCACTTGATGTACGATTACGGATATGTATTTCGCGCAGTCCAATGACCACATCCGGCTGCAGAGGCTCCAGCGAAATATCCACATACGGAAAGGCATTGACATAGGAATAACGCCAGACATTCCCCTCCCAAGCTGCAATATGCCTGACAGGTACAAGCTTTCCGGCGTCCCAGTAACCTCCCTGTGTAATCCGTTCAGGATGCATGCCGGCAATACTGACTGCTATGGAGTCCCTGCCGCCTTCACATACCACTTCAAAATCATAAGCGCCTTCCGGAAGCGCCACCCGCAATATCATACCTCCAAAATCGTAATCCGTTCCTCCCGGATGATATGCCTGAAAACGCTCCCTCTCCTGTTCTGCCGCACAGACCGCACCATTCTTCCAAAATAACCCGTTCGTTGATACCCGGCGCCTTGGAAAAGCCTGATCTCCCTCTATAAACCCATATGATTTACCCGGCGCATATAAAGGAATTTCACTCGTAAAACAGATATCTGTCATTTTCCTTGTTCCTTTCTATTCCTACCAATTTTAATCAATTCCTATCTGTTCCCTTCTGTTCTTTTTATTTCTGTCAATTTCTTTTTATCCCTTTCGATTCCTTATTATTTCTTATAGCAGTCAACCGCTCTTCCTGATGTTCACGGCTTCTCTGGCCTCTTTCGGGCTCACTCCCCTTACCTTTTTAAACGCACGCCGGAAGGACTGTTCATTGGTATATCCTGTCTGCTCCGCTATTTCCCGCACAGTCAGGGAACTGCTTTCCAGCAGCATAGCCCCATGTTTGATCCGGATTTCTTCCACATAAGTGGAAAAATGAATCCCAATATGCTCCTTGAAAATCAAAGACACATAACTTTCAGAAATATTGAATGCAATCCCCAGCTGTGTCAGGCTTAAGCTGCTGTCCTGATAATGCTCATCCACATATGTTTTGATATTTTCCGCCAGCTTATTCTTCCTGTCCTGCTTCTCTTCGCTGCACTTGGTACATAAAGCCATGCAGCCTGCTTTCAGCCTGTGGAAATATTCTTCATGACTGCCTTCATTCTGCAGAACAAATTGATTCAGCTCATCTATTATACCCTCCGTACTGCATTTCTCCTGCTCCTGCAGTTTATCCAGCATTCTGATAACTCTGCTGTTCAAATTCACAAGCTGGCTATGAGATAAACGTCTCTTCACACAGTTTTCATCTTTTAAAAGCGCAATAATTTTGGTAATTTCCTCCGTATTGCCGGATTTGATGTAAGCAGACAGATTGTTCCGGGCAACCGCCGGCAGATAACATTTGACTCCTGCTTCCAGTTCCGGTGTGTACACGATACAGGCATGTTCCGCATTGCAGCATTTTATGGCAACGGACGCCTCTGCCTTACCCTTCCATAGATAAAGAGGATCTTCACAAATTCTGCTTACCCCCCAGAAAAGACTCACCCCATGTCTGCGCAGGAATTCATCTCTCATCCCATGCAGCACTTCCACAGGAAACGGCTCACGCTGCTGCAATACAATCATCATACGGCAATAGCTGATTTTCTTAAACCATACATAAGGCAGATACCCCCCCCATTCTCTTTTTGACTTCAGATAATCAAGCACCACCGCACTTTCATAAATCGTTGCGGCATCCACGTCTTCCTCTGCCACATCATTGGAGATTTCTACCATAATTACAAGATATGGATATCCATATGCCTCTGCCCCGACATTTTCTGCCTCCGCACGAATTCGGCTCTCGCTTTTAAATTCCGCATTTGACAGCTTTTCTATAAATTCCGTTTGCGCACCGGACTCCATCTGTTCCAGCCGGAGCTTACAGACCTTGTAATCCTCCAGTGAACCGATAATCTCATTGCTCAAATTACCATAATGAATCTTCTTACCCCTATTCATATAATCGATCACATGTCTTACAGGTGCCACGTATCGAACCGCCTGCCATATCAGCAACAATCCTCCTGCCAACATCACTAATATATTGGCCGCCAGTACCATCCGGTACTGGCTTGCCTCATAATACTGCAGGTACTGGTCAATGGACTCCAGCGCCTCTCCTGTTATGTCTGCCCTCTTCTCCACAGACTCTATCAGGACATAAAACATACCGCCGTTCATTAATGCCATTAAAAACAGAATAAAAATAAAATAAGGAACCAATTCACGTAATACTGCTTTGTTAAAAAACTTTTTCTTCATATTTCCCCCGGGTTTGTGTAAGGGCTTACATTTTCTCTAAAAAAGCATGGGCGGACAAATCCACCCATCCAAGTAATCTATATCAGAAATATTATACTATTTTTACAGAAATAATGTCAATCATTTTTATACACTCGCTTCATTTCTTGTAATAGTTCGTTACTGTTCACTTCGCACAGTAACATATCTCATCGGCTCTCTTTATGAGCGCAATCACTCCGCGGTAAGGCCGAAAACATAATAAGCCCCGATGCAGAATATGGAAAATCCCTTTTCTTACAATGTCCGCCAGAATACCGCAGACAAACACGCATATTACTGCAATGGCAGTCCATAGAAATAGATTGACTACTCCTTCAATAGCGCTGCTGCCGTGAGCGGCTGCCGAATTTACAGAATTTATCCGTTCCGCCTGAAACCACCTCTGCCAGGTATACCGCAGCCCCAGATTTTCATGCAGCAGGTACACTCCCAACGTGTGGGGAGCTGCTTTTTGAATGACAGCCGCTGCTTTCCCCCGAATCTGCAGGGTGTAAAAGACGCCGAACAGCCCCACCGCCGCCAGAAAAGGCAGCAGGTGATTGTATTCCATGCACATTCCAAGCATCCGCCCCAGGCTGCCTGTGCGAAGATACACTGTCCGCAGCAACATGGTACCTGCGAAAATCAACAGGCATCCCCCTACATACATCCCCAGGCAGCAGCTTCTCTTCTGCAGGGAAAATCTCTTTGACGGCTTTTTCTTCCCGGCCATTTCCTCTGAGCCGTTGAGGCAGAAACGTCTCACATAAGCAGCCGTCAGAAATACACAGAGATACCATAAACAATTATAACCCTGCTCATCCATTTCCAGCCGCAGCGGCAGAACACTTTTCAAGACGCAGAAAGTAAAGAGCAGAAATCCAAGCGCTATCCGCATCTGCTGCTTCGTCATCTTTGACGCCGCCGTTCCCACAAAGGGCAGAAGCAGATACAGGAACACATAGGAAGTCATAAACCAATAATGTCCCATGGAAACCGGCAGAAACAGTGTCAACAGAAAATGCATATCAAAAGCTGTCTCCGTCATCACGCCTGTCACCGCTCCCAAAAGGCCCGCTGCAACGGAATATGACCACACCTGCAGCCAAAGCCGTATCAAACGGCTTGGCTTAAAAGAAGACATGCTCAGGAAATAACCGCTGATAAACATATATACATTCACCGCTACAATACAGAATGATTCCAGCAGCCATGCGGCCGTCCCCACACTTCCCAGCGTCTCTTCCGTCAGATCCGGCAGCAGACCTCCTTTCCCCAGATAATGCAGCACTACCACCATCATCATTGCCACACACCGGAGCAGTTCCAGATTCGCCATCCGTTCCTTCCCTGCCCTGCTGTCTGCCGCCTTACATTTTGTCCGGATGCTGTTTTCCGACCCTTCTTCTCTCATAGTTAAGCTATCCTCTCCGCCATTCGGCCGTTTCATGCCTTGAATATGGTCTTATTATACCATAGTCTCACAAATATGGAAAGGAATGTTTTCCGGACATCAGCATTGGCATGTCTATGTTTCCCTTTGCATTATGTCCCGGTTTTTGCTATACTTGTCGTAAATCGAACTACTCAAAGGAGGCTTCTTATGTACGGCACTTTGGCAGGCAATATGACAGCAATTGCATACTATCTTTATTTCCAGTTTATTGGAATCAGTTTTATTTTCCTTCTATTCCGCAGAGAAAAGCCGCTTCCAAAACTGCTGATCGGAAGCGTCTCCGGTTCTCTGCTCTTGACCTGGCTGCCCGTTCTGCTCTCCTTTTTCTGCGGCTTTACAAGGACTGCACACCTTTTGGCATTGCTGCTCACCCTGCCAATCTCTTTTGTGTCCTTTCGTTTATATCACCTGCGCCGTCCACTTTCCGAGAATCTCCGGCGGATTATCACCAGCCTGTCCAGACATTGGTTGTTCTGTACGGTTTTCCTTCTGTTTATGATATTTTGGTGTTATCTGCTCCATACCCATATTATTCTGCCTGATAAAAATGGAGCTGTCTATACCGGTCAGTGTACTTACGGCGATATGAATATGCACCTGGGCTTTATCACCAGCCTTGCCAGACAGGGTGCCTTTCCCCCCGATTACTCTATTATGCCCGGTGTCAGGCTCTCATATCCCTTTTTGTCTGACAGCATTTCCGCAAGCCTTTATTTGTCAGGAGCCTCCCTTCGTCTCGCCTATATTCTGCCCATGGTATTTGCCATGGCACAGATTTTTACCGCTGTGTACCTGAATGCAGACACCTTTCTGAGTTCCCACAGGAAATCCCCTGCCCGCAAAGGCACTTTTCCCGGAACCGGTGCCTCATATGGCAATATGCTCGTATGTCTGCTGTTTTTCTTAAACGGCGGTTTTGGCTTTGCCTATTTTCTGGATCGGACAGAAGAACATGCCTACTGGTTCTCTGATATTTTCACAGGCTTCTACACAACGCCGACCAATCTGGTAGACTGCAATATCCGATGGGTAAATGTAATTGCAGATATGTTCCTCCCGCAACGCGCTACTTTATTCGGCTATGCGCTGCTTTTCCCCACGCTATGGCTGTTGTATCGCGCTGCCTTCCATAACCATCAAGAATACTTTCCATTGGCAGGACTCTTCGCGGCCGGCCTTCCTATGATACATACACATTCCTTTTTAAGCGCAGGCATCATCAGCGCAGTGTGGCTGCTTCTGTGGCTGTTCCAAAAACTGTATCCGGTACAGGCAAACCTGTCTTCTGCTGAAAAAAGTACATCGGTTTCACCAACCGGCAGAACATCCCTGAAGCAGTGCCGCCCTGGCTCCTGGATTCTTGCTGCCTTCCTATGCATCATGTGTCTGCTGCAGCTATTCCAAAAACAAGGACAGGGCACAGCCAATCCTATTACATCAGAACTCCTTATGCTTATGGGCATCAGTCTCTTTGCAGGTACCGCTGCCTTCGGAATCTTCCTGCTTATCCGCTATTTAAAACGGCATGGCTGGCGGGAATTACTGATTGGCTGGGGGATCTTCCTGGCATGCATTATCCTGTTTGCACTGCCCCAGCTGCTCTTCTGGACCTTCGGACAGGTGGCGGAAGGCGGCTTTGTCAGAGGATATTTCAATTGGGGGAACAAGGGGGATTTTTATCCCTGGTTCTACCTGAAGAATATCGGCGCCCCCCTGCTGTTGATCATAGGCGGATGCTGTACCTGCAATCGCAGTAACGCTCCCTTATTCCTGCCTGCCCTGTTCCTCTGGTGGCTGGCAGAGTTCATCGTTTTCACGCCGAATACCTATGACAACAACAAGATTCTATATGCGGCATATTTTTTGTTATGCATCGGCGCCGCGGATTATGGCCTGAAGCTTTACGATAAGATAAAGAATCTCCCCGGGTGCAGAGTTCTTACAGGCTTATTCCTGTTTACATGCAGTTTCTCCGCCATCTTAACCCTGGGCCGAGAAGCCATATCCCGCTACCAGCTCTACTCCCCGTCTCAGATGGCATTGGCGGAATATGTGGACGAACATACGGCTCCTGATGCCGTTTTCCTGACGAACACCAGGCACAATAATGAGATTGCCTCTCTGACCGGACGCAGTATCGTATGCGGCGCAGACAGTTTCCTTTATTTTCATGGATTAGACACTTCACAACGCAAAGCAGACCTGCAGCTCATGTATGAAGCGCCCCTTGAAAATATGGATTTATATGAGAAATACCATGTGACATATGTGGTAATTTCAGCCTATGAAAGGAACAGCTACCGGATTATAGAAGAAATGTTCCAGAATTATTTTACAGAGGTACTTTCTTTCGGAGATGTGCGCTTGTATCAAATGCCATAAACCCACCCAATTTTTCCGTTTTGTGCGTGACAGAATAACAGTTCGGTATACTGCCCGGCAAAACCATTGTACAGAATTAATTTGCTTTACTCGCTGTTACTGTCAGACAAGGGCCTGAAAATCTATATTTTCCAAGCCCTTGTTTGTCAGATTACCCTGTCGTGCAGCCTTGCCGGATTCTTCTATCCGAACTTTTATCCGATGTTTTTATTTGATTACTTTGTACTTTATCTGATGTTCCTATTTGATAACTTTTTACTTTATCCGATGTTTTTATTTGATTACTTTGTACTTTATCTGATGTTTATATTTGATTGCTTTGTGCTCTATCTGTTTACCCTCTGGTGCCTTCATCATGCATTTCTCTTGTCAATACCGCCTCTGCCGCTATCCATCCTTATACGCACTGGACATTGATATTTCCTGAGACAGATTTAATATTCACTTTACAAGCACCGTCTCCGTAACGGAATGTGCCCTTCTTCGCTGTGATTCTTGTCTCCTCCTTCCAGGCAACCTTGGCATTTCCGCTCATGGTCCGCACAGTTGCCTCCACACCTGTTGCATCTTCCAGGCTGAACTGGACGTTGCCGCTGGCAGTATTCAGAGAAGCTTTTTTCGGTGTGCCCACCGCTTTTACCTTGATATTACCGGAGGCGGTTCCGCACTCATATTCCTCCCCAACGGTATTCAGCACAATATTTCCGCTGGCGGCAGCATATTTTACCTCACCCACACTGCCTTCCTTCACAGAAATATTTCCACTGGCAGTCGTCACATTCCCTGAAGAAAGCCGGGCACCGCTTACTGTAATATTTCCGCTGGCCGTGGTAAATCTGCCTTTCAGAAATTCGCCGCCATTGATATTTACATCACCGCTTGCTGCATTCACTTCCGAATTGTCAATCTCTGCATCCGCAATGTTGATGTCGCCGCTGGCGCTGGTTGCCTTAAATTCTTTCAGACTGAGTTTCGAGAGACAGACATCTCCGTTGGAAACAGTTGTACTGAGCTTCGGCATCCCCTTAGGCAGCTTTACCGTCAGCAGAATGGCATGATTATCCTTACCAAAGTTAGAGGCATTTCCATAAGAAATAATCGTCCGTCCAAACAGCTTCAGCTTAATCAGCTCATCCCCCTCATCCTTGCTGTCCTCTATATTTTCCCTGCGCTTCACCTCTGCATAATAGATTCCGTTTTCCTGACGCTGGCAGAGTTCATACTTCATCTGGCTGCTCAGATTTCCGTTGTTCTCATAGGTGACATGAAGCTGTTCATCTTCTGACTGGCTTACCATAATCTTCGCCACCCCGCCTTTTAACACAACCTCCTTAAAAGCTTCGGAATAGGTAAAGCTCTTCTCCGGCTCCTGCTCCCAGCTCACACCTTCCGCATCCGACTCCGGAAGATCCTGGATCATCTCCTGAATCATATCCTCAATATTGCCCAATTCGTCAATGATCTCTTCTTCCGATTTGCCCTGCTTTTCCCCCTCAGCAAAATGCTCTCTGTAGTCCTCCAAAATCTCTTCCTGCAGCTCCCTGCCAAATGCTTCCAGCTTTTCCCGGAGCTTATCCAAATATTCCATTTTTTTCATGATATATCCTCCTATTTCTTAGTTCTGTCTCCACACTTCGGCGCCTTTCTCCATGCTTCCGCTCCGAAACCATTTAATTATGCTGCATCGTCTGCTTTGCATTTACATTTTGGGACTGTTCAAACGTCTGCTCTGCATTTACATTTTAGAACCGTTCTAACGTCTTCCCTCTATTTCTTCGCTCACTTCGTGTTTACATTTTGGGATTATTCATAGTTCGTCCCCTCGTCTCAGTGTCAATTTCACACTTCCGTAAGCAATTGGTTGACCGCTCTGATAAATTCTTCCCATTCGCTGCGAATCTCTGTCTGATACTGTCTACCCTTATCCGTCAGCTGATAATACTTCCTGGCAGGACCTGATTCGGACTCCTGCAGATAAGTGGTCACATAATCTTCTGCTTTCAGCCTCCTCAAAATAGGATAAAGCGTACCGCTGGCAATTGACATCTCACCCGATATTTTCTCTGTCAGCTCATACCCGTATTTATCCCCTCCCACAAGCTGGGACAATACGCACATCTCCAACGCACCCTTCTTAAATTGTGTATTCATGGGTACCTCCTTTCCTTTCATAACAAGTACTGTTCTTTGATAAATTTAATATATCACATAGTATTATATATTGCAATATACTATTTTAAAATTAAGTATTTCTTAATAAATAGAATCTTTCTGTCTATAGCACCTCACAGAATTCCGCAAGGGCACAATGTCGACTTCGCCGGAGGGACTGCCTGAACTGTTATGTGAACTCACACAAAACGCGAAAAGAATGCATTTTGGCGCATGCAAACCTCACAATAGCTGCATGCGTCATGCCGCCTTTGGAACGCAATTTTGACTTCACGGCAGAGGCTGTTTGAACTGCTCCTTGAATCATTGCCGTCAAGAAAAAACGCATCAAAAAAACTTCAGAAAATTCTTGCTTATTTTCCTGTTAAATGCTAGACTTATTATAAAGCATAACACTTTCTATTATCATGAAATCTAATTCAAATTCTTTTCATCAGGAAATCTATGCTTTTCACTCAATTTACAATGATTAAAAGCAGGAGATTTCACAAGAGGATACACCCATGAATGAACTCCTGCCGGAAGGAGGTCAAAAATGGCGGTTGTATCATTAAAATTTGATTACTTTTTTAAGTATCTAATGGCAAATGAAAAGGTCAGAAAACACTTTCTCAGTGACGTACTTCCTATTCCCTTAGATAAAATCAAATCGGTTCGTCTGGCAAATACTTTCTTATGGAAAAAGTATCGCCGACAGAAACAGGGAGTACTGGATATACTGCTGATTCTGAACGATGACAGCAAGATAAACATCGAACTGCAGATCAAGGCATTAAAGTACTGGGACAAACGCAGTCTGTTTTATTTATCGAAAATGTTCACAGAAGATTTACTGATTGGAGAAAATTATGCAAAATTAAGGAAATGCATCCATATCAGCATATTAGATTTTAATCTGAATGACAGAGCAGAATATCATCATATCTATCACTTGCGAGATCAAAATGGCGCACTGTTTTCAGAGCTTTTGGAAATACATATTATCGAACTTGGCAAAAAGCTTGAAGGTACGAAGCCTGTGGATGACTGGATTCGTCTGTTCAATGCAAGGAACGAGGAGGATATAAATATGATTAAGACAAAAAATGAAGGGATATTGGAAGCAATCAGGGACGTGAGGCAAATGAGTCTCAGTAAGGGGCTCAAAGCATTATATGATGCGCACTTGAAGAAAGTAAGAGATCAAAATGCCCGTGATGACTATGTAAGAGATGAGGGCATCGCCATCGGACAGGCACAGGGTGAAGCCAGAGGCATCGCCATCGGACAAGCACAGGGTGAGAAACAAAAGCTTGTAAGTATGGTGAGGAAAAAGATGGCAAGGGACATGTCAGCAGCTCAAATTGCGGATTTATTGGAAGAAGACCCTGTTCTTGTCACAAAAATCTGCACTTCCATCCAAAAACATTCCAATTGGGATGACGCCCAAATCTGCCTTGACTGTAAGCTATGCGATGTTGATTGACAGCAGGCACCGCATCTCAAAACAAATCAGCATGAAATGTCGCAGACAGTCATGTATTATACCCGTGAGGAAATGAAAATGCGCTTCCGAAGGGGGATATTCCGGCATCCCCCTTCAGAAACGCAGTGATTGCGCGATTACCGCATCATGACAGAAACTGCTTTGCCTCTCCATAAATCCTGCACATCATATGAGACGGTTCAATCACAGCAGCCTCCTTTAAATATGCCGATGCTTTTTCCCAATCCCCCAGGCCCAGGTGCCCCAGCGCCATAAGATAATAGCAATGCGCCCTGTTTCTCCGGGTATAATCCTCATCAAAAATCAGAAAATCCGGCAGTGAAACGGCAAAATATTCTACCTTCACCTGGTCGTCCAAATGCTGTTCGCCATAATCTATCAGGCGGTAAAACCGGGATTTCGCCTCACTGGTTCTGCCCAGCTTCCGATTGGCAAGCCCCTGATAGAGAATCATATCCGCCGGCTGGTCGTTATAATACATTGCCCCGGCAGGTTCATCCGTTCCTACAGCCGCTTTCCGGAAGCATTCCTCCGCTTCCTCCTGTCTGCCCTGTGCCTCCAGCGCCAGTCCCAGGTGATAATAGATATGATTATCCTTTGTGCCTTCCAGCTTTCCCTCTCCCAGGTTCTCCGGGTACTTTAATGCCTTTCTGAGCATTTCTTCCGCTTCCGCAAAACGGCCCTCTCCTTGTGCAGCCCGTGCCATCTGCAGCAAGGCCAGAGTATATTGTGTGGTAATCTTACCCTCACCGCCCTCCCACGGATGGAAGCAGTGTTCCTTGATGCATTCATATGCCTTTTTGTAATTGCCCGTGAGATTCACCAGTGTAATATATTCTATGTAAAGGTCATCCCGCCGTTTGATCAGGTCTTTGTGCGCCTCATACTGTTCCAGGCGCTTTTCAAAGCTCCAATCCAGCTTCTTATACAGTTGATCCAGCTCCAGAAAAATACGCTCATCCTCCGGATTCAGTGAGAATGCCCTTTCCATAGCTGCCTGGGCACATCGCTTACACTGCTGCTCTGCTTTCCAGGCGGCTCCCTCGCCAAAGCATTCACCGCTCTCGTTCATGGGGCTCTGCCGATCGCAATACCGCTCCGATCCCCATACTGCACCCATACGGAAACAGCATTCCTCTTCCGCATCCACCGGATTTGACTGGCTGCACTGCCTCCCGGCCTCCTGCCGTGAGTCTTCAACCAAAACTGCTTCACGCGAAGCTGCTTCTGCTGCAATTTCCTTTCTTTTATTATAATATACCAGCGCCAGATTCCGGTATACTGCCGGGAACGCGGCATCTGCCTCTGCGGAGGCTTCCCATAGCGCAAGCGCCTCCCTCCACTGCAGCTTATCATAATAAAGACATCCTAAATAGTATCCTGCTTTCGCCTTGCAGCCGTTTGCAATGGCAAACTGCAGCACCGGAATATCCTCCAGCTTGTTGGGGAAACAATATGCCGCCGGGCAGGCCTCTGCCTTATGCAGCAGCCCCATAACCTCTGACGTTACCTTTTTTCCTTTTACAGCCATATAATAAGCCTTATAGTAATGGAGCATGGGATATTGCTTATTACATTCTTCCAGCATGCCAATGGCTTCCTCATAAGCCCCCATCTCGGCATAGTCCCTTGCAGCCATGAGATAATTTTCATGGAAATTGCGCATTTTCCGATTCAATTGACACCGTTGTTCATGATCATTTCCGCTAAGAACCACCTTTTCATTGCCGGAAACAAAATCAAACGGGTCCAGTGCCAGATTCTCTTCCAGCCAGCTTTCCGCCTCGGCAATCCTGCCCAGCTTACGAAGCAGATAGGCTTTTAATCCCCTCGCTTTGATATTTCGGGCATTCTTAATCAGCGCCCTTTCCACATGCCCGTAGGCTTTGGCATATTGTCCTGTCTGCGCATCCATGGCCGCCAGGTAATAATAAGACATTTCCTGCTGTTCATTGCTCCATGCTGCTTTATAAAATGCATCATATGCCAACGCTGCTTTATTCTCCTGCCCTGACGGTTCCTTATCCGCCGCAGACATTCCCTGATAAAACAATGCCAGCCCAAGCAGATAATAACTCTCACTGTTATAAGGATTAGGATTGCGTTCCGTCAAGCGCTTCAGTGCCTTTCTGAAATATGCTTCCCCATCAGCAAAACGCCCCCGCCTCATCAACAGCTCTCCATAGGCATTGTTAAGACGGATATCTCCCGGATCTCTTTTCAGTCCTTCCAAATAATAGGGATCCGGCAGATATGTAGCATGACGATATTGTTCAATATGCTGTCCGGTGAGATACAGCTCCTCGCAAGTCCTGATTTCTTCCGGTTCTTTTGCTGCCTTTGCAGGCTCCGGCAGCTTGGGGATTTCATAGACCTCCGGCTGGTACTCCACCAGACATCCGTCCGCCCCGTGAACCATAATCCGCAGTTCCTCCTCCTTTTTCCCCGGCAGCTCCAGGCTTTTTCTATAGACATCAACCGGAGAAATTTTCACTTGCTCTTCCCAAACCTTTTCTCCTGCCGCCCACAGAGTGATCCTCGCATTTTCGTAAACCTGCGTTGCATACACCACAATAGTAACGTTCTTCCCATCATAGGAGAGATGGACTGCCGCCTCCTTTGTGGCATTTTTTACCTGTCCCACTGCCTTATAGGGCATAAAATACTGCCGGAATGACTTTTCTTCAAAGGGCTTTAACCAGGTAAAATCCGGCTGATTATCCGTATATACACCTGTCATCAATTCCACATAAGGACCATCTTCATCGGTGAGATTGCGGTCCCATGCTCTGCCGAAGTCGCCGCAGCCCCAGGTCCACTGTTTCTTGCCGGGAGAGATGTGGTGATCCGCCACATGGAGAAGCCCTGCCTCCCTTCCGTAATCGTAGCCTCCTACAAAATCATACCTGGATTTCTCAGCCATGTAGGAAGTGGGCACCGGAATGTTTTTATACCTGGAAATATCCACCCCTTCACTGTAATCCTTTTTATAATAAATACCGGTGGCAATGGGAAAACGGGAGACGTCCCTTTTGCCGTGGTCCATCACCGCATGGACATCCGGGGGAAAGATGGACTGGGTGTTATCATTGACCGGAACTGCAGGATTGGCCCACCACAGAAATGTCTGGGGCAGAGAAGTCCTGTTATAGAGCTGCCCTGTAATCTCAATATAAGCCCTGCCCGGATACAGGGTAATTTTCGTAATGCATTTTGTTCCGTACATCTGATCCACATCATGGCAAAGCACACTTCTGCTGCCATCCATTCCTTCCTCTGTCTCATAATCCACCGGAAGAAACGTAGTCGGCCTGTGATGCTGGGGCCAGTTAAACTCTATTCCGCCGGAAATCCACGGCCCTGTAAGTCCTACCAGCGCAGGTTTAATCACATGATTATAATATACAAAATCATAACCGTTTGTTTTATCATAGGCTCTCTGAATCCTTCCCCCAAGTTCCGGCAGTACCATGACTTTTAAGTATTCATTTTCCAGAAATACAGCAGTGTATTCCTTATCCTTCTTCTCATCGCTGATTTTTTCAACTGCAGCGTAAGGATATATTTTCCCACAGCTTCCCTGATACACTCTCTTCTGCAGAAAAACAGGATTCTTCTCCGCTTCCCCGATTTCATAGGTGGGAATCATTATCTTTTCCACCCATACTCTTGCACTTTCCATTCCAAACCTCCTCCTTCAAACTTCCAGACATACGGCCTACGGTATACAAGTAATGATTATAAATACTATAACGCATTCTTTACCAGAAATCATTGCTGACATTTGCTGCTTTATTTATATTTTTTGCTATTGCCATTTTTTACTTTTTCCTTTATTCTATAGAGTAGCAGATGTTTAACGGAGGTGAATCTTTTGAAATCTTGCGAACTGCTTGTTTCCACGGAATCCGATTATTACGTTTATACCCCCAGCAAAGCCGCACAGGAAATGTTTTTTTATCCTTTACAGTGCGGCCATTTTATTTACGAGGCCGGATATGCGCTGCGCCGGGAGTCCTATGACAGTTTTCTGCTGTTATATATTAAGGAGGGAGAAATCTTTTTGGAATTTCAGGGGCAGACAACTGCAATATCCGCCGGACACTTTCTGCTGCTGGACTGCTATCAGCATCATGCATATGCCTGCCCTGTCCGCTGTGACTGCCTGTGGTGCCATTTTGACGGAGTTCTTGCAAGACATTGGTATAACTCTGTTATCTCCCATCTGGGCAATTTCTTTCCCATGCCGGATACCTGCTCCGCATTGGAGCATCTCAACACCATTTATAACACTTTCGTCTCCGGATGCCCGATTCGGGAACCCCTGATGTCAAAGTACTTGACAGACATCCTGACCTCCTTCCTCTTATATTCCCCCTGCAATACAAAAGACTTCCAGGAATCCAAAATGGCGGAAAAAATCATCACTTATATCAATGAACATTTCCGCCAGCCTCTTTCCGTAAAAGAATTGGCAGATATTGCCGGTTTCAGCCAATATCATTTCATCCGCACTTTTAAGAAAGAGACCGGCTTTACCCCCCATGAATATATTATCCATACCCGAATCAGCAATGCAAAATATCTGCTGAAAAATACCGGAATGACTGTAAAAGATGTCTGCTTCCAAACCGGCTTCTCCAGCGAAAGTGTATTCTGCTCTTCCTTCCGGCACTGCCTTGGCATGACCCCCGCCCAGTACCGGATGCTGGACACGTAATCCGCCAGTTTGCAACGGTTCAGACAGGCCACTGAACTGTTGCGCCAATTTTACGAACACCCCCTCCTTAGCAAAGTAGATTTTGACAAAACTTTTTATCCCAAAAAGCACTATAATAATGGAAGGAGGGAGCGGCATGGACTATACTGCACTAATGCGTGAAGCTATTGAATTTATACACAGCCAGTATGGTGAGAATATTTTAGTTTCTGATATTTCAGCACAGGTATATCTTTCACCGTCTTACTTTGCATATCTGTTCAGGACGTTGACCGGCTATACAGTTAAGAACTATCTAAACCGATACCGCCTGTACCGCGCGGCGGCAGCACTTAAGGAATCAGATAAACGTATTATCGAGATTGCCTTTGAATGCGGATTCTCGTCACAACAGGCTTTTACCAAAAGCTTCTCGCTGCTTTACGGGACTTCGCCGGCACAGTTTCGCAGAGCAGATGTTTCATTCAATCCGTTTCCGCCATCTAATATATTACAGAAAAGAGGTATCACAATGGATTTGAAAAATGTATTTGACAACGTTCGGTTTGTGAAAAAGGACAGTTTTTTAGTAGTTGGTATTGAAACAGATATTAATTACAATGGCATTGGAAAAGGAACGGATTATATAAGTGATTTGTATGACCGCTGGAATACAGAGAAGCTTATCGAAAAAATTCCTGACCAAGTCAACGATTTATTGACTTATGGAATGACTCACGAGAGCAATGCTGATGATACCGCTAAGTATATCATTGCCGTTGAGGTGTCATCACTTGAACATCTTCCCGCCGGATTGATCGGCAGGCGCTTTGAAGCTTGTGAGTACGCAGTTTTTGAGTGTACGCTTGAGGAGGAAACAAGCGGCAGATTCTTCCAATATTTCTTCTCAACATGGTTAAAAGAACAGGGGTTGAGCCAGCCTGATTCCGTGCACACAGCACTTGGAAATACATTCTCCCGATATCCAACATTTGAAGTATATGATAAAAACTTCGTGGATGAATCTTCAAAGATAGAAATTTATATACCTATCACAAGAGAATAATCGGATGAACAGAAGCTCTGCTGCATCCATAGGCCAGGTTATCGGCAAATGAACGGCTCAACAGGAGGGTGAAAGTTATTTACTGCTTTCACCCTCAGCCATTATGAGCAAACAACCACGCAATAGCAGATTGTAAATACGCTGTCAAAATTTTCCGTTTGTACTGACCTTACACCAGAATTTATACTGACGATCACTAAAACCTGCCAAGCAACCCGACTCACGGGCGAAATGTGCCAGGGTCATTGCGGCAAATTTCATCCCTCGTGAGTATACTTCATACTCAAAACCCAAGCGCATCTGTCAATGCCGCAATCTCATCGATCATTTCCCCGATATAGGCAATGGTGTCCAGCAAGGGTGTATCCGTAGTGATATCAATTCCTGCCAGTTGTGCAAGTCCTGTGGGGTCTAAAGTACTGCCTGCAGCCAGAACCTTTTTCCAGTCCTCCACTGCCGGAGCGCCTTCCCTCTCAATGCGCCTGCAGACCTGGGTCGCAATTGTCAGCCCGGCACTGTAAGTATAAGAGTACAATCCCATATAATAATGGGGCTGCCGCATCCAGGTACGGGCGGCATCATCGGAAATCTCCACATCCTCCCCCCAGAAATTCTGCAATGTCTCCTTCATAATACGGTTCAGCGTCTCTGCAGTAACGCTTCCGCCATTGTCGACAATTCTGTATACTTCCCGCTGATAGGCAGCTTCCATCAAATGTGTCACGAAATTATGATAATAGGTATTACTTATCATACAGGACAGTACCCAGCGGCGGAACCTTGGATCAGGATTGGTCTTCAATAAATAGTGCGCCATCAGCAGTTCATTCATCGTAGACGGTGCTTCCACAAAATAGCTGGAAACATTGGTGTCAAAAATGGACTGGCTGTGATTGCACGACTTAAAATGTCCGGCATGTCCCAGTTCATGCGCCAGTGTGAAGACATCCGCCATACGTTCATTCCAGGACAGCAGGATGAACGAATTCTTCCCATAAGGACTGGCACAAAAACCACCCGTAGATTTACCTGCATTTTGGGCGAAATCCACCCAGCGGTCACGATAGGCTGTCCTGATCATTTCCACGTAATCCTCTCCCAGAACGGCAAGCCCTTTTTCGATGTAATTTCTGGATTCCTCAATCGTCACCTTCGGGTCATAACCCGGATCAACGGTAATCTTCAAGTCGGCAAAGGTCATCCGATCCAGCTTGTGTATACGCTTCAGCAGACGCGCAAATTTACGCATGTGAGGCGCCAGATTCCGGGTAATCAAATCAATTTGACGGTGATACATTTCCTGGGTTACCTTCTGCGGAAACAGGAGACTGTCAAATACAGACGAAAAGCCTCTCAAGGAAGCCATTGTCTTCTCTGTCTGCACCTGGGTATTGTATGCCGCAGCAGTTACATTTTCATACTCGCGAATTTTTTTGGAAAATAAATCAAAAGCTGTACGGCGGATTGCGGTATTGCTCTCATACTCATAATTGTCCTCAAACAAAGAGTATCCCAGCGGATATTCTTTCCCCCCTGCCATAAAAGAATCAAATTTCATATCCGCCAGTTTTGCCATATTATATATCTGGTACGGCGCGTATATGGTCTGGGATAACGCTGCCAGGGCTCGTTCCGTTTCCGGATGGAGCTGATGAGGCTTCCTGCGCAGGATATCCTGCAGGAATAATTTATTCTCCACCGCAATGGCAATGGCTTCCTGCAATACAGACTCCTCCTGCTCTGCAATCTCGCTTTCAATAAACTTCAATCTGCTGGAAATTTCTGACGCCAGGCGGGATAATTTCTCATTCCGCTCCTGATGGTAGGTATTGTAATAATCAACGGATACTGCCAAGTCGCAGTAAGTGCCTGTCAATGTGCC
This sequence comes from uncultured Acetatifactor sp., assembly GCA_910584435.1. Taxonomy (GTDB): domain Bacteria; phylum Bacillota; class Clostridia; order Lachnospirales; family Lachnospiraceae; genus Acetatifactor. The sequence goes on from CAJUAP010000003.1 coordinate 56,323, forward strand.
CAGACGCTCCATCTCCCTGTAATCGTCCAGACAGGCATTGATTCTCTGCGGAGAATCCAGCTTCCCTTTGTAATCCTGTACCATGCGTTCGCATAACTGCTTCATTTTCTCCACATCCCGGTACATCTCTTCTTCCGCTGCATAGATAGAAGACAAATCCCATGTCAATTCCACCGCAACATCCTTACGTGATTTCAACTCCATTTCTAATCCTCCTATTTTTAGTCGCTGCGCGACGGCACTAAAGGGTGAGGTTCTTTCAGCGCACACATAGGAGAGACAAATTTCATTCGTAAGTAATCTCATGAAATTTGCTCTCGTGCGCTTTCACAACCTCACCTGTCCAGCAAAACATTTTTAATATGTGGCTTGACAGTTTCTTAGCTGGACTTACCCAATTGCCACTTACTTGTGGCAATTTTGGCCACTTACTTGTGGCAATTTTGGCCGCTTACTTGTGGCAATTTTTGCCCATCCATTATCCGGATATCACCTTACAGCGCTTTTTATAACACGCAATACCATATCGATAAATCGTCCGCATGCCGTCATCTATCAATATCTCTTCATAATTCCTGTCCTTCATCTGCTGCAAAGCCTTCCGGCATCCGGCATCAAAGTCTGCATTTTCGGCATATTTCAGTTCTATTACAATACCTATTTCTTCATCTTCAACCTCCACAATAATATCGCTGTACCCCTCTCCTGACTCTGCATTGGACATAACACTCCAATCGTCCATATGCCCGAAAATTCCCAGCAAAATCCCATGATAAAAATTCTCTTTCATATCTCTTTTTACATTGGTATCCCGGATACTGATCGTTTTCTTCAAGTAGGCATTCAATCCTTCTTCAATGGCGGCGATATTATTCTCCTGAAATGCTCTGCAGAAGCTTTCCAATTTCCGGCTGTCCTTCGCTGCCTCCGTCCTGAACCATTCTCTTATTTGCTCCACAAATATCCAGCGTATTTCCCTGTTTGGAATCACAAGTTCTGTCATATTACCATCCTGCGGCCCCCGCTGTGTCAAATATCCCGTTGTATACAGAAGACTCCAGAGATTTTCTATATCAGAATCCAAATCCCTGTAAGTCAGTTCCTGCCGTACTTCCTTTTTTACACTGTCTCCATCAATCAGCCGCTCTATTTCATTTCTGGTAACAGATTTTGCCTTACTCACAAACCTCCTGATAATATCATTGCTGCTGGTGTTTACCCAATAATTCTGGGGGGCAATAGAAGTATTCATCTTCAATGCATGACAATAACTTACAACATCCCATGGACAATATACATCCAAATCGCCAAACCGATAACCGTCATACCATTCCTTTATAATATCATACCACCCCATAAACCCATAATATTCAAGCATTGTTCTAATTTCCATGTCAGTAAAACCAAAGAATTCATTATAGCAGACATCCTTCACCGTATAAACTTTAAAATTATTCAATCCCGTAAAAATACTCTCCTTAGAAACCCTCAGACATCCTGTAAGCACTGCAAAATGCAGACTGTCGTTTGTCTTCAATGCCTGGCCGAACAAAGCTCTAATCAGTTTTACCATGGAATCATAATACCCGGACTGGTACGCCTTATCAAGCGGCACATCATATTCATCAATCAATATAATTACATTTTTTCCATAATGTATCCGCAGAAAACGGGACAGCATCCAGAGACTATCCTTTAAAACTTCATCCTCCATTGCAAAAAGGCCATTTTCATTGATATGAATTAATGCCTGGTATTGCTGGCGTTCTTTTTCTGACAAATGTTCACTCTGCGTCAGGAACTGAAAGCGCAGCGCCTCCGTTCCTATCACTGCCCGGAGTCTCCCCTTTGCCTCTTCAAAATCTTCTCCTTCCACACTCTTCAGACTAACAGCAATCACAGGGAATTTTCCCTGATATTCCCTGCAGAGCTCTTTTTCCTCCGAAATTGCAAGCCCGTCAAAAATGGTGCCGTCGCTACCTGTTTCAAAAAAGTATTTCAGCATACTCATATTCAGGGTTTTTCCAAATCTCCTTGGTCGTGTAAACAGATTCACCTTAGCGAAATTATCCAGAAGACCCCTGATCAGTCCTGTTTTATCCACATAATAAAATCCCATGGTACGCATTTCCTTAAAATTCTCTATTCCCATGGGAAGTTTTACCTTCACTGCCATACTGTTTCCTCCTTGCCCCATTCCTGATTTATTTCATTGCCGCTCATCCTGTTCCATTCCCCGCTCACTTCGCAGCATCCCGGGTCCGTCTTATCTCGCTCTCTGCCCCAAATTGCCCAAACGCTTCCATATCATTTTCTTGATTCTAACCGATTCCAGACTGAAATGCAAGTTCAGAAAATCAATTTCAACTCCTTTCTCCTGATAAGAAAACCCTCCGGCCGTAACCGAAGGGTTTTCTTATATACGTTCCATTATCAATGATAAATTAAAATAACTCCCTTAGTTGTAGTTACCGTTCTGGAAAGCTTCCTTTCTCTCATCAATAATCTTCTGGTAACCAGCCTCTAAATACTGTTTGCTTGCATCATCATAATTCTTATCAAAGTCTGCAACAGATCCCATTACAATCCTGTCACGAAGAGTCTCATAGGTTGTCAGCAGAACATCCTTATACTCATCAGCAGCTGCAATGGATACCGTGAACATACAGTCAGGTGAAGCAAGACCTGCTTCATAGCAAGCCAGCTGGCCCTCGTAATTTGCCTTGATGTCCTTAAAGAACTGATCGGAATCAGGATATCCCAAAGGTGTGATTGCCTGAATATCCTTATCCACATCGCCAAGGGATCTTGTAGCAACCACCAGACACCACATATCTACGTTGTTATTATGGCTCTGCTGCTCTTCAATACCGGACTGGTCAGCCACAGATACCGGTGTTCCGCTCTCATCGTAGTTGAAGTTCTTACCCTCAAATCCCCACTGCAGCGTAAAGAGCACATCTTCCTGGCTCATCCACTCAAGGTACATTGCAAATGCCTTCTTCTCATCTTCTGTTGCCTGGCTTGAGAAGCCGATGAATTCACCGAAAATGCCGTTGGGACGGAAAGCGTTGCAGCTGCCGTTCTCATAAGTCACAGGACCATTGTTTACAATGATACCCAGTTTAGCATCGGGATTTGCAGCATAGAACTGATTCAATACATCAACATTATTGGTAGAATAGCAGCTATACTGGAAAGACTTGCCGTTGATAAAATCAGCGTTTACATCTTCATCACCTCTGGTATTATACTCATCATCAAGATATCCCAGATTGTACAGCTGGTTCTGATTCCGCAGGTATTCCCTTTGTGCCTCTGTAGACAATGCAGGAATTGCATAGTCGCCGGTGGTAGCCCAAAGCTCCTGATCCTGAGGATATGTTCTGTAGCCGTAATTCTGATCCGCACCTGGCTGATTGCCTACTTTTCTGCCGCTCAGGATATGATCGCCGCAAAGGCCAAGCTCATAAATCTTGCCATACATCTCTATAAGCTTGTCGGGGTCGCCGGGATACTCCGTATAACCTGCTGCTTCCATCCAGTCCTTGCGGTAGAAGGTAACAAACTGATAATTGGTCTTACCATAAGGTCTGGTACCAATCAGCAGAACATTCTCGCCATTGATCTTCGTATACTGATCCAGTCCTTCTGCTTCCATTGCTGCCCAGTAAGTAGGCGCAATCTGCTTAAACCAGTCAATATCATACTCCGCAAAGTAACCTTCATTCTGATACAGGGTGACATCAGGATAGTCATACTCAAAGCATACTACCGGAAGTTTTTTTGCTGCCGCAAACTGGGCATACAGCTCATTCTCCCTGCCGCGCTCAAGTGCAACATACTCCACTTCAATATTGTACTTATCGCCGAATTCCGTCTGCACCCAGTGGGTCCAATAGTTATCTGCTGCATTGGGCGCACCGTTAGGTGTGGCACGCTGATATACAGGAATTCTCAAATTTACCTTATTTTCAAACGCAGTAAATCCTTCAATCCCCGCAACGTTATTGTCGCCCGCAGGTGTGGAACTGCTGGTGCCGGAATTTGCATCGGAACCGGAGTTGGTATCGGAACCGGAGTTAGTATCGGAACCGGAATTCGTACCGGAACCGGAATTCGTACCGGAACCGGAATTCGTACCGGAACCGGAAGCTCCCTGTGCCGGGTCGTTGCCGCAGCCGGCCAGAGCTGCCATTGTCATGACGCCTACCAGAGCTGTGGCACACATTTTCTGTAACACATTCTTTTTCATAAAAATCCTCCTTTGAAATAATATATAGTTTATATATACCGATATTCGGAATAAACTATCCTTAAGAAACACGGATTCTCCCGCCTATCCCTTTACTGCCCCGACCATGGCACCCTTCACAAAATATTTCTGAATAAAAGGATAGATGATAATAACAGGAATCGTTACAAACATAATACATGCCGCCTGCAGTACCTCAGGAGTTGTGGAACTGGTTGCACCGCCCACATCGCCGAGGGATGTGGCAATGGATGCCTCTGCCCCCTGCACAAGAAGGTACAGCTTATATTGAATCATTCTTAAATTGTCGCTTTGTATATAATACATGTTGTCGCTGTAAGAATTCCAGCGCCCTACTGCGTAGAACAGAGAGAGCGTTGCGATAATGGGCTTACTGAGCGGAAGCACAATTTTCCATAAAATCTGGAGATTCGTGGCCCCATCCAGGAAGGCTGATTCCTCCAATGAATCCGGAATGGTGCTCTGCAGATAGGTCTTCATTACCAGCATATTGTATGGGGAATAAATCAGCGGAAGAATCAGCACCCACATATTGTCCAGCAGATTCAGATCATTTATCAGCAGGTAAGAAGGAATCATACCTGCGGAGAAATACATGGGAACCATAAGAACAAATGTGAAAAATCTCTTCCCTTTTAACCTCTTTTTAGACAGCGGATATGCTGCACAGGTACAGACTATCATTCCCAGTGCCGTAAAAATCACCGTAACCATTACGCTGTACCACATGGAATGCACCATGGACTTATCTGCAAAAACCTTCCCAAATGCTTCAAAGGTCAAATCCTTCGGCCAGAAATAGACACTTTTCTGCATCACGGCAGCATTGCCTGAAATAGATTTCACCAATACATGCCAAAAGGGAAGCACACAGGTGGCACACAATATAACAAGAACAATAATTATCAAAACATCACTGATGTGAAACTTACTGATCGCACGGCTTCCATCTGCGGAAACTTCATCTTTGTTTCTATTTGCCATTTTTTATCTCCTATTCCAGTTCCGTAACAGCCCGTCATGAACCCCTCATCCGGGAAC
>CAJUAP010000003.1:61739-105769 GCA_910584435.1 uncultured Acetatifactor sp.
AATTTATGACTGCCAGGTTCAGGCATTCATTAATTGTTCCGGCTTCCTGACGGGCTGTTACTGTTTTTATTCCAGTTCCGTAACAGCCCGTCATGAACCCCTCATCCGGGAACAATTTATGACTGCCAGGTTCAGGCATTCATTAATTGTTCCGGCTTCCTGACGGGCCGTTACTGTTTTTATTCCAGTTCCGTAACTCCCGTTTTCTGCCTGTCTACAACAGCCCTTCTTCGCCAAGTGATTTTGCAATCTTGTCTGATACCAGAACCAGAATCAATCCAACCAGCGACTGGAACAGGCCCACTGCCGTACCTTGTGAAAACTTGCCGCTTCCCAGACCCTTCTGATAGATATAAATTGCTAACTGATACTGGAAATCCCGTACCTGGGAAACATCAAATGCCGTCAGCCTCTCCAGATTGCTTCCCATGACACGTCCAAGATTCATAATCAACAGCGTAACAATCGTCCCACGGATGCCGGGAAGCGTAATATGCCACATCTTCTGCCATTTGTTGGCGCCGTCAATAATCGCCGCCTCATAATATTCACCGTTAATACTGGTAATTGCTGCCAGATAGAGGATGGTTCCCCATCCCATTCCCTGCCATACACCCACCAGCAGATATGTAACTGCCCAATGATACTTTTCCGTGATAAACGGAATTCCCTTTTCAATAATGCCCGCATTCATCAAAATGACATTTATAAGGCCGGTGGAAGGCCGGAACAGTGTGAACGCCACGGAACCGATGATTGCCCATGACAGGAAATGGGGCAGATACAAAATGGTCTGCGTTACCTTCTTAAATTTCATAAACCGCAGTTCATTCAACATCAATGCCAGAATAATCGGAATGGGAAAACCAACAAGCAGATCCAAAATATTAAATATCAAAGAGTTCTTTAATGCACGCCCAAAATCCGCATCCTGAAATATCTTAATAAATGTCTTGAAGCCTACCCACTCGCTGCCCTCATAGCCTTTCGCCGGTTTGTAATCCATAAATGCCATACGCAGACCGGGATATGCCGCATAGTTAAATATCACAACCAGCGCAACCGGAACCAGCAGCAGCAGATATAACTGCCAATCTCTTTTCAAAGCCTGCATCAGTCTTGTCCCCCTGCCTGCCGCAGCCTTCCCTTTACTCTTTACAGCATCTTTCGCCATTTGAAACCTCCTTTTTAAAAGCTCGGCCTGAGCTTAATTTATCTGTTCCCTTTTATGGAGTTTGCGCGATTGTTCCGCCGCAAGCTGCCGCATAACGCAATTCCGTGTATATCTCATCGCCTTTGCCATCATTAAAATCATGTATTGACTTTCTATTGGAAATCCTACCGCATTGTCAATAATTTCATCTACTATTTTTGTATTTTCTTTTGAAACGTTCTTCATTGCCAATGTCTTTCTCCTTTCATTTTTGCTTTCTGACAGTCGTAAGCCGCCAATCCTATCAATTTCTATATAATAAAATAACTCCTCACCGGTCTATGGCATCACTGAATCTCCAGCAGCAATCAGCCATACCACCAGTCAAGGAGTTGTGTTTACAGAATAACACCCGGACAACTTTCTCTGGCAGATATTTTTCTGGAACTTCTTAAAAATGCCATTGCCTTGATGAAATTATTCCGGTGTCTCATACCTCCCATTCCACCTGCATCGCCAGGCGTTCCCCTATGCCGATTGCATCATCAAACCGAACACCTTTCCTGTTGAAGAGTTCCTTGTATCCAAATGACCGCTCCCTGTCAATGAAACGGGAATAAAAGCTTTCTTAGTGAATTGTAACATATAATTCTATCATTTTCAATGAAATCGACAAAATATTTTTGCATTCTCAACGCTTTTTTTCACTAAAAGGGAAATTTTGTATTGACAATGATTTTCCGCTATTGTATACTTAGTCAGAGGTGATATAAATGGATACTTTAGGCAAAAGGTTAAGCTACGCCCGCCGAAAAAAGGGCTACACACAGGATTCCCTTGCCGCGTCAATCGGCGTATCACGAGGCGTTATATTCAATCTTGAGAAAGACAAAACCACACCGCAGACAATTGTCATTAACGCCATATGCAAGACCCTAAGTATCAATAAGGACTGGCTGACAGACGGTCTGGGGGACATGGAAGATAAAAGCGACTTTATACAAAGTACCAAAATCCTGGCCGAACTTTATGATGTGGCAAAAGAGCTGTCAGAAGAAGAACAGCTCTTTTTGTTAGATATGGTAAAAGCGGTAAAGCTTCGGTTAATGCAGAAGCAATAGCCCGACCTCCGGAGGGCTTCTATTACGGCAGTCACTAAAAGTTGATAGCAGGACAAAGCTATGGACTTATTTTTTTACATAAATAAGGGGCCGGGGCCTGTTTACAGGTATTGCAATTTCATTTTAAGTCTGTTATAAATAAAAGGACAGGCAGATATATGAAATGGAGGAAAACATGCGCATTGCAATCTGTGATGATGAGGAAGTACAGCAGCAATTGCTGAGAAACTACCTGGAAGAATGGGCTGCTTTGAATGAAATTGTCATGGAAATAAAACTGTTTCACAGCGGGGAGCATTTTCTGTTTCTGTGGGAAGATGACAGAGATTATGATTTGCTAATCTTTGACATAGAAATGAAACAGCTGAACGGTATGGCGCTTGCCATGAAAATAAGGGCCCAGGATAATACCATACCGATTTTGTTTGTAACAGGATATGATGATTATATCTCACAGGGTTACGAGGTGGCAGCACTGCACTATCTCATGAAGCCATTGCATAAAGAGAAGTTCTTTCAAGTGCTTGACAAGCTGAAAAAAAGCGGAAAGCAGGATGATAAATTGCTATTCCAGACAGAAAAAGGGCTGATTGCCCTGCCCTTATCCAAAATATGGTATGTGGAAGCAAGGGCCCATCAGTGTATTTTGTATACGGAAAGAGAAGAATATATCTTAAGCAACTCTATCAGCAATATGGCAGAATATCTTGGCAGCTGCAGAGATTTTATCCGCTGCCACCGATCATATCTGGTGAATCTGCGACACATATCTGTCATTGTAAAATCCGAACTGACCTTGGACGACGGACGTAAACTGCCGGTAAGCCGCAGCGCGGAAAAAGAAGTCAACCAGGCTTTTATCAGATTATTTAAAGGATGAAGGAAAATGAATTGGCAAATGATAGTGGTGTTTCTGGCAATATTACTGGGCAATCTGTCTCTGAGGCTATTTATCATGCCATGGTATGTGAATCGGAAAATATCCGGCTTTCAGAATCATCTTGTGAACAAGCACTACGATGAAGTTGAAACCATGTATCGGAAAATGCGCGGATGGCGGCATGATTATCATAATCACATTCAAACCCTGAAAGCCTATATGACCATGGCGCAGTATAAAGAAGCAGCCAGATACCTGGACCGTTTGGAGGAAGATCTGGCCAATGTGGATATGGTGCTGCGGACGGGAAATGTAATGGCAGATGCCATCTTGAACAGCAAATTAACCTTGATTCAGGAGAGAAATATCCAGGTGGATGCCACGGTCACCGTGCCGGGAAATCTCCCCATATCGGACATTGATCTGTCCGTGTTGATCGGCAATCTCCTTGACAATGCCATGGAGGCATGTATCAAACTGCCGGAACAGGACCGTTTTATCCGCATCTATATCGATACATTGAAGCAGCAATTATATATTTCCGTCACAAATTCCATGCCGGGCAGCGCAAAAAGAAAGGGAAACCGCTTTATATCAGAGAAAGAAGGGCAACATGGCTTCGGATTACTTAGAATTGATGATATTGTGGCAAAACACAGCGGCTACCTGAACAGACAGGCTGAAAACGGCGTGTTTGCCACAGAGGTAATGCTGCCTCTGCAGACGGCAGAGTTTTCAAATAAAGTATAACTCTATAAGATAAGGGCAGAACTGAATCATCATGTTCTGCCTTTCGTTCTGCCCAGAACATCCCGCTGCCCCATGTCATCCACAGCAGACCGCCATACAAAAAAATGCCGTTCGTGCATGGCAGAATACCATTCGTGCAGAAAATATAAATCTGTCACCTGGCATGCTATAGTAGGACAATAATCGTTACTCTCCGCCCGTCACTGAAAACAGCATACCGGCAGCAGTTCCATACCCTGTCCGAACCGCTGCATTTACAGCGGCGGCGAAGCAGACCGGCACACAATGAGGAGGATGATATTATGTTATATATGTCCAAAGTATTTGACGATAAGTCCAGGCGGAAATACGGACTTATCAGTAATTTTATCTATAATCTGAAAGCTGCCAGGGAATGGAATCCCAGACTTTTCCGGGCTCAGATCTTATCCATTATTCCAGGTTCTCTGGGTTCTCTTCTGGGAACCTATCTGCCTTCCAGGCTGGTAAAGGACCTGGGCAGTCATATTGAGGTTCCCCGGCTGGTGCTGCACATGGCTCTGATTACAATTATGATGTGGATATGCAATTCTGTCTTCAATGTACTAATTGAATATTGCGACAATCTGGGCAGCTTTATTAAAGTCCACTATGCCAAGAAATTCGTGCACAAAATTATGGATGTGGACTATGATTATCTGGAAGATGAGAATTACCAGAAAATATCCGGAAATGCATGGAGAGTGGCACGTTTCGGACAGGGAGTATCCGGTGCCATTGTGTCCCTTCCGCAATTTCTCTCTTCCATGGCAGGCGTGTTCATCTATGGTTTTCTCCTGGCAGGCAAAAGCATACTGCTTCTCCTGATTATTATGTTTTCTCTGAGCATGAGCTTATGGCTGCTCTCCATTGCAAGGAAAAAACATGCCCAATTCTATGAAAAGCTCCAGCTTTCGGCCAGAAAGGAAGGATATATCACAGCGCAGACAACGGAAAGCGCAGCAGGAAAAGATATCAGATTATACCATTTGCTGGATTGGTTCCTTGAAAAATACGATGATGCGCTGCAGGATATGGGCAGAATGTACGGCATCATACATGACTGGTACCTGTTCCGGAATGTATCCCATGCATTTCTGCAGTTACTTATGAATGCCGCCACCTACGCATTTTTAATTTATCTGTTGACCAGCCATAAAATTACGGTCGCTGAATTTGTATTCTATGTCGGATTGGTGAGTGGCTTTTCTCTCTATTTTGAAGATGCACTGCGTCAGATTATGAGCTTCAACAATACCAGCGCTTCCATCAGTTATATCAGAGAATTCTTAGAGACTGAGGACCGCTGGAAAAGAGGGGAAGGGATTGGACGCACCAGAGTGGAACAGATCAGGCAGAATGCCGTAAAACTGGAATTCAGGGATGTTTCCTTTACTTACCCCGGCAATGAAAAACCTACCTTAAAACATATCAATATGGTGATAACCCCCGGCGAGAAGATTGCACTGATCGGCCTGAACGGTGCGGGCAAAACCACGCTTGTAAAATTGATGTGCGGTTTTTATCATCCTACGGAGGGTGAGATTCTGCTGAATGATATCCCTATTGATGAATTCAGCCGGGACGAATATTACAGACTTGTATCCGTATTGTTTCAGGATGCCACCATGCTTGCCCTGAGCTTAGATGAGAACCTCACAGGACAGAATCCTGAGGACATTGACAGGGCGCGTCTGGAAAAATCATTGCAGCTGTCCAATTTTTCGGATATTTATGAGAAACTGCCCCAAAAAGGAGAATCCCTGCTGGTCAGGGAAATCAACCAGGGTTCCACCGACTTTTCCGGCGGCGAGAAACAGAAGATGCTTTTCGCCAGAACCCTTTATTTAAATGCCCCTTTGGTCATATTAGATGAGCCCACTGCGGCATTGGATCCAATTGCCGAAAACGAACTTTATATGAATTACGGTGCCTCTATGGAGAACAAAACCGGCGTCTATATCTCCCACCGCTTGTCCAGCACCAGATTCTGTGACAGGATACTGTTGTTAGAGCATGGTGAGATTATCGAAGAAGGCACCCATGAGAGCCTGCTTGCCGGTAATACAAGGTATGCAGAATTGTTCCGGGTGCAGAGCCAGTATTACAAAGAAGAGGATGAAAGAAAGAGGAAAAGTAAACTGATGGGCGATGCCTATGAGACAAAAACAGGGAAAGAAAGAGGTGTATTCGATGAGTAAGAAAGATTTGAAAAGTATATTTGCCCTGTTGGGTAATCTATGGCAGAATCACAAGGATGTGATTATCAGCATGGTGTGCCTGTCCGTATTCATGGGCAGCCGTCCGTTTATCTCCGTCATACTGACAGGTATGCTGGTGGATGCGGTATACGCAGGGGCTGAACTGAGAGAACTGTTATACGCAGCGGCGGCAGGTGTGGGAGGCATCTTCCTGATGTCAGCCCTGGAGGGATTACTGACAATGTTTTTCAACCGGAAATTGGAATATATGCAGGAAATCCAGGCCCAGCCCATGAATCAGAAAAGCATGTCCATGGATTATGAATATCTGGAAGATGTGGGTGTCCACGAAATGCGCCAGCGGATAGAAAAATTCGGCGGCTGGAGTCTGACGGCAATTGTCTTAAGCGTGCTGAATAAGCTGCTCAATGCCGTCACCACGGTTTTCGTGGCAGTCTGTGTGGTAATTCCCATGTTTGCCCGCAGCAATCATGCCGTATCAGAGGGATTTGCAGGCTCCTGGCTTATGTCCCTGCTGCTCTTTGGCGTGGTGGCGCTGCTTGTGCTGCTGGAATTTAAAATGGGAAAACATTACAGCCGCCTGGAGGCAGAGGCCAGAAAAGAGATGTCAAACGAAGAAGCCAGAAGCAAGTATTATCTTGATATCATGTCAGACTGCGAAAAACAAAAAGATCTGCGCATGTGCAGACAGCAGAATTTATATGAGAGAGAGTTCCGGCAGATTGATGCCAGCGTAAAGAAAACAGCGGACAAAATGGCGCATTTTATTTCCATGGATATCTTCATGAGAGAATCTGTCTCGGCGCTTACCGGGTTCTTAGTGTATGTATTCGCCGGAGTGCTGGCATGTTCAGGTATGATCAGTATCGGCGGAGTGGTCACTTATGCCGCCAGTATCTTAAAATTTATGGATGCCATAGGAAAGTCTGCGTATTACTTAAGCTGGTTAAGCGGCAATTCCGCTTTTGCCGGGGATTATGTCACGTATATGAACCTGCCGCAGCGGAAGCATGAAGGAACAATACCCATGGAGAAGAGGCGAGACGGTAAATTTTCAGTGGAATTTGACCACGTTTCCTTCAAATATCCCGGGAGCGATACCTATGTGATAAAGGATTTGAACCTGAAGTTTGTCATAGGGGCGCGGATGGCCATTGTAGGCAGAAACGGGTCGGGTAAGACTACCTTTATCAAACTGCTCTGCCGCCTGTATGATGTGACGGAAGGCTGTATTAAGGTCAATCAGGTCGATATCAGAAAGTATGATTACGAAGAATACTGCAGACTGTTTTCCGTAGTGTTCCAGGATTTTCAGGTATTCTCCTTCCCCCTGGGCGAAAATGTGGCGGCAGGTTCCGCAGTGGATGAACGCCGCGCATCGGATGCTCTGCACAGAGCAGGTATGGGAGAACGCTGTGCAAGTCTCAAAGACGGCCTTGCCACCACGATAGGAAAAGAATTTGAGGAAAACGGTGTAAGCTTTTCCGGCGGCGAGAAACAGAAAATTGCCATTGCAAGAGCCATTTACAAGGATGCCCCTTTTGTGATTATGGACGAGCCCACCGCTGCCCTTGACCCGGAATCGGAATGCGGTGTCTATGCAGGTTTTGATAAGATGGTGGGCAATAAGACAGCCATCTATATCTCCCACCGTCTGGCCTCCTGCCGCTTCTGCGAGGATATTCTGGTATTCGACCAGGGACAGGTAGTGCAGAGGGGAAAACATGAAGAATTAGAGCATCAGGAAGGATTGTACAAGGAATTATGGGATGCCCAGGCGCAGTATTATGCGTAAAGAGAAACTTCTGTGTCAGGTTATATCATGAGGCAATGGCACTTTTCAGGAAAGCAATGACACTCTATGTCTGCGAAGCGGCCGCATACCGCTGACAAAAATAGAATCGCATACAGCTGAAGCAGAAACCCTTCAACTCGTGCCTGATGGAATATCATCCATGCAAGGGTTTTATGCTGACAGAGTAAATATGATAAAATGCTGGTATAGCGAATGTAATAACTGTTGATATAGTAAATGTAATAACTGTTGACATAGCGAATGCAATAAATGTTGACATAGCAAATGTAATAAAATACTAATATGTAATAATGATACTCATGCAGAATTTCGGATACTAATCTACAGAAGCGGATGTGATATTGAAATGAACAGTTTAGGAGAACGGCTGCGCTATGCCCGTAAAAGAAACGGTTACACACAGGACTCTCTTGCCAGTGCAATCGGTGTTTCCCGTGGCGTCATATTCAATCTTGAGAAAAACAAAACCACACCCCAGACCATTGTGCTCAATGCCCTGTGCAGTACCCTGAAGATAAACAAGAACTGGCTGTTAAGCGGAACCGGCAGAATGGAGGAAACTACAGCTTCCAAAAACGCCGATATACTTGCCAGATTATGTGAAGCCGCCAGTGAACTTACGGAAGACGAACAGCTTTATCTGCTGGACAGCATAAAATCATTACAGCAGAGACTGAACAGAGAAAAAAATGCTTGAATCCTGCTGCCTGATATGCAACCATTGTACCGCCCTCCTTTCCCTCGTCTGGAGGGACATCCAATGGCTTTATTGACAAAGACTCATACCATTAGTTATAATGATATTTATATCAGTTTCAGGAGAATACAATATGGCTGGCAAGAGCAGGTCTTGATAAAAATAGAATGCGGCTTTTGGAAATCCAGGTTCAACAGATGATAGTTTTGACTTATCATTGAAAGTATTGACAGGCGGCATAAAGGGATTAGAAACAAATTGATGAGTTATATTTGGCTGGAAGCAAACAAGCAAAGGCAGGGGAACATATGACGAAAGTGAAGAAAACAATAAAGATTTTATCAGCAATTGTTATAATTATATTTATTTTACTGCTTACAATATACATAAACCACAAAATCCACTTAAGCAGGGAGCAGGAGCTGCTATTACCTATCGGTACAATGGTAGAAATTGACGGCCATAATATGAGTGTATATATTGAGGGCAGCGGCGAAAAAACACTTGTATTTATGTCCGGCGGCGGAACCTGTTCTCCCATATTGGATTTCAAATCTCTTTACTCACTATTAAGCAATAAATATCGAATTGCAGTTGTGGAGAAATTCGGCTATGGTTTCAGTGATGTCGTTGACAAAAAAAGAGGAATTGAATCCGTATCAGCGGACACAAGAGCTGCTCTGAAGGCGGCAGGTATCGAAGCGCCCTATATCCTTTGTCCTCATTCCATGTCAGGAATTGAAGCATTATATTGGGCACAACAATATCCCGAAGAAGTATCAGCTATTATAGGTCTTGATATGGCAGTACCCAAGTCATATCAAGATTATAATATCAATATGACCATGCTTAAATTAAGCCAGTTTGCATCTGACATTGGAATAACGAGATTACTGCCGGGCGTTTCAGATAGTGATGCAATAACAAACGGCACTCTCTCTAACACGGAAAAAGAGATATATAGAGCAGTTTTCTATAATCGGACAGCAACAATTACAATGCTTAACGAAGTAAAAAGTATTAAGGAAAATGCACACAAAGTTGAATCGGATCATATACCACAGGTTCCAATGCTTCTGTTTGTGTCGAATGGCGAAGGAACAGGCTGGGACAGAGATAAATGGCGAAATTATCAAAGAGAATATATCGCAAATGTTCCAAATAGTAAAGTGATAGAATTAGACTGCCCACATTATATTCATGATTTTGAATATCAAGTGATAAGCGAAAAGATAGTTGAATTTTTGTCATATCCGTAAAGATGCAGCCCGGAAACATTGTTTAAAAGAGATACACCATCCCATCCTGGCACAAAAATTATGTGAGCATTTTTCAGAACCGGACAGCCAACGACAGCTGATTATTTTTATCACATATACTATGCGCAGCATTGAATGAATCAAGCGATGTATCAATGAGAAACCAAAGTCCGACTGTACCGATGTATACATTTGTCA
This sequence comes from uncultured Acetatifactor sp., assembly GCA_910584435.1. GTDB lineage: Bacteria > Bacillota > Clostridia > Lachnospirales > Lachnospiraceae > Acetatifactor. Next base: position 71,854 of record CAJUAP010000003.1, read on the forward strand.
TTTTGCTGCTTATGAAACGGGGATAACTATGAGGAAAAAATACATTATCTGCTTCGCCGCAACTGCCGTGGTGTCTGCCGCCATCATTTTCATTATTCTTGCCATAATAAACAGCAGGGAATTGTGCATGGAAGACTTATGGAGAGGGAAGGAAATTTCTCAAATCGTAATTGAATGTGATGAGAATATCAATTCGAGCAGGACTTTAAGCGAAGAAGAAATGGCTTCATTTTTCAATGACTTTGGAAATGAGAAAATAACACGCCTCCCACCGGATAACGGCATTACAGGATGGACACACGGAATACGCATGTACGATAAAAGCGGCAATCAGGTAGTGTTTATAACCTTCCTGGGTACTCGGATTTCTGCTGTGGACAACGGGAATTACCAATGCACTATTTCAACGGAAGAGCTTTACAGCAAACTTGCATTGTATGAATAATGTTTTATCCTTTTCTGTTGTCTTAACAAAAATAATAGTAATCCCAAAGGGGAATCTGCGGAAAAACTGATTCCCCTTGGATTACTATGAAAGTCGTGCGTCTTGACTTGCGGAATCCGCGCAGTCCGAATAAACTCCCTTGCTTAGTAATGCCATATTCTATGGCATGCAAGACAGCTAGACGCCAAACCGCCTGCCCCTCTACTGCACCGCCAGATTAGAATATCCCATCAAACTTTCATCCACAGCCCTGGCAGCTTCTCTGCCTTCCCGAATGGCCCATACCACCAGCGACTGCCCCCTGTGCATATCCCCTGTGACAAACACATTCTCCCTGTCGGTCTGATATTTCCCTGCTTCTGTTTTCACATTGGTCCGCTCATTCAGCGCTACACCGAACCCTTCCGCCACATAGCTCTGTGCTCCCAGGAAACCTGCGGCGATCAGCACAATATCCGCCTCCAGCAATTGTTCGCTGCCCGTTATCTCCTTCATGTTCATGCGGCCTGTAGCTGCATCCTTCTCCCAGGCCAGCTTTACAATTTTCACTCCGGTCAGTTTTCCCTCCTTATCTTTGACAAATTCTTTCACCGTGGACTCATAAATGCGAGGATCCTGTCCATATACCGCAATGGCCTCCTGCTGTCCGTAATCCGTCTTACATACCCTGGGCCATTCCGGCCATGGATTGCTCTCCGCCCGTTTGTCCGGTGCTTTAGGCATCATCTCAATCTGTGTTACGCTCTTGGCGCCATGCCGGATGGACGTCCCCACACAATCATTTCCCGTATCACCGCCGCCAATGATGACCACATTCTTACCCTTGGTATCCACATACTTTTTATCCTGGAAATCAGAATCTAACAGGCTCTTGGTATTGGCTTTCAGGAAGTCCACCGCAAAGTAAATGCCCTGGGCATCCCTTCCGGGCGCTTTAATATCCCTGGGATTGGATGCGCCGCAGGCCAGAATCACCCTGTCAAAATCCCGAAGCAGCTGCTCTGCTTTCTTATCCCTGCACACATCCACCCCGGTCACAAATACAATACCCTCTTCTTCCATAATCCGGCGTTTCCGTTCCACAATCCCCTTTTCCAGCTTCATATTAGGGATACCATACATCAACAGGCCGCCGATTCTGTCCGAACGCTCGAACACCGTCACCGAATGCCCCCGCTGATTGAGCTGGTCCGCCGCTGCCAATCCCGACGGGCCGCTCCCCACCACGGCCACCTTCTTACCTGTGCGCACCTTGGGCGGCCTGGCCGTTGCATAGCCTTCTGCATAGGCATTCTCAATAATGGCATATTCATTTTCTCTGGTTGCTACCGGCTCCCCATGCAGTCCGCAGGTACATGCCGCCTCACACAATGCCGGGCATACCCTGGACGTGAACTCAGGAAAGCTATTGGTCTTCTTCAACCTGTTGTAAGCCTGCTGCCAGTTGCCATGATATACCAGGTCATTCCACTCCGGAATCAGGTTGTGCAGAGGACATCCGCTTGCCATGCCGCATATCATCATCCCCGCCTGGCAGAACGGCACGCCGCATTCCATACACCTGGCCCCCTGGAGCTGCTGCTGCTCCTGGGGCAGATGGGTGTGAAATTCATTGAAATGCTTTATGCGCTTCTTCGGCTCCTCCGCTGTGCTGACTTCCCTTTTATATTCCATAAAACCTGTTGGTTTTCCCATTTCCGGGCCTCCTATTCCAGTTCCGCCTCTGCTCTTCAGCGCCCATACCAACGCTTTCGTTCCGAGACTGTTTTTTTGATTCCAGTTCCGTCTCTGCTCTTCAGCGCCCTTATCAACGCTTCCGTTCCGAGACTGTTTTTATTTTAAGTTTGCGTAAAATGCTTCTATCTGCGCCTGTTCTGCGCTCAGACCTTTTTCTTCCATCTGTACAATGGTTTTCTGCACTCTCTCATAATCATGAGGAATAATCTTCTTAAATTTCGGCAGGTACTCTTCAAAGTGCTCCAATATCTGTTTTCCTTTTCTGGAATTGGTCAGGGCGACATGTTCCTGAATCATGTCCTTCAGTTCCAGTACATCATATTTGGAGGTAATCTCACCGGAAGATACCATCTCCTTATTCAGGCGCTTGTACAGGTCGTTGCCCTCGTCCAGCACATAAGCCACACCGCCGCTCATGCCTGCTGCAAAATTCTTGCCCGTACCCCCAAGCACTACCACGCGTCCTCCTGTCATATACTCGCAGCCATGGTCTCCCACGCCTTCCACCACAGCAGCCGCACCGGAATTGCGCACACAGAACCGCTCTCCGGCCACACCGTTGATAAATGCCTTGCCGCTGGTAGCGCCGTATAATGCCACATTGCCGATAATAATATTCTCGGAAGCTTCAAAACGGCTTCCCCTGGGAGGATATACAATCAATTTTCCCCCGGACAATCCCTTGCCGAAATAGTCATTGCTGTCTCCTTCCAGCTCCAGGGTCAGCCCCTTTGGTATAAATGCGCCAAAGGACTGTCCCCCGGCTCCTCTGCACAATACTCTGTAGGAATCCTCTTCCACATCATCCCCCAGCTTCCTTGTAATCTCGCTTCCCAGAATGGTGCCGAAGGTTCTGTCCGTATTGGCCACATCCACCTGAATACTTCTCTTCTGGCCGGATTCTATGGCCTTTCTCATCTGCTTTAACAGAACCTTCTCATCCAATGTGGCCTCCAATGCGAAATCATACACCTGCTCAGGGTCAAAGGTGCATTTCTGCCCGGATCCCTCATAGGGATTGGCAAGAAGCCCGGTCAGGTCAATGGCTTTCTGATGCTCCGTCAGCCTCTCCCTTATCTTCAGCAGATCCGTCCGGCCCACCAGCTCATCCACGGTATGTACACCCAATGCCGCCATATATTCCCGCAATTCCTGGGCAATAAACTTCATAAAATTCTCCACATATTCCGGTTTTCCCCTGAAATTCTTACGCAGCTCCGGGTTCTGTGTAGCCACCCCCACAGGGCAGGTATCCAGATTGCAGACTCTCATCATGACACATCCTAATGTCACCAGCGGTGCTGTGGCAAAGCCGAACTCTTCCGCCCCAAGGATAGCGGCAATGGCCACATCCCGGCCGCTCATCAGCTTGCCGTCCGTCTCAATCCGCACCTTATTCCGCAGTCCGTTCATAATCAGGGTCTGATGGGTCTCCGCCAGGCCGAGCTCCCAGGGCAGCCCCGCATTATGAATGGAGCTTCTGGGCGCTGCCCCGGTTCCGCCGTCATAGCCGGACACCAGAATCACCTGGGCTCCTGCCTTGGCAACTCCTGCGGCCACCGTACCAACCCCTGCCTCAGACACCAGCTTCACGGAAATACGCGCTTCTTTATTGGCATTTTTCAAATCATAAATTAACTGCGCCAAATCCTCAATGGAATAGATATCATGATGGGGCGGCGGTGAGATTAAGGAGACACCCGGTGTTGAATGCCTTGTCTTCGCAATCCAGGGATATACCTTTCCTCCGGGAAGATGGCCGCCCTCGCCAGGCTTTGCGCCCTGGGCCATTTTAATCTGAATCTCCTTAGCACTCACCAGATACCTGCTGGTAACACCAAAACGCCCGCTTGCCACCTGCTTAATGGCAGAGCACCTGTTCAGACCGTCAGCCCCCACCGTCAGCCGCTCCAAATCCTCCCCTCCTTCGCCGGAATTACTCTTCCCATGCAGCCTGTTCATGGCAATGGCCATGGTCTCATGAGCCTCCTTGGAAATAGAACCATAAGACATAGCTCCTGTCTTAAAACGTGTCACAATGGCTTCCACCGGTTCCACCTCTTCTATGGGAATTCCTTCAGAAGGATAATTGAATTCCATCAGCCCCCGCAGATTTCTGACGGAAGCTTCACTATTTATCATAGCAGTATATTGCTTGAACATACCGTAATCACCGCGCCTTGCAGCCTCCTGCAGCATGTGGATGGTAGCCGGGTTATATAAATGCTCATCGCCGCCGCTGCGCATTTTGTGGTGCCCCGGACTGTCCAGGGTCAGATCGCACCCCAGCCCCAGAGGATCAAACGCCTGAGAGTGCAGCACATCCACCTGTCTTTCAATATCCTTTAACGTCAATCCGCCCACACGGCATACCGTATTGCTGAAATACCTGCGAATCACCTCCGGCGCAATACCTATGGCCTCAAAAATCTGAGAACCCTGATAGGACTGCAGGGTGCTGATTCCCATTTTGGATGCAATCTTCACAATACCATGAAGCACCGCGTTATTGTAATCATTCACCGCCGCATAATAATCCTTATCCAGCATATGATTGTCAATTAACTCCCGGATGCTGTCCTGGGCCAGATAGGGATTGATGGCACATGCCCCGTATCCCAGCAGAGTTGCAAAGTGATGTACCTCCCTTGGTTCCCCGGATTCCAGTATCAACGCCACCCTGGTACGCTTCTTCGTCCGCACCAGATATTGATTTAAAGCGGATACCGCCAGCAGAGACGGCATGGGCACATGGTTCTCATCCACTCCCCTGTCAGACAATATCAATATGTTCACCCCGTCCCGGTAAGCCCTGTCCACTTCCACAAACAGCCTGTCAATGGCCCGCTCCAGGCTGGTATTTTTATAATACGTAATGGGCACCACTTCTACCCGAAAACCCTCCGCCTTCATATTTTTAATCTTCAGCAGATCCGTATTGGTCAATATGGGATTGTTCACCCTCAGCACATTACAGTTTCTCGGATTCTCCTGCAGAATGTTCCCCTCCGTACCGATATAGACGGTGGTGGATGTGACAATTTCCTCCCGGATGGCGTCAATGGGCGGATTCGTCACTTGGGCAAAGAGCTGCTTAAAGGAATGAAACAGGGGATGATAGGAACGGCTTAACACCGGCAGCGGCGTGTCAACCCCCATTGCGGCAATGGCCTCGCTGCCGTTTCTGGCCATGGGAAGAATACTGGTCTTCAATTCGTCATAAGTATACCCGAATGCCTTCTGCATCCTCTGGCGCTCTTCCTCCGTATATTCCGGCACACGCCGGTTGGGAATGGACAAATCCTTTAAATATACCAGGTTGCTGTCTAACCACTCTCCATAGGGCTGCCTGGAAGCGTATTTTTCCTTCAGCTCCTCATCGGAAATCACCTTGCCTGAAACGGTATCCACCAGCAGCATCTTACCGGGCCGCAGCCGCTCCTTCACCTTGATCTTCTCCGGCGGAATCGCCAGCACCCCTGCCTCGGAAGACAGAATCAGCGTGTCATCTTCCGTAATCATATAACGGGAGGGACGCAGCCCGTTCCGGTCCAGCACCGCCCCCATAATATCCCCATCGGAAAACAAAATAGATGCAGGCCCGTCCCATGGTTCCATCATAGTGGCATAATATTGATAGAAATCCCTCTTACTCTGGGACATTGCCTTATCATTGGCCCAGGGCTCCGGAATGGCAATCATGACTGCCAGCGGCAGCTCCATTCCGCTCATCACAAGGAATTCCAGCGTATTATCCAGCATAGCGGAATCCGACCCGGTCTTACTGATGGCAGGCAGCACCTTATGCATCTGCCCCTTTAGATACTCGGACTCCATATTTTCCTCTCTGGCAAGCATCTTGTCCGCATTTCCCCGAATGGTATTAATCTCCCCGTTATGCACCATCAAACGGTTGGGATGTGCTCTCTCCCAGCTGGGATTGGTATTGGTGGAAAACCTGGAATGCACCATGGCAATGGCTGATTCATAATCTTCACTTTGAAGATCCGCGAAAAAGGTTCTCAGCTGCCCCACCAGGAACATTCCTTTATATACAATGGTTCTGCTGGAAAAGCTAACCACATAGGTGTCCTCCGAAGACTGCTCGAATAAACGCCTCGCTATGTACAGCTTACGGTCAAATTCCAGACCCTTTTCCACATCCTTAGGCTTCTTCACAAAACCCTGCATGATGGCAGGCATACATTCCACCGCCTTATGCCCCAGCACATTGGGGAAGATGGGAACCTCCCTCCATCCTAAGAATTCCAAGCCCTCCTTTTGAACAATGATCTCGAACATCTTCTTCGCCTGGTTCCGCCTCAGTTCCTCCTGGGGGAAGAAAAACATGCCAACGCCATATTCCCGCTCCTTCCCAAGTTCAATTCCAAGAGCCCTGGTCACTCTGGTGAAAAATTTATGGGGAATCTGTGTCAGAATTCCCACACCGTCCCCGGTCTTACCCTCGGCGTCTTTTCCCGCCCTGTGCTCTATATTCTCCACAATCTTCAGCGCATTTTCAACAATTGCTCTGGACTTCTTCCCTTTCATATTCACACAGGCACCGATACCACAGTTATCATGTTCAAACTCCTCACGATACAGCGCCGGCTTCGGTTGATCCATTTTTACAGAAAACATACGAAAACTCCTTTCTCTTGTCAATCAAGCAGGGAATACAGAAAAAAGGACGCAATGAGCCATCTCTGCGCTCCATTGCGTCCTTACCGACATACTATACTACTTTTTCTCTTTTTTGTAAATAACAACTTTTTACGAAATTGTCTGATTATTCAATTTCTTTGAATTCAGCCAGGTGAAATCTGTCTATTGTCTATTATTTCAAAATATTTTCATACAAATTCGACTCGTTTTCCTGAACAATCTTCTTTTCCGTTTCTCCGGGAACCGATTCCGTCCTTATAGCCGCCGCCTCGACCCACCGGCATGTTTTTCCCACAGCGGAATACAGAATGTATAAAAAACCGCCATCCATATTCCCGTCCACGTCAAAGCAAGGAAGAGCAATGTCTTTTTAGACACGGGAAGCCCACGATAGTGAAATCCTGACAGCAGCTGCCCTTCCACCTGTTCTCCATCCACCGTCAATACTTTATATTCCGTCAGCGGCGCCTCTCCCGAATCCGTTACCCATATGGAAACCGGCGCATCATTATGAATCGCCTGTATGGTAACGCGATACATTTTATTGTAGTTGAGCTTCCAGGAAACAAGCGTATTATGATAATAGCCATCCCCCTCTACGATAGGAATAGTGTATTGATACAGCGGAATCTCCCCCTCCCAAAGTATAATTTCATATTCTCCTGTGGTGCCAGGGCATTCCAGCCCCAGGCTGACTTCCAATACCTTGGAAAAAGCCGGGGAAAAGAAAGCCTCAACCACCGCCCCTTCCGATATCTGCATTGTATGAAACGAGGCAGCGCCGTTCAATGTAACCACATCTTCCCTGGCGGTCAATACACAAGGAATTGCTAAGAGCACAGCACCGGCCCATCCGCATAGAATCCGCTTCTTTTTCACAGCTGCTGCGCTGCTGTCTGCAATGTCCGCCCTGCCCCCGTCTGCTGCGCTGCTGTCTGCAATGTCCGCTCTGCCCCCGTCTGCTGCGCTGCTGTCTGCAATGTCTGCTCTGCCCCCGCCCTCTCTCCTGTGCGGCATATTATGCCCCACTCCCGTACTGTCCAGAATCATGGCGAGGAAAGCAAGCACTGCCACCCCCATAATTCGATACGTAAAAAAGTGATGCCCCTGGGTGTGGTTGGCAAGCACAAGACACCATGCAATACTTGACACACCTGCCAGCAGATAGGCATACCTCCTGGAACTTCGCACAAATCCCTTCCGCAGAGAACACCATACCCAGCCGGCCAGCCAGCACCCTAACAATATGGCGTAAATTTTATATTCATAATGCTTCCAGTTGATATATACCGCATTCAACCTGTCCCCGATACCGGTGCCGCCCTCTTCCTGTGCCCCCAGACGATAAAATACCTCATAAAGGGCGCTTTGAAATATATTGCGTTTTAAGACAATGGTTGCAACGGTCCATTTCATCACCCACATAACAGCATATCCCGCTATCCACGCAAAACCGGAAAAAAGCACTCTCCCAAGGCATATCCCTGCCCGGCTGCACTTCTGTCCGCTCCCGCCACGATTACTTCCGGTTACAGAAGCGCCGGATGCAATCCTTCCCTCCGGCCCGTCCATTGCCGTATCCATGGCCAGCCACCAAATCAGCGGAACACCCCATGTATAAAGCGGATACGTTAAAAGGTCGAAATAGCTTGTAAGCATTCCAATCACAATAAAGCAATATACATAACGGGAACGAGCGGCAAAAAAATCTCTCTTTACCACCAGCACCAATGCACCGCAAAAAGCAATATAAAAAACCCACGCATACTGCAGAGACAGAAACATTGCAGAAGGATTCAGCAGAAGATAGGATGTCCCCAGCATCAGCACATATCCTGCACCCTTTTCCCTGCCAATCAGAAATGCAAACAGCACAAGCAGAGTCAATTGACAGCATCCGTTGAGCATTCTGATCTCACCATAATCAAATACCAGCAGCAAGGGCCTGAGAATACTGACATAACCATGCCAGTAGTAAGAATAATCCCCCATATACTCACTGTGGGAATTCATGGCGCGTACCAAAGGATTCCCCTTACCCGTATCCATAGCGGTACTGAGCATAATTTTATCCGTGGAATCGTCCAGCACATCCGGCAGATAAGAGTGAAAATAGGCATCCAGAGACGATGCCGTCACCGTTGCCCTTGGATACCACCCTTCGCTGTCAATCATTGCCATGGAAGCATCCTTATGCCCTGAATCCACCGGCAGCAGATACGCCAATGTCAACAGCAGCGTCCCCGCAACGGTTCCCGCCATAAGCAGCGCCGTACATATTTTTACTATATTCCACCCCTTGAAGCCTCTGCTGTTTTCTATTTTCATCCGTACCTCGCACCATCATTTCTCTGGATTATCTGTCATTCCCCTGTTACTTCCTCATCCTGCAGCGGTATACACATTCTTTTATCCGATGATAGAATCCGGAAAAGGCCCTGCTCTCCGCCATGGCACTGCGCAAAGGCGCCAATGTACAGGCCATAACCAGTCCGTAGGAAAGCAGCTCTCTCCTTCCCATATAGCAGGCTGTAATCTGTCGATGCTCCTGCCTGTCCCGCTGCCGGTTCTCGCGGCTCTCCGAGTAACCTCCGCCTTCATATGACGCCACCGGAAAGCCGAGACGGCACATTGCCGCCTTTGCATGATAAAAGCACCACAGGAAATGATCATAATCCGCCCGAATCTTATAGTGCAGGTTATATTGCTTCTCCTGACACAGTGCTGCGCTGTAGATGCAGGATTGATGACAGGGAATATTCCGATAACAGACGAAACCCGTGATGACGGGCGCAGATACAATCACAGCCTGGTTCTTCTCACTGTAAGTATCCCCGTACAGCACCATCCTGCTGCAGTCCGTCCCGGCCCTCCGCTGTACTTCTATGGCCTGATTAACCTTCTCTAACACATCATTGCCACAGAACACATCGCCGCAGTTTAAAAACAGTACAAACTCACCTTCCGCATGAACCGCCGCCTGATTCATGGCATCATAAATCCCCTTGTCCTTCTCCACATATACCTTCACCCGATCCGCGCCGGGAATTCCTGCCGCCTTCCGCTGCCACTCCGCCACGGAACCGTCCGTACTGCCCCCGTCTTTTAATACAACCTCCACATCCGTATAAGTCTGCTGCAATATACTGTTCAGCGTTTTCTCCAGTTTTCCACCCGGATTCAGGCATACCGTAATCACTGTAAATTTCATTCTCATCCATTCCTTTTCCTGCGGTGCCGCTGTTGTCTTAAAATATTGCCTTTTCCTTGTTCAGGAAATACACACCGCCCACGGCCCATACCAGGCATACAAAACAGGCCGGAAGATTCATAATTCCTGCGGCAATCTCCGTAGCACTCAGCAGGTATACAAGCACATTCGCCCCTATGTGAATCCCCAGAGGGAATTTAAAATCGCCGAAATATTCATACGCATATACCATAAGCATCCCTATGGCAAACGCATAGAGCCCCTGCACAGCATTGCCGTGATACATGGCAAAAAGCGCCGCGGATATGACCATGGCCGAAGGCATTTTCAGGAAACGCCTCAGCTCATGATAGAGCAGCCCCCGAAATACCAATTCCTCCGCAATGGGGGCAATCACGCCGTAACAGAGCAGTCCCAAAGGCAGCCATGCTCCATACTGCTGTGCCGCCACCTGCTGATAGGTTTCCGATCCATCCGTCAAGCCGAAGAAGTCAAATAATATATTAAGCCCCAGCGAGGCTCCCACCGCGGCCATTCCCAGGAGCACATAGCACCTTCCCGGTTCCTTTTTCAGATGCAGCAGTCTGCTGTCTAACTTCCTCTCCTCAATGGCCCGTCTGGCCGGATGGAAAACTGCGGCGGCGCCGCCGATAAATCCCAGGGCGGATATAATTGCGTAACCGTTCCCCGTAAATCCGCTCAATACCCCTTCCCCATCCCTGACAAACCAGAAGCTCTCTCCCGGCAGATAACCGCCCAACAGCACCAGCAGAAAACTCACAAGTCCCTGCAGCGCATTTTTCACCAGATAGAACATCAGAAACGGTCTTGCAATCTGCCATATTCTCTGCGCAGTAGTCTTCTTCACCGCCTCGTCCGCCCCCCTGAGCAGAAAATGTTCTAATTCCTCCACGGAGCGGACAATATAATCCGATTTTGCCGCTTTCAATTCTTCCATGCTGCCATAACCGTATGTAACACCTACGCTTTCCACCCTGACCGCATGGGCTCCTTCCACATCAAAACGGCGATCGCCGATCATATACACCTTATCCCGCTCTATGGGCTTATTGCCGAACAGCTCACGCAATGCCGCACGTACTACCTCTTCCTTGGTTCCACGGGTACCGTCCAATTCGCTTCCCATGATTACCTTAAAATACTGCGCAATTTTAAAATGCTCCAGAATCTGCTCCACGAACACCTTAGGCTTACTTGACGCCACCGCCAGCGTCAGTCCCCTGGCCTTCAAAGTCTGCAGCATTCCGGGAATTCCCTGATACAGTTTATTCTCGAAAATGCCCTTCTCCCGGAAACGCTCCCTGTACTTTTCCACTGCCTGCTCTGCCTGTTCCTCACTCATCCCGTAGAATTCCATAAAACTGTCCTTCAGCGGCGGCCCGATAAAAGGCTCCAGCTTGTCCAGATCCGGTTCTTCAATTCCGAAGGAAGCCAGCGCATACTGTACACAGGTGCAGATTCCCTCTTTGGGATCCGTCAATGTCCCGTCTAAATCAAACAAGAGATAATTTTTCATCTAAAAACTCCTAATCTTATCGCTGCCGTCATCCACCGTATTCTCTATTTTCAGGATTTTCACATCATAGCCGATGGCATTGTTCACCTGCACATGGACGGATTCCCCTTCCTTCTTCCCAAGCAGGGCTTTGCCCAGGGGGCTTTCGTTGCTGATCAGGTTTTCCAGAGAATTTCCCCTGACCGTGGTGACAATTTTATAACTTTCCACTGTTCCGTCATCTGTAAATTCCACCGTAACCGTATTATTAATCCCCACCTCATCTTCTGCGGATTCTTCGGAAATCACCTTTGCAGTGCGGATCATTCTCTCCAGATACCGGATACGGCTCTCGTTCTGGTTCTTGAATTTCTTCGCCGCATAGTATTCAAAATTCTCGCTCAAATCCCCATGCGCCCTGGCTTCCTTCACATCCTCCAGCGCCCTTGGCCGCACCACCAGCTTGCGATGCTCTATTTCTTCTTCCATCTTCTTAATATCACTTGGAGTCAATTCGTCATACATAGTATCATTCTGCCTTTCCTGCTATTTATACTGACGGCCACTAAAACCTGCCGGGTAACCCGACCCACGGGCGAAAGGCGCCAAAGTCATCGCGGCAGATTTCATCGCTCGTGGGTATGCCATACTCCCCAGCCTTAGAAAATCTTCATTCCGTTCACGCTTACCCCATACACCACTGCGATCGACAGGACGATCTGGATAATAGCAAAACGAAATACCGTCTGCGTATTGGACCAGCCCCATATCTTCCGTACATGATCATGCAGGGGTGTTCTGATATTCTTCATAATATGGATTTTAAACAATCGTATCAGCGAAACCTTCACTAACCCCAGTCCGCCGTCCAGCATCAGCACCAAAGCAACAGGAATATATAACAAAGGGCTCCCTGTCTTCAAAATGGCAATGCTGATAAAAAGTCCCATGGCCCTGGACCCGGCATCCCCCATAAGCAGACGGCTGGGATTGGCATTGTACCACAGGTATCCAAGAATGCACACCACAAACAGCAGAATCACATATGAGAAATCCGTTCCGCATTCCAAAATTCTGTTTAACACATAAATGGTAGTCAGCGTAATGATTGTCAATGTACCGGACAGCCCGTCCACTCCGTCGGCACAGTTGGTCACATTGACCGATCCCCACACAAGTATCACAATCAAAACAGCAAAAAGAATTCGGGGAATCTCCAGCTGTACATGAAACAATGCCAATTCAATTGTATTTGGATTGTATTTCAGATAAGTACCGGCAGCCAGGACTGCCACGCACAAATCCAGGAATCCCTTTCTGAGTTCTCCCCAGGGCTTCTCTGAAGCATCATCCAGGAATCCCGTGATCATGGATAAAACCGTCAGAATCAAATAAATCTCAATTTCTGCTTTCACCGGAACAAACAGAAAAGCAGCGACTGCAAATGCCAGCACAAAAATAATACCGGCACCTCTTGGTTTTCCTGCGGAAAGCTTCCCCTCGTGGGCATGCTCCCTTCCGGCATCCTTGGGCAGATATTGTCCTAACCTGCCGGTTGCAATAATTGTAATGGTAAATGCAAATAGAATTCCTGCCAGCGCCAGCAGAGAATTCCCATTTTCGGAAACCATAGAATATAACATATGAGCCATACCTGCACAATTGTGCAGTCTCCTTTCCTGTCTGTTACAATGTCTGCACAGTCCTCTATAAAACCTGACTGCTCCCCTATAAAGTTTGTACAAGTAGTTAATATTTTATCACAAAGATATCAGAAACGCAATCTATTGACAAATTCTCCCCTATCCTGTGTAACAGTTGTTACCACTCTGTTCACAGTAACATATGCAAGGAATCGTAAAAACGGCGATTTCACGCACAGCTGTCAAAGCTGTCTTCCCGTTCAGGCATTGACCCGTTTCAAGGTGAGAGCAAGGAGGAAACAGAATGAATGAGACTGTAAAAATCAGCGGCTTAACAAAAGGTTACAAAGAAATAGAGGTTCTTCCACATGAGGTATCCGAATCTTCCGGCCCATGAAACGATTGTCCGGGCCGCCGGCGGAGAGCCGGAAGCCATAGACGAGGTTTTACGGCATTACAGCAAGCGCCTCCGAATCGCAGCCATTGAAAACGGACATATGGACAGGAAAGTTCACAGCTTTGGCACCTGTATCGTATGAAACGGCTGCTTACTGTCCGGGCACAGATCGCGTATCTGTCTGGCTGCGGTGTCCACCGCCTCCCGAAATCCCAGGGCAGAGAGACGCATTGCACCGTCTCCCCAGATAATCATCTGCTCTAACGCATCCGAGGTTGCCACTGTCACCTGATACTTTTTTCCGATTTTGTGTACGGTCTTTTCAATGTATTGATCTGCAGTCTCCGCCTCCTTGGTATACACCACATAAATATTGTGGTATTTCAGTATGGAACCGGGATTCCCTTTCACCTTATATGCGTCATAGACAAGTATCAGCGTACAGCCCATAAAGCCCTGATAATTAGAGCAAATATCCATAAGCTTATCCCTTGCGCTGCCTATGTTGACTTCCGCCAGACTGCGCAAATCCTCCCAGGCAAAAATAATATTATAGCCGTCCACCAGCAGGTACTCTTCTTTTCCTGTCTGCGGACGCGCCGCTCTCTGTGTTTCACCTGCATTTTTAAGAAACGCTTCTGCACTTTTTCCCCCGGGAACTTCCGATACCGCTTTTACTTCCGCAGCATTCCCGGCATTCCGCCGCGAATATCTGTAAGGCGCATAATCCTTCGTGCTCTTGCCATAAGTACGCCGAAATATCTCATCGATTTCATCCAGGGTAATATAATCCGAACTGCATTTATCGCGAGCGGAAGATGCCGACTGAACCGGCGGCAGGGCTGCAGCGGCCAAATCCTGTACATCCCCGGTATCGGGAGACCAGCCGTTTTCCAAATGTGCATAGTCCGGCACTTTATCCCAGTCCACCAATACACCTGCTCCATGGGCGCAGAATATGGAAGAAGCAGGATTATCCGTATCCCTGTCCGGTTCATAGCCTGTCTGCCTCATGATTTCTTCCGCATTATGGCAGGGTTCATATCCTTTCAAAATGCAGGAAAGCCTCCCAAGCCCTTTGGTATAAGCCGTCAGCTCCCTTTGATAATCTTTCATTTCCGATACCGGAACACTTCCCGTAAGAAACGCATATTCTCCCCTGACAACGGGAGGTTCAAAACTGCCCTGCATTCTCTGAATGTCAGACATGGCTCTGCCAATCTGCCCTGACGGCACCTCCATGGAAAAAGAAAAAACCGGTTCCAGCAGCACAGATTTGCTTTGCATAAGCCCCTGTCTGATTGCCCGGTAAGTGGCCTGCCTGAAATCCCCTCCCTCGGTATGTTTCTTATGAGCACGTCCCGTCAGCAGGGTTATCTTCATATCTGTCAAGGGTGCGCCCGTCAACACGCCCCTGTGGCTCTTCTCCTCCAAATGCGTTAAAACCAGCCTCTGCCAGTTTCTGTCCAGCACATCTTCACTGCATGCGCTTGCAAACTGCAGTCCGCTGCCGCGCTCACCCGGTTCCAGCAGAAGATGAACCTCCGCATAATGGCGCAGAGGCTCATAATGTCCAATGCCCACCACTGCTTCTGCTATGGTTTCCTGATAAATAATATGTCCGTCTCCAAACTCTGCTTCCAGTCCAAAGCGCTCTGCCAGTTGTCTCTTCAGAACCTCCATCTGTACCTCGCCCATGACCTGCACATGGATCGCCGATGAGTTATCATCCTTTATGAAACCGGCTTCCTGCCATACTACATGAAGCTGAGGTTCCTCTTCTTCCAGCTTCCGAAGCCGGCCCAATACCTTAACGGCATCCGTTCCCTCCGGAAGTATCAGTGCATACGTAAGTACAGGCGCCAGAATCGGAATCTCACTCCTGTGCTCCCTTCCAAGCCCCTGTCCTGCGTAAGTCTTGCCAAACCCCATAACAGCACAGATTTCTCCTGCTTCCACCTGCTCCACACTGCAATACTGAGCGCCGCCGGCACCTCCTGATGCACTTCGGTTCTGTCCGCCTTCGACTGCCCCTGACGTCCCCTGGTTCTGTCCGCCTCCGGCTGCTCCTGGCGTCCCTTGGTTCTGTACGCCTCCGGCTGCTCCTGTCACACCCTGGTTCTGTACGCCTCCGGCTGCTCCTGTCACACCCTGGTTCTGTACGCCTCCGGCTGCTCCTGGCGTATCCCGCTCCCTCCGCCCCCGGCCCTTCGTGCCCGTATCGGGAAGCCCCCCATAGATTCGTATCTGATCTGCCTTCTCTTCCCAGATTTCCTCTCCGGGAGCAGCGCCCTCCGCATTGCTCACAGGCATCTTCACACGCAGAACGCCCCCTGTGACTTTTAAATGGGTCAGTCTGTTCCCGGCGCTGTCCCTGGAAATCTTATAGACTCTTGCTCCAAATTGCTCCGGGTACACGGGACAAAGACAGTATTTTCTCATTCCCCGCAGCAATTCCTCCACGCCCTCCAAACGCAATGCGGAACCGAAATAGCAGGGAAACACCTTCCTTCCGGCTATGGCCTCTGCCAGAGTATCCAAGGCAATCTCCCCTGTATCCAGATATTCCTCCATCATCCCTTCCGCACACATTGCCAGCTCTTCCAGAAAGGACTCACGATTTTCCTCTGTCTCGGAACCAAACGCCACACAGCCTGGATCCAGCTTCTCCTGCAGTTCCTTCAACAGCCTTCCGCGGTCTGTGTCCGGCTGATCCATCTTGTTCACAAAGAGAAATACCGGAATGTGATATTGTTTCAGCAGCCTCCACAATGTTCTGGTATGCCCTTGCACGCCATCAGTGCCGCTGATGACCAGCAGTGCATAATCTATCACCTGCAATGTACGTTCCATTTCTGCCGAGAAATCCACATGTCCAGGCGTGTCCAACAATGTAACTTCAAGCCCTTCCCATGCTATCCGCGCCTGTTTTGAGAATATTGTAATTCCCCGCTCCCTTTCCATTGCAAAATTATCCAGGAATACATCTCCATGATCCACCCTGCCCAGCTTCCTTATTCTGCCGCAAGTATACAAAAACCCTTCTGCAAGGGTCGTTTTGCCTGCATCCACATGAGCCAAAAGCCCTACACAGATATGTTTTCTCACAATTGTAATCCTCCCTTGACAATACATGAACCCGATGCAAACAAGTCACAAAAGACACGCAAAGCACACACAAAGCACAAAGGACGCGCAAAGCGCAAAGGACGCGTTTGGCATTCTTCAGTGTGGGCAGACGCTGTTCCTGCGCCGTAGAAAATCTTCGCGAAGCGGCCTCTGCCGCAAGCGATTAGATTTTCTTCTCACACTTCCCTCAATAATTTATCCACTGAGACCAGCTTCACACACAGCACAAAAATCTTCGTGGCATCTGCCATCTCCTCAGGCGTAGGAAAAGAAGGCGCAATCCTAATATTGGAATCCTCCGGATCAATTCCATAAGGATAAGTTGCTCCCGCCCCTGTAAGCACTACGCCCAATGACTTACATTTCGCAATAATTTCTTTCGCACACCCCGGCATTGCATTGAACGAAATAAAGTACCCGCCCCTTGGCTTGATCCAGCTTCCAATCCCTGTTCCCGTAAGTTCGGCATCCAAAGTGTTAAGTACCGCCTCGAACTTAGGTCTGAGAAGATCCGCATGTTTCTTCATATGCGCGTTCAATCCGTCTATGTTTTTGAAGAATCTGGCATGACGCAGCTGATTAATCTTGTCATGTCCGATAATCTGCACCTCCATAAACTTCTTAATGAATTCCATGTTTTCCCGTGAAGTGGCAATAGCCGATACACCGGAACCGGGAAAACTTACCTTTGAAGTGGATGCAAAAATATACACCATATTCGGATTACCGGCCTTTTCACACTCTTCTAAAATATTTAAAATTTCATCCTGGATATCTTCATAAATATGATGAATACAATATGCGTTATCCCAGTATATCCTAAAATCTTCGGCTTTCGGCTTCAAGTTTGCAAACCGCCTCACCACTTCATCAGAATATGATATTCCTGTGGGATTTGAATACTTGGGCACACACCAGATGCCCTTTACCGCCTCATCATGATTCACATACTCTTCCACCATATCCATATCCGGGCCGTCTTCCTTCAACGGGATATTAATCATCTCGATTCCAAATAATTCTGTAATCCTGAAATGCCTGTCATACCCCGGAACCGGACACAGAAATTTCACCTTATCCAGTTTACACCATGGCGTAGAACCGTTCACACCCTTTATCATGGAACGTGCCACTGTATCATACATAATATTTAAACTGGAATTGCCGCATACGATTACATTATCTTTCCTGACGCCTATCATATCAGCCATCAGCCGTCTGCACTCGCCTATGCCGTCCCAATCCCCGTAATTTCTGGTATCATTTCCCAGCAGTGTATTCATGTCCGCCCCGCTGTTTATCACGTCTAACATCGGCATGGATAGCGCCAGCTGGGAAGCCCCCGGCTTACCTCTGGCCATATTGAGTGAAAGCCCCTTCGCTTCCGCTGTCTTATACTCTTCCTCCAGACCTGCTTTCAATGTCAGTAATTCTTCCCTGCTCATGTCCTGATATGCTTTCATCCTATTTTTTCCTTTCCTGAATTGTAATTTTTCCTTTCCGGATTTCATTTATTTTCTCCCTTTTCGGAAAAAAGCTCCTGTTGCTCTTTCCAAAAAGCCGAAAACCTTTCCGTAACAGATTCTAATATCACTGTGGGTCTATTGTGTGAAAGATGCGTTTCAATCCGTCTTCCCGGTACAAAAACACAAGCTGCAGACGCAGATATACCATTTCTCCGCCGGAGGTCAGGTCATACTCTGCATCAAAACCGTCAGAATGCTCGTAAAATTCCACTTTGTGATGATACTCATAACTGGGATGAAAATTACACGGAACACCATACTCGTCAAAAGCATCGAAACCATTCATATCCAATGTCCCCTGAATACATTCCCGAATTTCCTCTGTATCATTCCACTCCATCTCATCCACACAGGACGGCAGATCCTCATATCGTTTTTCATGCAGTACATGCAGAATATCTTTCACCGTCTGAATTGCTGTTTCTCTGTGCTGCTCCGTCATCTTAATTCCTCCTGCTGATAATTTCTTCCCATAATTTAAACCTCACTTATCAATGCAATTATAAACTATTTTCAAAGAATACACAATTTCTTTATACTCTTCATTTCCTTCACACTTCCCGTCATGCCGACACAGTCGGCACAAACAATCAATGGGAAGAATACCCGCTCAAAGCGAACTCGTTCGCTTTGCATTCTTCAGTGTGAGCAGACGCTGTTCCTGCGCCGCAGAAAATCTTCGCGAAGCGGCCTCTGCCGCAAGCGATTAGATTTTCTTCTCACACTTGACATTTCCCCCCATATCCTTTATAGTAATCATGAATCAAATAACCGCTAGGGGAGCACATCGCTGAGATTGAACCGGTGCCCGTTGCACTGTTTCTAACCCTCACCACTTGACCCGGATAATACCGGCGTAAGGAAGCAGACAGTTATGAGAATCATATATGCATGTCCATATTCCCAAGCTTAATCCATTTCAATGACAGACGGAAACCGCAGCGGAATCAAGTATGCTGGCCCGATTCCTTGTAGCTGCAGATGTTGTTCCTCCTTAGCCAGATAAAGGAGGATTTTTTATGTTGTATAATGTAATCAGAGACGGAGACAGCGTCTCCTATGTCCCCACCACCCTGGGCAACATTCTGCTTGTCCTGGTATTCATTGCATTTCTCGCTGTTGCTGCCCTTTTTGCCAAGAAAAAAGCAGCTCCATCCAAAAGTTCCACAAAGCTCACGGTAAAACAAATGGCCTTCTGTGCGATTTCCATTGCCCTGGGCACAGTCCTTTCCTACATTAAGCTGTTTGAATTTCCCTTTGGCGGCTCCGTCACACTGCTTTCCATGCTGATCATCTGTCTGCCGGGCTATTGGTTCGGACTGGGTGCCGGTCTCATGACGGGGTTTGCTCATGGTATCCTGCAGCTCATCATTGACCCATTCGTGATTCATCCTGTACAGCTGCTCATGGACTATCCGCTGGCTTTCGGCTCATTGGGTCTGTCGGGACTGTTCTCCAACTCGAAAAACGGTCTGCAGAAAGGCCTGATTGCAGGTGTTACAGGACGATGGCTTTTCTCTTCTCTGTCCGGCTACCTGTTTTTCAAGGAATATGCCTGGGACGGCTGGCATCCGCTGCCATACACCTTTACTTATAACGGCATCTACATCTTCACGGAAACTGCCGTTACTTTGATTCTCCTGGCAATCCCCTATGTGCGGAATACATTTGCAAGAATCAAACGGCTGGCTCTGGAATCACAATAACCTGGTCAGAAGCTTTTATTATCATCTAACGGGAGGTAATCCTCCAGGTGGAACGAATAGAGAATTCTTTCCTTCACCGGCATATCCATCAGCTTCCGGATTGCCTCCTGGTAATAATCCATCTGTGTCTCATACCGATTCCAAAGCTCTGCCATAGACGATATTGCATCTGTCTTATAATCCAGAATCACCAGGCCATCCTCTTCCACAAAGAACACGTCGACAATCCCCTGGATCAGGACCGTTTCCTCCTTCGGAAACCCTTCCTTCAGCCTGCGGGCATCAATACCCAATACAAACGGCTGCTCCCGGTACAATGCCCCCTTCTTCTGCGCCTTCCACATACGTTTTGCCAAATCTGAACGCAGGAACTTCACAATCCGCTTCTCCCGTATTGCCTGAAAATATTCTTCCTTCAGCCTCCTGCTTTCCACTTCCCGGCATAAGAATTCGTGAACTCCTGCTGCAAGCTCCTCCGGCGGCAATCCCATCAAACTTTCAAAGTCCAAAAGCTCCATAACCCTGTGATAAGCATTACCGCGTACGGTACCGCTGATTTTCTCTTCTTCTCTGCGGAACATGGGAATGTAAGGCAATACCTCCCTTTCCTCAAAAGTATGATACGCCGCTTCATCCTTATCCGCCATTGCCGCAATTTTTAACTCGGACACTGTGGTTTTGGTATAGAGTTCCGCCAGCCCTGCATAAGGATAAACGGCATGCAGCCGCTTTTTCAGGCGTAAGAATGCCTGCTCACCTTCCCCGGCAAATCCGCCTTCAACATCTTCACCTTCCCGGTCCTGGGCATATCCTTCCACTCGTCCTTCAAGCCGTAAAATCTTCCGCTTGTGAAGAAGCTGCATTTGCTCCGTAATTTCCCCTCTGACACCATCCTCCTGTTCCACAACGGATACTTTTACGCTTGTGCCAGGCAGCACCGGCAGCAGAAGGTCCAGATAACTCCCTGCCTCCATGAACTCCAGATAAGACAGTCTTCCATCACCTGAGGCATACGATTGACAGAACTGCTCCCAACGTTCCGACGCCTTTTCCAGTACCCCTGTGAGAATCAGTTTTTCTCTGGCCCGCGTCATGGCTACATAGAGTACACGAAGTTCTTCCGACAGACTGTCCTCCCGTAATTTTCCTGAAAGCGCCATTCGTCGAAGCGTCTTATTCCGAACCCGCTTCTCAGGATCCACATAATCGGCTGCAAGTCCCAAATCCATATCCAGAATCAAAGTCTGGTTGACATCCTGCATATTAAAGCGTTTATGCAGCCCCGACACAAAGGTAATCGGAAATTCCAGCCCCTTGCTCTTATGAATACTCATAATGCGTACCACATCAGCATTTTCATCCAGCAGCCCTGCTTCACCATAATCCACATCATATTTTTCTAATTGCTCCATATAGCGGATAAAGTGAAACAGACCGAAATAACTTGTCTTCTCAAAATCAGAAGCCTTGGTAAAAAGCATTTCCACATTTGCACGCCGTTTACTGCCTGCCGGAAGCGCCGTCACATAGTCCAGATAGCCGAAATCTTCCACCAGCTTCGTCAAAAGCTCCCGGATAGGGAGATACACCGTACACTCACGATAAGAAGCAATCATCTGCATGAAAGCTGCCGCCTTTTCCTGCAGACACATTGGTTTTGAGCCCTTCGTTTCCTGCTCTTGCTTCTGCCCGTCACCCACTGAGAATACTTTTAATGCCTCGTATAAACTACAGCCTTTCTTCCGGCTGCGGATCTGCGCAATTTCTTCCTCGGAGAAGCCGCCGAACATGGACTTCATCACGCCAAACAAAGGAATGTCCTGGCAGGGATTATCCAGCACCCGCAGAAACTGCAGAAGCTCCTGCACCTCCGATGCCGCAAAGTACCCGGTCTTGGAAGTGATATATACCGGAATCCCCTCCCTCTCCAGCACTGCCTTAAATTCTTCGTCCCAGCCGCTGTTGGTACGCAGCAATATCACCATATCACTGTATCTTGCAGGCTGCAGCGTTCTGCTCTCCTTGTCCAGCACCTGAAAACTGCCGCACAGCTCTTTGATTTTCCGGGCAATGGCCAGAGCCTCCGCCTCCTTGTCTCCCACCTCGTTTTCTCTGCCGGGCTTTTCAATCAGCAGCAGCTCACTCTCACAGCCCCCTCTCTCCGGATATTCCGCACCGGGATATAATACTGCCCTCTCATCATAGGGGATTCTGCCCACCGCTTCACTCATCAACCTGCCAAATACATCATTGACAGCATCCACTACACTGGTTCGGCTGCGGAAATTCTTAGACAAGTCAATTCTGCAGCAATCTGCCGGGACAATTTTATCTTCCCGGACAGTTTTATCCTCCCCGGCAATCCCATCACCTTCCACAACCCCATTGTCCCCGGCGGCCTTATAGGTATTGTATTTTTCCAGGAAAAGCTCCGGCCTTGCCAGGCGGAATCTGTATATGCTCTGTTTGACATCCCCCACCATAAAACGGTTAAAATGACCGTCTTCTTCTCCCGAAACGGCTTTCAGCAAATACTCCTGTACAATATTGCTGTCCTGATATTCATCTATTAAAATCTCAACAAAATGATCCCTGTATTCCAATGCCACAGAACTTGGTTTTACAATACTGCCCATGGAACCATCCGCACAGCCGTCCGCCTCCTGAACCTTAAGCAGAATATCCAATGCATAATGCTCCATATCGGAAAAGTCAATTACCTTCTTCTCCTGCTTTTTCTCCCGCATACGTTTATGAAAATCCAGCACCAAATCTATCAGTGTGGCCACCGGTTCCCTGCATGCCGCCCCCTGTCTGGCCGCAAGCTCCAACGGCGTTGCGAAGAAACGCTCCTCCAGCTTTTGAAGCGTTTCCTTTACTTCCGCCCTCATCGCTTTCGCCAGTTCCCTTTTGACAGAGGATACACTTTCATCCTTTTTAGAAGGCAGCCTGTCAAAACGGATTCCTGACAGTTTCACGCCATACTCTTCCAGGGAAGCACACCCCGACAGAACTTGCAGCTGCTCCAGCTCCCCATCCACCAATGCCCCGTACATATAAGGACCATCCGGTGCTTCACATAACCCTTTTACCTTCTCAAGCTTTTCCACACAGCCGTCCACCATCTTATGTAAATGTCCCATAAGATAAGAAGCATAGCTGCTTGCGCACAATTCTTCTACCGTCTGTGCCCCATAATCCTCCTTACGCTCTTCAAGCCACCTGTCAGGCCATGGAAAACTGCTTGCATACCTTGACAAATTCAGGATATGCTGTTCCAGCACGCTTTCCTTTCCCCCAGGACAGAAGTATTCCACACAATAACGGAATTCTTCCCTGCCGGAAGCATAAGACTCTTCAAATAATTCCTGCAGCGCCTCCTGCTGCATCAGTTTAATCTCCCCCTCATCGGCAATACGGAAGGCTGGGTCCAGGCCGATTTCATTGAAATGATTCCGCAGCAGAAACAGGCAGAAACTGTCAATGGTAGTAATCTGCGCGTTGTGCAGAAGCGTTGCCTGTCTCTGGATATGTGCAGACTCCTGATTTTCAGCCAGCCTCTTGGAGATGCCTGCGGCAATTCTCTCCCGCATTTCTGCCGCGGCAGCATTGGTAAATGTCACCACCAGAAGCCTGTCAATATCCACAGGATGTTCTTCATCGCATACCCTGCGGATGATTCGCTCTGCCAGGACAGCCGTTTTGCCGCTCCCCGCCGCCGCGGATACCAAAATATTACATCCATGTAAATCAATCGCTCTCTGTTGTTCCGGTGTATATGTAACCGCCATATTCGCTCCTGTTCCATCGCCGTTCAAGACAGCGAATACTTCAACACAGCATCGAATGCTGCTTCTCGCTTCTATATTTTACCTCCATAAGCCATTGATGTCAAACCCCACGAAAAAACCTTTCCCGAAAACTGCCGGGAAAGGTTTCAACTTTATGTCATCCGCATTCTTTCACATATTTACTTCAGAACCCCCATCACAACAAAGTGTGCATTCTCAAATTCATAGCTGCAGGTCGAAAGCGTCACCACCTTTTCTCCTGCCGCCGGAGTCACCCTGCTCTGGAACAAAGACTTCTCTGCCATCTCCGACTTCCATGCAGTAAATTCTTCTTCCGAAGGAAATGACAGCTTCCATACATCGCTGTCCACCGTTGTGACAAATGCCGCAAAAACTGCAATACAGTAGGTCCGCTCCGGTGTCACCAGCCAGATTTCCCCGTGCTCATCATAATACTCCTGTTCCGCGTACTTCTTCAGCTCGGCAAACATAGAACCATTGTTCATGTTATGCCCCTGTATCACACTGTTTGCATCCTGAAAGCTCCTGTCGTTTCCACAGTCCAGGAAAATACTGCCGCATTTATTTTCGCGTCCGTCCGCCATCCGATACAGATATTCTTCATTGGCTTCGCCCTGTACCACCGGATAATTAATGGGAGTTCCGGCGCTGTAAATCCATCCGAGAATATCCGGGTTAATTGTCTGCAGTCCGTCAAAGTCCACAACGGGAAATCCTGTGCCCACAGAGCCATTGCCTCCGTTTTCTCCCGCCAATGTCCCGGACATACCCGCAGCTCCTCCGGCCTCCGGTATCACCGCAGACGCCTCAGAACTGTCTGCGGTTTCCCCGGGTTCCGGTTCCGCCGCAGACGTTGCCGCCGGCAGGAAAACGTAGTCCTGAAGCTGAATATAAGCCCTATCCCCTTCCATATATTCCCGGAGCATAAGTAATATTACAATACCGGCCGCCGCTATAACAATTGCAAAAAACACAATCAATGCAGCTTCATGCTTTTTTAACTTCATATACGTTCTCTTTTCCGCAGCTCTCTATTTCTTTCTACGATATCTTATATACATAGTCACTCCAATGCCCATTCCCGAAACCACAATAAATGCCATACACATGGCCAGAATATTTCCCATGTGGTCACCGGTCTTCACAGGTGCACTGACTTGTTCTTCTGATGTATTCTGAATCGAATCGTCTTCGTCGTCCCCATCATCCTCATCGGGCTGTGATGACGGTATGGGCTTCGGTGTTTCTTCCGGCTGCGGTGTCCGGCCGGGTTCCGGTGTCTCTCCCGGCTGCGGTGTCTGGCCGGGTTTCGGTGTTTCTCCCGGCTGCGGTGTCTGGCCGGGTTCCGGTGTTTCTTCAGGTTCCGGTGAAGGCGTGGACTCAGAACCAACCCTGTACCAGCCGATGGCAAACGGCGAAGCGCCTGTTATCAGCAGTTCCAGCCCCTGTTCCGTCTTGGTAAACGTTTCATCCACTACCTCTCCCACTTTATCCTGGGGACACATCGTAATCAGATGCCTGACAACAAAATTATAATCCGTTCCGTTTGTTCCCTCCGGATAATCCAGAAGAATCTTGATGCCCCCTGTAGGGAAGTTTTCGGCTGTAGCATCCTCTTCGTCCACCACTTGGCCGCCCTGCATGATCTTAACTTTGACTGCAATCTCCCAAACCACTGTATTCGTATTTGAAATCTCCACGTTAAAATCGCTCTGCAGTTTAGAAGCTGCATCCTTGGCCAGGTAGTCCTTCAGCTCTTCCGCCGTATTGCACACTATCCCCTGCTCTGATAACTTCTGCTTCAACTCTTCAGAAGGTTCCGGCACTTCTTTCTTCTCCACGGCATAATCATAAGCTTTTTCTTCCCTGGGAGTGCCGTACTTTATCCTTGCCGTAGGTAGTTCCATAGCCAGCACGGATTCCCTGTTGTCCTCACCCAGGTAAAAGCCCACATGAGGCGGCTGATTATATGCCGTATTCTGGTTTGCAACCGCATTGCGGTATACAGGATCGTGCATCAATGTGTAAATCATATAATCTGTTTCTTCCGTGGTCATATAAACGCGGATTTCCGTATCATCCTCATTTCTCAGCACAACTTCTTCACGCCAGTCGCCGAACAAATCTGCGGTCAAACAAGGTGTCTTCTTGGTAGAATTATTCGTCTTGGTTCCCTCCATTACCATAAGGGTATCCACTTTATTATCCACCCAATCATACTTGGTAACCGCCCAGTCATCATCCGTAGCGATACCATCGCCCAGTTCACTGAGCAGGTCGCCGTCCCAGTACATTCTCCAGTTCATGGAAACAGGTATATTACCGGAAATTATAGAACCGTCAAATGCATATATGCCGCTTCCTGTAGACGCTGACCAATATTCATAGCCAGGGGTCGGCGTAATATTGGCCGCAATTGCACGCCCCACATCCTTCAGTGTAAACCAGGAACCGCCGATACGGGCGCCTGTACGGGCATTCACCAGAGCCGCATTCATTGTGGATATCTCTTTATCCTCATTTGGCGTAAATACATACAGATCATTGCTGTCAGGATTCATTGCCGCCAGATGGATGGTATCTGCATGACCTGACATATCCTGTCCTTCTTTTCCGTCCTTCACCCAGAGCACACTGCCGTCATGATCGATTGCCAATGCGCCGATGATCAGTTCGTCAAAGCCATCCTTGTCGATATCACCGGTGGACATATTGTGGTTGCCTTTACCGGCTTCATTCTCACCGGTCTGCCTCACAAAATTCCACTCCTTCTGCAGTCTGCCGTCCCTTAACGTATATGCAATCACTGTCGTTTTCGCATAATACCCTCTATTTAAAAGCACTGCCGGGATTGTCTCCGTACTGTCTGCTGCCTTGGGCAGGTATGCAATTGCAATATTGTACCGCGCGGAACGGTTTCCGCCATCATTTTTACCGCCCCCGGATGTACCCCAATCGGTAAATTCACCGGTAGTATTCTCATAAGCAATAGAATCAATTACCTCTCCGGTCAAGCCGTTAAATACGGTGACATACTCATTGGAATTCTTATTGACATGGCCGTTTGCCTCAATGTTGGTTCCGGGCTTCACGCTCCTGTCTCCAACATAGGACACAATAGTGCTCTCATCACTCATGTCAAACCTGCCCTCTGCATTGGGCTTGTAGCTTATAGTGCCGTCAGAGGTCTTGATGAAAAGCTCCGCCTTGCCATCCTCATCCAGATCATAGAGCATGAACTGATTGAAATGTGCACCGGAAGGCATCTCCAGCCCTAAGTTCAGTCTCCAGAGAGGTGTTCCATCCAGCTCATACAGATCAAAAATGGTAGGAGAGGAAGGTCCGTTTGCCATACCGGAATCAAATGCATTGTCGGGATACCATTTCACAATAAACTCATACTCACCGTCTCCGTCCACATCCGCCACACCCATATCGTTCAGCGTATAAGCGGCAAGGTTTCCGTCCTTGGCAGGCTGGGGATCCGGCTTCTGAACAGAAATGCTCATATAATTCTGTCCGCTTGCTGTTGCCCTTGCGCCTTCATAAGTCACACCTGCCTGTGTTTTAACTACAGTATAGACATCACCTGCCTTACCCGATGCATCCACAAGGTTCGTTTTGTTCGTAATAGGCGCAGCATTTACTTTCGTGCTGCCCCGGTATACATCAAAGCTGATGTCTTTGTCTGCGCCGTACTCATCCGCAAGCAGTCTCCAGGATACGAATACGCCGCCATTTACAGCAACCGCATATACACCGCGATCCAGGTTCTCCATGGTGCGGACATATCCATTATAATTGTCCGTGTCTTTCGTATAGCTGATGCGATAATACACATCATAAATATACTTATCTTTATCATCTCTGGGTGCGTCAGGATTCTCATTAGGAGAAAGCTTGTCCCTCACAATGTCATACACACCGTCCACGGGAACAATATCGGCACCATAGACATAAATGCCCTCTTCCCCCGCATTGAACTCACGGATTGCCGTCCACTCACCCACAGCTGCCTTACCCATAGAGCCATCGCTCATCTTCGCGTTCACTTCCTTCGGGAATTCCGCAGGCAATTCCTCTCCGAATGACAGCTCCAAGGTGTTAGGATTATATACATAAGCAGGGAAAGGATAGCTGGTATAAGTCATGGTAAAGCTTACACTGTACCCGAACACATTTTTCAATTCACCGGGCACAAGCTGAGCCGTCCACACATATTCTCCCGCCGGGCTTGTCTCTAAGTCAAACGCAGGATCTGCCGTCCACTCACCCACAGGAACCTGTGTCTTGGTATTATTTCCCAACGTAGCCTCAACCGTCTCAGGAAATGTGAACTGATCCCAAAGCGACCTTGCCACATTGACATTCGCAGGATTCTTGACACCTACGATCCAGTCCGAATCAAAAGGGGTATAATCCAAAACCACATTGTCCAGCCCCATCTCTGCAGCACTTCCCTCGTTTGCTGTCCGGTCCAGACGCATAACCAGCGTGGAAAGACCATTTGCCGATGCCTCTATGGGAACCTCAGCGGTATAGGACTTACTTGGATCATCTCTCTCCGCAATTTCCAGTTTGGCGGTATGAGCATAATAATCAAAGACAAGCTTCACGGTAAACCACTTGTTCTGTCCGCCCAGCCCCGTATCCACTCTGTCATCCTCTGAAATGGAACCGTCAAATTCAGGCTGCACCGTAGTATTGTTATAATCACCCTTTGTAAAATAAGTAATCTTATAGTCAGAATCAAAACGCAAAGTGAAATAATTCTGGCGATTACTTGCCGAAAAGAAATCAATGTTGCCGGAACCAATTCCTGCAGGTGCTGCAGTCACAGGCATCCAGTCAAAGGAAATTTCCGCTCCTTTTACCGCATTAGCAGAAAAGTCCATTCTTGTACCGCGTCCGCCGCCTGCATCCGTTACGCTGGCAAACATATAGCCGTTTCCATTATCCTCCGTCTTATGGCTCAATGTCAGGTATCCGGTGCCTGATGTCTGATCCAGATTTCCCCATGCGGTAGAAGGGCATATCTCAGATGAGAATGTAAAATCATTGTAATAGTCATGTTCTTCGGTCATAGCCGCATGGTATTCCATGGTATAGGATGCCTTGAGCTTCTTGGTATTCTCATTCTCTGCAGGCGCAATAATATCTGCCGTCCATGTATAAGCAGCTTTTTTGCCGGGATCAAATCCTGCGCATGTCCAACTGTCAGCGTCAATCTCCACATCAATCTTATCTCCGCTTGTCAGCATAGCCGCAACAGTGGCCGGATGCTTATATGTACCTGCCTCCCATTCTTCCTGCGTCACGGTTACTGTAGGAAGGGCATCCAGGGAGTAAATTGTTACCTTTTCCTCCGAAGTACTGGTATCTTCCACATACGCAAAGAAGAAATCGTCAATGGTCATGGTTGTAGTTAATTTATTTCCGCTTCCTGTGTCAACGGCTGCAATGGAAAATCCATCGGTCTTCCTTAATATTTCAAGAATACTATCTGATACTATCTCTGCTCCATCCAGCTTCATTGTAACGGTATGCGCACTAAAATCAAAAGCAATCTCAACATTATAGGTATTATTGGGACTGATTTTCGTACCTGTAGCCTTCTTATTATCAAATCCTCCTACAGAATAATACAAATCCGCACTTGCGGTATCTGAACGCATATCATTATTATAAAGTGAGAAAAGCTCATTTTCACCACTCATAAATGAAATACCCTGATACACCAGATTACTGGTAGATGTCAGTGTACCTACATACCACTCAAATTCTATCTTAGCCGTACTCATTTTGGGCAAATCTGCAAAACTCTTCTTAGCAGAGACATTGCCAATTGGTGCTGAACCGTCTGATGAAAACTGCAGCAGTTTATTGCCTATCCACATGTTATCATCCACTATGCCGATCTTAGATGCCAAACTTCCTTCCATTCCCCATTTGACATCACTTTCATTTTCAAAATCGGTATTTACAACTACCGTACCATCGGCCTCCGTAACCTGTCTGAGTACATCATAGGACATCTGATAGGTTGCCTTCAGGCCATTTACATTTTCATTCTCGGCAGGAGGATCGATTTCTGCTTCCCATGTATAAATACCTTTTGAATTCCCGTCAAAAGCAGGTGTACTCACCCATGTATCCGACTTGATAGGCACCTGTATCTTATCACCAGTCAGCAGAGATGCCTCCACAGCTGCAGGATGCGCATACCCCGCCTGATACTCCGTCTGCGTAAGTCCTATGTTAGGAAGTTCAGCCAGTTTAAAAATGCTGGGCGCAACGTCCATAGAGCCTTCTGTGTATTCCAAAAGGAAATCATCGATACCTATATTCGCACTGGGCTTAGTACCTTCTGTCTTAAATGCAAACCCCTCAACGGTCTTTGTCAGCGGGTTAAATGCAACATTGCTGGCAACTACCTCATTATCCATCTTAACTTCCAGCTTGTGAGTCTCAAAATTAATATCCAATACCACATCATGTACTGTGTTTGTATCAATCGTCTTTTGTGTCTGAACTTTCTCACTTGCACCATTGACTGTATAATAAAGAGGTGTAGTGGTCTGCCCCTTTCCAGGCTGCCTGATATCATTCACATACAAGGTTACTATTTCATTGTCCCCATCCTTGATGCAAATCCCCGCATATCCACTATTACTGGTACTGGAAAAACTTGTTGTATACCACTTAAAGGATATGACCGCACTCTTCATTTCTGGTGCAGCTTCATCAAACAGGCTCTTAGGAATAGTTCTTGCTGCCTCAGTTGTGACAAGCTGTAAGTAATGGTTTCCGGCATTTTCGCTGTCTTCCACCACTGCAAGAGTTGTCTTACTCTCCGCTGTCATTCCCCATGTTCCAATGTCCGCTCCTTCAAAATCTTCACTAATACTACCTGAATATGTACTATATTCCAAAAGGAAATCATCGATACCTATATTCGCACTGGGCTTAGTACCTTCTGTCTTAAATGCAAACCCCTCAACGGTCTTTGTCAGCGGGTTAAATGCAACATTGCTGGCAACTACCTCATTATCCATCTTAACTTCCAGCTTGTGAGTCTCAAAATTAATATCCAATACCACATCATGTACTGTGTTTGTATCAATCGTCTTTTGTGTCTGAACTTTCTCACTTGCACCATTGACTGTATAATAAAGAGGTGTAGTGGTCTGCCCCTTTCCAGGCTGCCTGATATCATTCACATACAAGGTTACTATTTCATTGTCCCCATCCTTGATGCAAATCCCCGCATATCCACTATTACTGGTACTGGAAAAACTTGTTGTATACCACTTAAAGGATATGACCGCACTCTTCATTTCTGGTGCAGCTTCATCAAACAGGCTCTTAGGAATAGTTCTTGCTGCCTCAGTTGTGACAAGCTGTAAGTAATGGTTTCCGGCATTTTCGCTGTCTTCCACCACTGCAAGAGTTGTCTTACTCTCCGCTGTCATCCCCCATGTTCCAATGTCCGCTCCTTCAAAGCTTTCAGAAATCACATTTTGCGCAGCAGCCTCCGAAAATACGGAAATCTGATTTCCCCATTCTTGCGGCGCATCTGCATTCTCCGGGTTCTCAGGCTCCTGCGGCAGGACATCTCCCTGCGGCGCATCTGCATTCTCCGGGTTCTCAGACTCCTGCGGCAGGACGTCTCCCTGTGGCGCATCTGCATTCTCCAGGTTCTCAGGCTCCTGTGGCAGGACGTCTCCCTGTGATACATCCGGATTCTCCGGCGAGACATCCTCCTGTGTTGAAGCATCAGTCTCCGCATCTCCCGGCGAAACCGTCTCGTCCGTCAGTACAATGGACGGCCCCGCTCCCGGGACGGATAAACCGCCTAAGGCTTCAGCGCCGTACCCCCCAATCGGCAACGGGGAGATCACCATGCTGAAACTAAGCATTAACGCCAAAACGCTTTTGTTTAACATTTTGCTCCTCCTTAACATTGTGCGCACAATCTTTGTGCATTTTTTTTGCTGTTGTTGTATTTTTTATTCTACCTTTGTGCAATTTTTCTGTCAAGCACTTTTGGCATTTTAAGGTAATTTGAATACAATCAAATCCCCACTGCTACTTTAATTCATTGGCCGTCATATAAAAATGATGGTAAATTCCTTTTCTGGCCAGCAGCTGATCATGGCTGCCTTCCTCTACAATTCCCTCTTCCGTCAGCACAAGAATCCTGTCGGAATTACGTATACTGGAAAGCCTGTGGGCAATGGTTACCGTTGTCCTGCCCTTTGCCAGCTCCTGCAGGGATTTCGCCACCTGGAATTCACTTTCATTGTCCAGCGCCGAAGTAGCTTCATCCAGAATCAGTATGGGCGGATTCTTCAGGAACACTCTGGCAATGCTGATACGCTGCTTCTGTCCGCCGGACAGCTTCACGCCGCGTTCTCCGACATAAGTATCATAACCATCCTTCAACACCTGAATAAAATCATGCGCCCCCGCCCTTTTGGCCGCTTCCATAACCTCTTCTCTTGTGGCATCTTCTCTGCCGTAAGCAATATTTTCATACACCGTACCGGAAAATAAATACACATCCTGCTGCACCATACCAATATTCCTGCGCAGACTCCGCAGTGTATAATGACGGATATTCTGCCCGTCCAGAATAATTTCACCCGAATCAATATTATAAAAACGGGGTATCAAATTGCACAGTGTCGTCTTTCCACCCCCGGAGGGACCTACAATGGCTATTTTTTCTCCTGCGTGAATCTCCAGGTTCAGATTGCGGAACACGGTATTATGGTCATCCGGATATGCAAAGCTGACATTTTTCAGTGCAATCTCCCCCTTGACTTCCCCACAGGGCACTGCATCCGGCTCATCGAATATCTCTATCTCGCTATCCATAATCTCCACAAATCGTTCAATTCCGGTCATTCCCCGCTGAAACTGTTCCGCAAATTCAATGATTCTCCTTATGGTGGTAATCAATGTTGATACATACATCACATAAGCTACCAAATCGCCGGGAAGAATCACTCCTTTTATCATAAATATCCCTCCGGCCACAATCACCAGCAAATACATCAAACCGTCAAAAGCCCTGGTAGTTGTCTGGAATATCGCCATATATCGGTATGTTTTCTTCTTAATCAGGTAGAAATTCTGATTGTCCTCTTCAAATTTCTCTTTTTCCTTATTCTCATTGGTAAAAGCTTTGACCACTTTCTGCCCCAACAGGCTGTCTTCAATTCTGGCGTTCAATTCTCCGATCTGGATTCTCTGCTGCCTGAATGCCGCACGCATCCACAGATTAATACGGACACATACCACCACCATCACCGGCACCACAAGAAACAGCAGAAACGTCAGCCAGAAACTGATTCCTGACAATATCACAAAAGAAAATACTGCCTTGATGCCCGCAATAAAAAATTCCTCCGGGCAGTGATGGGAAAATTCAGTCACATCAAATAAATCGTTGGTAATGCGCCCCATAATCTGCCCAACCTTAGTATTACTGTAATAGGTATCCGACAAGCTCTGCAGATGCCCATAGGCATCCCTTCTCATGTCTGTCTCGATCTTTGTTCCCATGACATGGCCGGTATATGCCATATAGAAATTGGCCATACCATCCATAATACGCAATACCAGATATAGCAGTCCGATGCGCAGTATGACTTCCACACTGAGGGCCCCCAAATCATTGATTCCCGTATTGGTTATATACCGGATTATCATGGGCAGAAGCATCTCGCACACTGTTGTCAGCCCTGCACAGATCAAATCGATTACAACAATCTTCCAGTATTTCTTATAATATGGCAGAAAACGCTTCAAAAGCTCTCCTGCTTTATATTTTGATGTCTGTTCCGAGACTATTTTCATTTTTCTACTTCCTTCTGTATTTTCTATTATCCGTATTTTCCGCCTTGTGCATTTTCTGCTTTCTATATTTTGCTTTCTGTCATTTCTATTTTCTATATTTTTCAATCTTACAAATGTGTTTTTTGGTATCTGCATCATATCTGATTCCGACTAAATAGATTTCTCCGCCGTAATTCTGGATCAGCTTCACCACTTCCGTGTGTTTTCCCTTGCTCACGGCAAGCACAAATTCCTCGCGTACTTCTTCGTTGGGAATAAATACCTT
>CAJUAP010000004.1 GCA_910584435.1 uncultured Acetatifactor sp.
GAAGGCAATGGCACATTGACTTTGACAATACTGCTAGGGGGTTATCATCTATGGCGGAGCCAAGATGATAACCGCACTGCTCCAATATGGAATCAAGGAGGAAGGACATGGGAGAAATCTCTTTCAGCAACCACATCAGCAACAAGAAAAGCGCAATCAACAGCAAGGCAAAACTTGCAGGGGTTGCAAAACACAATCTGAGGAAGTACCGTTCGCAGGATTACAGCAGGGATAACATCACACTTCTTTATGGGACAACGAACCTCATGCAGGATGTGAAAAATGTTTACCGCAAAGAGTTTGACGCCGCCCTGCAAGAATACAATACAAAGCAGACAAGACCGGAAAGACGGATTGACGATTATTTTGAACATGTATCCAAAACGGAACAGGACATGGCAGTGGAAGTCATCATACAATGCGGCGATAAGAAATTTTGGGAACAGAATAGCGATGACAGGATATTTATGAAGCAGGTCTATAAGCAGCTCCTTTTAAAACTGCAGGAATATCTGCCGGATTTTAAGATTGCCAATGCGGTGATCCACTTTGATGAGGCAAGCCCGCACATGCACGTTGTAGGTGTTCCGGTAGGGAGGGGATTTAAGCGTGGATTGTCAACAAAAGTGTCAAAACGATCCGTATTCACGCCCCAAGTCCTGTCGGAAGTTTTGCAGGATAAAATGCGGGCGGATGCCAACTACTACATGAAAGCCATATTCCAGCAGGAAGTACGGGAAAAGAAAAAGGGAAAAAACCATGACCTGACGGTTGCGGAATACAAAGTTGCAAAAGAGGAAGAAAAGATTGAAAAGCTATCAACGGATAAAATAGGATTGGAGGCTGACATTCTCGTCCTGAACCATAAAAAGTCCACCTCGCAGAAGAAATTGGACGAATTGGACGGGGAGATTGAAAGTTCCAATATCTTCCTAAAAGCACTCCGGCAGATAAAACAGTTTATACAGTCATATCTTCCTTTTGCGCCGCTGATTGAGGAATTTGCGAACCATGTGGAACGAGGGGCGGATATAGAGGCAGGAAACAGTTTTCGTGGCTTGCTGACCGCACTTGGAGAACTGCTGAATTCATTTAAGGAGATCATAAAAGACGGGTTATGCTGGTTCCCACGCCTTATGCGGTGGCAGACCTCAAAAGGTGAAGTTTCCCCTGTGTTTGAAGATAACAGGAATGAAGGCTATTACTACCGGCTGAAATCCTATATGGATATCCATACAAGGCAGGAATACCCAAAGGAACTGATACAGCCGGAAATCAAGCCGGAAAACCGTACTGGCACAATAGAACAGTTAGCGCAGAATGTGGAGGCTGTCGAAAAGCAGGTACAGTTTATGGATATAAAAATAGGCAAGAATCATATGTACTAAATTTAACAAATATAAAGCAACGGACATGGACAAAATCTTGTAATGCACAAAAGGACACTTTCGTTTTTGAAAATGTCCTTTTGCATATACAATTATTCAAATACTTTTACTTTAGATGTAAGCCTTATTCTGTCCTGCAATCCCAACTAATTTGTCACTGTATCATGTGTGGCGTCACAAACGTTGGCGTTTGAAATTACTTTCTAAATAAATAGAATTATTTTGCCGCTGACAAAATTTTCATTATTTCTTCTACTGCCGAAGTCATAGAAACATTTATAGATAAACTCTTATCTCTCGAAACAATTTCAATGACTTTTTGCTTTATATTTCGGGGACTGACAATTACTCTGAATGGTACACCAATGAGGTCAGCATCCGAGAACATTACACCAGCACTAACCCTGCGGTCATCATAAATGACTTCCACACCTTTATTTTTCAGTTCTTCATACAACTTGTCGGCATAATCCTGAACCTCAGCATCATCAGCACGAAGAGCACAAAGGTGTACCTGCCACGGTGCAACCGTCAAAGGCCATATGGGACCGTAATCATCATGATGAGCCTCACAGATGGAAGCGGCAAGTCTGCCAACACCGATACCATAACATCCCATAACCGGATACTGCGCTTCTTCATTAGTGTCAATATAGGTCATATTCATGGATTTGGTGTACTTGGTTCCGAGCTGGAAAATATTGCCCACCTCAATGCCGCGGGATACTGTAATCGCAGGTTTACCACAATGCGGACAAATACCGCCTTCCTGTATTTTAGCAAAATCATGGTACTCTGCACCCTCTATATCACGTTTCATATCCAGTCCGGTATAGTGATACTCGTAAACATTTGCACCACAGGAAAGATTGTTCATTCCCTTAAGGGAACGGTCATACAGAACAGTGAAATTGCCGCTTAGATTAACAGGTCCGATATATCCGGCGTTAAGTCCGCTTTCTTCGGTGATAATTGCCGGATGGATGTCACAACCCAAATAATTTGTGAGTTTGGTTTCATTCACCTCAAGATCTCCACGGATAAACAGTACAATATAATGGTCATCCAAATTACGCTGATAAACAACCGCCTTGCAGGAAGTCTTTTCATCACAATGCAGGAACTCACAAACATCCTCAATGGTATAAATGCTCGGAGTGTGTACCAAAACAAGTTCCTGTGAGGCATCACTTCTTTCGCTATGGATAATACACTCTGCCGCCTCCATATTCGCGCGGTAATCACATTCTGTACAGATAGCGATAGAATCTTCCCCAATAGGAGTGAGTAGCATAAATTCATGGGAAATATTACCGCCCATCATACCGGAATCGGAAGCGACCGAAATAACCTCCGGCAGTCCTACTTTTGCATAGATGCGCTCATAAGCCTTATGGCACTTGTCGTAATAATCTTCTAAATCTGCCTGACTGGTATGGAAAGAGTAGGCATCTTTCATTGTAAATTCACGAACACGAATCAGTCCCGCTCTCGGTCTTGCTTCATCGCGGAACTTAGTCTGTATCTGATATATCATAAAAGGATATTTCATATAGCTCTGTCCGTAATCACGCACAAGATGAACGGCTGCTTCTTCATGGGTCATACCAAGCACAAGAGGACTTCCACTGCGGTCATGGAAGCGAGCCATTTCTTTACCAATGCTCTCGTATCTACCAGATTCCTGCCAGATAGAAGCCGGCATAACGACAGGAAACTGAACTTCCTGCCCGTCAATAGCATCCATTTCTTCACGGATAATCTGCTCTATCTTCCGTGTAATTCTTTTCAGCGGCATATAAGATGAAAAAATACCGTTTGCTACATACTTCATATAGCCGCCGCGCACCATCAGAGCATGACTGTCAATGTTACAGTCTGATGGTCTTTCCCGAAAACGATCTCCAACAAGTTTCGCCAGTTTCATAAAGGATACCTCCGTATTTTGTTTTTGAACACAAAAAGCCCTAAGCCGACATTACATCAGCTTAGGGCGAACTATAAACAAGTCCGTGGTACCACCTAAATTCGGAACAATCCGCACTCTCTGGCACAAGAGAAAATCTGATGCCATATCTCTGTAACGGGAGAACCCGGCAAGGCTTACTGTTATTTCAGCTTACAGCTCAAAGATGGGTTGGGCATCTTTTCAATAAAGGCTCGCACCGACCGCCTTCTCTCTGAAAATCCGAGATGCTTACTATTTCTTATCATAGCTTTTGTGTTCAATTTTAATTTATACCACAAAAAATAACGGCTGTCAAGAGTTCGTCTATCATTCCTATAATCAAATATTTCAGATAAAGAAGAACTTTTTGATTAACTAACCTTGCGTTATCAAGGAAACGTATTATCATAGTTCTAATGAATCTTCCGCATCTACCCATATCTGCATACAGCCATCAAGATATAACCTTGCATATTCAAGTGGTTTATCTATTGCTAAAGCATTTAAAGCACATTCAGAGCATGGTGTTGTTTTCAATCCTTCTTCCGCTTTTCCGCAGTCTATCCTCAAAAAGTAGCCAGCATAAGTATATATGTCAATACTGTTAGCATTGGTTTGTATGTTGCATAAATAATATTCATTTTTATCTGTCCTCTTTCTTTAAAAATATAGAAAGCATTTCAATCAGTTCACCATACCTGTTCATTTTGTGTTATAATGTTTTATGTGATTTTGTTTCCCTCATTTTTTCCCTTATTAGGGTACATAATGTCCTGTGGGAAGATATAACACAAGGGAAACTTTAAGAGAAAGTTCACCTGCGATAAACTTAGTGTTTTCAAGGGTTAGCGGAGATTTTAATAATAAAATATAACAGCTAATGCTTCCCTTAAAAATCATCAAATCACAATCGGGATTTCCATGAAAGAAGAATAAGACAGCTTCCTTTGAAAGGAGTGTTAATCAAAATGACAGACTTGGAATTAAGAAAAAAAGCTTCCGAAATCGTGGCTCAGTTTCGAGATAAAACAATATCGGATGAAGAAATTATCCACCAAATCAAGGAAGAACCGGAACTTGTCCATGTAAAATGCCTGTCCGGCGCAAACCTGTTTCTTGACGCAGTACTCTGGGATCGGTTTTCTATTGCGAAAGTGCTTAACGAGATGGGAGCCGATATTCATTGGACGAGCGAGGCAAGCATGATTCATGGAAATGCGCTGGGGGTAGCCCATCGTCCGCAGGATGCAGAGGAACTTCTTGTCCTCGGCGTGGAAATCGAGAAGAACCTGTCGTTTTCCATTTCCAAACCGTTCAAAAATCCCGCTATTGTGGCGGCTGAACATAATGATACCACCATGCTGTTCTATTGGCTGAGTAAGCAGAGAGAACTTTTCACAGATGACCCGGAATATGTCGGAAAGGTTTTCTATGCCGCCATAGATATGGTATCCATGATGAATCAATACAATATGCTTTCCTGCGTCATTGCTGATGATGAGCTATTTGGCATTCTCAAAGAAATTTATTCTAAAATTGACAATGTGGAATCTGTCCGCCTGTATCTCAGTGCTTTAAGATATATCAAAGACGAGAAACTGGAGAACAGGAAAAAAGAACTGCGAAAGGTATTAAATGAAAAAAAGAAAGAGTTATCTTCCGCAACCTGACTTCCAGTTTATCGGTCTAATAAAACTTCAAAACAGGGCGGCGGAGCAGGTGTGACAATCCCGCCGCTCTGTCCTGCTGAAAAACACGGAACACTCAGGCGTTCCATAATACTTCTGCCAGTGCAAAATCCTCAGGATGATTAATATCAACAGCTTCCTTAAAAGACAACTCCTTAATAAAAGGATGTATTCCAATTCTTCTGTGATACTGTTCATACATTTCATATAGTAAGTCGGCCTGAAATCCATTTTGGAGAAAACGTTCACGATGGAATTCATGGAAATTGTATTTTCATTTTTCAGCTTTTCCAAATCTTCCAGGGAAAGGCTCGGACCGGTGGCCACAATAAATACCCTCTCTCCGTAATGTCTGTTTCTGCACTCTTCTGTTTGCCTGAATCTGGGATCTGCCCCCATTCGTCTGTTTACGGCAGAGCATATTCTTATACAAGGTATAGCAGCAGAGCAGCATATCCCTTTTAAAATTACATTACATTTTCTGCATTTATCTTCTCACATGCTTCATCCGTTGTCTTACATTTCTCACTTTACAGATAATGGGCAGCAGGAACCATAGCTTTCTCGCAACAATCTCATATTCCAATCGGCTTTTTATTTCTTTCATTTCGCCAATATCAAAGCCAAGGTAAATCCCACGCACCTTTTCCCTGATTTCATCTGCAGCCACACCTCCCTCTGACAGGTATAGCAGCTCGGAAAACAATGCATCCATGCAGCGTTTGTCCAGAAGATGCAGAATTCCGGCGGCCTTTGCAGATAAATAATCCGCATTTCTCACGAACTCTTTCTTATATTTTTTTTCATAAAGCAGCTCTTCAAGGCTTCCTGACGGATCACTCACATAACGTCCCATCCTGGACGCCGCATCAAAATTATAGTAGTACAGATACACCGGAATATAATAAATGACAGGTTCAGCCTGCCAGAAAGCCAGGGAAAAAAAGTGATCTTCTCCCATCCTCACCCCATAAGGAAAATAAATCTCATGTTCTGCCAGAAAATTTCTTCTGTACAGTGATGCGTAAAAACCGGGAATCTGTGCTGTCAGTAATTTCTCCGCAGCCTCTTCCCATGTTACATGCCCACCCCATCTGTCCGGGAACCATCTGATGCTCCCTCCAATGCATCTTTCGTCAAATAAAAACTGGTCTGCCCCATTTCCTTCCATCAAATCCTTGTTCTCCTTAAAAACCTGCTCCAGAGAATCGCCGAAGATATAGTCATCCGCATCGAGAAAAAGGATATATTTTCCACGGCTTTCTGCAATCCCCCTGTTTCTCGCTGCCGAAACGCCCCGGACAGTCTCAGGAATATAATGGAATTCCTTCCGCGGCTGGCAGTATGCCTTGAGGAAGCCTGCCGTATCTTCGTCACTGTTATTGTCTATCACCAGAACTTCATAGCTGCTGATTCCCAATCCGCTTACAGAACCAAGGCTCTTGTTCAGCTCTTCTTCTGTTTCATTATGGCATGGTATGATAACCGTCAGCATCATATCCCCTGTTTGCTCTGTCCGATTCTTCATTGATAATCAATTCCTTTCCTGCTTTGCTATGTTATTGCCCTCCCGATTTCCGGCTGAACCGCTGTAATACCTTTTTCCCGTATTTTCTCATCAGCCGGAGATAATAATATTGTCCGGCGGCAAGCCAGTATATCACACACATCATTACGAACACACATCCCCCAAGTGCAATCTCAGCCAGCAATGCCGCTACGCCTCCGGACATCCTTCCTGCCGACCATCTTACAACAGCAAACATGACAATGCCGAACAAGAGATAGATTCCATTGCCACGAAGATAGGATACTATGGGGATAT
The DNA here is from genome assembly GCA_910584435.1 of uncultured Acetatifactor sp. Lineage (GTDB taxonomy): Bacteria > Bacillota > Clostridia > Lachnospirales > Lachnospiraceae > Acetatifactor. The sequence continues at coordinate 6,850 of CAJUAP010000004.1, forward strand.
CCTTCCTTACGACAATGATTTGGACAATGCACACCGTATATTCACTGGCCAGTGTGGCAATTGCTGCCCCCACTGCCCCATATCGGGGAATGAGCAGCAGATTCAGCACCAGGTTCACCAATGTACCCGTTCCGGCTGCAAACAGATATTTTCTTTCATTCCCACTGGCAATCAGATACTGCTCCCGGATAGTATTTGCTGCCATAGTACCCGGTATAGCCGCTGACATAATAATAATCAGATCAGCGCATGCTGCAAAATCCGCTCCCCAGAACACCTCCGAGAATTCCTTTGCCACTGCCGCAGTACCCAGCCCGAATACAGATGACAGCAGAATAATTAATCCAACCGACTGTTTCATTAACCGGTCATATTCTTCCCTGTTTTTCATGGAAATCAGATACGACATCTTAGGCAGCAGTACAATTGACAGGGAATAAATCAGCCGTTTGCAAATTAACGCTTTCTCGGCATTGCCGTAATATCCAACCTCTGCCTTGCTGCAGAAAACCCCAAGCATCACCTTATCCATGCTGTTAAAAAGGCTCTCCAGCAGTAATGGAATAAAAAGTACCAGCATTCCGCGGAAATGTCTGCAGATTCCCCTTACATCAACCTTTACTTTGTCTATATACTCTCTGTAGAGTACCCAGTAAAAAGATACTGCAAGCAGACTGCATATGGACATCAGCCAGAAATAAGCTGCTAAATCCGTCTCATCCTTCACCAGAATAATAATCAAAAAGAAAGCTGCAACTTTTACTGCCGCGTCTCGAATGGTTATCTTCCTGAAATCTTCCATCCCGGCAAAGAGCCAGCCAAGATTTGCTGCGGATGCAATATATCCCAGAAAAGAAATGCTGAAAAACAGAAGATATTCCCCGGCCATAACAATATAGAAGATGTATAAAAATCCCACTGCTATGGACAGCAGAGCATGCAGTATCCAGATTTCCCGGAAAAACCTGCTCACCGCTTCCCGGTTACTCTGCACCTTTGCAATTTCACGGGTGCCGTATTTATAGATTCCCAGATTGGCAACAAGCACAAAATAGCTTTCTATCGTTGTAACATAGGTATAAATGCCGACTCCTTCCGCCCCCAGCGCGGCGGAAAGAACGGGGGACGTCACCAGCGGCAGTATCATGGTCAAGATCTGATACATTGACTGATACATAAAATTCTTTTTCAGATTTGCCATCCGTCTCCCTCCTCTTTGATACATACGCAGTCCGCAATATATCCTCTGCTAACGGAAACTCAAAAGAACAGTTTCAAGCTTTTGATATGCTTTCGCCACATAGGTATACATCTTCCATGCGGCATCATGCACCGGCTTCTGAACTGTCTTCTCATACACAAAACTCACTGCTGCAGATGCCGTGAAAATGACCAATGCCAAAATTACCCCCCCCATTAAGTAATTCTGCCCACAAATTTGATAAACAAAATCCACCCACTGCGGCCGGTAACAGGTTCGTATGATCAGATTCTCATGAAATAAATATATAAGCATGGAAAGCCCGGACAGCCGATTAATGAGATAATTCTTACCCCCGGCTTTCCTCCCTGAATTCAGCATTCCAACTGCAGTCATTATCAAAAAAGGACTGTTGTTGACATTCCAGTACAACAGCTTGTCATGGAGCAATTCCACCCTTAACCCCAGGAAATTTGTGATAAGAACCATGCCTGTATTTCCCAGCAGACCGGTAACAATGAGCAGCACATTAAATAAACGCTTCTCTGATGATTCCTTTAAATATTTTTTCATATATGCGATTGTAAAATAAAGCGTTATCCACAGAACCAGCCATGACATAAAAAGTTTTCTATGTATTACATAGCTTATCCCCACATACAGAACCAGCAGAACAATAGTTACCCTGAGCAGCTGTTTCTGTTCCATCCGATCAATTATACTGTTTAAAGCGGGATGTATGGGATAAAAGAGAAGATAACACGTCATGTACCAATTATTTTCCATCGTAACGGGGAACAGACTTTTTATGACTATTTTCGTGCTCAAACGGCAGGAGCCAGACATGCTGGCAGCGCCGAGAATGAACAGCGAAATAAACCATATATCAGAAAACATAGAAATCCATTTCTTCTTATCCGCCCTCTTACTGTCCAATAAAAACCACGCGGAGCAGACAAAGAAAATATTGTTTCCAAGGCTTCCGCCATATCTTAAAATGGTGCAGATTATCTGCTGGATGCTTGTTGTAGCTGTTGTGAGTTTCAATACATAGTCCTGACCGGCTGTATACCGGCTTCCTGATTCAAAAGTCTGAAAAGTATGGTTGATAATGATTATCAGTATTGCCATAACCTTTATTGCTTCTATTCCCGAGTTCCGCTCTGTTCCTGCGCCGGCCGGCAGTAACTTCTTCTGTTTCATTTTAATCCTCCATGCTGCTTCCTGCTGATTACCATAATAACTCTAAAACAGCCGCAGAGCTAAGTCCGGCGCATCCTTCTCCATTCTATCCTCCCACTCCCCCGCATTTCCGTCTTAACTGCAGACATGGGCACCAATGTCTTAATATAAGCAGCAGACACATAAACCCAGAACCAATAGGAACACAAATCTAAATCAGGACATGCCAGCACCTGGCATACAATAGCAGATGCCACAGCAAATCTGCAGCCCATATTCTGTTCACTCAGCTGCCTTCCTTTTCTCTTATGGACAATTACAGGCCAAAGAATTACTGCATTAAAGATAATATATGCTGCCATCCCATAGATACCCATTTCTCCCAGCAGACTGTAGACAATACTGCTCCCTCTCACATTTTTATACCCGACACCCCATAGTTTAGAGGATTCATATGCAGCAATGGCAGTGTGATTCATCCGGGTTCTGGTTCTTCCGGAACCGGATTCCAGTTTTGAGAAAATAACAGAATCCAGCAAATCATAGAATCCTACATACATAAACAGGAAACCAAGTAAGGCCGCTGTCAGAATGGCAATCTTCCATGACACCTTTACCTTATCATTTGCCAGAATAAAGAGAATTCCCATAATCAGAAATGCTCCATATCCGGTAGAAGAAGTGGTCAGAAGGAGTTCCAGTATCATAAAACACATCAGAATGATATTTTCCCCCCATCTGCTGATATGTGATAAAAAATAATAAAAAGCACCCGCCAGAAATACTGAAAAATAGGACGGCTCCTGGAATAAAGAAGCAATCCGGCTGTATCTGCTGCTGTAAAAGAAGATATAACCTGCCCCGCCTGTATCATTATAAAACAAAGTCTGCAGTAAAGATCTGAAAGGCAGTATTGTTTTAAAAGGAAGAAGATTCATTGTAGTTATAATCTGAATGATGCCCATTGCGAGAAGAAATACTGTGATACACCGCACTGTTCTGTAGATGACCTCTTCTTCCAGCTGCCCTGCACATATTAAAATGCAGATAAAGCACAGCACATAAAGCAGGAGCTGTATCAGAAAAAGTACTTTTTCATCAAAGATTTCATTTACCATACAGGAAGCTGCAGCTATTGCCACAAGCAATAAAGCAGAGAAAACAGGAAGCCTGTATTTTCGATGATATCTGATTCTCGCATCATATAATGTCTTTACGATAAAGGCAAAGGATGTCACAATCTGCGGACCTGCGGACAGACCTCCGATATTAATTACATTGTCGCACTGAAACGTCATATACAATAGTGTCAGTGCAAACATATACTTTATATCTTTTTTTAAGAATGCCCAAGAAACAGTAATAAACCATAAAACACCAAATAATGTCATTTTTTCCTGCCGCCCCGCTTGCTTAACTTTACATATTTAACTTTGCATATTTAACTTTGCATATACTTTCCATGCAATTGAAGTGAACGATATCAAAAGCAGCCGATATTTATACAGAATTGTATAAATTGATATAAATACCTTCCAGTTGTTTCGCACAGATTCGTATATCATACTTCTCTATATCAGCCTTATTATCCTCATAATAATCCAGTCTGCTATATTCCGTATGCTCAAATTCTTCCATTGTCTTCACCCAAAGTGTTATATCAGTTTCGCTGATTGGAAGAAAACGTATGTTATCCCCGACCTGCACATCTCTGGGAACACGCTCCGAAACAATGCATGGCAGACCACTGATTTGTGCTTCTGCCGCCGAGATTCCAAGCCCTTCATACCTGGATGGAAATAGAAAAAGATCCATTGCCGACAAAAGTCCTGCTACATCATTGGATTCGCCATAGATAATGATTCTGTCTCTGTATGGAGAGCGGCTTACATATTCCTCAATCTCTTTTCTTTCACTTCCGTTTCCAACCATGAGCAATCTTGCTCCTGGTGCGCTCTCAGCGTATTTTTCAAAGCTTTTTATAACAAACCAGGGATTTTTCTGGTAATTAAGTCTTCCCACATATCCCAGCACAAAGCAATCCTCCAATTTCATCAGCCGGCGGTATTGCTCTCTTTTTTGTGAATGAAACTTATAGTTCTCTATCTCAAATCCATTGGAAATCACCGTAAATCTGCCTTTTCCAAATATCCAATCACCAGCCAGGGTACTGCACGAAAAAGCTTGTGTGTACATCCTTTTAAATACAGGTAACAGAATTTCATGTATTTTTTCATGCTGGCATTTGGAATTATGGCAATGCATTATTCTGATCTTTATATGATTTAATTCTGCCAATACCAGTTCTGCAGCACTTGTAGCACTATTCCCATGTACATGGCAGATATCAAATTTTGTTGTTCTTAATTTCTTATTTAACATTGTAAAATAGACGGGATTTGATATTTTCCTTTGCGGCAGTTCTTCGATTGTAATTCCGTATTCCATGCACTTTTCCCGGTAAAACCTTTCAATTGGGATACCTGCCATAATCGTAATATCAAACTTGTTTAAATCCATATGAGTGCAGTAATTCATAATAACCGCACTAATGCCGTCCATTTTCAGATTCCCTGCAAGCATTACAACCTTTATCTTATCCATTGCATTATTGTCTCCAAAACCTTCCATGAATTCCATGCATTTCTATTAAGGCTCCCCGGCCTGCAGTCATCCGCTGCTTCCGCTCATATTTCTGCATGATACTTTTTCCTTCTTAAAAGCATCATCCATGGAATCATCTTCGGACACAGCATCATAACCACAGCACGCAGTCTGTTATGATGCGAAACGGGGGCTTTAAAGGCAGTCAGTGCATTCTTTCTTACCGTTTTCAAGCATTTACGGTACATTTCGGGATATTTCTTCTGAACATCAGCCAATACCATAACATCATATACATCCGAATATGTACGCCACCTGGCAAACTTCCATGCCTCCAGCAGCTTGTCCGTATGCAGAATAAAATCTTTCTTTATCAGGTCTATGGCATATAAACCATTCTGCCATTTTTCGATAGAAAACTGTGTGGTTGCACTTGCGGGATTGTTCCGCCGGTAGTAATATATCTTTCTATGGCCCGCAACAACATGATTTGCTCTCTGGAATGCCGTGGTATTAAAATGAAACCCTTCTCCAATAAACAGCTCAGAAAGAAATCGTATATTTTCACTTAAAAAACTTCTCTTAAATAATTTACAATACACTCCGATGGGAATGTTATAACATAGTATTTGTTCTGCAGCTTTTTCAGGAGTATAAATTTCTATGGATTCCTTTTTCGTCTGCTTCTTATCAAAATTGCCGAACATTTCTGTGGTCAGTGTAATATCTGCATCTTTCTGAATCAATCCATACAGATATCCCACATAATCCGGCATGACATAATCATCTCCATCCACAAAACAGATATACTCTCCTGTGGCGATATCCATACCGCTGTTACGCGCCGCGCTCACGCCTGCATTCTGCTTATGTACCACTTTTATACGGCAGTCCCTGTCCGCATATGAGTCACAGATTTTTCCTGAATCATCTGTGGAACCATCATCCACAAGAATGATCTCCAGATTTCCGTACTCCTGGTTTTGAACAGATTCAATGCACTGTGCCAGATATTTCCCAACATTATAAACGGGAACAATAACAGAAACTTTTTTTGTTCCCTTCATAATGAATTCCCCCCCGGATTTAATATAATCTTGATGTTTTTGTAATCCTGCTCTATGGCTGACCGGATACATTCCGGCAGATATTTTTCTCCGTTGTATATTCCTATGATAATAGAAATTACATGCTCTCCCATCATCCTTCCATCCTCAATTCGATGCATTGTACGCATACTGTCCACTCCACTGTCTTGTCTGATTTTTCAGATATCCATAGGCCTCACCCCGCCATTCTGCCAGCAGGCTGTCAATTTCCGCGTATCCGATTTCATCCTGTATCTTCTCATCCAACTCCGCTGATGCCGTTACTTTTCTGTCTTCCAGCCCAAGCATTTCCAGCAGGCTTCCCAGTTTTTCCGAATTTCCATATCCATGCTCACGAACAAACGCTGCAAATCTGCGGTGTGTAACCACGGACAAAACTGTACCGTGAAAAGTATCCGTTATCACATATTCCGCATTTGCAAACCACGCAGGAACTTCCAGGGGAGAACAGTTCATAAAAGTATTTCTGAGATTCTGGATGCCTCCCAGAGAAACTATTTTCAATCCGTGTTTTCCTGCAAATGCCGTGATGCACCTGCATTCCTCTGCCGAAAATCTTCCGGAATAGCCGTACACCAGAAGATATTTTTCATTCATGGGTTTTCTCTCCGGGATATACTTTCCCCAATCGTAAAGCAGTACCGGATCCGGATATATGGGCGGCTCTTTCCCCAGCAGTCTCCTTACGATATCCTGTGAATTCCGGTCTCTTACGGAGATACAGTCCAGTCTGCTTAAATCATCTCTCACTGTCTCTGCGATGCCGTATTTCTCTATTTTGTCCAGTGTAGTGTTTCCAAAGGATGCCGCATAAGCGACCGTCTTGGAAGCCCTGTTCCCATATCCGAACAATTCCCTGGAATAACCGACATTTGTATTGTTCTGGACACAGTTAAATACTTCATCGCTTCCTATCACCAGCAGATCCAGCCGGGGCGCATAATTCATATGGTTTTTCTCAATCCCCAGAAGAGAAAAATACTGTTCCGCGTAGGTTTTCTTGTATCGGATAAAACGCAGCTTATCTCTGAAAGAAGCTCTATAGCGCAATGCCTCAAGAGCCTTCTGCATTCTGCGCTGTATTCCTTTTTTTTCAGAAGTTTCCACCAGACATTTTCCGGGATGATAATCTACGAACTCAACCTCCCATCCCAATTCCTCCAGTACCATTTTTAAACTGTATGCCTGCAGAAACGAACCATAATTTAAGATCCTCTGCATGGAAAGAATGCCTGCCCGTTCCATCGTCATACTCCCAACTCTTTTACAACTTGTAGATTTCTTATCAATTTATCATTTCTTTCATCATCTGATTTTCTGTTCAGCTTCATTGTGCTATCCCCACAGTTCATCCACAATCTTCTCGAATTTCTCATTGAATGCTGCATTATTGCTGTGCAGTCCGGACGGCATGGAACGTATCAGGTTATCATAATCCACAAGCAATTCTTCAAGCGCATCCACGTCCTCTGCAACAATAATATTCCCCTGCCTCTGTGCCGTCTGCTTTGCGAATTCCACCTGGTGGTCATTCACATGCTCGCCGTATTTCTTCTGCCTTGGCACTACAATGGGGATTTTACCCGACTGCAGCGGCATAAAAATGCTGGAAGGTCCGCCATGTGTGACAACGATATGTGCTCCGGCAGCATACTCCGTCATTTTCTGATAGGGGAGGAATTTACTCCATGTACAATGTATGGGTTCATATGTGCTGAAGCCTGTCTGAATGATGACCTCTTCTTCCAGCACTCCTTTCCCTTTCAAATCATCCATGTATTTTACAAGCCGGTTGAAGGGCTGTTCATGTGTTCCTACTGTGACAAATATCATCTTGATACCTCATATCCGGCAAAAAGCCCGGAATTATGCCGATTAAAAAATACTTCCCAGGTTTATTGCTTTCGGATAAACGCTCTTCATTTCCTCCCATTGTACAATGAACCGATCCGTAAACGGATAGACCAGCTTCCCTGTCAGGGTAGGCTTATCAATCCGGTCAAATACTTCAATATAGATTAATTTTGCTCCAAATAACTTTCCAAGTACAAAAAAAGGGACCGCCACGGCAGCGCCGGATGATATAATCATATCAGGCTTTTCCTTCCGCAGCACCTTCCACGCAACTGACGTATTGCGGATCAGATTCAGGATATTTCTGTTTGTAGGGTAATAGCAGGAATAACGCCGCTCCCCTTCCAGCATGCTTGCCGCATCTTCCTTGTCGAATGTGACCCAGAACCTGTCTTTGTTTTTCCAGAAAGGCTTCAGCATATATAAATGCGTCAAGTGTCCCCCGGAAGAGCCTGCCAGACATATATTAATATTTTTTCCCTCAATTCCTCTTATCATTTTGCCCCGTCCCTCTTTACCACAGCTTTGACAGTCTGCAGGATAATCATAATATCCCTGCCGATACTCCAGTCGGCGATATACTGCGCATCCAGCTTTACCACTTCCTCAAAGTCCGTGATATTGCTTCTGCCGCTGACCTGCCATAAACCCGTGATGCCCGGTTTAATGGCAAGCCTCTGTCTGTGGTGCAGTTCATACTTTTCCCACTCGTCCACTGTGGGCGGCCGTGTGCCCACCACGCTCATATCTCCGATTAAGACATTGATAAACTGCGGAAATTCGTCCAGGCTCCAATCCCGGATGAAATTCCCGATCCCTTTCTTCATAGTGCCGTCGGGCATCCTTTTACAGCCGATAATTCTCGGATCATAGTCTAATTTGAACATCATGCCGTCTTTGACATTATTTTCTTCCAGCAGTTCTTTTTTCCGCTCCTCCGCATCCAGGTACATGCTGCGGAACTTGTACATTTTAAACTTTTTACCGTTTTTTCCTACCCTTACCTGAGTAAAGAAAACAGGTCCCGGCGAATTGAAGTAAATAACAGGCCCCAGCACAACTGCCAGCAGCAGTGTGACAATACTTCCCGTAAAACCTATGATAATGTCCATTCCCCTCTTCACTGCCACAGTGAATCCGTCCACCCAGCGGATGCTGGAGGTCAGCACATCCATGCCGCACAAACGGTTGCTGTACTGCTTCTGCCCGTAAGGGTTGAAGGAATCCGGCATTGCCAGATGCACCGTCACACCCATTTCCATAAACTGGTTCAGAAGCTCCCCGGAATAATCCTCCAGGCGTGCTGCGCTGAACAGGATTTCATCCACCCACTCGCGGCAGATGTATTCCGCAGCCCTGTCCGGATCTGCCACCACAGGTATGCCTGCTATTGTATCTGGTTCATCCCCGGACGGATGGAATTTATCTAACAGAATGATCCCTTTGATCCGGTACGGTTCCATGGGGCGGCTTTTGATCTGCCGTACCACTGACTCCGCTTTATCCAGAGTAGATACCAGCAGCAGGGAACGGCCCACTGTGCTGGCCAGACGCTTCCGCAGGAACGCTTTCCATGCGGTTCTGGTCAGATAACTTATCACCGCATACAGACCGCCCATCAGAAACACCACAATACGGGACACACTTGAACTTTCCTGTATGGCAAATAAATACACCACCGCCCCCGTAACTACAATCACATCCTGTCTCAGGGTGGCAATGATCTCCGAATGGATGCCTCTTCTTAACACACTTTTATAGCTGTTCGCTGCCGTTGCCAGCACCAGGTTCACCAGCGTGACACAGAACAGCATGCTGAGATATATCTTGTCATCATAAGGATTACAAAACCCATGCCTGATGATATATGCTGCAAGAAATGCCAAATGAAGGCAGAGCAGATCCAACAAAATAAAATCCATGTGCTTTGTCCAGCTCTGCGATCTCTTCTTGTACACCTGCCATTCCCTTCCATTTCTAACAATGCCACTGCTTCCCCAGCCTGTCATCAAGCCGGGAAACAATGGCAACCACATGTTTTGAGGCCAACTCAGGGTTCATACCCTGCTAATTAATCATGCATGACTAATTATTGTGTATTACATTGTTATATTTGTATTACTCATTGTACTGATTGGTTAAGCCGTACTGTTTGATTTAATTGTACTGATTGGCTAAGCCGTACTGGTTGATTTAACTGTACTGTTTAATTTAACTGTATTGTTTGATTTAACCCTACTGCTTATCTCTACTAATTGGTTAAACTGTACTGCTTATCTTTCTTGAACTGCAGTTCAAATTCTGCTGTGGTGCCGCTTGCTTAACTGCACTGTCAGTTATTATGTGCTTTCTTTACACATACCGCTGCACCAGCGAGACAAAGCACTGCCATAAAGCCGGCAGCAGGCAGCGCTTCACCGGTCTGAGGGGATGCAGGCGCACCTGATGCAGTCTTATCAGCATCCGGCACATAATCCGGACCGCCTTCCCAGTGGGAATCGCCTGACGGCTGCTTAGGCTGCTCCGGTTCCGGATCCGATACTTCTTCACCGCAGTCAATTATTGTGAACGTAGAAAAATGATAAACCGTTATTTCTAAGCTCCCTGCAGCAGTAACCGTTGCAGCCTCATATGTCACTGTACCGTCTTCGCCCTCGTTACGAACTAAATACTTATGGTTCACCTTAATCCCAGCCTGTTTTATAGGCACTTTCACACCGACTGTCTTAACTTCTTCAGGAGTTATGCCACTTGGTATGCTTATCTTAACAGAAGCCATAGGAGTAAGTTTTACATCATCAGCCTTAACTCCTAACTTCTCCAAAGCCGCCTCCTGCTGTCCTTTTTCCGTCTCATCCGGTTCTGTAATTGCATTCTCAACCTTCGCCTGCTCTAACTTCGTAACTGCCTCCGGTGCTGCAAACGTAAGCTCCACCTCCACGCCGCCTAACACAACTTTCGTTGATTCAACAGTTGTAGATGCAGCAGCCTCCTGCAGTGCCTCATCGGAGAATGAAGAATCCTCAGCCGTAACACTGCCTGCTGCTGAAACCGTCATGCCGAAAGCAAGCGTCAGCGCCATGCCTAATGCTGCAATTCCTGTAAATCTTCTTTTCATATCAATCGTTCCTCCTTCCTCATATTTTACATGTGGTTATATCAAGCCTTGCGGCAGGATACCGGATCAATCCCCTGATTCCCGGCCGGAAATCAGTCCTCTGCTTCTTCATAGAATACTTCCAATATCAATTCGTACAGTGCTTTTTCATCTGCATAAAACTCCTCATAAATCTCTCCCTGCCTTGTTTCCCCACGGAGGGAATGGATATTCTCTTCTTCCAGCTGATACCCCAGCACCTGGCCTGCCAGATAAGTGGCCTCATCCACAGAGATATCTGTCACCATATATCTGCTTAAAGTGCTGTAGAGTTTCACAGGCAGGGTAATATCCTTCTGCATGGCTTCTATGGCCGCAGCAGCATAGGCTTTTAAGTACTGCTTCTGACGTTCTAACCGTCTGCCCGCACTGTTGAAACTGCCTGTATCACGATTATGCAGATAATAATATGCCTGCATACCCTTTAAAAGCACAGTCTGTCCTTCCTTCAATTTTCCGTCCGTATTAGGAATATCTTCTAATACTTCCAGTTCCACACCGCCTACCGCATCATTAATCAGAGGAATTGCCCCCATATTAACAGCACAATATCCATGTATAGGTAATTGATAAAATAATCTTGATACCGCTTCCCTGGTACGTTCACAGCTTCCATGCATGCCATCCCCATAAGCATGCTGCAGACAGAGCTGCGCCTGGATGGTACTGATATAAAAACCTGATTTGCTGTATACATCAATATCCGTCATGGTATCTCTGTTAATACCAATAATAGACACTTTCTTTATATGCGGATTTAACACCACCAGGAAAACCGCATCAGACTGTCCGCCCTTAATTCCGTTTTCCGCCTCTTCCACCTCTCCCATATGGTCAATGCCCAGGAAAAGAAAAGTCATAATATCCTCATTATAGCGGTAATGGGTTCCCTCATAGCGGATATCCCCCTCCTGCCAGTTATCTTCTTCCACAGGTTCCGGCGTCCTCGTCAAATCATCCGGGGCCGCGCTCTGCATCCCTGCAATTGAACCCGTACCGCCCCGCATCACGCTCATATCCGGCACCTTATTATTACCGGCAAGCCTGCTGCGTCCGATAATCTGCAGTACCAGAAATGCCGCAGTCCCTGCTGCCACCAGCACCACTATCACAATCATCAATCTAATTATAATTCTAAATACGCTGCCCTTAATTTTCATTCAGCGGTAACTCCTATTATTAACCCAGACGGCATTATCTTCCGCTGTCTGTATACAATTCCAGCGGCTCTTTATTCTGTCATATCCCCGGTTTCTTCCAATGTCATTTCGTTCAGCAGTACTCCCTGTACCAGATAGCGCTTCTGTTTATTACCGCTGACACAGGTAGACAGAGTAATAATATGATCTTGTTCATCGGGGAAGATCTCATCCTTTCTATTGCATTTCATCCCCCGGACTTCTTCCACTTCCTTCAAATATGTCGATATCCCCCATTCAGACTCCGCATCATACCCCGCAAGCAGGTGTATATTGCTGAATTCATAAGCTCCGAATATCTCATATGCCAGAAGCCGCTCCTGTGTATACACGTATACATAGCGGTTTTCCTCGAAGAACTCCGCATCCTCGAATTTATGTAAGCTTCCGAACCCTGTGCCGTTTTTCATGTTATGCCCGTATAGCACTGTATTAAAATCCGTGAAATCCATGGCATTATAATCTTCCGTATAAATGCATCCCGGATACCCCTTGGTGCCGTCTATGTTATAGTCCAGATAATAACTGTTGTCCTCAGGATGCCGCAGCACCGGGTAATCCACCTGGGTCCCCGGCACATAAATCCAGGCATAGATATCCTTGTTGGTATTCTCCATAAGATCCGCAAAATCAATCTCTTTCTCCGGAACAGGAATTCCTGATTCCTCCAGAAAGACGAGATCTTTTTCCAGAGCTGTCAATCCCTCGTCAGTATCCGCCGGAACTTCCGGAGACGGTTCCTCCGATGTCCCGGGAACCGCAGTACTGCCCGCCGGGGTTGGAGCCACATTTGTACTCTGTGCCAGGCTCTGCAGTTCACCTTCCGCCCTGTCCGCATCCGCCAGCCCGCATCCTACTGCTGCTGCACAGAGTACTGCACCTGATAAACACAGACCTGCAGCCGCCATCCACATATGCTTCTTTTTATGTCCTCTGTTCTGTCCTGCCAATGTCACTCACCATAGTTTCCATAATTTCCATAGTATTTGCCGTAATACTTGCCGTAATATTTCCCATAATACCTGCCGTAGTATTTGCCGTAATAGCCTTTACCGCCCATGCTCACCTTGTTCAGCACACAGCCCAGTATCCGGCAGTTGGCCGTCTCCAGCTGCTCCTTGACTTTCCGCACGAAGCGGTAGCTGATAATGCCGCTGGATATAACAATCACGGCACCGTCGCAGCATTTCGACACCACTGCGGTATCAATGACGCTTCCAAGAGGCGGCGTGTCAATGATAACCATGTCATACTCACCGCGGGCATCCTCTATCATCTGGCGGAACCGCTTGTTATTCAGCAGCTCGCTTGGATTAGGAGGCACAGGTCCCGAGAAAACCATATACAGATTTTTCACATCCGTTTCACATAATACATCTTCAAAACCGGCCTTGCCCACCAGGTAATTGGACATCCCCCATCTGACCTTGCCCCTCCTGTGCCGCTGGCGCATGACGGATTTGCGCAGGTCGGCATCCAGCAGCAGCACCTTTTTCCCCAGCTGTGCATAGGATTTCGCCAGCTCAAATGAAATATTGGATTTCCCCTCATTGGGGGTGCAGCTGGTCAGGCAGATTACCTTTACATCCTCGCCGCTGAACTCAATGTTGGTGCGCAGGTTCTTAAAAGCCTCCCTGCTCCTGAAATCCAGTTCGTCATGCTGTAATTCTATCGTCTGCATTTACAATACCTCCTCCAGGTCTTCCACTTCCGGGACGTCTGCATTCCGCTGCATATCATTTCCATACTGCTGGTTCCCGCCGCTTATGTATGTGCTTCCGCGGCTGCTGTTCTGGCTGCCTTCATAACTGCCCCGGCTGCCTCCGCGAAAACCCTTTACTCTCTTTGATTTCTTTTCCTTTTTCACCCTGTCGCTATCGTGCTCGATCACCGGTATCAAAGCAAGCGTACTCAGTCCCAGATACTTCTCCACATCATCCGCTGTCTTAACCGTATCATCTATCAGAAACCGGATAATTAAAATCATCGCACAGACAAATATCCCGACCAGCGCACCCATGGCAGTCCACCTCATAACACTGGGGCTGGCAGGAGACTCTGGAAGATTTGCCGTCTCCACCACATTCACCGCCTGGATGTCCATTACATTTTTGATATGCTCCGCCGCTTCCTTACGGATCTCATCAGCAAGGATCTGTGCCATCACGGGGTTCTCATCTGTCACGGTAATTGAAATAATACGGGTGTCCGTCAGCGCCTGCACCGCAACACGCCGGCTCAGGCCTGCATAGGATTCCTCCAGGCCGCAGGTTTCAATGACCTTCTCCAGCACATACCTTCCTGTGATGAGCTGTGCATAATCCTTCGTCAGCTGGCTTCCTAACTGCACATCGCTGTATGTCACGGTTCCTCCCTCATTTGTATTCAGAATGTACACCTTTGTGGTGGATTCATACTGGGGCGTAAGCAGAAATTTACTCACTCCGAAACCTATCAGCGCTGTAATAAGGCCGCACCCGATCACCAGCCACCACCAGTAGAGCAGCAGCCCCATAATTTCGCCCAGATCAATCTCAACCACATCATTTTTGTCATTCACTGTACCTGGCATTCCTATTCATCCTCCTCAAGCAGAGTCCTCTCTGCATTCCCATACAAAATATCATCTGCATATGCCGGATCGTATTTCTTATACAGCAGTTCAGCGCATTTCCTTATGCGGGGGCTTCTGCCTTCTGCATTGTGCGCATCCGTTCCCACATAATCTATCAGCTGTCCGGCCAGAAGTCTGCCTAAGTAACGCTTCACCCGGAAACCATAATCCCCCGCTATGCTGCCTGCATTGGCTGAAATCCTGCATCCCACCCTTTTCAGGATTTCCACCCGTTCCATGTCCTCCAGCATACACCGGAAGCGTTCTACATGCGCCAGTATGGGGATATAGCCCATGCCCCGGAGTTCTTCCATCCCGTTGCGGATGCAGTTGAAATCATCTAACGGCGAAAATTCCACCAGGACGTAATTAGTGTAATTCATTGCCGCCAGTTCCCCTGCATCCAGCTTACTTTCCAGTCCGCTCCGGTAATAAATCTCCGTCCCGGGGTAGATGCCGATGTGAATCCCCCTCTGTACGGCATGCTCCTGAAGCTGTCCTATCATTTCTTCTATCGCATCCGGCGGTGTATAGAAACGCCCTGACTGGTAATGTGGTGTTGCTATGATATCCGTAATTCCTTCGTCTTGTGCCGTCTGCAGCATCTGCAGCGACATTTCCATGGATTTCGCCCCATCGTCAATCCCCGGCAGTATGTGGCAGTGCATGTCAACGATCCTTTTTCCTCCATACCTTCCTGGCTGCATTTTCCTCATCCTTACTGTTTTCTTTTCTACGAATTTTCCATGACTGTGCTGCTGACTATGTTTCCAGGTTTTACCGTAATTCTGGTTCCAAATTTTTCGTAGAATAAATATTTCCAGGAAAGGCCCTTCTCCAGGCCGCAGATTTCCATGCTTTTATCATATTGCTGACCAGTTATCTGACGGCGAATAGCCTGGAAAAGCAGTGTATAACAGATTATCAGAATGGTTTTATGGGCATAACTTTCAATCCCTTCTCTTTCTGACAATTTTTTTGACGGCGAATAAAAACGAAATGTATAAAAAGTACCCTCTATACTGTTACTATTTGGTGCATTCTTCTGATAAAAAAAGGACCGGATAAAAAATACCGTCCTTTTTTTCTGCCTTTTTTATGGGTTTTTTATTTTTCAAAAGAGGTTGACAAAGATTTGGGCATAGTATATACTATATTTTATGATTTTTAAGAGAAAAATCTTTCCTAGAAATATTTATTCCGCGAAATTGCTGAAGTGAAGAACGAACAATCTTGCTGTATTCCGGCCCTGCCGTCAGCGCATACTTATCTGTAAGAGGCAATGACCAGAATACAATCGTTCACTTTCGTTTTCTGTTTCGTTACCCACCCCCACAAAAAACGCATCACAATAAAGTCCCATTCCATATCACAACTATACCTATAACTTCTGACTGAAAATACTTTTATAACCTTCCCCATAAATCTCCGTGGCACTGGTGATGATCATGAAAGCCATCGGATCTTCCTGACGGACAATTTCTTCGGCCTTGTGGCAGAGCTGCTTTTTTATGACACATAAAATTACTTTTTTCTCTTTGCCGCTGTAAGCGCCGGCACCGGCAATATGAGTGACTCCCACATCCAATTCTTTCAGGATACGTTCCGTAATACTGTCACAGAAATCGCTGATGATAAAAACCATCTTCGCACCGTCCCGTCCATACAGCACAATGTCAAGCAGCATGGAATTGACAAATACCACCAATCCGGCATACATTGCCGTATCAACATTCTTAAATACAAAAGCTGACGCCGTCACAATAGCTGCATCCGTAATAAAAAACAGAAAACCTGTCTTCAAATAGGGAAAGCGCAGACGAAGCAATTTTACAATGATATCTGTGCCTCCGGAAGTTGCACCTGCCTTAAATACCGCTCCCAATGCCACAGCAATCAGAGCTCCGCCTGCCAGTGCGGCAAGCAAAGGATCATTGGTAACTGCGCCCAGGGGGGCAAGCAGATTAATCACATAAGAATTGATCACAGTAAAATAAAGTGTGGAAAAGATAAATTTTATGCCGAATTTCCACATTCCTATCAGCAAAATCGGGATATTGATCACCAAAGTCCATGTTCCGGTCTCCAAACCCGTGATTCTGTTTAATATAATAGCAATACCTGTCACACCGCCGGGTGCTAAAGAATTCGGATCCAAAAACTGGCTGACTGCTACGGCATAAATGATTGCCGCTGCAGTAATAACAAAATAGTCCCATAGTCTATGCTTTAGTGTCTTCTTTTCTTCATAATGCATGTTGCAGAGCTCCCTTCCTTCCGTGGAACCACCTTCTTCTCATATTCCATACCTTTCTCACATAATTCCATGGATTTTTATTGCAGCAATACAGACTGAACATTTTCACATGTTACCTCAAACAATAGAATCCATGCTTCGCAAGTATTCTATTGTCATGAACAATAGAATCCACGCTTCGCAAGTATTCTATTGTCATGAATAAAAATCCGCATAGAAAGATATGCTTTCGCTTATCATATCATATGCGGATTTCACCTTTCGGACACTTTTCATTCATAGTTAAATATTGGTACGTACTAATTTGGGGCGATAACCTTCTCCCTCCAGCGCTTCCATAATACGGCTTTTATGTTCCGTACCAAAAGCTTCCATAGTTATCCGAAGCTCCACGGCCGCATTCCTGTTAATGGATACGAACTGGTTGTGTTCTAGCTTGATAACATTGCCGTCCGCATCTGCTATAATGCCGGACACCCGGCACAATTCCCCCGGCTTATCAGGCAGCAGTACCGATACCGTAAAAATCCTGTCCCTCATTATCAATCCCTGCTGCACCACGGAAGACATGGTAATCACATCCATGTTGCCGCCGCTTAAAATAGATACTATCTTCTTATCCTGCACATTCAGATGCTTCAGTGCCGCCACTGTCAAAAGTCCTGAATTTTCCACCACCATCTTATGGTTCTCCACCATATCAAGGAAAGCCACCACCAATTCTTCATCCTTCACAGTGATAATGTCATCCAGATTTTTCTGCAGATAAGGGAACAGCAGATTGCCGGGAGTCTTCACTGCTGTGCCGTCCGCTATGGTATTGACGCCCGGCAGTGTAGTCACTTTGCCTTCTGCCAGAGATACCTGCATACAGTTTGCTCCAGCCGGTTCCACACCGATGACTTGAATCTTAGGATTTAAAAGCTTGGCCAGTACAGAGACACCCGTGGCCAATCCGCCGCCCCCGATGGGGACCAGAATATAATCCACCAAGGGCAGCTCTTTCACTATCTCCATAGCAATTGTCCCCTGTCCCGTAGCCACTGCCAGATCATCAAAAGGGTGAATGAATGTATAACCATATTCTTCTGCAAGCTCATAAGCTTTCGCACAAGCCTCGTCATACACATTCCCATGGAGTACCACTTCCGCACCATACCCCTTAGTGCGGTTTACCTTAATCAGCGGCGTAGTAGTGGGCATTACAATCGTTGCCTTCGCGCCGTAATGTTTTGCCGCATAAGCCACCCCCTGGGCATGATTACCTGCGGAAGCCGTAATCAGCCCTTTCCCCCGCTCTTCCTCTGTGAGCGTACTTATCTTATAATAAGCGCCGCGGAGCTTATAGGCACCTGTAAACTGCATATTTTCCGGTTTCAGGTAAACTTTATTGCCTGTCTGGCGGCTGAGGAAATCACTGAATACCAGCTTGGTCTCCAAAGTGACCCGTTTTACCACCTCCGAAGCCTCTTCAAATCTTTTTAATGTCAGCATTTGCTCATCCATTTGTATTCACTCATCCTCTCTTGTCTTAAAAATTCATTCATCATACTTCTGTTCACCTTTTTTATACTTATCCGTCTTCGTTCATTTCCCTTTGTTTTCGTCTATCCCAATTTGTCTTTTTCATCTTCCTGCGTCTCTATCTGTCCCTGTTTGCTTCCTCATCTTCCTGCGCCTTTATCTGTCACTATTTGCTTCCTCATCTTCCTGCGTCTCTATCTGTCCCTATTTGCTTCTGCATCTTCCTGCGTCTCTATCTGTCCCTATTTGCTTCCTCATCTTCCTGCGTCTCTATCTGTCCCTATTTGCTTCCTCATCTTCCTGCGTCTTTATCTATCACTATTTGCTTCCTCATCTTCCTGCGTCTTCATCATCTTCATCCGATTTTACATCAAACAGAGCATTTACAAATTCATCCGAATCAAATTTCTGCAGGTCATCTATGGTTTCTCCTACGCCAATGTATTTTACCGGCACACGCAGCTCGGATTGAATTGCCACCGCAATCCCCCCCTTTGCCGTCCCATCCATCTTCGTCAGAATAATACCTGTCAATTCTGCAACCGCTCCGAATTCTCTCGCCTGTACCAACGCATTCTGTCCCGTAGTGCCATCCAGCACAATCAGGTTCTCCCGGTGGGCATCGGGAAATTCCCTGTCGATAATACGGTTCATCTTCCGAAGCTCTTCCATAAGGTTCTTCTTGTTGTGCAGTCTGCCCGCCGTGTCAATGAGCAGCACATCCACCCCTCTTGCCTTAGCCGCATTGACCGCATCAAATACCACACTGGCCGGATCCGCACCCTCATTTCCTCCCACCATGGGCACATCGGCACGCCTTGCCCATTCCGCCAGCTGATCTCCTGCCGCCGCCCGGAAGGTATCCGCCGCCGCAATCAACACCTTGCGCCCGTCTTCCTTTAATTTGCCTGCCAGTTTTCCCACGGAAGTGGTCTTACCCACACCATTGACGCCGATTACCATAATAATGGACTGCTGCTTTTCAAAATCATATGCCGTCTCGTCCACACGCATCTGCTCTTTGATACCCTCAATCAAAAGCTGTTTACAGGCACGAGGTTCCTTGATATGCTGTTCTTTTATCTGTTGTTTCAAGCGTGCCACAATTTCCATGGTAGCATTCACCCCTATGTCACCCATAATCAGAATTTCTTCCAGCTCTTCATAAAAATCCTCGTCAATCGCAGAAAATCCATTAAATACGGAATCAATCCCTCTGACTATGTTATCCCTGGTCTTGGCCAGACCTGCTTTTAACCTGGCAAAAAAGCCCTTCTTTTCCTCTTCAGACAGCTTTTCTTCCGTGAGCGTCCTTTCTTCTTCACATAGTTTCCCGCCTCTGATTGCCGTTTCTTCTTCACAGAGCTTCCTGCCTGAGCATTCCTTTTCTTCTGCACTCTCTGCCTGTCCGTCAGAGGATTCCTTTCCGGTAAGCAAATTATGCTCCCTGGTCTCTTCCTCTGAGAAATTCACTTCCTTCCCTGCGGACAAAACGCCTTCACTCCCGGCTTCCTGCCCTGAAAAATCCGGACTTTCCACAGAAGTCTCCTGCATTTCTGTATGTTCCCCGTCCCATGCATCTTCAGCTTCTTTGGTCATTTCATCCTGATCTGTGTGCACTTCCTGCCCCATGGATAAATTTTGTTCCATTGATGTATTCTGTTCCCCGGAAGCCTTTCCCTCCGCATGATGCTTTTTCCTTCCAAATAATCTTTCCCTCAAACCCATGCACATTACCCCCTAACTTAGAAATTATCTTTCCATTAATCATCCAGTTCCTTGTCGATTAAATTGACGCTCACCAGTGTGGAAACGCCTTTTTCCTGCATTGTAATGCCATAGAGTCTGTCCACCTGCTCCATGGTGCCTCTTCGGTGTGTAATGACAATGAATTGGGTATTCTTTGTCAGCTTATGTAGATACTTTGCAAATCTGCCCACATTGGAATCATCCAATGCAGCCTCAATCTCGTCCAACAGACAAAAGGGAGATGGCTTCAGATTTTGTATGGCGAACAGCAGAGAAATTGCCGTCAGCGCCTTTTCACCGCCGGACAACTGCATCATATTCTGAAGCTTTTTTCCCGGCGGCTGCGCAATAATGCGGATTCCCGCTTCCAGAATATCCTCATCTTCAATCAATTCCAGGGTTCCTTTACCGCCGCCGAACAATTCTTTAAACACTTTATCAAATTCATGTGTAATCTCTGCAAATTTCTCGGTAAATTGTTTTCTCATGGCAGTGTCAAGTTCCTGGATAATGCCCTCCAGAGTCTTCTCCGCTTCCACCAAATCATCGTGCTGAGTCTTCATGAAAGTAAAACGTTCCATCAGGTTCTTGTAATCTTCTATGGCATTGACATTCACATCCCCCAGCTTCTTAATCTCATCCTTTAAAGCAGATACTTCCTTCTTCATGGCAGTCAGGTCAGTCATGGTTTCATCCCGTACAGAAGCCGCATCACTTAATGTAATCTCATATTCATCCCACATGTAATTGATCTGGGTTTCCATCGCTTCTTCCAGCTTCTCCTTCTGGGCATGCAGACGGTAGACTTCTTTATCCAGGGAAGACAGCTTCTCGGAAAGCTCTTCACGCCTTACAAAAAAGCTTTTCTGCCTTCCTGACAATTCCTCCTTCCTTGCAGTATCTTCCTTCAGTCTGCTCTCAGAAGCATTCTGGGTATCAAAGGAAGCCGCAATTGCAGCCTCAATCTCCACTATACTCTGTTTCCTGCGCTCCGCCTCCCGGCTGTTCTCATGAAGTGCCTGCATTACTTCTTCAAGTTCAGCCTGTGCCCGGCCGATCTCTCCCTCAATACGCTCTACATTTGCCTGTTTAAAGTCCATGGCCTGCCGCATTTTCTGAACCTTCAAATCCCATTCCGACACATGGGCGGCAGCTTTCGTTTCATCCGTTCGCTCCTTTATCAGTTCCTGCTGATACTGCGAAATTTCTTCCTGCGTGTGTTCCTCTAACGCCTCGCTTGCGCTCAATTCCTGCCGGATGGTCTCTTTTTCCTGCCGGATCTCAAGAATCTTTTTTTCTATTTCTTTTTCCTCCAGGCGAAGAGAAGCGGCTCCCTCTACTTCTTCTTCCATTCGCTCTCTTGTCTGGCTGATATTCAGCCTTGTTGTATTCTGTTCTATGGACTTGCGCTGGATATCTGCCTTCAGGCTTTCCAGCTCCACGCGAAGCTTGTTACGCCGTACTTTCGTATCATCAATGGCCTGGTTGATTTCCTCAATGACACTTTTCAGCGTTCTGACATTTTTCTCCAATTCGTCCAGCTCCCGCCGTCTGCCTAACAGGTTGCTGCTGTTCTTATATGCGCCTCCGCTGATAGCGCCTCCAGGAACCAGCTGTTCCCCCTCCAATGTGACAATACGGATGCTGTGCCTGTATTTTCTGGCCAGATTCACTGCGTGATCCACATTGTCCGTCACAACGATGCGTCCCAGCAATGCTTTTGCCACATCACGGTATTGTTCCTCAATCTGTACCAGTTCATCTGCCATGCCGATAACGCCCTGCTCGGAAAGCACTTCTGGGTTCCTGAACTTCTGGGAATTCGTGATACTTGTAAGCGGCAGAAAAGTCGCCCTGCCCAGTCTGCCGGCCTTTAAAAACGCAATCATCTTCTTGGCAGTTTCTTCATTGTCGGTGACAATATTTTGAATATTTCCTCCCAGGGCAGTCTCAATGGCAATCTCATATTTCTTCTCCACCTTGATGATATCTGCCACAACGCCGATAATCCCCCTGGTATGGTCTTTCTGTTCCATGACTTTTTTCACGCTTCCGCCATAGCCTTCATAGCGTTCTGTCAGGTTGGCAAGAGCCTCCAGCTTCGAGTTTTCTCTGTGATAAGCGCTCTGATTTTCCCGCAGTCCGGCATCCTGCCTCGTAAGCTCCCCGCGGATATCATCCAGCGCCTTCTCCAGAGTGCTTTCCCGTTCCTTCATGATACGGATTTCTTCTGTAATGTCCGCAAAAGAGGCTTCCAATTTCCGAATGCTTTCCTCCCTTGCGGCTTCATCGGACTTTGCACGAAGCAGCCTGGAATTCAATTCCGCCCGTCGGATATTTACCTGTTCCATCATGGTGTCAAACCGGCCCATTTTGGATTTAATGGTAGCCCTCTGGTTCAATTCCCTGATAATGGTATTCTTGCCCGCTTCTATCTGCTCATTCAGCGCAGTGATTTTTTCCTGGATTTTTTCCAGCTTTTCTCTGGCCGCCTCTGCTGCCGCAGTAATCTCCTGAACCTGTGCATCCGTGGAGATTTTTTCGCTTAAAATATCTTCTTTGTCCTTCTTTTTCTCTGCTATTTCTTCCTGCAGCGCATTTCGGCGGTTATTCAGATGCGTTTCGCTTCCCTTGGCGGAATTCACCTGTTCCTTCAGAACATTTCTTTCCCCTTCCAATTTCCCACGCATCAGCCCGGCATCCGTCACACTGCTCCTTGCCTGCTCAATTACCGCCTCCAGTGCTTCCAGTTCTGTCTGAATCCGGTCATATTCCTCCTTAATGCCTTCATATCCTGCTTTCGCTTCGGACAGCTCACCGCTGGCAAGACCATATTTCTCATCCGCCGTCTGCAGCTGTTCCCGTAATCTGGCATTTTCCAGCAGAAATACATTCACGTCCAATTTCTTCAAAGCTTCTTTCTTACGAAGGTAAATTCTGGCTGTCTCGGACTGACGTTCCAAAGGGCCAATCTGCTTTTCCAATTCCGATAAAATATCATTGACACGTACCAGATTCTGCTTCTCGTTTTCCAGCTTTACCTGCGCTGCGGCTTTCCTGCGTTTGAATTTCACAATACCGGCGGCTTCATCAAAAAGCTCTCTGCGTTCTTCCGGCTTGCCGCTCAAGATCTTATCAATCTGACCCTGTCCGATTATGGAATATCCTTCCTTACCGATACCGGTATCATAGAAAAGTTCGTTTACATCCTTCAATCGGCAGGGACTTCCATTCATTAGATATTCGCTTTCTCCGGAACGGTAAATACGCCTGGCCACAGTTACTTCCTGATAATCTATGGCAAGCTTATGATCCGAGTTGTCCAATGTAATGGCAACATAGGCATAGCTTAAAGGCTTTCTATTCTCTGTGCCCGAGAAAATGACATCCTGCATGCTGGCGCCGCGCAGCTGCTTCACACGTTGTTCCCCTAACACCCAGCGGACCGCATCGGCCACATTGCTTTTCCCGCTTCCGTTAGGGCCGACAATTCCCGTTATACCATTGTGGAACTGGAAGTTTATCTTGTTCGCAAAGGATTTAAACCCATGCACCTCAATACTTTTTAAATACATATCCTTTATCCCTCAACAGCAGTAATGCTCTATAAGCTGCCTGCTGCTCCGCTGCTTTTTTCGTTTTGCCTTCTCCCTTACCTAAAATCTCACCCTCCATCTGCACGGATACATGAAACATTTTGTCATGCTCCGGACCGCTCATCCCCAGCAGCTCATAGCTATACTCCTTTTTCAATTTCCCCTGAATCAGCTCCTGCAGATTACTCTTACTATCATAAAAGAGCTGCTTGTCTTCCAGGTCAGAGAGAATAAATCTATAGATGAACTCTTTCGCATATTCCATACCGCCGTCCAGATAAATGGCGCCGATGACCGCTTCCATGACATCACATGTCAGGCTGTCCCTGCTCCGTCCGCCGGTATTCTCTTCCCCCTTACCTAACAGCATGAACTGTCCCAATTCCAGGTCTCTTGCACAAAAGGCCAAAGAAGGCTCGCACACCATGGAAGCACGCAATTTTGTTAATTCTCCTTCCGGCAGTCCGTTATGCTCCCGAAAAAGGAATTCACTTGTTACCAGCTCCAGTACGGCATCCCCCAGGAATTCCAGGCGTTCATAATTCTCCAGCTTACGGATTCTCTGCTCATTGGTAAAAGAGCTGTGCGTCATGGCCTGCTTCAGCAATGCCGGGTTATGAAATTGATAGCCAATCCGTTTTTCCAACAGCTGCAAAGTATATTGATTTTCCTCCAATATTTCCTACCTTCCTCTCTATGACACACAGCCAGAACAGCCGCCAGTCTGTCATGTGGTTACAATCCACTACAGACTTTATCCCTTATCCACAGATTTCTCCCTCAAAACAAACACGCATCAGAAAATCATACCGCCGGCCATGCCCTCATTCATCCTCAGGCTTTCCTGCAAGGCGGTACTGCCCGATACATCGATACTGTGGAAGCAACAATAAATACAAATGAGCAGCCGCAAAACGGACTGCTCTATGAACTCTTATTTATACCAAGCCTTAGCCTAATGCACCCTTGATCAATTCCACTGCTTCTTCTACAGTAGATATCTTTTCTGCCTTTTCAGCGGGAATTTCAATATCGAATTCTTCTTCGATACCCATAACAATCTGGAATACATCCAGAGAGTCTGCACCCAGGTCATCCAAGAAGGTGGTTTCCATCGTAATTTCATCCGGATCCACATTCAGTACTTCTGCTATTACCTTTTTCAACTTTTCAAATTCCATGCTGCTTCCTCCTTTCCTCTTTTTTACGGAACAATCTGTTCCTGAATTTTTTGATTTATGTTCTGTTCTTTAAATGCAATGCATTGAAGAATAGAATTCTGTATTTCAATTGCCTTGCTGCTCCCATGGGTCTTAACCACCAGCCCATTTAGTCCAAGCAGCGGTGCGCCGCCGTATTCTTCCGTACTGAAGCTTTTCAAAGTCTGCTTTAATGCGGGCTTTACCAACAGGGCTCCCAATTTACTCTTCAGGCTGCTCATCATACCGGCCTTGATTTTTCTGATCAAAGCATCACTGACTCCTTCAAGCATCTTAAGAACGATGTTACCGGCAAACGCCTCACACACGAGTACATCGGCCGCACCCATGGGAATATCCCTGGCTTCCACATTGCCGATGAAATTAATCTCCCGGCAATTTTGTAACAGCGGATAAGTCTCCTTGGTCAGAGCATTTCCCTTTTCTTCTTCCACGCCAATGTTCACAAGTCCCACTCTGGGATTCCTCACGCCTATCACGCTTTCCATATATATGCTTCCCATTCTGGCAAACTGCAGCAGCTGGGACGGTTTTGCATCCACATTTGCCCCACAGTCAAGCAGCAGGCTTACACCGTTTATGTTCGGCACAATGGGTGCAAGAGGCGGCCGTTCTATCCCTTTAATCCTGCCTACGATAACTTGTCCGCCTACCAGTATGGCGCCGGTGCTTCCGGCAGATACAAGTGCATCACATTGTCCGTCCTTTACCATATACATACATTTTACAATAGAAGATTCTCTCTTCTGGCGAATCGCCATAACCGGTGGTTCACCTGTCTCAATCACTTCCTCCGCATGTATGATTTCCAAATGCGCGGTGTCGTAGGTATATTTCTTCAATTCTTCTTTGATGACAGGCTCCCGCCCTACCAGGAATACCTTTACACGCTGATCGGCCGCAATGGCATTCACTGCACCTTTTACAGTTTCTACCGGTGCATTGTCGCCACCCATAGCATCTACGGCTACATTTACCATTTCAGACATTTCTTCTCACACTGACCTCTCCTGGCGCATCATTGCAGCAACCCATACAAACAACGAACCGATACAATCACTGCACACCATTTTCTTTAACTATAATGTAACCTTGCATAAAAATCAAGGATTTTTTACATGAAAAAGGCGTTCTTGAGAACGGAGGTTACATACCGCCAAATTCTTGAACGCCCTTGCCGCAACTTATTCACCAACACTGATAATCTGCTTCTTGTTGTAAGAACCACAAGCTTTACAAACCCTATGGGGTGTCATAAGAGCGCCGCATTTGCTGCACCTTACCAGAGTGGGAGCACTCATCTTCCAGTTTGCTCTCCTCTTATTCCTTCTACTCTTAGAAGATTTATTCTTAGGACAAATAGACATTATCACACCTCCTTATTTTACCCAGACGGATACTGTTTAAAATTGATACAAGATATTCTCTCTTCTTCACTGGTTTGCATTGAAAATATCCTGTATGACTGCCATACGTGGGTCGGGCACGAAAGTATCGCATCCGCAATCCCTTATATTCAGATTCTGTCCGCACACAGGACATATTCCTTTACAATCCTCTCTGCACAGAATCTTTGCAGGCCAGTTTACCAGAATTTCATTGTGTATGAAAGTCTCTACATCCAGCTGATAACCATCCATGAACCCCAGGTCATCCGCTTCCTCATCTTCCACCCCCGGTTCGGTTACTAATCTGTTAAAATCCAGCGCAAGAACCGTAGGCACCTCCGCAAGACAACGATCACAGCATGTCCGGAAGGTAAGTTCTGCTCTCCCGGATACTCTCGCCCTGCCCTTTCCCACATTGGAAAATGTAAAAAACACAGGAGATTTACCGGTAATCTCGAACCTTTCCTGTCCATTTTCAAAACCAGTCATCTCAAGAGGCACTTCCCTTGTGACCTGTCTGCCTTCGGATGTCAATACATCGGATAAGTTTATTAACATAGCCACTCCTTTTACATACTTTTCCATTATAACCGGGAGTACATCATTTGTCAATCAATTTTTGCATTTTATAGCAGCAGTTCAGCCAGCCGATGTGAGCAGTCGAAAATCGTGCTCGCACGAATTTTCGGCTGATTATATCGGCTGAGGGAACGCCGTCTTATGAGCAAAGGCAGCTGCGAAACAGCGGAAAGCACCGCAGGTGCGGCTTTGTGAATGGCGAGGGCTGAACTGTTGCAAGGCGAGTAAACGGGTCTTTAACACTTGTAAATAGAATAACATGCCAAAAACCGCATACTGCCCTCACGCTCCGCCAATCAGTACACTTTTCCCTTTAAAAGCAAATCCATACTTACGGATATGTTCCTTTGGAATTAATCCGAGAAGTCTTGAATGCCTATCGCTACTGCCCTTGCCATTCCATACCTCCGTTTTATAATCTTTCAACTTAGTATAACATTATAAACACCCGAAAACAATTTATTTTTCCATTCTAAAACGGTAACAGAAATGGCGTAATTACTGTTCACTCGTCACTACCGCGAGATATTTTCATGCGTATTTTGCATGAAAATCCGAGAATGCTGTGCGCGAAATCGCCGCTTTTGCGATTTCTGCGCATCTGTTACTGTGAACGGAGTGAACAGTAACATGGCGTATGCGTCATTCTGACAGCTTTGGATCTTTTTATACTTGCCCTGCCGGAATCATAAGTAAACATCTACGATTTCAACGATTCATTCAATTTTTACTTATGATATTCCACCTGCGTCACAGTGTCAAGTTCCTTTTCACTGAATACCCAGATATGCTTTATCTGCTTTCCTATCTGCTCAAACAGCCATGATTCCCTGCTTCGGGCCACACAATTGGGATCATTGACCTGAAATCCATTTTCATCATATCCATAAATTACAATAAAATGCCCCCTTGCCGTAAAATCTCCCGGTCTCATGGAACAAATTATGATATCTCCCTGATCCAGAGCCTTTTTCATCGTCTGCTCAGACACGCCGGGCTGGCTTACTTCCACACCATACTCGGCAGGTACGTCTGTCAAAAGCGCCCATGCCGTCCCCGTCCCTGACACATAATATCCATTCTTCATGCTATATTCTGCTATCTTATCCGGGGTGATACTTTCATCTCTCAACAGATAATAGAGCGCCATGGACACACATACAGGGCCGCAGCCCGCCAGGCCGATATTGCTGTTATCTCCATATTCCGCATACCCCCACCTTGGATCCCATTGCAGAAACAGGGGATAATCCTGCTCTTTTTCCGCCTCTGTCAGTCCTGTCCCTGAAGCTTTCGCCGGCGCATCCAAATAACCTGCCACAAAATCCGCCATTTCCGGATTATTTGCCAGAGCCGTTATCATATTATCCGAATAAAGTCTGTTGTTTTTATAGATAGCGGATATGACTTCGTCCTCTTTGGCCAGTTCTTTCAATCGTACCAGTGCTTCCGACCGGCTTCTGCGTACAGGCACTTCCACTTCGGACAATCCGCACAAACTCACATAATCTATTTCCGGTGTCTGCACCATATCATCCAACGCAACACCATTTGATGCGGAGTTACCTTCTGCAGTGCCGGAAACTATGGAACTCAGCCCTGCTGCTTCATATTCTGCTGTGATTTGCCCTGCCGCATCATTCCCTGCCAGGTCACGTCCTGCCGCAGGATAACCGCTTTCCCCGCCTTCTCCCGTCATGTCCCGCTGTGCGTCCTGTCCTGATGCGCCATTCCCCTGATATAATTCCAATTCATTCAATACCGCCGCCAGCGTATTGTGAATGTGCTTCATCTGAACCTGCATCTTACAGAGCAATACAATATTGACAAAAAGCAATATGAAAATTACGGCCAGATAAACTGCCCTCTGTTTCTTCCCAAAGCTGCTCCCTTTGGGTGCCACACGATTCCCTGCTCTGGCTTTTCTTTCGTCCTGCATCCGTTTTCTCCCGTTTTCCTATGTAAATTTGCCGCGTAACTTCCTATACAATTTCCCTGCATATTTTCCTATATTGATTTCCTGCATACCATAAATCATAAATTACTTATGTATCATAAAAGTTTCTGAATTGTATCAAAACTATATTTTCGCCGCTCATTTTTCTTTTCACCCAAATAGGGCACATTTGAAACCTGTCATGCTTCAGGCATCAAATGCACCCAAACTATATGGAACATCAACTCACTGCAATCTCATCTATTGTACCAGTCTCACTGTTTCCCTTGCAATCGCAAGTTCTTCATTTGTAGGAATCACCATCACAATGGTTCTGCTGTCCGGCGTGGTAATCACTGTATCCTCTCCACGCTTTTTATTTGCTTCCTGGTCAATGGCAACGCCCAGATATCCGAGATATTCACAGATAAAGGTACGCACCAAAGCTGCATTCTCACCTACACCTGCGGTAAAGCAGATCACATCCACGCCATTCATGGCAGCGGTATAAGAACCAATGTATTTTGCCGCCCGGTAACAATAAGTCTTCAAAGTACGAATGGCATTGGCATCTCCCTTATGATATCCTTCCTCCAAATCACGGAAATCAGAAGAAAGGTTATCGGAAAGTCCTAACACCCCTGACTTCTTATTCAATACTGCCATAATCTCATCTATGCTTTTGCCCTCTTTGTGTGCCAGAAACTCAATAATGGCAGGATCGATATCACCGGAACGGGTTCCCATAATCAGACCTTCCAGAGGTGTCAGACCCATAGAAGTATCCACGCATTTACCATTCTTCACCGCAGAGACACTGGCGCCATTGCCCAAATGACATACGATAATCTTCAAATCGTCATAATTTTTTCCCAATACTTCCGCAGCCCTTTTGGATACATAAGAATGGCTGGTTCCATGAAAACCGTATCTGCGAATCTTATATTTCTCATAATATTCATACGGCAGACCATACATATAGGCTTCTTCCGGCATGGTCTGATGGAATGCCGTGTCAAAGACCCCCACCATAGGAGTATTGGGCATCAGCTTTTTACAGGCATTGATTCCGATTAGATTTGCCGGATTATGCAGAGGCGCCAGGTCATTGCACTCTTCCACCACTGCCATAACCTCATCATTCAATACCACGGACTGCGCAAACTTCTCTCCGCCATGGACGACACGATGGCCCACGGCGCCGATTTCATCCAGGCTCTTTACCACGCCTGTGCCGGGATTGGTCAGGGCTTCCAGTACCAGGCGGATCGCTTCCGTATGATCAGGCATGGGAGTTACCGTCTTCTCCTTTTCTCCGCCTTCCGGTGAGTATGTGATCATACTTCCCTCAATACCGATTCTCTCACAGAGTCCCTTCGCAAGACATTGTTCGGATTCAGAGTCGATCAGCTGAAATTTAAGAGAGGAACTTCCGCAATTAATTACTAAAACTTTCATTTCCATTCTTCCTTTCCGACTTTATATACTGAAATGCAATACTAAACCAACTGCGCCTGTACGGCAGTCAATGCCACCACACCCACAATATCCTGCCAGGAACAGCCGCGGGACAAATCATTGACGGGCTTCGCAATTCCCTGAAGCATGGGACCGTAAGCCTCCGCGCCGCCCAGTCTCTGCACCAGTTTGTATCCGATATTGCCGGCATCCAGATTAGGGAATATGAGTACATTGGCCTTGCCTGCCACGGGACTGCCGGGTGATTTAGACTTTGCCACACTGGGAACCAACGCCGCATCCAGCTGCAGCTCGCCGTCCAAAGTCAGGTGAGGATACTGTTCCTTTGCAATTCTGGTAGCATCCACCATCTTGTCCACCAGCGGATGCTTTGCACTTCCTTTAGTAGAATGGCTCAACATGGCAATCACAGGCTTCGGGCCAATCAAAGATTTAAAACTTCTGTAAGAGGTTTCGGCAATGGCTGCCAGCTCTTCCGCCGTAGGATCCTGATTCAACCCACAGTCAGCAAACAGAAATGCCCCGTTTTCCCCCTGATCCTTAAACTGGGTATCCATGACAAAAAATGCGGAAACCAGCTTAATGCCAGGTGCAGTCTTCAAAATCTGTAATGCCGGTCTCAATGTATCCGCTGTAGAATGGCAGGCGCCGGCAACCATACCGTCCGCTTCATTTGCCTTTACCATGACAATACCAAACGTAAGATAATCCTTCAGCAGGATCTCCCTTGCCTTTTCCTCGGTCATACCTTTGGCTTTTCTGGTTTCATATAAGAGATTTACATACTTATCCAACTTGTCAGTATTGGCCGGATCGATTACTGTAACACCGGACAGGTCTACCTCCAACCACCCGGCACCATCCATGATCTTCTCTTCATTGCCAACCATGATGATATCCGCAATCCCCTCCTCCACAATTTTAGCTGCTGCCAGCAGAGTCCTCTTGTCATTGGATTCCGGCAATACTATTGTCTTCTTATCCAGACGGGCTCTCTCCTTAATTGTGTCAATATATGACATATCCATTCTCCTTTCCGGCGGTTTTTCCGCAATTTTAATCATTTTATAATCGTACAATCGTTTCCATAGGGCAGACGCTCCATATGAAATAAGCTGCCAGCAGAGACCTGGCATTATTGGTGACAAGATACATTCCGGCAGCTTATGAATGGCATGGCTGAACTGTTACAAAAACTGTTACAAAATGTGCCGCTTATACCCCTTTTTCACTTAACAAACTACGATAATTATATTATACTAAAAATGGTAAAAATAAACAAGGACAAATTTGCCAATCCCCGTCAAAATGGGTAACAGTTCATGTACCATCGTTTCCATAGTACGGACGCCCGACATGAAATAAGCTGCCGGCAGAGGGCTGAAAGGCATGGTAATTCATATGCATGTAAACGGAATCATAGCAGAATACAACCCCTTCCATAAGGGGCATAAATATCATCTGGAAGAATCACTGCGGCTGACAGGGGCCGATTATACAATTATCGCAATGAGCGGCGATTTCGTTCAGCGCGGTGCCCCTGCCGTAATAGACAAGCATGCCAGAGCGGAAATGGCACTGCGCTGTGGTGCGGATTTGGTACTGGAACTTCCCGTATTATATGCAACTGCCAGCGCGGAATATTTTGCTGCGGGAGCAGTGTCTCTTTTCGATAAACTGGGGGTGGTCACTCATCTCTGTTTTGGAAGTGAATCCATTGCTGCAGAACATGCAGATGCTATTCCGCTGCCGGAAATCGCCTCCCTCCTGCTGCATGAGTCAGGCGCTTACCGCACTGCCCTGAAAGAACTTCTGCGCCAGGGTGCTTCCTACCCCCACGCCCGGATCAAAGCTTTGATGCAATCCTATCCCTTTTTAACAGAATATGGAGATTTATTTTCCTCTCCCAACAATATCCTTGGCATTGAATACTGCAAAGCCATTCTTCAACGCCAAAGCACAATGATTCCTGTGCCCGTGACCCGGTTAGGTTCCGGCTACCACAGCAGTGATATGACAAAGCAATTCAGTTCGGCTCTTGGCATCCGCTGCGCACTCTATGCCGAAAAAAATCCCGGAAAGCTGCTTCGGCATCTGCCGGCAGAAGCAGGACAAATCCTTATTCATTACCTGGAAGCCCACTCTCCTGTGCGCTGTGACTGCTTTTCCGCTCCATTGTACTATAAACTGCTTATAGAAAAGGAATCAGGTTATGAACAATATCTGGATGTAACGGGAGACCTATCAAACCGCATCAGAAAACTGCTGGGACAATATACAGGATTTGAAGCATTCTGTGATTTATTGAAAACCAGGGATATGACCTATACAAGAATCAGCAGATGCCTTCTGCACATTCTTCTTGATATAAAAAAGGGGCATATGGAATCGGCCAAAAGCATGGATATGATTCCCTATGCCAAAGTGCTGGGCTTCCGCAAATCCGCCGAACCACTGCTGAACGCCGTAAAACAGCAGGCTTCCATTCCCTTAGTGACCAGGCTTGCCAAAGCCAGAAAAAGTCTGGAAGCGGATGCCTGCAGACTTTTAAACCAGGATATTCTGTCCGGCGAACTCTATCAGGGCGTGGCCGCCATACAGTGCGGACAGCCCCCGATTCATGAATGCGCACGGCCTCTTGTGATATTATAGGTGGCGCGGCCGTTAAAAAGTGCAGCATTATGCACCGTCTAATTTTTAAAGCTGTGGATGGGGGCCGGAATTCTTCCGCCGCGGCTGATAAATGCCTCGCATGAAAACGGATTCACTGGCATAATCGGCGCATACCCCAGCAGACCGCCGAATTCCACAGTCTCTCCCACGCCTTTGCCGCTGACAGGAATAATCCTGACCGCAGTAGTCTTTTGATTCACCATGCCGATTGCCATCTCGTCTGCGATAATACCGGAAATGGTGGATGCCTTTGTATCTCCGGGAATGGCAATCATATCCAGGCCTACGGAACACACACAGGTCATGGCTTCCAGTTTCTCCAGTGTCAGCGCACCGGCCTGTACCGCATGAATCATGCCCTGATCTTCGCTGACCGGAATAAAAGCGCCGCTCAATCCCCCTACATAGGAAGAAGCCATCACACCGCCCTTTTTCACCTGATCATTCAGCAAGGCCAGCGCTGCCGTGGTTCCGGGCGCTCCTGCATATTCCAGGCCCATTTCACACAGAATGTCCGCCACACTGTCCCCCACTGCCGGCGTCGGCGCCAGGGACAAGTCTACGATTCCAAAGGGCACATGCAGCCGCGCGGATGCCTCCTGCGCAACCAGCTGCCCCACTCTCGTAACCTTAAACGCTGTCCTTTTGATGGTTTCGCACAACACTTCAAAATTCTCACCACGCACCTTTTCCAGTGCGGTTTTCACCACGCCCGGTCCGCTGACTCCTACATTGATAATTTTATCCGCCTCGGTAACACCGTGGAAGGCACCCGCCATAAACGGATTATCATCCGGCGCATTACAGAATACCACCAGCTTTGCACATCCAAGGGAGTCATTCTCTTTTGTGGCATCTGCGGTTGCCGCAACCACCTCTCCCATGAGCTTTACAGCGTCCATATTGATACCTGTCTTAGTGGAGCCTAAATTCACGGAACTGCATACCCGTTCCGTAGCGGATAACGCCAGAGGAATGGAACGTATCAAAAGTTCATCCGCCGGAGTCATTCCCTTGCTCACCAGCGCGGAATAACCGCCGATAAAGTTTACGCCCACATCCTTAGCCACTTTATCCAGAATCTGCGCCAGCTGTGCATAATCCTGCTCGTTCTTACAGGCGGCGCTTCCTATCAGTGCAATCGGTGTGACTGAAATCCGCTTATTTACAATGGGAATGCCGAATTCTCTTGCTATCTCATCCCCTGTCCCCACCAAATCCCTGGCAGCCTCATATATTTTTGCATAAATGTTAGATTTAAGCTTCTCCAAGTCTGAGTCAATACAGTCAAGCAGACTGATTCCCAAAGTAATGGTACGCACATCAAGGTTTTCCTCGGTAATCATTTTGTTCGTCTCTGCCACTTCATATAAATTGATCATATCCCATTATCTCCTGCCATTTTCAACAAACGTCATGCCAAACCATCTTAAATATAAGAACCCGTCCGCTTCATATCTGTCACCAGATCCGGATTGTCCGCTTTCATCCGCTCAAGCAGAATCTGTACCTTACTGCCATCCTCTATGATAGCCTGCAGTTCAGATTCCGTAATTCCCACAAGCTGCATAAACTCAGTCCTTCCATAAATGGTATCCTGTGCCATGGCTTCCGTATCCGCTACCACAAGCAGCGCTGTAATTGCAGATTCCACCCCTATATGAAGAGACGTTCCATCCCCTTTGACAAATTGGTTTGGCTCAAAAAAACGCTTTGATGTATAAGTATATCTTGCCAGATTCGCCAGCATATCGATTGCCCACAGGCACTCCTCCGCTTCTTCCTCTCTAAGCTTCAGCGTCATCTCATAGCCCCACTTATTCCATTCGCCTCCTAAAGCCTTATCATCCGCATACAGGGTAGTCATTCCATAGGTCACAATATGTTTGTAGCCTTTCGGCGAAGCGAAAACAGAATATCCATCCAGATATTGATCTCCTCCAAACATTGCCCTGCTATGCAGATTGGTTCCATAATGCACTGGTTCCTGCCCAGGATACAACCTGTCAAACTCTTTGTCGATTGCCTCCCAGCCAGGTGCCCACTCCGGATCTTCCTCAAGCTTTTTCTCAAATTCCTCTTTTGTCATCTCACTGCCTCCTGCCGCTCGCAGCAATGCCTGCTTAAATTCTGTGCATTTTGTCGAAGATTTCTTCCTTCTGGCATTTGATTACCACACCTATCTTCTCCCCCAGAGAGGCCATCTCATCGGACATATCCCCGAAAGATTTGTTCATACCATTGGTATCCACAATCATCATCATATTAAAGTATCCCTGTACAATGGTCTGAGAAATATCCAGAATATTAATCCCGTTATCTGCCAGGTAGGTACATACTTTTGCAATAATACCAACTGTGTCTTTTCCCACCACAGTAATAATTGTTCGTTTCATCCTGTCTCCCTTCCTTCCGTCCGCATTTTATGAAATCGTTACAATGGGTGTCAGCTCACTGCGTTTTGCTACACGAATATCAAAATCACTTGCCTTGTAAGGAGTTTCACCCATATTAATCTCCATTCTCACCGATTCATAGGCAAGCTCCGGCAGATTATTTTCCTTGCTCAAATGTCCCAGCAGAATCGCCTGGAGATTGTCATGGAGAATCCTGCACAGCAGTCTTCCCGTATTTTCGTTGGACAGATGTCCTCTTTCCCCCAGAATCCTCTGCTTTAGTTTATAAGGATAGGGTCCTACCTGAAGCATGTTCACATCATGATTTGCCTCCAGCAGAAGAGCGTTCATACCTTTCAGGCACTCTACCGTATAATCATTATAAACACCCAAATCCGTACAGACTGCCACCTTCTGTCTGCCATATGCAATACGGTATGCCACAGGCTGCGCCGCATCATGAGAGATGCGCATAGGATTTACCGTCAAATCCTTCAATGTAAATTTCGTATCCTCTTTTACCTCATGAAACAGCTCTTCCTCCACGGTTCCGATTCCCTCACATGCTTTTATGGCGGCAATGGTTCCTGCTGTGGCATAAATGGGAATTTCATATTTCCTGGCAATCACGCCCAATCCCTGAATATGATCCGCATGTTCATGTGTGATCAATATACCGTCAATATCATTCCCGGTAAGTCCAAGCTCTTTTAGTCCGCTCTCTGTTTTTCTGCCGCTGATACCCACATCCACAAGCAGATGCGTTGCCTCCGACCCTACATAAATGCAGTTTCCACTGCTTCCGCTGGCTATACTACATAGTCTCATCTTATGTTCTCTCTTCCGAACGGCTTTTTTCCGTCTTCTTCCCAAAATATATCAATCACATCGCCATTTTTCAAAGGTTCCATGTATTCTGCCCTCCTGCCGTTTAAGTTGGTGACAATAGAGCGTCCTGCCGAAGCCTTCAAATCAAAATCTATAAAGAAAAATACATCTACAAATACATAACTGCTTTTGCCGGACAAAGTGACCGGCCTTTTATTTACCAGAACCGACAGATTTACCGGTCCGCCAAAAGGCATACTTCCTGATGCATTGCCTGATGCGCCAAGGGGCATACCTCCTGATGCATTCTCTGTGCTGCCGACAGGCATGCTCCCCACGGCATTTCCAGCTGTGCCAAAAGACATACTTCCTGATACATTTCCAGAACTGCCGACAGGCATGTTCCCCTCGACATTCCCGGCTCTGCCTCCTGATACACTCCCGGCTGCGCCGGGTACTGCACTTCCGCCGCCCGCATTTGCTCCGCCATATCCAGCCGAGGCTCTGCCCGCATATGCGCCTCCCACAGGCTCCGCCGTTCCGAACATTCCTTCAAATACGGTTCCGTTGAAACTCTCCTTGCCGAAATTTCCCGCTTCCACATTCCTCACAAGGACTCTGGCCGCACGCTCTGCTTCCGCCGCTTCTCTTGCCGCCGCTTCCTTAGCTGCCAGGCGCCTTGCTGCCTCTTCCTCCGTTTCATCCTCAAGGTCGGCATACGTAATCTCCGATGTCACATCCCAATTCAGGGTAAAATTCTCATAAACTCTTGTATCCGGCTTTGCCGGGGATTCATTGACCAGAATCCCGCCTCCCAGAGGCACATCCATAAATGCAGCAATTTCCCTTACACTATAAGAATTCTGTACTTGAATGTCGTCCCCTTCCTGAATCTTGTAATATTCATTCTCCAGCCGCCCATTCACTGCAGCAGTTCTGGGCAGGTCTATCTTCATGCCGTTTACGTAGACGTGCAGATTCTCGGCAAGCTCCGGCAGTCTGCCAAGCTCCAATACCGCCGCTTCTCCCGATGTAGAAGGGGTGATTTCAATAATAGCGCCATTATGTACCTGCGCATAAATGTCTGCTATCTCACCGTTTACCTTGATAACCGCCGCCTCACCCTGTTCACCGCGAACAATACGGTTCTTGCCATTTACGGTAAAAGTCAACGGGGTTCCCCGCTTCGGAAACAGGTTCTCATTGGAAAATTCGCACTGTACTGCCGCATCAGCTGCCGTAATCTTACCATTGTCATATAATTTCACATGCTTTCCGTTAAAATCCACAAATATAAAATTATTACTCTGCTCATAATAACTCAGGCAGATGCCTATTGGCGTCACCATC
This sequence comes from uncultured Acetatifactor sp., assembly GCA_910584435.1. Lineage (GTDB taxonomy): Bacteria > Bacillota > Clostridia > Lachnospirales > Lachnospiraceae > Acetatifactor. The sequence continues at coordinate 44,745 of CAJUAP010000004.1, forward strand.
ATGGAATCTTTGCGTGGATTGTCCATCTCAAAAGCAATTCCCTGAAGAACTTCCTTCCCCCTGATCGCCACACGTTCCTTCACAATGTCAAGCGCCTGGGCAAGCCGATCCGTATAACCGGGAATCATACCGCCCCCGCCCACTACAAATACGGCGCTGACTGACTTCCCGCCGTTTAATTCCTTAATGCAGGCGGCAACCATATCCGCCATTTTCTGCACATGCTCCGCCAGAATGTTTTCCACCTCTTCGGCAGTAATCACCTGCGTCAGCCCTATAATATCCTCGTATTCCACTGTCTCCTGTGTACCTGACTGCCTCTTGATACGCTCTGCCGTTTCAAAGTCCACCAGGCAATGCTGTACCAGAACTTCCGTCAGACTGTCTCCTGCCACCGGAATCATTCCATATGCGGTAATGGTGCCATCCTTTGTAATCGAAATATCACTTGTTCCGGCACCCACATCCACCAGAGCCAGATTCAGCATACGAAACTTCTCCGGTATGGCCACCTGAATTGCCGCAATCGGCTCCAGCGTCAGATTTGCCACATGCAGTCCTGCAAGCTCCACTGCCTTGTACAGCCCGTCCACCACATCATCCGGCAGAAATGTGGCAATCATATCCAATGCCATATTTCTCACCTTATGCCCCTCCAGGTTTCCAATCTGATAACCGTTCATATAATAACGCATTGGCGTGTATCCAACGCAGTAGAACTTCATCTCCGAATCATTTGTCCGCAGAAATTCATCATATGCCTGTTCTACGCCAAGTGTAGACAAAGAGTAAATATCTTCCTGAATGACTTCATGTTCTTCCTCAAATTCCTGTTCCACATGAGTAGTGACAGTACGCAGCACCCGGCCTGCAGCAGCAATACACACTTCTGTCAGTTTCCTGTTCAAATCCTCTTCCAATTGTTCCCTGACCTGGCGTATGGTTTGACCGACCTTGCCTATATCATGAATCTGTCCGTCCAGCATAGAACGTGTCTCATGTTCTTTAGACCGCTGTGCCAGCACATGGAATTTAGTGCCGTTTAAATACCCCACGGTTCCCACAATACTCCTGGTGCCGATATCCAATCCAAATACCAGCTGCCCCTGCCCTTCTCTCACTCCTGCCATGTAAAAGCCTCCAGTTTCCTATCTATCTGTCTGCAGCTTTCCTGAAAAGAACCGCTGTTATCAATCACAAAATCGCAATTTTCACGAAAACGTTCCTCCGTAAGCTGATGCGACATAATATGTGATATCTTTTCTTCACTGTAACCTCGAAGAAGCCTCAGACGCTTTCTCCTGACAGCCTCTTCTGCATATACATACCACATCTCATCCACCATTGCCCCATACCCCGCCTCAATCAGCAATGCCGCTTCTACAAAAAAAAGCTCAACTTTTCCGGCGTTCTCTGCCTCTTTGAACCGTTCCGTCAAAAATGCCTTTACGGCAGGATGAATTATTTCATTCACCTGTTCCAACAGCCTGGGAGCCGCAAAAATCCTGTCCGCCATCACCTGTCTGTCTATCTGCCCGTCCGCTCCCGCCGCATCCGGGCCCAAAAGCGCCAAAAGCGCTTTATAGCACTCTGTTCCTGGCTGCTTTAACAAATGCGCCACCTCATCTGCCAGATAAATCTCGCACCGGTAATGCTGCTTTATATACCCCAGTATCTTGGATTTCCCGGCTCCAATGCCGCCTGTAATCCCAATAAATCTCATATCACTCCCATGCCTTCCGGATATGCCGCCCAAAGAGGCGGGCTTCGCCCCCTCTTAGCGGCGCCAACAGTCTGTGAGAAGAATGCCTGTCTAAAGCGAACTCGTTCGCTTGGCATTCTTCAGTGTGAGTAGGCGCTGTTCTTGCGCCGTAGAAAATCTTCGCGAAGCGGCCTTTGCCGCAAGCGATTAGATTTTCTTCTCACACTTTGGCCTCATACCAGTTATCCCCGGTATGCAGATCCACTTCCAATGTCACTGCCAGGTCTGCCGCAGCCTTCATATTTTCTTCCAGAAGCTTCCTCACCTGCGTTTCCTCTTCCCGCAAGGTTTCAATCACAAGCTCATCATGCACCTGCAGTATCAGCTTGGACTTAAGCCCCTGTTCCTTCAACGCCTTCCACACTCTGATCATGGCAATCTTAATAATATCCGCCGCCGTTCCCTGTATAGGTGAATTCATAGCCACACGCTCCCCAAAAGAACGCTGCATAAAATTAGAAGAAGAAAGCTCCGGAACCGGCCGCCTTCTGCCGAACATGGTTGTAATATATCCGTTTTTCTTCGCATCACCCACAAGCTTATCAAGAAATGCCTTCACGCCCGGATAAGTTTCAAAATATTGTTCAATATATTCCGATGCTTCTTTGCGGCTGATGCTTAAATCCTGACTCAGGCCAAAAGAACTGATGCCATATACTATGCCGAAATTTACCGCCTTGGCATTTCTCCGCTGTAAATCCGTCACTTCGTCAAATGGAGTATGGAATACTTTTGCAGCCGTAATCCGATGGATATCCTGCTCCATGCGGTATGCTTCAATCAACTGTGCATCCCCCGACATATGGGCAAGTACCCGCAATTCAATCTGGGAGTAATCCGCATCCATAAATTCATAGCCTTCCCTGGGCACAAACACCTTGCGGATACGTCTGCCCAGCTCCATACGCATAGGAATATTCTGCAGGTTCGGTTCCGTAGAGCTGATACGCCCCGTAGCGGTAATGGTCTGATTAAAATTGGTATGAATTCTCTGATCCTCTCCGATATAAACCGCCAGCCCGTCCGCATAGGTGGATTTTAACTTGGTAAGCTGTCTGTATTCCAGAATCTCATTCACAATAGGATGATCCTCTGCCAATTTTTCCAATACATCCGCTGCAGTGGAGTATCCCGTCTTAGTCTTCTTGCCGCCGGGAAGCTTCATATGCTCAAACAGTACCTCTCCCAGCTGTTTCGGAGAATTTATATTGAATTCCATCCCCGCTTCTCTCTGAATGGAAGACTCCAATTCTTCAATCCTCTCCACCAAGGCATCCCCATAGGCTTTCAGCTCTTCCCGGCGTACCTCCACACCCTCACGCTCCATATCGTAAAGCACCAGCGACAAGGGCATCTCCATTTCACGCATCAGCCGCTCCATACCTGTATCCTGCAGCTTTTTCACCAGAACCGCCTCTGCCTTCCATGACACATATGCGCCATAACAGCAATATTCCACGAATTTGTCCGGCATGGACACAACAGCCTCTCCCAGCTTCGTCTTGCCGAAGACCTCTGCCCTGCCCGGAATTGTCAATCCTAAATGCTCTGATGCAATAGCTTCCAGGTCATAATCATTCTTTAAAGGATTCAGCAGATATGCTCCAATCAGAATATCAAAATATCGTTCCGTAGATTCTCTATCCAGATACCGATAATATTTCTTAATGTCAAAAGCGGAAATGCAGGCTTTCACCGAAAGCTCCTGTAATGCACTGCAAAGCTCATATAATTCTTCCGTCCCCTGAACTCCCTCAGCGCCTGCACCCTCCCCATTGCCATCTGAAAACATTCCGAGAAAAGAAAGCTGTGCATCTTCCTGGGACGGCATTACATACACACAGACTTCCCTTTCTGCTGCCACTGCAACGCCTAAGAGTTTATCTCCCTCCATGGGCAGAAACAGACCAATATGCTGTCCTTCCCTTACCTTTTTCAGCTTTCCCAGCAATTCCTTCCGGCTCTGTAACTGCCTGAATATCTTCTTAATCTCTTCGCCGCTTTCCGTGCTCTCCGCATCAAAACGCTTCAGCAGATTTCTGAATTCCAGCTGCTTAAACAGCTGATATGCTTCCTGGGTGAAAAAGCCCTCCGCTTTTGCAGCTTCATAATCAAGTACCACATCACTGTCGGTCTTTATTGTGGCAAGGGCTTTACTCAAATCTGCAAGTTCCCGATTTTCCTTTAGAGATTCCCGGATACTTTTCTTGGAAATCTCATCTACATGGGCATAAATATTCTCCAGAGAACCATATTGAACCATCAGCTCCGTTGCCGTTTTCTCCCCCACCTTCGGCACACCGGGGATATTATCCGATGTATCCCCCATCAATGCCTTCAGGTCAATAAACTGCAGCGGCGTCACCTGATATGTCTCAAGCACATTTTCCGGATAATAATCCTCTATTTCCGTCCTGCCCATTTTGGTCTTGGGAATCCTGATCTTAATATGGGCATCGGCAATCTGCAGCAGATCCCTGTCGCCGGAAACCAAAGACACCTCCAGACCTTCCGCAGCTGCCTTTTTCGCAAGCGTTCCCAAAATATCATCCGCTTCCAGCCCCGCCTGCTCCACGATGACCACGCCCATGGCCTTCAATACATCCTTCATCACAGGAACCTGTTCCCTCAGCTCTTCCGGCATAGGCTTCCTGGTCCCCTTGTATGCCTCATACATCTGATGCCGGAAGGTTGGCGCATGAACATCGAATGCAACCGCAAGGAAATCCGGCTTCTCTTCTTCCAGAATCTTAAATAAAATATTCAGGAAACCGTAAACCGCATTTGTATGCAGCCCCTGGGCATTGCTTAAATTAGGGACACCATAAAACGCCCTGTGCAGAATACTGTGTCCGTCTATCAATACAAGCTTCTTGTTCTCAAGCATAGGTTCCTACCACCTCTATTATTTTGGATAAATTTACAGCAAAATCCATATGACAAGCCCCAGCAGCAGACATACGGCAATCACTTCCATTGTAAATCCTATATAAAGAAAAACACTGTGGAATCTTATCTTATGCTTCGTTTCTTCCAGACGCGCCTTCAATTCGGACTGCAGATCAAACGCGCTGCCGTCTTCCAGCCGTTGAATTCCTTCCGTCACCAGAAACTGAATCACCAGTTCTTCTTTACAATCCTCACATCTTTCGATATGCTCGCTGAACCGCAGCAAAGTCGGATAATCCATTTTCCGCCCGATAAAATCAGGTATCAGTCTCTCGAATTCTTTGCATTCCATACTTTCCTTCCTGGTCAGCATTGTTCCAAAGCCTGTGCAAGATCTTCAATCAAATCTTCCTTATCCTCGATTCCACAGCTCATACGAATCAGCTCCGCCGGAACACCTGCATCCTTCAGCTGCTCATCCGTCATCTGACGATGTGTGCTGGAAGCCGGGTTCAGACAGCAGGTACGGGCATCCGCCACGTGAGTCTGAATCGCCGCGAGTTTCAGATTTCTCATAAAAATGCCTGCAGCCTCCCTTCCGCCTTTCAATCCAAAAGATACCACACCGCAGCTGCCGCCCGGCAGATACTTCTGTGCCAGAGAATAATATTTATCCCCCGGCAGACTACAGTAATTTACATACTCCACCTTCGGATGCCCCGCGAGGAACTCTGCCACGGCCTGGCCGTTTTCACAATGACGCTTCATACGGACATGCAAGCTTTCCAGCCCAAGATTCAGAATAAATGCATTTTGAGGACTCTGTATAGAACCAAGATCCCGCATCAGCTGCGCGGTACATTTTGTGATGAAAGCCCCTTCTTTCCCGAACTTCTCTGCATAGACAATGCCGTGATAGCTTTCGTCCGGCGTACAGAGGCCGGGATACTTCTCCGCATAAGCCATCCAGTCGAATCTGCCGCTGTCTACAATGGCACCGCCCACAGCAGCTCCATGACCATCCATATATTTCGTAGTGGAATGGGTCACAATATCCGCCCCCCATTCAAAAGGCCGGCAGTTCACCGGTGTTGCAAAAGTATTGTCAACAATAAGGGGGACTCCGTGTGCATGTGCACATTTCGCGAATTTCTCTATGTCAAGAACCGCCAGGGCCGGATTTGCAATTGTCTCCCCGAAGACCACCCTGGTATTATCCTGAAATGCTGCATTCAGTTCGTCTTCTGACGCATCAGGATTTACAAAAGTGACGGAAATGCCCATTTTCTTCATAGTAACGGAAATCAGATTGAATGTACCTCCATAAATGGTACTGGAAGCTACAATATGATCACCACAGCTGCAGATATTGAACAGTGCATAAAAATTAGCCGCCTGACCGCTGCTGGTCAGCATACCTGCCGTACCGCCTTCAAGCTGTGTAATCTTGGCCGCAACATAGTCATTGGTGGGATTCTGAAGCCTAGTATAGAAATAACCGTTTGCTTCCAGATCAAAAAGCCTGCCCATGTCCTCGCTGGTATCATATTTAAAAGTCGTGCTCTGGACAATAGGAATCTGACGGGCCTCCCCGTTTCCCGGCGTATAACCGCCCTGCACACATACACTGTTGATCTTCATCTCGATTTCCTCCCGATTGTAATAAAACAATAAACTTATCTTTCAGTATACACATTAGCAGCAAAAATTTCAACTATAACCTTGTGAACACTTATTTTATTTTTACCTTATTTTTATGAAGAATGCAAGGTGAACAAATTCACCTTGCATCCTCCGTAAAAGTCCACTCGCACTAATCCGCCGCAACAATTTCTTTATAAAATTCCGTATAATCCGTTCTCTTCTCCCTGGTAAATTCAATTGCCGCCCTGGGATGCTGATTCAGCAGTCCGGTCATTAAATACTGCAGATCATACCCCCACACAATGCCTTCCGCCTTCAGCTGGTTCATATAAGTATCCACAAACTGAATGGCAGGATATACATTATATTTCGGATTCCTCAGAAATCCAAGCAGAAGCTCCATGGCACAGTTTCCCGCACCGCGCCCCATGGAAGCATAGGTTGCATCCAGCCAGTCCACGCCGTCTCCCACAGCCTCAATGGTGTTGGCAAATGCAAGCTGCTGATTATTGTGGGCATGGATTCCCACCTTTTTATTGTATTTGGCTGCAAATTCCATATACACATCCGCCAGACGGGCAATCTGTTCGGGATACATGGAACCATAGCTGTCCACAATATAAAGCACATCCACAGGCGTTTTGCCCAGCATATCAAGAGCCGCTTTCAATTCCCCTTCCTGTGTATGAGAAATTGCCATAATATTACAGCTCACCTCATATCCTTTTCCCGCAGCATCCTCAATCATATCCACCGCACCGGGAATGGTATTCACATAGGTGGCCACTCTGATCAAGTCGATGGGGCTGTCCACACGATTGATGATATCCGACTTATCGCACCTTCCCACATCCGCCATAACCGCAATTTTTAAATCAGTGGCATTCTCCCCCACAATTTCCCGGATATGTTCATCCCGGCAGAATTTCCACTTTCCAAATTTATTCTCATCAAACATCTCTTTTGATGCCTTATAACCAAACTCCATGTAATCCACACCGGCACGAAGATTTGCCAGATACAAAGCTTTTACAAATCCATCTGAAAAATAAAAATCATTGACCAATCCCCCATCCCGCAGGGTGGCGTCCACCACCTTCACATCCGGCCGATAAGCAATTAAATTAGATATTTCTTTCATCACTTTTTCTCCTCTTCGTCTCTGTAAAATGATACGCATGGCTGCGGCAGCAATAAACCACCGCCATAGATTTTATCAGTTTAAAGCGGCAAAGTCAAGATTTTCCGCAAAAAACATCTCCTATGCCGTAACGCACTTGTTACTGTTCTCACTCACCCTTGCCGTCTGCCGTATCTATTCCCACAGCCAGCTCCTGATAGGATTGACTTTTTTGGCTTCCCCCAGAATTTCATCCTTATTCACCCTCAGAAAATTTTCCAGCTTCCGGACCTCTTCCTTGGAAAAGCCCTTTGCTTTTTCAATCATTCCTTCCGGCAGAATGCCTTCCGCATAATCCCCTCCCCGCACAAAAGAAACTCTTACTATGCGCTTTTTGTCCTTCATCACATAACCGGATACCAGCATTTTCACTTCATCCATATTTTTCTCCTAATCCGACACCGCAATGTGTCCAGCCCCCGAATACTTCTCCTGTCATAGATGGCATCCATTCTTATCTTCCTTCCCGTCCAATCAGGTAACAGTTCAGCCATGCCATTCATAAGTCTTGACAATAGAAAGCCTGCAAACATTGACATGATTATATTACCACGATTCCCTCATAAGCTCAAGAAAATTGTCGTTAGCCGCAGCTTAATTCATGTCACATTGTATGATCACATGTATGGAATCACCGGGCTGTTTTCCTATCCTGGCACGAATATCCTTCCGTATACCGATAATATAACGAACCGTTCCGCTCTCATTTTTTACCCCCATATTCACAATGCTTCCATCATAGGCCGCTCCGTCAAACCAAGCCCTGACCTTAACTCTGCCTCTGCCGAATTCCTTCCGTATATCATATGGAAATTCTGCATAAGCGCCATCTATCTCCGGAACCTTCTGAATCACAGCATCATATTCATATTTTTTCATGTTCGCATTCTCCCCTGCCCGCATCATCATTCTCAGAATCCTTATGGCATTTACCCATTTTACTTAAGCTATTTCCGATCTTATAACGATTATTCTTTCCCCTGGTTCTGCCGTTATTCTCACTCCCGGTTATGTTGTATTTCTGTACTATATCATTGCGCCGAATGTCAGTCAACTATTTTTCTGACTTTCCAGCTGCTTTTCTGTATGACATTGTAACAGCTCATACCAATCACTGAACTGTTAATTTTTTATAAAATAATACCATAACGGAATTATCATGTTATAATAAATAGTACATAATGGAATTATCATATTTCCCTGTTCGAAAGCGGAATATCATCTAAAATAGTAAAAGTAAAGGAGACACACTTATGGATGTAAAAGAGTTGACAGACTTGCTGGTCAACGCCAGTGAAAACAATCGGTGCAGATACGTTCCCTGGTGGGAAGACGACTTTGAAAACTGTATGTACCGATACGACCTCTTCCGGGAAGAAGAAATCAAAAATGTGGAGGCATGTGCGGCAGAATGCGGAAAAGAAACCCTGCTCTCACCTGTGGGAAAATACGGTTTCTCACCCTTCCATCTTCTTGTATGGCTTAACTTCTACCATGCGGTTGAGACATTCATGAACGATGCCAAACTGGATGAAAAGGAAATCAATCTGACGAACGGCACCGGCACCACCCCTCTTATGATGGCATGCTGCCGCGGAAATCTGGCCATGGCAGAGCTTCTATTGCATCACGGTGCCGATTCCGGTCTGTGTGATGCCAATGGCAGGAACGGATACCACTATCTTGCCAATCCCAGGCTTACAGGGCTTCAAAACGGATTTCAGTGCTTGAGAAGCGGTCTTCTCCAGCGGGAGCCCCTTGCCCGTCTGCTTACCGGAGACATCAACCAGAAGGACGCAGAAGGGAAAAGCCCTCTTGTCTCCATGCTGTATGCGGAAAATGTCAACTGCTCCTGGGCGTTGACCTCCGTTTTCCTTGAAAAAGGCGCAGCAGCAGACTACATAGACGAAAACGGCAATACCCTATTGCTGACAGCCATCCAGAAACGCCACGTCACAGCCGCACTTATCTTGATGGGAAAATACAGCTCCATGGTCAATACGGCGAACAACGAGGGTCAGACTCCCATGCAGCTTGCCAAAGATTCCTACCAGGAAGAACTCTGCATGGCCTTAAAGGATCACGGTGCCGAACAGCCCTGCGACAATGTCCATACAGACATGGGAAATTTAAGCAGAATCACCAGCAATGCCTTTGCCCGCTTTTCCCCGGATGAAAGAGATTTCATGGGAATGGCTCTATATCTCACCCGGAAATTAATCAGGCAGATAGATCCGGATGACGATGACGACATGAAATATATTATAGATATTATGCACAACGGACTCTCTCAGGACGAAAACTGCCAGGTACTTACTATCTGCCAGGAAGCCGGTATCGACTTTACCGCGCCGATTCATTCCGGCGGCAGCGTCACCTGTCTGAGGGACAAATGCCTCGGCGCCGGATATGGCGTAAAAGTCCTCAGAAAATTCGCTGAACTGGGCGTGGATTTGGATGAAGCTGTAGTTCAGGGCAAAACCCCCGCCAATATCGCAGCCTTTCATGAGAAACCCAACGGTTTTTTCAAAGAAGCACAGAATTATTTTGCCGAAGCGGCGCAGTATTTCTCCAAAGAATCCATGGAACAGCTCGATAATACGGGAACCAGCGCCATACACAGCGCCGCCCGGTTCGGACATGCGGATATGCTTAAGGTCATGATAGAGAAAGGCGTGGATGTGAATCTGACTGAGGATGCACCTGCAGAATCCGGCAATACCCCTCTTCATACCGCCTGTATCTACGGCCATGGGGATGTCGTTAAGCTTCTGATGGCTTCCGGCGCAGATGATTCTCTTCAGAATATCAATGGCGAGACACCGGCCCACCTTGCAGTGATGAAGAAGAAATTCGGAGGCGATTTACAGTCAAAAGACAGGTCTGCAGTGCTGAAAGAGCTGAAAACCCTTGATACGGCAAGAAATGACGGAATGACACCGCTTATGCTGCTGCAGTCTCTGGATATCAATACCACTGTAACGCTGCTGCCCATCTTCTTAGACATGGGAGCGGACGTAAATCATACGGATAACAGAGGGAACACGGCGCTGATACATAACACGCAGAACCAATGCTTCAAAGACATCGTCAAAGAGCTTGTCCGCGCCGGAGCCGACATTAATATTGCCAACAACGAAGGCAATACCGCCCTTCACTATGCTTTGCGCTATGGAAACCAGGATGTATCACGCTATCTGGTGAAAAAGGGAGCCGATTACAATCGTGCCAACAACCAGGGTGTCACTCCCGTACAGCTTGCAGCAGAGCGTGGCTATGATACAGTATTGGAGGTTATGACGGATATTCATTAACACCCTTCTCCTTTAGTGCCAACAATAGAATCCACCCTTCGCGAGGCTTCTATTGTCATGAATAAAAGGCCGGAGGTTTTCCCCGGCCTTTTATAATGCATTTATCAGTTCTTCTTACTCAATACCGCTGCCAGCCTTTCCATTCCGTTCTGTACATTTCCCATAGACTTCAGAATATCCTCCACCCCTGCAGCCTGCTGCTCGGTGGCGGCGCTTATTTCCGCCGTTGTCATCACAGAATTCTGTGAAATATCCTCCACCTGTTCCATTGCCGCCAGCAGATTCTCCTTAATTGCAACAATACTTGCCAGCTCCTGCTTCAGCATATCGGTGACAGAAATAACTTCCTCCGAAGAATGCAGCATGTTTTCAAATATTTTCACCGTATCATTCAGTTTATCGTTTGATTCTTCTACTATGACATTGTTATTGTCAATGACACCATTTACGTCCTTCACAGTATCAATGACATCCTTCAGAATTGCATCTATTTTCTGGGTTGCCGCAGCTGACTCCGCAGACAGCTTATTGATTTCATCCGCCACCACAGCAAACCCTCTTCCAGCATCCCCTGCCCTGGCGGCCTCGATTGCCGCATTCAGCGCTAACAGGTTTGTCTGCTGTGCAATCTGGCTGATGCTTTCGATAATTTCCCCGATAGAATTGGATTTATGTACCAGAGAGGCCACACCTTCTGAAGCCACTCTTGTGGAAGCAATATTCTCGCTGAATTTCTGTGACAGCTGCTCAATGGCATGTATGCCTTCGTCATTTTTCCCCTTCAGCTGTTTCATAGTCTCCACTGTCTGTATGACCTGACGCTCAGAACTTTCAATTTTCTGATTCAGGTCACCGAAGATATCAAGACTTCCTTTCACCTGCTGTATCTGTCTGTCCGCACTGTCTGCAATCTGGCTGGTGGAAGCAGCAATTTCAGTAGTACTCGCCTCAAAGTTATGTAATGAATCATAGATCTTGCCGGAAGATTCCTCCAGCCCCCTGAACGTTCCGCTGACATTCCCCAGCAGTTCTTCCATTTCATGTTCCTTCTCTTCCACAGTCCTGAACAGAGATGTCGCTCTCTGAATAATGAAGACAGCCACCATAACCGCCAGCACATATACCATCCACACAAAAATCCAAATAGAAAAACTGTACATTGCAAGATATTCTTCCCGGAATACAAACAATGCAATCAAATTGGGCACAACGGTAACTGCCGTACACACCCATATCAGTGAAAGGTCATAGTAGGGAACCGCCAGGAACAATATCAGGAAATAAGCTTCTGCCATTGCACCGAAAGCCGCCGGATTACCGCACACAATCGTTACCACACCACAGACTGGCAGAATAGAGATGTACAGATACTTGGCATATTTTCCCAGCATCTTTTCAAACAGCTTAACCAGGACATCCCCAAACACCATCAACAGTACGATACAGTCCTTGGCTGTACCGCCGTTAAACAGAAGCACATACCCCAGAGCCACACAGGGTATGACTGCCAGGAACAGAAACAGGACCAAATTCATTCTCTTTTCTTCATTTTTCAAAATATCCAATTCCATTGAATTCCTCCAATCCGGCTTACTAAGACATACTAAACCGTTATTTTCTTACAACATGCAAGCGCAAGCGCTCCGGGTCCAATGTGGCAGGATACGCTTAAGGAAAGAGCACCGATATAGATATCATAGCCGGGAAACTGTACCATGACTTCCTGTTTAAAGCTTTCTGCCGCTTCCAGATTCGCAGTATGGGCAATTTGAAGCCAGATATGCTTGTCTTCCGTCATTCCGCCGAAACGGTTCTCTATATCGTTTTTAATTGCATTCAGCATAATGCTCTTGCCCTGATTGGTGGTTCTGGCTTTTGCAAAGGCATCTAATTTCTCTCCCTGTATCTGCAGCACAGGTTTTAATCTGAGCATGGTGCCTATGGCTGCGGCTGCCGGGGTAATCCTTCCGCCCTTTTTCAGATAATATAAGGTATCCAGCATAATATAGATGCTGCTGTTAAACTTATCCGCCTCCAGGAACTGCCTGATTTCCTCTGCATTCCTCCCTTTAGCCGCCAAAAGCTTTGCATCAAGGCAGGACTGCCGCTGGGTAACGGAAATCCTCTGGTTGTTTACCACCTGCACTCTGCCCTCATAATCTTCTGACAGCATAATAGCGCTCTGGCAGGAACCGGATAATCCACTGCTCATAGGGATATGAACGATCTCATCATACTCCTTCAGGAGCTGATTCCAAAGTTCCATCACAGAATCCGGCGAAGGCTGGCTCGTGGCAATATCCGCACCGGAGGCCAGTTTCTCATAAAACTGCTCCTGTGTCAGATCAATGTCCTCATAAAAAGTTTCATCCTGAATCATAAACGGCATTGGCAGCACATAAATGCCCAGTTCTTTCGCCTCAGCCTGTGTGATGCCGCTATTACTATCTGTTACAATAGCCACCTTTGACATAAACACCCTCTTTTCCGTGTGCAGACAGTCCCGACCACTGTCTGACAGCATTCGATTGTTTTTAAGCTATATTTTACTGTTATATGGAGCGAAAGTCAACACCATCAGCAGCGGCATTTGAAAAATGCTTCCGCAAAAGTGCATTTTCTTCCCTTTCCAAATGCATATCTTCCTCCAGCAATTGTTCCACTGCCTCGGAAGCCTGTTTCAGAACGGCTGCATCCGAATAAATATCTCCGATACGGAACGAAAAATCCCCGCTCTGCCGGATGCCGAACAGCTCTCCAGGTCCCCGCAGCTTCAGATCTTGTGAAGCGATAAAGAAACCGTCATTGGACTGATTTAATATCTGCAGCCGCTCCATGGTTTCCTTTTTTTCATTGGTACTGACAAAAATGCAGTAGCTTTGATATTCCCCCCTGCCCACACGCCCCCGCAGCTGATGCAGCTGGGCAAGCCCGAAACGCTCTGCATTTTCTACCATCATCACCGTGCTGTTGGGCACATTGACGCCCACTTCTATCACCGTGGTTGACACCAGCACATCAATGGCATGAGCAGCAAATTCCTCCATAATTCTGTTCTTATCCGCAGGACGCATTTTCCCGTGAAGATATGCCACCCTCACCTCCGCCGGCAGGGCGCTTCTTAACTTCTCCGCATAGTCCACCACATTCTCCAGACTGCTCTCTTCCCCTTCCGCCGCTTCCACCTGCGGACAGATCACATACGCCTGGCGCCCCTTTTCCACCTCACCGGCGATAAATTGATACGCTTTGGCACGATATCCCGTGTTGACAACACAATTTTTCACAGGCAGACGATTGGCAGGCAGCTCATCTACAACGGAAATGTGCAAATCACCATACAAAATAATGGCAAGCGTCCGTGGAATGGGGGTAGCGCTCATCACCAGAATATGAGGATTCCTGCCTTTTCCGGCCAGCAATTCCCTCTGCTTCACGCCAAAGCGATGCTGTTCGTCCGTCACCACCAGCGCCAGGGAATGATACTGTACTTTTTCCTGAATCAGCGCATGGGTGCCTATGACAAGGTTGGCCTCCCCTGCGGCAATTCTCCCATAGGCTTCCCTCTTGCCTTTTGCCGTCATGGATCCTACCAAAAGTACGGGCCGGAAACACAGGCCATACTTCTCAATATATCCCTGGATCGTGTCAAAGTGCTGTATGGCAAGCACCTCCGTAGGCGCCATCATTGCGCCCTGGTATCCGTTTTCCGCCGCCAGCAGCAGCGCCAGCACCGCCAGAATGGTTTTCCCGGAGCCCACATCCCCCTGTACCAGACGATTCATACAATAGGGACTGCCGCAGTCATCTCTTATTTCCTGCCAGACCTTCTCCTGGGCATTTGTCAGCGGAAACGGCAGCTGTTCTATGAACTGTTCTGTACTCTCCGTTTCCGCCAGCCTGTAATCATTTGTCAATTTCTCACTGAATTCCTTATTCTCCCGTAACAGAAACAGAAAATCAAAGAATTCATCAAATACCAGCCGCCTCCTTGCCCGCAGCAGCGCATCATAATCTGCCGGAAAATGAATCGTCTCCACAGCTTCCCGCCGTGATATTAAATGATTCTTCCGAAGCAGTGTCTCGCTATAGTATTCCGGCGCAAACTTATAAAAAGACAATGCCTGCCTGACGCATTTCCGTACTGCCTGATTGGTCAGGCCCTTTGTCAGTGGATAACACGGAATCAGCTGATTTTCCTGTCTGCGGTATTCGTCCGCGGCAAATATCCTCGGCTGTTCCATCAGCTTATAAGCGCCGCGGCTCTGCACCATTCCTCTGAATATATAGTAACCGCCCTGTTTTAATGTCTTCTTTAAAAAGGGCATATTAAAGAAGGTGAGCTGTAAATTACCGGAACCGTCCGAAACATTCACATTCAGAATGATCAGATTGCGGACTCTCTTCTCATTAGGTATGCCGCATACTGCCCCATAGACGGCGCACACCTCCCCCGGCGTCAATTTTCCAATCTTCTTCGGCTCTTCATAAGCATCATAATCTCTGGGATATGTCCCCAGCAGCTCCCCTACAGTCAGAATATTCAATTTTGCAAACAGCTTCTGTGTCTTCTCGCCCACACCCTTAATCTCTAAGATCGAAGTATCCTTGTCCATAACATCCCCGCATTTCATCGGAATGAGAGCATATGTCATCTCATGATATACATAAAGGGCCGGCGCCAGCCAGTCCCTTATGTTCCCTGCCATTTTCTTCTGTTCAGTCCCTATCCGTCAGTACTGCAGACACTGATACTGCCTGTCTGTCCGGCACACAGACACTTTTATCGGCCTCCCGTCCGTGCTGCACAGACACAGGTATTGTCCGCCTATTCCACTGACATCACATAATAATAAATCGGCTGTCCACCGTACTGCAGCTCAATATCACATTCAGGATACATCTCCGCAATCTGCATTCTGAAATCTTCGGCATCCTCCGGTTTTACATCGCTGCCGTAATAAATGCTGATTAATTCTGCATCCTCTCCCATCATTCGGGCAAGGGTGTCCTTTGCAACTCCTGACATTTCCACTCCCACAGCCAAAATGCCATTGTCGCCGATTCCCATATAATCTCCCTTTTTAATATCCTTATCTCCAATCACCGCATCGTGAACCGCATAAGTAACCTGACCGGTGCTCACATTGCCGATTTCACTGAGCATCGTCTCTTCATTTTCGTCTGCGGACAATTCCGGCACAAAATTAATCACCGCCGTAATCCCCTGAGGAATCGTCTTCGTGGGAATGACAAGCAGACTCTTCTCCGCAGTCAGTTCCGCCGCCTGGTTCGCTGCAAGAATGATATTCTTATTGTTCGGCAGAATAAAAATAGTTTTGGCGTTCACCTTATCCACTGCATCCAGGATATCCGCCGTACTTGGATTCATGGTTTGACCACCCTCGATAATATAGTCAACACCAAGGCTTTCAAAAATCTCCTTGATACCGTCACCTGCGGACACAGCAATAAATCCAAACTCCTTCTGGGGTTCGGGTGCCTTTTCCTCCACTGACGCAGCTTTTACCGGGGCAGACTCCGCCGCACCTTTCCCGGACATCTTAAAAAGCTTCTCCTGATGCTCCAAACGCATGTTGTCAATCTTCATATTGGACAGTGCTCCATACTTCAATGCCCTCTGGATTGCCAGACCAGGGTCATTGGTATGTACATGCACCTTTACCACATCATCATCCGCCACACATACAATAGAATCACCAATCGACTCAAGATATGCCTTGAAATCCAGTTCCTGCTTCGCACCAAATTCCTTATCCAGCATTATAATAAATTCCGTACAATAACCAAATTTAATCTCAGCCTCCGCCTGCGCTTTCATGGACGCATCGGACTTCACGGCTGCTGTTTTTCCCGCACTGCCCTTGGCATTTTCCCCAAAATCAAGGGTGATTTCCTTCCCAAGGAAAGCTTCAAAGGCACCTGCAAGCACTTCCACAAGCCCCTGTCCGCCGGAATCCACCACGCCCGCCTGCTTCAGCACAGGCAGCATCTCCGGTGTCTGGCTTAACACATACCTGGCATGTTCAATGATGCCGGCAAAGAACCGCTCCATATCCTGCTCGCCGTCCTCCGCCAAATCCTTTGCTTTGTCCGCAACCCCCTTCGCTACCGTAAGGATGGTTCCTTCCTTCGGCTTCATGACCGCCTTATAAGCAGTTTCCACCGCCTTTTCAAACCCCTCCGCAAAAACGGGAATGGTCAAAACCGTCTCTGACTTAATCCTCTTCGTAAATCCCCGGAAAATCTGTGAAAGAATAACACCTGAATTGCCTCTGGCGCCGCGCAGAGAACCGCTGGAAATCGCCTTACAGATGGATTCCATGTCTGCGTTATCGCCCAATGCGAATACTTCCTTCGCTGCTGACATAATGGTCATGGTCATATTGGTTCCCGTGTCACCGTCAGGAACAGGAAAAACATTCAGTTCATTGATCCACTCTTTTTTATTCTCCAGATTCTTTGCGCCGGCCAAGAACATCTTGGAAAGCATTTTAGCGTCAATTTGCTGTACACTCACGCCAACGTCCTCCTTAATCAATCACTCTAACACCATCAACATAGATGTTTATTTTCTCGATTTCAATTCCTGTAAATTCTTCTACCTTATACTTTACACTGCTGATGAGATTATCCGCAACCACCAGGATACTGACTCCATATGCAACAATCACATGGAAATCAAGAATCAGCTTATTCTTATTGAGGGTCACGCTGATCCCCCTGGTAATACTATCCCTTTTCAGCAGTTTTACCAAGCCATCCTTTACACTGACACCCGCCATACCCACAATGCCAAAACACTCAACGGCAACGCTTCCTGCATATTGAGCGATCACTTCATTATTGACGATTATTTTTCCCATTTGGGTATTCATAGAAGAACCTTTCATACCAATAACCCTTCCTTTCTATTTTGCAGCAGCAGCACAGTACCGCAGAAATGCAAGCTTATATGTTTACATATTTACATGCCGGCATGTCAGCATGTTCAATGCTTTTACAAGACACCTATTATTTATTTTAACAGCTTTCCCTAAAAAAGGGAATATTAAATATAAAATTTAAAAAAAACTTTTTTTTACTTGATTTTCCAAGATATTTCTGGTAATATATTAGCGTTATGAATAAAACGCAGAGCGTGACAGTACGCAGGTGTGGAGGAGGTGGCAAAATGGCTAAGTGTGATATTTGTGGTAAGGGCGTTCATTTTGGTAATAATGTAAGCCATTCTCATAGAAGAAGCAATGCAATTTGGAACTCTAATATCAAGAGAGTGAAATGCAAGGTCAATGGCGGTGCTAAGAGAATGCATGTTTGTACAAGTTGTCTGAGATCAGGCAAAATAGAACGAGCTTAAAACAACGGCATAGCGGAAGCTATGCCGTTTTCTTTGGATCTGTTTCTTCTCTATATTTCTTCCTTTTTTCGCCGAATGAATTCCCGGTTAATCAACTGTGCAAGCTCTTCATCGCCAAACAGGTTGTCCGGATGAAATATCTTCACCAAATCCTTGTATCTCTTCCGCAATGCCAGAGGATTATTGATTCCGCGAAATAATGTTCTGGCAGTTTCTTCCATGACCGGACCGCCGATTCCTTTTACCTGGCTTTGTGCATAGCTTGTCCGCTCTCGGGCCAGCTCTCTTTTCTGCCGCTCCAAAGCCTTCCTGTCCTCATCCAGTTTCCGGAACCCATCCTGAAGTATCTCCAGTTTCTTGTCAAAGAATACATTTTCATCCTTCAGTCTCTTCCGTTCCTGAAGAATTCGCCTGTTCAACTCTTCCAATTCCTTCCGTTCATTCTGCAGCCGCACATTTTCCTGAAAAAGCCAGATTTTTACTTCCCGAAGCTTGTCTTCATTCTCCGTCTTACTAATCTCTTCCCAATCAACCATTTACAACAACCTCTCAGGCGTTATGCCGCCCAATCAAACCATTTTTAAATACAGCTAATCGTCACAAAAACAATTATAACCAAAAAATAATAATAATGCAATGATAACAATGCCAATCAGCCGGTTATGCGTAATCAGCATAATCAACATTCCAATTGCAATAAAAAAAGCTACAAATCCAATTATTTTCCTCATATTCCACCGAATGCTTTTCATCACTCTATTTATATGCATGGAAAATATAAATATTGCCAGTCCAACGGTCTGCAGCGGGAAAACAATGGCACCTGATGCTATTCGGATTCCTCATCCGATTCTTTCTTCGGAAATGCAATATCCACCACTTCTGCATCGGATATATCATTCTCTATATCCCCATCTTCCTTTTTCTTATCCGGCTTGGTAAACTTATCTACTATATCCGGAATCATATCAAGTACTTTGGTAATAGCATCCTGATTCTTAATATTTACCAGTTTAACAGCGCCGTCCTTGATAACAAGAACCGCACTGGGCGTCATTTTTCCGCCTAAGCCGCCTGCACCGGAAGCGGACTCCGAACTGTTGTCACCTGTTCCGCCTGCTTTGCTTCCTGCTCCTGCTCCCACGCCAAAGCTCACATCTACCAGCGGCAGAATAATCGTATCTCCGATTCTGGTGGCATCTCCCACCACTGTCTTAGTCGACAGCACCGTGTCCATTCCCTTTAAGAGAGAATCCACCACTCCCTGAAACTGATTTTCTCTATTAGCCATTTTTTCCTCCATTCTGCGCTCTGCTGCGCAAACTAAACTTTTATTTTTTTCAGAAATTTACGAATTTCCTTATCAAAAAACAGCTTACACCCGTTCCATACCAAAACCCATATGGCAATATGTCCGGCCGCATCCGCTTCCCCCTGTAAAACTGCCTGCTCAAAATCAGGCACCACCCAAATGTTCATCCCCTGAAAAGCAGATACCATACAGTATGCCCCATAGAAATAACCTGTTGTATCCGGAGATCCTGTGCCAAATACAACATTTACTTTTATGCGCCTTGGCCGGATGTGCTTCAAAACTTTTCCGATTCTGAACAGAACATACCTGAATAGCAGTTTTGTCTCTTCCTCCTTCAAAAGTTCCATGTAATAGGATATATTTTCCCAAATCTTTTTTATTTTATCATATATCCTGCAAATTGTGTACTTCAACTTATGAAATTTAAGAAAAATAGTATTGTTATTTGTTTCTGTTCCGTCTGAGCTTCTGCCGTCTTTTTCCGTCCTGCTCGCCCTTTTGCCGTCTGTCTGCTTATCGCTTGCTCCTTTGTCATCATTTTCTGCACTTTCTGCCGCAGCTGCATCGGCGGAAATTGTGTCATGTGCCTTCTTTTCTTCTGTTCCATGGTCTTCCGGTTCCGCCTCCGGTGCAGCGCCTCCCGGAATGGCTGCATCAAACAGTGTAAAGCATACTGCCTTGACGGTCAGATGCCTCCCTTCCGGATAGCTGTATCTTACCCGCAAGAGGCCGAAAAGCCATTTGGCTTTTGCTGCACATCGGATCCCCCCCTCATCTTTTTTGCCGTAGAAGCGATATGTTACAGGGAAGAAAAGCACCAGAAGCACAAATGTCAGCAATACAGCCAGCAGTATCAAAAGGATAATACCCAATACGGCCAAAACCTGTAACATGATATCTAACATCGCAGATACTCCTTTAATTCACAGTCTCCCCTGACGCGCAGACAATCCCCAACCATTTCCGTCACTAAAGCCACCGCCTCCTGCCAATCATCTGCTATTCCCACAATATAGGGCGGATTCTTCTGATAATATCTCCACGAAAGCTGTTTTGCATCATAAATCTCCAACTGATCAGAGGGATTACGGGAAATGGATATCAGGAATACACCGGAAAAAAGGGGCTTGTTTTCCAGATTTTTCTTTATTTTATCCAATTTCTTCCTTTTGATGCCTTCCCCCAGATATAATTCAGGACGGTAATTCAGTCTTATGGCCATTGGTGAATCCCTTTACTGTGATTGTAAGTTCATTTCCTATTGGTTGTATGCATGCTTCATTTATATAGTAAATTACAGTCGAAAATATTAGTAATATTTTCGGCTGCCCCATAAATGATTTCTTTTCAGCTCCTGATATTCGTCATACGCTCTTTCCAGAATCTGCTTTTCATTCGCAAATTTCAATAAATGATATGCTTCATGATACTTGTAAAAGCCTGAATCCACAAAATATTCCTCCTTTTGCGGTGTGCTGTAATAACTGTCCGCCATCATCAGATACCAGTGTACTTCCTTCTCCACAACATCCTCAGGAATGTTAAAAGTATACTCACTTTTACCGATGTACTTAATAATGGTAGCCTTCGCTCCCGATTCCTCCAGCACCTCGCGCAAAGCAGTGTCCTTATACTCTTCTCCCTGCTCCACTGTGCCTTTGGGCAGAACCCATCCATCATACTTATTTTTATAATTCTTGTACAACAGAAGTACTTTTCCACGGAAAATTACCACACCACCACAGCTTGTCGCCTCTAACATTACAATTCCTCCGTTACTATGTCGCCTGATTGGTGTGTTGCATGAAACACCTCGCGGTGGTCAATTGTCCATCTTGCATAATAAAAACAGTATAGTCCAAACTTCCCCGAAGTGCAAGTCCTATTTTTTCTGCTTGAAGTATGCATCAAAAATTCTCCTGGCAACAGGGACGGCATAATCCCCTCCGCTCCCGGCGCCCTCTACAATAATCGTGACACAGATTTCAGGGTTGTCCACCGGTGCAAATCCGGTAAACCATGCATGGCTATCCCCATTATCATTGTATTCGGCAGATCCTGTTTTCCCTGCAGCGCTGTACTCACGTCCTGAAAGATTCGCCGCCGTCCCTTTCTCCACAACTGCCGTCATCAGCTCCTTTAAAACTGCAGATTCACTTTCACTGAGCAGACGGCCATAACTGACCGGCTGAAAAGCTTTCACAATATTCCCCGCATCATTCTCCACATGATCAATGACATAAGGCTTCATCAATATTCCGCCATTTGCAATAGCACTTGTAATCATATTCAGATGAATCGGCGTAATCTGTGTCCTGCCCTGTCCTATGGATGTCTGCATCATATCTGCCGCCGACATGTCTTCCGACACCGCAGTGCTGCTCTTGCTGTATGTCAAAGTCAGCGGAAGCGGCTCGTTAAATAATAAGCCTTTCAAAGTATCAGCAAATTTCCCCCGGTCCAAACCCATCCCGATATTGGCAAAGGAAGAATTGCATGATTTTGCAAAAGAGCGTTCAAAATCAACCGTTCCATGATTTGTCCCATGATAACAATTGATACGATTGCTTCCTGACTTGTAGTAGCCTGCACACTGGAAAGAGTAATTCTGATAGGCATCCGGATTCTGCCTGATATATTCCAGGGCTGTTATCATCTTAAAAGTAGACCCCGGAGGATACAGTCCCTGACTGGCTCTGTTTAAAAGTATGGTACTGTCTTCATCCTCAATGAGAGAATCCCATATTTCCGCAATTTGATTGGGATCAAAATTGGGATGGGACACCATTGCAAGTAACTTTCCTGTGGAAACCTCTGTCACCACAATCGCTCCCTTATAAATATCCAGCTGGGAATCCGCCACCTGCTGCAGCTGTACATCCAGTGTGGTGTAAACCGAATCCCCCGGATTCTTGACGCCTGCCACATCATTGGCGGCTTTATTGCTCAGTGAAGTATTGGTATTAATCAGATAATAATTGGCAAGCGCTTCCACACCCATCCTTCCCTTTGTGGAATATCCTACAATATGCGAAAATAACTCGGCATAAGGGTACACCCTTGTCTCGTTCTGCTCTTCATCCACCAGGGTCTCAGCCAGAACCTCGCCATTGCGGTCAAGAATAGCGCCCCGATAGTTCCGTGAAAGCAGGATTTCCTGTCTGGAATTATAGCTGTTATTGATCATCTCCTGCTCGCTGGTAGCGGTAAAATACCCCAGATACCCAATCATTACCATAAATAATGCCGCAAAAAAACCCCCTGTCAGAAATATCTCACGCTGGTTTGCCGCTCTGTATTTCTTACCCTTATTTTTCTTATCTGTATTTCTTTTATCTGCATTTCTTTTATCTGCATTTGCATTTCTTTTATCCGTATTTTTTTTATTTGTATTTACCTTATCTGCATTTATCTTATCTGTATTTACATTATTGCGTTTTTCAGGACTTCTCCGGTCTGTCTCTTGTCCCTTTCCGGCTTCCTCAGACTCCCTTCCTTTTTGTGTATCCCTTATCTTTGCAGACGCCTTTTGCCCCTTACTCTCATCTTCCGTCTGTGCTTTTTTTGACTCTGAAGGTTCCTTCTCCATCTGCGCTTTCCTTGATTTTAACGGCTCCTTTTCCGTCTGCTTCTCCTGCCCCTTTTTCTTTTCTCCCGACATGATACTTCTCCTTTTCCTGCTGTAGCCTGATATAGATTCCCTGAATCAGGAAAAACATGATCATTGTTACCATTGCGGAACTGCCTCCATAACTGATAAAAGGCAATGTTACTCCGGTCAGGGGAATGAACTTAATACCGCCGCCAACGGTCAAAAATATCTGGAAAATATACATAATTCCGATTCCGTAGACCACCATCTGATAAAACCTGTCCTTAATCTGCCCTGCTATTTTCATCATATTAAAGAAACAGACAAGCATCAGCAGCACGAGACATATTCCGAAAATCACTCCCAGTTCTTCGCACACCGAAGAAAATACAAAGTCCTGCTCCACCAGAGGAATTGCCACAGGATTGCCCTGTAACAGCCCCATTCCAAACCAGCTGCCGCTGCCAATGGCAAACAGGGACTGGGTGATGGCATAGCCTTTAGAATCAATATAATCCCAGGGCATCTGCCATGCAAGCACACGTGTACGGACATGCGCAAACAGCTGGTATGCCACCCATGCGGCACCGCTGCCGCCCACGGCACCGGCCAGCAGATACAGATAATTTCTTGTGGCAGCAAATACCACGAATACATAGCCGACAAAAAAAATCAAGGCACTTCCCAAATCCTTAGACAATACCAGAATAATCACATAGGTTCCTGCAATAACCGCCGTCAGCGCCACCCGCCAGAAATCCACCTTTTCCCACAGCGCAGCAGCCAGGAAGAAAATGAAAACGATCTTGGCAAATTCCGAAGGCTGGAATGTAAAGCTGCCAAAAGCAAAATGCATGGTGAAACTGAGCTTTGATCCATGCGTGACTTCTCCCAGGATAAGTACGATTCCAAGCAGTACAATCCCGACACCGCCATAAAACCAGACCAGCTTGCGCCAGAAACGGAATCTGTACAATATCCAGGGAATCAGCAGAGAGACCGCCAATGAGGCCAGCACAATAATATATTGCCGGATAGCTCTGTTGAAGGAAAGCCTGGAAACGATACAGAGCCCCACCCCAAGCATCATACACATATTATTCAGCAAGAGCCTGTTGCTCTGCTCATATATGGCAGGCACTATCACTGCTGCCGCCAGCAGAAACACCTGGACAAACACATAGAAAAATAAATATTCCAAGTCCCTGCTTACAACCCATAAATCCGCAAACATAAGAAGCTGTATGGCAAACATCAAAATGTTCTGCAGAACATATAATATCCTTTTCTTTTCCAGCTTATCCAGCAGACATACGAAACTGCACAAGGTGTATCCTGCCATCAGCGCTGCAATGACATATCTGGAAATCTCCGTAATATATTCCTTCATGAAATCTTTCCTTTGTTTTATCCGAAATCCTGGAATGCTCCCCTTCCATTGAGTGCTCTTATTCCACCACACGCTTTTCATGGCCGGTAGTCGCCTTATGCTTCCACCGGGGCAGAGGTGCTCCGCCGATAAAGGCATCCAGAACCTGCTCTGTTTCCTCTGCGGATTCCAGTGTAAAATCCATGCGCAGATCCACACCTCCCTTCCATTTAGATATCTCCGAATATAAGGAAAAAGGCACACTGTTGTATATCACATTCATACAATGGAGACAATTTACCTTCACCGGAAATTCCATGCGGTACCTGTCTTTCAGTATCCCGTATTCTTCTCTTCTGCCACACATTCCCATTGTCTGATACAGACAATTTGCCGTTATCATCATAGGTATTCTGCTGTAAACAATTTTCTCGCAGGGCAGTCCAAGCGCATGCAGAAGACTCCGCTGCTCAGAAGCCCTCAATTCATACGGCAGACAATACCCTTCTGCCAGCGCACTGATTTCCTGTCCGGCAGATGTATTCCACACATATACCCCTGCATCCACCCTGCAGGGCAATGTATTTCCCTTCTGGCGAACAAATCCCAATCCATCCATGGAACGTGCCAGAAAGCCATGAAAAATACTGCTCTTCCTCACTTTATCATATAGCGCTTCCAAATAGTTCCTATCAGACTCTCTGATAATATATGGCAGGACAGCATATAAGACACAGCCGGCCGGCAGCTTATGACACAGGGAATTTACCGCACCCTCTTCCTGAACAATCAAATCCCCGTCTACATAAATGCGTATTCCTTTCTGTTTCCCACTGCAGCCGCTCGCCGCCAGCCATTGCAGAACTGTTTCCAGCTGCCGCTTCGTGCAGATAGAAATCACCCAGTCCGTTCCCTTTCCGGCATTCCCGTCTGCCCTCACAGGCTCTGCTGCCACCTTTTCCCCGGGAACAAGCCCTTTCCTGCGGCCATACCCCCGCATTACCAATATCTGTTCTTCCAATCCGGCCACTGCCATCCTGCGCAGTTCATTGAGCTGTTTCAAGGAATAGAAGACATTCTCATCTGCGGAAATACTGATTTCATCCACACAAAAAGCGCTGTGTCCCAGCCTGGTCAGCTGCTTTCGTATGTTGTCCTCCGTAACAGGCTGCCTCTGGGCCTGTTCCACCAGTCCTCCAATTCTCCTGGCCTGAATCCCTTCCCATTGCATGGCAAGCTCCGCCGGCTGTCCAACCCGGAATACCGCAGTCATTCTGACCGGAAGCTTCCGCCTATGGTCTATGTATTTCTTACGGATATCCTCTAATAGCTTCTCATCGCTTCCTCTGTAAGAAGGGCTCTTCATTGTAACCATTTCACGGCCATTGCGTCTGAAATAATACCCGTCCTGCACATCGCTCCTGATATAGAGAGAATGGAGGATTGCCCGGTCCTTGTCCGCAATCTCATAAGCTTCTGCCGCTTCTTCCGCACTCATCTCCTGCCGCAGTTCATAGTATTTATCAATATAACGCCGGTAAACAGATGTCACCCCTGCCGCATATTCCGGTTTCTTCATGCGCCCTTCTATTTTAAAGGAATCAATGCCCGCTTCCATGAGCTGCGGAATATGTTCAATAGTGCACAAATCCTTTAAACTCAAAGGATAACATTCCTCACATTTTACACTGCCTGCCATGGCAGTATAACTGAGTCTGCATGGCTGGGCGCAGCGCCCTCTGTTGCCGCTTCTGCCCCCTAACATACTGCTGAACAGGCATTGGCCGGAATAGCTGTAACACATGGCGCCATGAATAAAAGTCTCGATTTCTACCCCTGACTGCTGCTTCATTGCCACAAGCTCTCTTAAGCTTAACTCCCTGGCCGGCACGATGCGGCATGCCCCCATCTCCTTTAAAAGGGCGCTTCCATAGCCGCTGCATATTGTCATCTGTGTACTCACATGCAGCTTCCATCCCGGAAAATGCTCCCTGATAAAGCGAAAGACACCCAAATCCTGTACAATCACCGCATCCATACCTGCTTCATAAAAAGGCGCAAGATACCCATACAGTTCATTCAGCTCACATTCTTTTAACAATGTGTTCACTGTAAGATACAGCTTCCGCCCCATAAGATGTCCGTAATCAATGCACTCCAGAAGAGCTTCCGTAGTAAAGTTCTCCGCATATGCTCTTGCTCCAAACCTGTCACCGGCCAGATAAACCGCATCCGCCCCCGCATGAACTGCCCCATAGAAGCCGTCCACACTCCCTGCAGGAGCCAATAGTTCCACTTTCTTTATCCCGTTTTCCATAAAACTCATGATAGTTCCACTCCCCTGCCTGTATTTGGAGGCGACATCCCTTCACAATCGAGCAGGAAAGATTCCATCTGCCCACCGCGCGGTCCGCATCAACAGCAGCCCCCGTATGCGGACTTACACATAGAAAAGCTGCCCCTTACGGACAGCTATGACTGAACCTTATCCTGTTTCTTCCTTGATGCCGGTTCCGGCCGGTTCTGCGTCTGCTGCAGCGCTTTTACCTGTTCTTCAGAGCTTTCCAGTTTAATCTGCGCTGAAATCAACTCATGTTTTAGATCATACAGTTCCTGATCCTTCGCCTGCAGCTCATCCTCTAACTCAGAAATCTGTTTCTTGGCCTTAAAGTAGTCATCGGCAATGTTTAACTGAAGCAGAGTGTTCTGCACATCCACGGGCTGTCTGCGGAATCCGTCAAGCTTGTTGTATTCATTCATCTTATTGTTGATATAGGATGCAACCTTCTGTAAATATTCTTCACTTTCATAGCCGCTCAGAGTATACACCTTACCGCCTATGATCACTTCCGTATCTGTCTTAGAAGCCATTGTGCCTCACCCCTCTTGTATATTAATGCCTTTTTGTAACAGTTCAGACAGGTCACTGAACTATTACGCCTTTTTCACTTCTCAGCCTGTCTGCCCTGTGCCATGCCGACATACTTTGCCACGATCTCTTCCTCGGAAAAATGATATTTCACACCCTTTATTTCCTGATATTCCTCGTGGCCTTTTCCAATCAGTGCCACAATATCACCGTCGGCACAATTGTCAATCAGATATTTTATGGCTTCTTCCCGGTCTGTGATAACCTGATAGGCGCCTCCATATACCTTAAGCCCTTCCATAATGTCCTGGTTGATCTGCTCCATAGGTTCATCTCTGGGATTATCCATTGTGATAATGGTCAAATCAGCATATTTTCCCGCAATCCGTCCCATATCCAGCCGCCGCTGCCTGGGCCGGTTGCCGCCGCCGCCGAATAAGCAGATCAGACGTTTGGGCCGGTAATCTCTCAAAGTCTGCAGCAGACATTCCATACTCAAGGCATTATGGGCATAGTCAATGAGGAATGTGGTGTACTCCGATACTCCCCGCAATACCTGCATTCTGCCCTTTACCTTAACTTCCTTTAACCCTGAGATAATACCGGAAGGCGCCACACCTGCCAATGCAGTCATGGCAATAGCCACCAGTGCATCCTCTACATTAAATCTGCCGGGCATATTCAGAACAACTTCTCCCTGCATTCTGCCCGATACTTGAAACCTGGCTCCCAGCAGTCCCGGTTCCCATAGATTCTGAATCTCGGTTCCCATAAAATCCGCTTCCCGGCTTATGGATACCGTTGTCCGTTTCTGTGCATACTCCGTTGCTTCACGCCAACGCGGATCATCTATATTGACCACCGTTTCTTTGGTCTGCAGAAACAGAAGCTTTTTGCAGGCCAGATACTCTTCAAAATTCTCATGCTCCCCCTTTCCTATGTGATCGGGGGAAATATTGAGAAATGCACCGTAAGCAAAGGTAATTCCCTCGGTACGCTTCTGCTTTAACGCCTGGGAGGATACCTCCATAACCACATATTCACAGCCTTCCCTGAGCATCTCCGCAAACAGAGCATGTAATTCATAGGCTTCCGGTGTGGTGGGTGTGTTCTTGTCAAATTCTAATTTTCTATCGCCGATATAAGCGCCTAAGGTTCCTATCATACCGGTCTTATGTCCGGCTTCCTCCAATATCTTCCTTATCATGACCGCAGTGGTGGTCTTTCCCTTCGTCCCCGTAAGCCCCATCACTGTCATCTGCCTTGCAGGATAATGAAACCATGCTGCAGAAATATGTGCAAGGGCGGATCTCGTGTCCGGCACAAGTATCACGGCCGCCTCCACCGGAAACGCAGGTTCCTCTTCCACAACAACCGCCGCTGCACCTTTTTCTATGGCATTAGAAATAAAGGTATGACCGTCTGACTGAAATCCCCTCACACACACAAACAAGGCTCCCTGTACTACTTTTCTGGAATCATATGCCACGGATGTAATTTCTGTCAGTTCATCTCCTGTACAAGATATTATTTCTATGTCAGCAAGTAATTCCTTCAACTTCATAAAGGTATTCTCCTTGATATACAACATGAGAAGGTCCGGTCATATGAACCACACCCTCTTCGTCCCACTCCACATCCAAATCTCCGCCGATCTGCCTGACGACTGCTTTCCTTCCGCACAGACCCAGCAGGTTTCCAACCACCACCGCAGAACAGCATCCCGTCCCACAGCCTATGGTTTCTCCGGTTCCACGCTCCCATTCGCGGATAAAAATATGCTCCTTGTCAATAATTTGTGCAAAAGTAACATTGGTACGCCTGGGGAAACATTCCAGATGCTCCGTCAGATTCCCGTACTTCGCCACATCCAGGGCGGACACATCCTCCGCAAGCAATACCGTGTGCGGATTTCCCCAGGAAAGAGAAGAAGCCCGGAACACTCTGTCTCCCACCTGCAGCTGCCGGTCAATAAAGGTATCTCCTTCCGTCAACACAGGTATTTTATCCGCCTGGAATTCCGGTTTCCCGATGTTCGCACGGATATTAACCACTTCCCCTTCTCTGACATCCAGCTGCAGGTGCTTTATGCCTCCTAAGGTTTCAATTGTCAGCTGTTCCTTTTGGGTAAGGTGATGAAAATAAACAAATTTGGCCGTACTGCGCACAGCATTTCCGCACATTTCCGCCTCGGTACCGTCAGGATTAAAAATTCTCATTTTAAAATCACAGATATCCGATGGACAGATCAGCACCAAACCGTCCGAGCCAATGCCAAAGTGCCGGTCTGCAATCTTTACCGCCAGCTTTTCCGGCGCCGGTATCTCCTGATGAATGGCATCCATGTATACGTAGTCATTGCCGTATGCCTGCATTTTCGTGAATTTTAATCTGTATATCATAGCAAACCTTACTTTGCCTCCTGTCTATCATTCCGTCCATTTCATCTTTCCCATCTATTCTATCTATTCCATCTTTTCCTGATACATACCAATCCAGCCGCCCGGCTCCCATGCAGCGGACTGCATCACCTTGCATGAAAAATCCGTGTGTTTTCTGTATGCCTGTCCTTTGGCACACCGTCACCCCATAGCCTGTTCTAAATCCGCAATGATATCCTCCGGGTCTTCGATTCCGATGGAGATACGCACAAAGCGTTCGTTGATGCCAAGCGCTTCCCGTACCTTCGGAGGTGTGGATTCATGGGTCTGGGTAAGGGGAAAGGTGATCAGCGTTTCCGTACCGCCAAGGCTTTCTGCAAACAGTATCATCTTGACATCCGACAATAAATGTCTGACCGTCTCTTCGCTGTCCGTTTCAAATGAAATCATTCCGCCGATGCCTGCATAATTCAGCTTTTTCACCTTCGGGTGTGTGCGCAGCCATTCCACAACCTTCTTGGCATTCTTATCATGGCGCTCCATTCTAAGCGAAAGCGTCTTCAGTCCTCGCAGAATCAGCCAGGATTCAAAAGGGGACAATCCATTGCCACGGGACTTCATCTGTAACCGGAAATGATCTGCCAATTCCTGATTCGTCACCACCACAATTCCCGCAATCACATCATTATGGCCGCATAAATACTTTGTTCCGCTATGAACCACAATATCCGCTCCCTGTGTGATGGGCTTCTGGAAATAAGGGGTTAAAAACGTATTGTCCACCACCAGAAGAAGATGATGTCTGTGGGCAATCTCCGCCAGCGCGGAAATATCGGCAACCTTCATCATGGGGTTGGTAGGTGTCTCTACAAACAACAGCTTTGTAGAGGGGCGGATAGCGGCCTCCACCTGTTCTAAGTCGGCCATATCCATGTAAGTAAATTCACAGTCCAGTCCGCTGAAGATATCCTGGCAGATTCGGAACGTACCTCCGTATATATCATCGGAAAGTATCACGTGATCCCCCTTCTTCAGAAGTCCAAAGACGCACATATTGGCAGCCTGTCCGCTGGAAAAGGCAAATGCTTCCGTCCCTTCTTCCAGGATTGCCATGGTACGCTCCAGTTCCTGTCTGGTAGGATTCTGAAGCCTGGAATAATTATAACCGGTGGAGACATCAAAAGTGCGATGCCTGAAGGTAGATGTCTGAAAAATCGGGAAGCTTACGGCCCCCGTAATAGGATCACATCCCAACGCACCGTGTACTACTTTAGAATCAAAATGCAGATTCTCTTTTTTATCATAGGAATCATAGTAGCAGTCATTAATCATCTTTCATCCTCCCTTTTGGTTTGAAAGTGTCTGAAGAAATTTATGTCACAAAACTTCTGTTTTATTATTTATACTGACGGTCACTAAAACTTGCCAAATAACCCGACTCACGAGCAAAAGACGCCAAGGCCACCGCGGCAAATTTCATCGCTCGTGAGTATACTGCAGACCATCAGGATTTACAGTGATGCCTCTGGAAAAGTACCTGGCTGACGGTCTGCAGTCAGGTTGTACTGCAGATTTAACCAGTGTGCAGTATATATTACATTCTTGCAGTTTATTCTACTCTGAAACAGAACGGCTGTCAACCCTTTCACAGGATTTGTTATTGTTCACTATATCCAGCCTTATTCTTGTTATCTCAACTGGAATAGTTTTCAAGGAAACTATATAATTTCTCTTCATTCTCAATCCACATCATTTCTATAATCTGCTTCTGCAGCTGTTCCGGCAGGGAATCCAACTGAATATGGGTCTCTATATACACCGTCTCCTTATCTTCAAGGTAGACTATGACCTCATTGTTATAAACCGCAAGGTAAAAGCTTGCGCTGGGCTGAACAAATCTGTAATTTTTACGTACCACCACACGCTCTCTGGAAAAGGAGACCACTTCCAGACTGACAAACCCTCTCTCCTGCTCGGATAATGGCGGCGCATTTTCATAGTTTTCCATTGCCTGGAGGAACTGCTCCCTGTCCATTCCTATATACCTGTCCGGCAGACGTGTGGAAGTTTCCACCACAGTGTGGTTCAAAATGTCCGCTTCCTCCAATACATAATTTGTATCCACACAGAGCGTTGTTGACGTAACTGCCGCTTCCTGCGCATCCTCAGCCCCATCCGCCGTCTCATAATCAAAGAAATCATCCGTTACCTGCACGGGTTCCATAAGCTCTTGTTCCGCAGAATTATCATTCCCGGACTCATAATTTATGTTCTCAGGAAACTGCTCACCCGGATAAAAAAAGTGAGAAGCCTTCACACCTGTATAGAAGCCGATCCCAAGCATAAACAAGGGGTATATTAAACATAAGCTGATACCTTTTAGTATTTTCATATTAACCATGCCTCTCCTATCATCAACACACTCAGGCACTAATCAGTATCAGCTTTTTTTACTTATTTATTCAAAAACAATCCATTATTTTACTCCCTTTTCGGAACAGTGTTCCCAATGTATTGAATTAATAAAATTATGTATATTTTTACATATGATTACAGAATTTATATCCTTTCAACAACACCCCAGATTGAAATTCAGCAAATATAGGAATAAATCAAGTTCCAGCTATCACTCCACAAGCAATCAATAAAGTGTCCAAACATAAATTCCGGATTTGACAAACAGCATCCAATTGAATTATCGTTTGTGTCAAAGACAAAACTATCAACGATTAACTGCTGGCACATTTCATCGGAAGATGCAATGAGATTTTGATCAACACCATAAAAGCCATAAAACTCTGGCTTAAATGCATTCTGTATCAATATATCTATATTTTGGGACATATACTTTAACTTTTCCCAATATATTTGAATGCTTATATTACTTATGATTTTGTTTTCTTTTATCCATATATAATAACCACATGGTTTACAAAAAGGAGAAATGAATCTTTGGTTATCTCCTATGATATCATTTACCATATAGGCATTCATATCCATAGTTACTATCGTTCTACACCTCCGACGTGATGCTATAGATTTATGCTATCGAACTGCAAAATTTTTATTTACCACATGCAATGTATATTTATAAGCTATTTTTTAATGAGTACACAATTCCGAAAAGGGAGTTATTTTATACCGGCGGCAGATGTTATCGCCTGTGAAATTAATACACATGCAGCATTTCCCCAATTGTACCAAGCAGACGCCCGCCCAGGATCACATCCAATTCCTGTTCTTTAAAATTTCTAAGCACCAGCAGGATAACCCAGTATACAATACCTGCAATCCCACATGCAAGGAATATAATCAGCAAAGCATTCAGATGCGGCGACAACAGCCTTACCAGCAGCGCACCTGTCAGTCCGGCCGCACTTCCGGCCCCCAATGGCACAAGCAGAACATTCAGCCAATCCATCCGTGTCCGCATTTGCGCATAAGACAGCATTCCCAGCAGCACACATAATACAAACATACTTATCATCCCCCCGTATACCAGGGACATAATGCCTGCTTTCCCAACCGTTGACAGAATCAAAGCCATAATGATGAAGACCACATCAGCAATCCCCGCTGTGCCAAGAAGCAGAACCTTCTTACCACCGGTCTGAAGAATCCGGCCAAAATACAATGCAAGCGACAAAAATGCAATCACCGATGAGCCTTCCAACAGCATCTTCCACAGCAAATCCGCATTTTCCGGACACAAAAGTTCTCCAAACGGTCTGCCCATAACGGCTGCCATGACTGACGCGAAAATCCCATGTACCACGCCGATATGTACGCCGCTCTGAAAAACCATTTTGACATGCTTATGCTCTTCCCTTCTGACACCAGCATAAATTCTGGCAATCACCGGCAGAGTAATAAAGGACAGCAACGCAATCACAATACCGCAGAGCACCAGATATTTCCCCACAAATACGCCATATTCCAAAATGCCTGTCTCTTCCGAAACCGATGTATCAATGAATAAAATCCCCAATAGTACCGGCAATACTCCCAGGATTCCCATAACACCCTCCGGCCATCTGCCAAGAACCAGAGTGCGGATGCAGTCAAATATTCCGGCAACGGAAAATGGCGCATCCTGTTTGCTTTTTTTGTCCGATCTGCACATTCCCCTGTATATTACTACAAGGAACAGAATAATCAATATCTCCGCCAGATTCACTGCAATGGCAAATCCCACACCGCCATACATAGCGGTAAAATTACTCTGCATCAGCAGGGTACTGACCTTTTCTCCATATCCGGACAGTATCTGTGAGAATAGAATCCCGAATCCAAGGATGAGAATTCGGCGCAGGACATCCGAAACCATTGTGGGAAACTCCGATCCCTCTCCCTGAAAATATCCCAGCAGCACCGAAGAAACCGACCTTAACAGTACCATCGGCGAAAGGACCTTGATAAGCAATGTACTGTATTGGACTTTAAAGATCCCTCCGGCAATGGTTTCCGCAAGCAGAAATAAAAGGAGACTGCCCGCTGCCCCCGCAATCAGCTGAAAAATCAAAACGCTTCTGCGCATTTGTGCCGCATTTTTTTGCTGCCCCTTATTCCTCCTGCCGCGGAGCTGCTTTCCCAGAGTATCAGATATGTTTCTTCCTGCCACACTCCACATCAGACCATAGACTTCCATTGCCACTATCACATAAGTGACGCCATTATCTCCAATCAGCCGACCAAGCAGCAGTACCGTAATCAATGCCAGTATATTGGAAAGCTCTCTCACCTGCCGCATTTTTATCTCTGCACGATTCATTCGTATCCCTCAATTAATCTCTTGTAATATCCAACCTGCGCAATATTTCTTCCTGCTTCTGTTCCATCACTCTGCCTTCTGCTTCCTCCATGTGGTCATATCCACATAAATGAAGCATACTATGTGCCACCAGAAATGCGAATTCTCTCCGGATACTGTGTCCGTAACTCCGGGCTTGTTCCATCACTTTATCCGCAGATATCATAATATCTCCCAGAAGCAGTTCTCCCGTATCAGGATCAAAATAATCCGCCTCTTCGTTCTCATCAACAGCGAAGACGCCTTCCCTGGAAAATTCCAGATTCGGAAATGACAATACATCCGTTTCCCTGTCAATCCCCCGGAATTCCCTGTTCAGTTCACGGATCCCCTCCCGGTTCGTCACAACCACATTTACCACAGCTTCATAAGGGCAGCCTTCCTCTTCCAGAACCGCTTCACCTACCAGCCTTACAACTTCCTCCAAAGGAAACGGGAATACACAATCCGTCTCATTTTCCACACTAAAAGTCATATCGAGTCACCCTTCTCTATTTACTCTTTTTATGCATTCTTTTTTCATTCCACCCTTACTTTTCATCCTTTCTATTTATATTTATTCTTTCTGCTCTTATAGCTATGCTTGTCCGTCTCACGGTTTCTGTTCATGCTCCTGTCAGCATAGCGGTTTTTGTCCTCATATTCTTCATAAGCCTTCACAATCCTCTGTACCAGCGGATGACGCACCACATCTTTACTGGTCAGATGACAGAAAGCAATATCCTCAATCCCCTGCAGGACACGGCCCGCCACATCCAGACCGGACTTCGCATCCGCAGGAAGATCCTTCTGAGAACTGTCCCCTGTTACCACAACTTTAGAGCCAAAGCCGATACGCGTCAAAAACATTTTCATCTGCGCCGGTGTGGT
Organism: uncultured Acetatifactor sp.; assembly: GCA_910584435.1. Lineage (GTDB taxonomy): Bacteria > Bacillota > Clostridia > Lachnospirales > Lachnospiraceae > Acetatifactor. The sequence continues at coordinate 80,121 of CAJUAP010000004.1, forward strand.
ATTCTGCGCCTCATCCAAAATAATATAAGCGTTATCCAGGGTACGTCCTCTCATATAGGCAAGCGGCGCCACCTCAATCAATCCGTTCTCCATATTCTTGACACAGCTCTCCGCGCCCATTATCTGATACAGAGCATCATACAGCGGACGCAGATAAGGATCCACTTTGCTCTGCAGGTCGCCGGGTAAAAAACCAAGCTTTTCCCCTGCCTCAATGGCAGGTCTGGTCAAAATGATCCTTCCCACTTCATCATTTTTAAAAGCAGTAATCGCCATTGCCATCGCCAGGTAAGTCTTACCCGTTCCGGCAGGACCTGACCCGAACACAATCATATTGTTCCGGATGGCATCCACATAAGCCTTCTGTCCCAGCGTCTTAGGTTTTACCGGTTTGCCGTTTATGGTATGGCAGATACAATCGGTATCTATTTCCGTCAATACATTTTCCTGTTCTTCCATTTCCATTGTAATCGCGTAATCCACGCTTTGCTCCTCAATTTCATTTCCTCTCCCGGAGAGGATGGTAAGCTGCCGCAGAACTCCTTCTGCTTTTCTTACCCCGTCTTCTTCTCCCGTAATGGTAATGCCTCCGTTGCGATCTACCACCACCACCCCGAAATCTCTTTCCAGCTTTTTCACATAGGCATCCCGCATACCAAATATTTTCCGCATATCCTCTGCCGGCATATCCATTCTCAATGAAAAATCACTCATCTCTATTTTCTTCTCCAATATTATCCTCAGGCGCCTCTTCCGGCCTCTCGGTTTCGGCGCTGATACCTATGGGTTCCCTTACCAGGAGTTCTCCGCTCACCACCCACTCTGCATCACTCTTCTCTATTTTAACATTTTTTTCAATAATTTGTACCCCTTTTTCCTCTAAACTTGCAATAAAATCCATTAATTTTTGATTAAGAATCTCTTTTGCTTCTTCCAGAGTGTACCGATATTCCACATTCTGATACTCCCTGTGGGTAATTTCTCCCCAGAATACAGGAATGGAAAGTTTTTCCAGCGCAACGGGCCTGGTCTCCCGTATCAGGCTGTCATACACCTGGAAAGGCCTCTCCTGCGGCAGTTGATAGGCTTCCTCCCCCAGCTTCAGATAAAAGCTTTTCTCTTCCCTGCCCGTATATTCCTTTTCTATGTGATCAAAAGGCAGACTCAGCGTAACATTCGTAATATGCTCCAGAATAATATCGGCATCCGCATTCACATAATGATATTCCCTCACTGTGGCATCTTCATTGTAAATAGGTACTCTGCCCTCTACCAGAAGAGTCCCTTGTTCCACCGTATCGCCGATTGCCACTTTGGGCACACCGCTGCGGACTATCATTGAGACAATCGTTCCGTCATATTCCGATATTAAATCCGCCCCTTCCTCTGTCTCAGGCTGTTCAACGATAATGGGCGCATCATTCTCCTTAATATCTATCTGCAGCTTCGTTCCTCTGATTTTCGCAGAAGCCCAGGTAATCTGCGGGAAATACCTGCGGATTTCCTTCTCCAGCGCTTCAATATCCAAGTCCTCCTTGCGCATTCCCACACGGACTTCTTGCTCCCTCAGAAAACCCTCAAACACATCTTCCGTAATCTGATAATTCCCCTCAAGTTCTATATCCCATATGTAAAAGGAAGAAAAAATCCAAAAGGCAATGGTCAGAAACAGCCCTGCCAAAAATACCTTCCGTTTCAGCATTTCAGGCAGAAAAAAAGGAAGCCCATACCGTTCCAATACAGCTACCCTTGTCCCCGTCTTCTTCACTATCGGCTGAAGCTCCCAAAATCCTCTCAGATTAATACACATAAAATATACATCGCCCTCACGGACAATATCCCACAACAGTATTCCCCTGTTGCTGCACAGATTCATAAAACGCTCCGGAGAAAAACCGCTCACACGGATACGCAGATACCCTCTCATATATTTCAACAATTCAATCATGGCCCGGCTCCTGGTCAAATATACTTGATACAGCTGATGCAGCCGCTAATCTTCATATCCTCATTGGTATAATAATCAATGGAAAGCCTGGTACCCTCAAACGAAACCTGACAGGTCTTGCCCTGAAGCAGTATCAGACTCTCCGTATATTCCAGAATCCCCCGGTAATTCTCAATCCATGCCTCACGATTGCCCGTGAGAGTCACTTTCAATGCTCCCATACAGATGTCTTTGGGAAATTTCAGGGATTCCAATAAGGATTCCTTTTTTGATTCTATTTTTTGGCTGCGGTCATTATTTTTCTTCATGTTCCAATTATATTATCCCATGCCGGAAACTATTCGCCATGATAATTATAAATTTCTTTTTCTGAAACTCTTATGCTTTACAGTCCCCCATGCACCTGGCTGTCCGGCCATACACGATATACATTTACCCTACCACGTCCTTGATAAGCTGCGTTCCGGCCGGTGCGGTCGGGCTGATGGTACATGCCGCCAGATAACGCTCTCCGGCCTCTTTTGCCCGTTTTTCATCATTGGCATGGATGTAAGCAAGCGGTTCTCCTGCCCTGACATAATCTCCGGCCTTCCTGCACAGCACTATCCCCACTGACAAGTCAATCACGCTGTCTTTCGTCTCCCTGCCGCCGCCTAACATTAAGGAACACATTCCCACCTCGTCACAGACGATATGGCTGACATAACCGCTCCTGGGCGCTTCCACCGGGTACACGAATGCGGCCTTCGGCAGTAATTCCGGCTGATACACCACGCTGCTGTCCCCGCCCTGTGCTGCCACAAATTCCGCCAGTTTCCTTAACGCACTTCCGTCCGCAATCACACCCTTCAGCTTTTCTTCCGCCTCTCTGCAGTCCGCTGCTTTCCCGCCGGCTATGAGCATCTGACTGCCCAATGCCAGACACAGTTCCAGGAAATCCGCAGGTCCCCTGCCCTGCAGTGTGTCAATGGCCTCCCTTACCTCCAGCGCATTCCCCACGGCATATCCCAGAGGCTGGTCCATATCCGAGATGACTGCAATGGTTTTACGCCCTGCGTTCCTGCCAATCTTCACCATTTCCTCCGCCAATGCCCTTGCATCCTGTTCCTGCTTCATAAAAGCCCCGCTGCCGGTCTTCACGTCCAATACAATGGCATCTGCCCCGGCAGCCAGCTTCTTACTCATAATGGAACTGGCAATCAGAGATAAATTGTCCACCGTAGCCGTCACATCCCGAAGGGCGTAAAGCTTCTTGTCGGCAGGCGCCAGATCTGCAGTCTGCCCCATAATGGCAATGCCGACACGGTTTACATTTTCAATAAATTGTTCCGTTGTAAGTGCAGTGGTAAAGCCCGGAAAGCTTTCCAGCTTGTCAATGGTGCCTCCCGTATGTCCCAGCCCCCGTCCGCTCATCTTCGCCACCGGTATACCGCAGGCCGCAGCCATGGGAGTCAGTGCAAGCGAGGTTTTGTCCCCCACGCCGCCCGTACTGTGCTTATCCACTTTGACTCCATGAATCGCTGACAGGTTCAATCTCTCTCCGCTGTCCGCCATGGCCATAGTAAGGGCCAAAGTCTCCTGCTCCGTCATTTTCCTGAAATAAATTGCCATCATCAGAGCGGACGCCTGATAATCAGGAATCTCTCCTCTGGTATAACCCTCTACGAAAAATTGGATTTCTTCCCGGGAAAGCTCCTGTCCGTTTCTCTTTTTCATGATAATATCATACATTCTCATTCTGGGCCGCCTCCTGTGCAGTTTGATTCAGACTTTTTTGATTCTGACTTTTTTGATTCTGTTTTTTCGTATTCATGCCTTTCTTATTCGGACTTTTCTTATTCTGGCTTTTTTATTCGGACTTTTCTTATTCAATTTTTTTCTATCCAAATTTTTTCTATTCTGATTTTCTCTGTTCAGATTTTCTCTGTTCAGATTTTTTCTGTTCAGATTTTCTCTATTCAAATTTTTTCTGTTCAGATTTTTTCTATTGAGATTTTTTCTATTGAGATTTTTTCTATTGAGATTTTTTCTGCTCAGACTTTTCCTGTTCAAACCTTTTTTTATAGGATTCTCATTTTAAAATATAAAATTGATTTTGCAGCAATACCCAATTGGCCCGGAACCACTTCATGATCTGCCAATACCCACAGCCTCTCAATCCATACTCTTTTATCAGGTTGAATTTTGCCTGCAGGCTTCTCACATCCTCAAACCATACCTCATGTTCAATCCCCTCACTGGTATATTGAAAATAGGGGCTTTCCGCCAGACTGTCAAACATAATCTCCGCTCCCTGTTCCACTGCAATACGTACCGCCTGTACATTTCCTATGGCAGCAGCTTTGGTAACGCCCCTTTCATATGGAAGCGGCCAGTTATATCCATAATTGGGAATTCCCAGGTCAATCTTCTCTGCTGGAATCTCTGTCAGCGCATATTCCACCACTTTGCGCACCTGATGAATCGGTGCTACCGCCATGGGCGGACCGTAGGTATAACCCCATTCATACGTCATCAGCAGCACATGATCCGCTGCCTCTCCAAGCGCTCTGTAATCTTTCCCCTGATACAACAGCCCTGCCTGGTCAGCACTGGTTTTCGGAGCAAGCGCCACAGAAGTATGGTACCCATTTTCACGCATGGCTTCTGCCACCTGGCGCACAAAAGCAGAAAATGCATCCCTGTCCTCCGCAAGGATATATTCAAAGTCAATATCAACTCCCTGATATCCTTTCTCAGCCATGACTTCAAGCAGATCCTGTATTAATCTCTCCCTGTATTCCCCGTTATTCACCACCGAATGAATCAATTGATTATTAAAATTTCCATCCAGGCCAAAAGGTGTCAATGTCAGTATAGGCAAAGTTCCAAAGCGTTCAGCTTCCCGTATCATCCATACATCATCGCCCTGGGCAGGCGGCAGAAGATTTCCCTCTTTTGTAAATCCATAGGAAAAAATCGGCAGTTCCGATAAATACGGCAGCGTCTGCTCCAATATCCATGGACTGATAAACGGATACGCGTAACCGCTCACAGATATGGCCCTGTCAGCATTTCTTTCATATTCATTGATCAGAAGCGCCTGCCCCACTGCAAGTTCATAGGGATACTCCAATTGATTATCGTAAATAATCTGGTCCACATCCACCCCAAAAGCCGCCGCAATATTGTCCACATTATCTCCCGGTTTCACTACATAAATTTCCATAAGCAATCTCCCTGCTACGCTTACCATACTCTATGCAGTGATAATTACCACCGTTCACATTCCCGTAACCAATCCATAAACCTGTGCAGCTGCCAGAGCGGATGCTGCACTTAGAAATTCTTCATCTTCACACCACACCTGCTTTCTTACAGATTCCCTCAAGGCAGCAGACTTCACAATGAGGTTTTGTACGGGCAGTGCATACCGCCCTCCCATGATCCACAAGCCGATGGCAGAAATCATTTCCCTCTTCCGGCGGAATAATCTTCCACAATTCCTTTTCCACTTTTCCCGGCTCCTTAATACCGTCTACCAGCCCCATCCTGTTCGTCAGGCGGATACAATGGGTATCGGTGACAATTGCCGGTTTTTCGAACACATCACCCATAATCAGGTTAGCGCTTTTCCTCCCCACCCCGGGCAATGCCAGCAATTTGTCAAAATCATCCGGCACCTTCCCGCCGTAAACGTCCCGGAGCATTTTCATACAGGCGCTGATATCCCTGGCCTTACTGTTTCCCAGACCGCAAGGGCGTACTATCTTCTCTATTTCTTCCACAGGTGCTTCTGCCAAAGCATTGACATCCGGATATTTTTCATATAATTTCTCCACAACCACATTCACTCTTGCATCCGTACACTGTGCCGCCAGACGTACACTTACAAGAAGCTTCCACGCCTGGTCATAGGCAAGTGTACAATCCGTATGCGGATACTCCTTTTTCAGCAGCTCTATGATTGCCAAAGCTCTCTGTTTCTTTGTCATTTGTCCCTCCGTCATAACGCATGCATTTTACATTTATCTTACACGAAATTACTCTTAGGAATGCCGTTCTTCCATGGAATGCCTTTCTTCCATTTTTCAGTCTATTGCATTTTCACGTCATTATTTTATCATGCGCCGCTTTATTTTTCAATTCACATTTCTCCCTTGGTTCATTTTCTGTAACAGTTCATGGTGAAAACACCCCGCGAGCCGATCAATGAACGGAAACGAATATACTTTCCAGTCAGAATCATTTTATAAAATAGATTGCAGAATTTCATATTCTATGTTAGGATATCGCTAGAACGCATTGGGGAAGAAATTTCCGAAAAACGAAGATGCGGCAAACGGCACATGGCCAATAATATATGGAGGACAAAACTTTGAGTGAGCAAACTAAAATCCCTTATAAGATCTACCTCGACGAATCGGAAATTCCAACCGCCTGGTATAATCTTCGGGCTGATATGAAGAATAAGCCCTCACCGCTTCTGAACCCAGGTACTTTAAAACCTATGACCGCGGAAGAATTAAAAGGAGTATTCTGTGACGAACTGGTATCCCAGGAATTGGATGATACCAATGCTTACATCCCCATCCCACAGGAAATCCAGGATTTCTACAAAATGTACCGCCCCTCTCCCCTGGTAAGAGCTTATTGTCTGGAAGAAAAGCTGCAGACTCCTGCCAAAATCTATTACAAATTTGAAGGCAATAATACCAGCGGAAGCCATAAATTGAACTCCGCCATTGCCCAGGCTTATTATGCCAAAAAGCAGGGCTTAAAAGGCGTCACCACCGAGACCGGCGCCGGACAATGGGGAACGGCTCTTTCCATGGCATGCGCTTATTTTGATTTAGACTGTCTGGTATACATGGTGAAAGTATCCTATGAGCAGAAGCCTTTCCGCCGGGAAGTGATGAGAACCTATGGTGCAACCGTTACGCCTTCTCCCAGCACCACCACCGAAGTCGGCCGCAAAATTCTCGCAGAGCATCCCGGCACCACCGGAAGCCTTGGCTGTGCCATATCCGAAGCAGTGGAAGCAGAAACCACCCGTGAAGGGTATCGGTATGTTCTGGGCAGTGTCCTGAATCAGGTATTACTGCATCAGACCGTTATCGGCTTAGAGACCAAAGCTGCCCTTGATAAATACAATATCACTCCGGACATTATTATTGGCTGTGCCGGCGGCGGTTCTAATTTAGGCGGACTGATATCTCCCTTCGCAGGTGAAATTCTGCGGGGCGAGAAAAATTACAGAATCATTGCGGTAGAACCTGCCTCCTGCCCAAGCTTTACAAGAGGTGTTTTTGCATATGATTTCTGTGATACCGGAAAGGTCTGCCCTCTGGCCAAAATGTATACCCTGGGAAGCGGTTTTATTCCTTCCGCCAACCATGCCGGCGGACTGCGCTATCATGGCATGAGTCCTGTACTATCCCAGCTCTATCATGACGGATTGATAGAGGCCACCAGTGTGGAACAGACAGCGGTATTCAATGCTGCAACCCAATTTGCGAAAGTAGAAGGCATTCTTCCCGCACCGGAGAGCAGCCATGCCATCCGCGTTGCCATTGACGAAGCGCTGAAGTGCAAAGAAACCGGAGAAGAGAAAACCATTGTATTCGGCCTCACGGGAACCGGATACTTTGATATGGTTGCTTATGAAAAATACAACAATGGCGAAATGACCGATTATGTTCCCACAGATGATGACTTGAAACCAGGGCTTGACGGCATACCAAGATTCCCCGGCAACGAATTTTAGACATCTTACCACTTCATAATCCTCATGGGACGGCATAATTTGCTTCCCATGGGATTATGACAATAGAATGGATTTTCCACAGGGAAAAATTTGCACAACCAAAGATATTATTCCGGTAAACATTTTGGACGCCTTAAAATTAAATTTTGCGGATCTGTTTTCATAAATTCTTAATCCTTCATGGAAACAAATAGAAATGCTTCCCAATGGGATTAGGACTTCCGGCCTCCTATGAAAGGATTACACCTTGGATTAATTTTTCAGTTCTGCAAAAGCCCTGGCTGCAATGCCAAAAGCTATCGCCAGATTCAGCGAATCAATCTCATGATTATGTGCAATGCAGACGCTTTTTCCGTAATTATGAAAGCAGCATGGAAGCCCGGTTCCTTCATTGCCGAAGATCAGCGAATACGGCTGTATGGGCTTTTCTCCAATTTCACGCAGCTCCATTTCCCCATCTAACATAAAGGAATAAATTTCATGTCCCGAAAATTGTGTCCGATACTCGTCGAAGGAATCAAAGTAGGAAAACCTGACATGAAAAAAAGCCCCCATACTTGCACGTATTGCCTTAGGGGCGTAAATATCCACTCCCGGCCTGATAATGGCATAATCTCTGAACCCAAATCCCAACCCTGTTCGCAGAATCGTACCCAGATTACCGGAATCGCCAGGATTTACCAGAACAATATGAGGTTCTTCACGTGACAAATCAGTAAGATACTTTTCAAATACGCCTATTACATATGTATTCTCTTTCATGGACAATCGGCTGAAAATCTTACCATTGACCTCACAGGGCAGCGCCGCCCTCTCACAAATATCAAAGATCGTCCTGTTTTTATCCTGCACAATATAATCGGGATGAACATATATTGTCCTCACAGATTCTCTTTTATATTTTATCAATTCAATTGTAAGTGCCATTCCCAGTGTATAGGAATATCCGGCATTATGCTTATAACGTTTGATTTCCATCAGATTTCCTCCTTTGGGCCGGTTATCTTCCTGCCTCCGCGTTTTGCACATTCTCCATGTGAGAGTCCGGCATGTCGCCGAACTATAGCACTACTATCCTAAAACATAATTTCTGCTGCCGGCTCTTTTACTCCTATGGGATTTAATATGGTTAAATAATCTTATTTCCCTGTTTCCTGTCCACAGTATTATAAAGTATTTTACTATTTTATCAATCATTTTTAATCTTGTCGCGTATGCAATACTCTTATTCCTTTTCATATTGCTGAATTCTGTCATTACAGAGATACTCATACCAAAATTTACCCCTAAAGATGCATAAAGCACAAAAAGCCGCTGAAAAACAAAAAATCGCTTCAAACCCTTGATCCTACTGGTTCTCAGCGATTCTGATAATGCCGGCAGCGGGACTTGAACCCGCACGTGGTTGCCCACAACAGATTTTGAGTCTGCCTCGTCTGCCATTCCGACACGCCGGCATCTTGTCACACTTCCTGACAACTTTCCTTCACAACAAATTTATTCTACCACAAATTATGGAACTTGACAAGTATTTTTTACAATTTTTTATAAACTTCAGAAGACACATGTTACTGTTCACTCCGTTCCCAGTAACTAATACACACAAAACGCAAGATCAGCGAAATCTTCTTATTCAAATCTCATGCCAATATTAACATGATTGCCCGTCACAGTTACCTCTGCCATACTTCCCACAACCAAGGGCATCATGGGCGGTAAATGACCCAAATCCACATCCATAATCACAGGCACATTTTTCCGGCCTGCAATATCTAATACGGCATGGTATACATCTAATTCCATCATGGGCGCTCCATTTAGCGGCCGGCCAAATAAAAAGCCTTTCACATACGGAAACCAACCTGCTTCTTCCATCTGCCACATAGCACGCCGAATCGCAAATACGTTCAAATCACACGCCTCAAGAAACCAGATAATACCGTCTTCCTTATAACGTTCCACAAATTCCCTTGTCCTGTCAAAGCGGGTTCCCAGCAGGTTTACCAGACAATCCATACATCCGCCCAACAGCCGGCCTTGAAAATGCAGATTTGTCTTCACCTCATCTCTGCCCATAAAACTGCGGATCAACAGCGGTTCTGTCAAATGGTAGGGTGCAAGGGGATTCTCCGGGCTCTTCAGCGATTCCCTCTCCCACATTCCATAGCTCTCCACTGCTGTCTGTTCTCCGGTCAGTATGTGATAGGCATCCCAAAGAGACTTATGCCACGGTTCCATGCCGAAAGCAGGCGCATTGGGTCCATATATGGAAGCCGTATCCGCCAGCGTTGCGAGCAGATATGTCAGATTCGTATTATCAGAATATCCCATAAACCAGATAGGTTCCGCTTCTGCCAGCTTGTGAAAATCTATAAAAGGCAGAATCTCACACATCAACTCCCCGCCGCCGCAGGATATCAGGCAGTCTGCCTCTCCGGAAAGGAAATAATCCATCACCTCCCCGGCACATTTCTCCGGTATATTGCTGATGCCCACACCTTCATTCACAAAACAGTTCGGTCCATAAACCTGGCCATATCCCATTTTCTGCCAGATATCCCCGGCATTGGCCAAAGCCGAAAGATACGGCTCCGTGGAACATCCGAAAGATGGCGCTATATAACCAATCCTGCCGCCCTGAGGCAGAAATTTCGGATATCTCATCAATTTCATCTCCCATTCTTCAACGTTTGACTGCGTACTATATTTGCAATTTTTTATTCCTTATTTTGCAGCTCACTTCTTTGGCTCCTGCCCTGGAAACATCCTGTCATAAATCTCAAATCCGTCAAAAGTGGCAAAATAATCCTTTGGTGTCTCTGCCCGGCGAATCATCTCCACCGTCCCATCCTCATGAAGCAGTAATTCCGCCGACTTTAACTTTCCGTTATAGTTATACCCCATAGAAAAGCCATGTGCTCCCGTATCATGAATTGCAAGATAATCTCCCGCTTCTACTTGCGGCAGCATTCTGTCTATGGCAAACTTATCATTATTCTCACACAGTGAGCCTGTCACATCATATTTATGGTCATGAGGCTCATTTTCTTTCCCCAGCACAGTGATATGATGATATGCACCATACATGGCCGGCCGCATCAGGTTCACCGCACAGGCATCCACTCCCACATACTCCTTGTGGGTATGCTTCTGGTGAATCACCTTCGTCACCAAATGACCGTAAGGCCCCATCATAAAACGTCCAAGCTCCGTATATATGGCCACGTTCCCCATGCCTGCCGGCACCAGAACTTCCTCATACACCTTCCTGACGCTTTCACCGATCACCTTAATGTCATTCGGCTCCTGATCCGGACGATAGGGAATGCCGATACCACCCGACAAGTTAATGAACCCGATATGCACCCCTGTCTCTTCCTTCAATTTCACCGCCAGTTCAAATAACTGCTTTGCCAGGGTGGGATAATATTCATTGGTAACAGTATTGCTTGCCAGGAACGCATGAATACCAAAATTTTCCACACCTTTTGCCTTCAAAATGCGGAATCCTTCAAACATCTGCTCTGTGGTAAATCCATATTTTGCATCCCCCGGATTATCCATAATATCCGTCCCCAGCGAAAAATACCCCCCCGGATTGTAACGGCAGCTCAAAGTTTTCGGCAGATATCCCAAAGTCCTTTCCAGAAAATCGATATGCGTAATATCGTCAAGATTAATGGTAGCGCCGATTTTTGCCGCCAGCACAAAATCCTCTGCAGGCGTATCATTGGAAGAAAACATAATATCCTCTCCCTTAACGCCCACGGCATCACTCAGCATTAATTCTGTATAAGAAGAACAGTCGCATCCACAGCCGTATTCCTGCAGAATACGAATCAGAAAAGGATTCGGTGTTGCCTTTACTGCAAAAAATTCCTTATATCCCGGATTCCAGGAAAAAGCCTCTTTTAATGCCCTGGCATTTTCCCTGATCCCCTTCTCATCATAAATATGGAACGGAGTAGGATATGTCTTCACAATATCTTCTATCATCTCTTTTGTGACAAAAGCCTTTTTATCCATTGTAATACCATGCCTTTCTGTCTTCTGCAGCACTTGAATTCAAATAGTATCGCCCAATCACACATTCTCAATCTGCCAGTCAATGGGCTCTAACCCATTTTCCTGTAAAAACTGGTTGGTTTTGCTGAAAGGCCTGCTTCCGAAAAATCCGTTATGCGCCGACAAGGGACTGGGATGCGCCGCTTCCAGAATCAAATGCTTCGGATTGTTCAACATTTTCTTCTTCATCTGTGCGGGCCGTCCCCACAAGATAAACACAATCGGCCTGTCCTGTTTGTTCAACGCCTGGATTGCCGCATCGGTGAATTTCTCCCATCCCTTACCCTTGTGGGAATTAGCCATATGCGCCCTCACTGTCAACACAGTATTCAGCATCAGTATACCCTGTTCCGCCCATTTTATCAGATAACCGTTATTCGGAATATCACACCCCAAATCATCATGAAGTTCCTTGTAAATGTTCACCAGAGAAGGCGGAACCGCCACATCCGGCTTCACCGAGAAGCACAGTCCATGCGCCTGTCCCACATTATGATAAGGATCCTGCCCCAGGATAACCACCTTCACTTTACTTAAAGGGGTCAGATGAAACGCATTAAAAATATCATCTGCCGACGGAAAAATCTGTGTTGTATTGTATTCTTCTTTTACAAATTGATACAGCTCCTTATAATATGGTTTCTGAAATTCAGCTTCCAGCTCTTCTAACCAATCATTATCAATCATGCCCATATCCAATCCATCCTTTCTTCCTTCGTAATCTCCTGAACCAAACTGCTCTTTCCTGCACCATTCAACATTTAAATGCAGTTCATGAATTACACTACTTTCATAACATGCCATTTACATATTACACTACTTCCATAAACACGCCACAGCAAATACACCTTCGCTTCCATTTACTATAAGCGTACACTAACACCCCTCTCCCTCAAATACTCCTTTACCTGCCGAATCTCCAATTCTCTGTAATGAAAAAGCGAGGCCGCCAGCACCGCTTCCGCCTTAGCTTCCGCCAGCGCCTCATAGAAATGCTCCAGCTTTCCCGCACCGCCTGACGCTATTACCGGTATCTTCACAGCATCCGTCACAGCCTTTGTCAGTTCCAGATCATACCCTTCCTTCGTGCCATCCCCATCCATACTTGTCAACAGGATTTCTCCCGCGCCCAAACGCTCTGCTTCCACGGCCCATTCCACCGCGTCCATTCCCATATCCACGCGGCCGCCGTTTTTATAAATATTCCACCCGGTGCCGTCAGCCCTTTTCTTCGCATCAATGGCAACCACTACGCATTGGCTGCCGAATCTGTCTGCTGCTTCGGAAATCAACGGCGGATTCATAATCGCAGCAGAGTTTATGGAAATCTTATCTGCTCCTTCCCTCAGAATGGCTCTGAAATCCTCCACTGTGCGAATTCCGCCGCCCACTGTAAAAGGAATGAACAGCCTGCCTGCAACCTGCCTCACCCACTCTAATTGTGTTGCCCGACTGTCTGAAGAAGCCGTAATGTCTAAAAACACTACTTCATCCGCTCCTGCCTTATCATAGGCAGCAGCCACATCTGCAGGATCTCCCGCGTCCATCAGATTTACAAACTGAACTCCTTTCACCACCCTTCCATCCTTGATGTCCAGGCAGGGAATGACTCTTTTTGTATGCATTTGAATTTCCTTTCGATTACCAACTTCAATCTTATATTGCGTGCACCAAAACGTATGCTGTTACATTTTGCCAGTTCTTACTGACGGATTGCAAGAAAATTTGACAATATACGCATTCCCACGTCTGAACTTTTCTCCGGATGAAACTGACAGGCAAACACATTCCCCTTCTCCACAGAAGCATGAATCTTCACCCCATAATCCGCAGTTGCAGTCACGATACTTTCATCCGATGCCTGCAGATAATAAGAATGCACAAAATAAGCATATGCGCCTTCATCGATTCCCTCAAACATCCGGCTCTGCCTTGGAAAATTCAGGTTATTCCAGCCGATATGCGGAACCTTCAAACCATCCCCTGATGGAATGCGCGCAATTCTGCCCTCTAAAATGCGGAGCCCCTCTGCCTGGGGACTTTCTTCACTGCTTTCAAATAAGAGCTGCAGCCCCAGACAGATACCCAGAAATGGAACACCCCTGTCGACACACTTCCGAATGACCTCCACCAAACCATATGTATACAGTTTCTTCATGGCATCTCCAAAGGCTCCCACGCCGGGCAGTATTACCCTTTCGGCATGTAAAATCTTCTCCCCGTCTCTGGTTATCGTCACTTCCTGCCCCAAAGAAAGCAATGCCTTTTCCACACTCTTTATATTTCCCGCATCATAATCTATTACCGCAACCATAGCCGTCTACCCCGTCACCTCTGATTGTCTACAAAATTCCCCTGGCCGATATCCGATTCTTCAGGCAATTCATTAGGCAGCTCCTGCTCTACAGGCTGCTGTACCGATCCCGGATTCCTCAGAGAATCATATGTCATTCCATTTGCTATCCCCGTAACCATTTTCGTATACTCCAGGTCACTTTTCTCAGCCGCAATCTCCAATGCCTGCGCCTCAGTAATACCATACTTATCCCTCAGGATATTCACCATACTCGAATACACTTCACTAATCTCGGCTATGGCATTCCACTGAGATGCATATTCATAAAGCATAGGATAATCATTTACAGCCTGAATCAGGATGTCCAATGCCTGCACTTCTTTGCCCTCTCCTGCGAACACCTCATATTTCCGGTACCAAAGGCTGATATATAGAATACTCTCTGATTTGCCATACATAAGAGCTTCCTCATCATTCAGCTTCTTCCCGTACAAATTCTGGAAACAAGCCTCATAATCACCCTCCTGATAAGCATTCCTGGCCACTTTCTTATCGGCAAAATCCATAGATATATTTACAAAAATTAAGATTACCGCACCAACGGAAGCTCCCAACAATACAATCGGCAGTACCTTCTTCAGCGTAAGTCTACTCCCCGAAGGCTCAGGCTCTTCTTCCTTCGGCGGCTTCTCTTTCTTAGGCTTAGGTGCCTTCTTTGGCTTTGGCTCCTTCTTGGGCTTTTCCTTCTTCTTTTTCTTGGACTTATCTCCTTTTTTAGCATTTTCCTTATCAAGTTCATTGATAATATCCTGATTTTCTTTGGACAGGCGAAGATTCTCATTCTCCGTTTTCTCATCTTCCTCGTCCTCTTCCATCAGAAATGCCACAAACCTTGCAAATAAACTGTTCTTCTCCTTTGGTTCTTCTTTTGTCTCTTCCTCTCCCTCCAATACCGCAATATCCGGTATCAAACTGTCCGCTTCTTCCTTATCAATCTCTACAATTGCGTCCGCTGCGGTATCTTTCTGACCAATCTTCCCTGCATCAGATACAATGCTGTCCAACACATCATACTCAATAGAAGGATCTTCCTCTGATTGGCGCTTTCCTGTCTTTGCTTTTTCCTTCCTGCTCTTCTTCGCCTTTGCCGCTTTCTTTTCTTCTTTCTTCGCCTTTTTCTGTGCAAGCTTTTCTTCCTTGCGGCGTTTCTTCTCCAGCGCACGCTGCCCTTTGGCGTCTAAAGCATCCCCTTCACCTTCCGCACCTTCAATATCCGCCAGCAATTTATCAACCGGACTGATATTATCTTCCAGATCCTGGTTCGTATCCACCAATTCATTATTATCCGACTTCTGCAGCAGATCCTGTATCTCCTGCAAATCACTGTCAGCTGTCCCCTCCAGCATGGCAATAACATCCTCTAACGAGTCTCCATTCCCCTGAGTCCGGCTTTGTACCGGTTCTTCCGCCACAGCCGGTTCGTCAGAACCAGCCGCCAAAAGTTTTGCAATTTCTTCCTCTGTCATTCCTGCAACAGCATCCAAATCAGGACTATCCACCGAAACAGCATTTCCTTCATCTCCTGCTGCCCCATCCGCTTCGTCTGATATTCCTTTTAACAATTCGTCCAAGTAATCATCTTGTGAAGGCATTTTATCCCCTCCGCTTCCTCATTGTTCAAAAAATATGATACTAACATTTCTAGTTTATCACAACTGCTTCAACCAATCAATTGCATTCATGGAAATTCCGCATCCTTTTCCCGCCAATTCTTCCGTCAATTGGTACAATTTCTCATTCACCCTGCACAAAAAAGCCTTTTGATTAAAAAATACCACCTTTTCAAACGGCCAGCGGATCACGGAAGGAAACTGCATCCCCACCCCCAGCTCCAGAACCAGTAATTTATGATTCAAGGTTCCCTGAAGCCATTTTGTATATGCATTCCATTGTTCCAAGTATCCATGTTCATTATAGTTCTCTGCATAAACCGTATTCAAAACAAGGGGTGCACCGCATTTCGGACATGTACCAAGACAGCACATCTCCTGCAGTTTCTCACAGAAAGCCTCTTTTTTATCTGCCAGCATTTCAAATGCCTGCCATAACCGGTTATGCTCTTCTTCCGAGACGTTTTGAATCACTTCTCCACATCCTTTAACACACTGCTTTTTTACCCCGGTACCACATGGCATTACCGTCCTTATGCCGCTTGCGGCAATCTTACTATTGACAGATGTGGAAACAGCAAACACATTCTTCCCTTCCAAAAGTTCAGCCAGTCTCTCTAACGCTGCCGCTGCATTACCGTCCCCCAGCTTCTCCCTCCAGAAATCATTCCAGGCAGGTATCAGCCAATCACAGTCTGCACTTTTCAATCTTCCACACCCATCTGCATATTGCGGCTTCTGCCTCAGCCTCCCGGATTCGTCAAATTCCTCTCCAATCCCCACCAGAATCCTGTCAAACCGCTCTATTTTATCCAGCACTTCCTCATTTCTCATTTCAGATGCCATCTGATATATGCTCCCATCGTCTGCTTCATAAAAAATATATCATGGCTGCACAATTATCCTTATGCTCCAAACTGCACTTATTTGCAAATAGTGCAAAAAGATATATTCACACAAAAGGCCGGGATCACTCCCAGCCTATCCTGTTCTTCATCAAAGGCCGCCAGCTGCCTGGCATCCTCGTGCAGATACCAAATTCTCACGCCTTAGGCTTTTACTATACGCAATACCTCTCCGGGCATATTTCTGAACAGATTCCGACTTTATGTATCCAGATGATGTTTATCTACAAGATCGTCCACCACTCTTACCAGATTGCCTATTTCAGGTTTGGACAATTGTGCATTGGCTCCCAATGCTTCACCCTTTTTCTTCATTTCTTCATTCACCAGCGATGAGAAAATAACAATTGGTATATTTGCCGTCTCTTCATCTGACTTAACCAATTTGGTCAACCGATGTCCATCCATCTCAGGCATTTCAATATCAGTGATAATTACCCGCACATGGTCATACAGCGTTCCTTCTTTCTTGCATTGGCAGATAATATCATATGCCTTCTGTCCGTTCTCCGTGTGTATCAGGTTGTCATAGCCAGCCTTCTTGAGGGAATCCACAATTAACTTATTCAACAGCGGGGAATCTTCAGCAATCAATATAGGTACATTACTCCGTTTCCGCTCGCCTAATTCACTGATCTCGGAAACTTTCAGACCTGTTTCAGGATTAATATCCGCCACAATCTTCTCAAAGTCAAGAATAATAATCAGCTTATCATCCTTCTTGATAATACCGGTAGAGACGCTGTCTTCTGTAGTAGAAATCGTAGCATCGGGTTTAATAATATCCCTCCAGGATATTCTATGAATTCCCAACACATTTTCCACATGGAATGCAATGTCCAGTTTATTGAAATTCGTCACGATAAACAGACCCTTAGGCTCTGAAGTCCCCCTTCCAAGGCAGTTTTTCAGGTCAATTGCCGTAATCATGACATCCCGCGGCATAAAAATTCCTTCAATACTGGGATGGGAATTAGGGACAGGCGTAACAGACGAATACGTAATAATCTCTCTAATCTTCGCCACATTAATGCCATACGAATTATTGTCCAGCGTAAATTCCAAAATCTCCAGCTCATTCGTGCCGTTTTCCAGTAATATTTTAGTCTCCATTTTTCCACCCGTGCCTTTCCCGCTTCCTTCTAAATCCACTGTGGGCAAATCGGTAAACCGCCGCCCCTCTTAAACATTTTAACACACTTGAAGTAAAAATGAAACTATTATCTGAAAATATTGTAAAAAAATTTGCGGGAAATAATGTCATCTATATATTTTCATTTTGAATGGCTTCTATAATATTTTTTCGATTTATCTTCCCCATTGAATAATGCATAATAACGTATAGCAGCACAATGACAGCAGCAATGGATATGACAACTCCGGTTCCCGGAAAACGGAATACCGTTACAATACCCTGGCCCAATGCAATATAGAAGCAATATGAAATACACACACCCATGGGAATTCCTATCAGAAGCGCTTTTCCCCCATAGAATGCGCCCTCCAGCCAGATCATACGTCTGAATTCCCGGTTTGTCATGCCAACCGATTTCAACATGGCAAACTCCGGCGCCCGAAGTTCCATATTCGTGGTAATGGTATTAAAAATATTAGTGATGCCAATCAACGCCACTACGGAAATAAAGCCATACAGGAAAATGGAAATTACCAGATACATACTTCTGTCAGAACGATACTGCGTCTCATAATTTGAAATAGTGTAATGCTTGAGCCGTAAATCCCTTCGGATCACCTGTTCAAGTGCACTGGCATCTTTGCACTTTATATAGACATATACCGTATTTCCCTCTCCGTCTAACGGCCACTGATCCATCCATGCATCGCTGACAATCAATATTATATCATTATAGAAGGCATTTGACATGCACATGGGCCTTTCTTCTGTCTGAAGCAGCACCTCAATCCGGGCTTCCTTTTCTTCATCCTGTGCCGAAACGCCTCTAACCCTTCCAGAAATCACATCTCCCGGATGATACTCTGCTACATTGCCGGCGCTGCTGTAAATCTTGCCATTCTCTCTGTTTTCCATCTCATAGTTTGCCACTACGATTGCCTTATGCTCCGCCTCTTCCACAGATACTCCCAGTTTACTGCAATAGCGTGCAAAACCTTCTTCTCCCAAAGACCTCACGGAAATATTATATTCCTCCCACCCGTTTTCCTCCGGATACATTTCCGAATATTCTTCCGTAAAAGGAATCTGCCCGATGTCCGCGGTAATAGTACGCATACGGCAGATCTCCGCTTCTTCCACTCCCTCAAGTCCCACAATCTGCAGCGCCTCATCAGTGCAGTCCTCAACATCCCATAAGCTTACTGCCATCTGGTACTGGTGGTTTTCATAATAAAAAGTAGATGCAAACATCATCAGCTGTGTAAAAGTAGACAGCCCGATAAAGGCAGCTACACTTACTACAATGGACACTACGGTAGTACGATATTTTACTTTGGCACGTTTCAGATTCTTATATGCCACCCTGCCTCCAATACCGAAACAGCTGTTTATCCATTTGGGACATCTCAATCCGTTCTTATGTATCTTCACCGTGTCATTGGCTCTGATGGCACTGATGGGTGATATTCTGGCAGCCTGTCTTGCAGATTTGGCTGCGGAGAAGAACACCGTAAATGCGGACAGCAGCATTCCAAATAGAATTGCCGGAAACGAAACAGCATATACCAGCGTAATCTCTATGGCATCTTCCACCAGTCCCACCACTGCTTTTACTAAAATGGCAGAAGCTCCCACACCGCATACCACTCCCAGCGGAATACCAATGCCGCCTAACAGAAATGCCTCATAATACACCAGCTTCCTCTGCTGGCTTGCTGTGGTTCCCACAGATGAAAGCCTGCCATAGAGCCTCATTTTCTCGGTCAGTGAAATCATAAAGCTGTTACGGATGCAAAATACACTGGTCAATATAATCACCAGAATGGCAATGGCGGACATGGCATAAATCGTAGACATAATGTTGGAAGAAAAAATTAAGATTTCCCACTTTAGCAGCCAGTAATTTTCCACCACCGATTGGGCCACTGCGTGCAGCTGTTGTTCTTCTTCCTCCGTATAATCTACCAGCCCCCTGTAATTGTAGTAGCGATCATACAATTCTTCAGACACCCCCAGGAGTCCGGCCGTCACCTGTACCGCATGACGAAGCCCCCAATCGGTATACGTGGCATAAACTTCAAATTCTCCTTCCGCCGTTTCATCTCCCATACAGGTAAATGCAGAATACCCCGGTGCCATTCTGTCTTCTATATTGGTATTGGGACGTTCCACAATGCCCACAATGGTATATGTTTTCTCCGTTACCGGAACCAGCTCTTCCAAGGAATGCCCTTCTTCCACGTCATAAGCATAATTTTCATCCTGGTGCATCTTGCGTCCTTCATAAAACCTGTTGTATATGGGGAAGGTAACCACATCTCCCACATGATATTCTGCCAATCCATTGGTCAGAACATGCCTTCCAATCACCAACTCCCTGTCATTCTCAGGCATTCTCCCCTCTGCCAGCTCCAGAGACATCACCTCCATTCCTGCATCATCCGCCGCACGTATATACAGATAAGGCTTATCGGGATTCTGGCTTTCTTCCAGAAGTGTATACCCTATTTCCATTAAAAGCCCCATCTTCTCAACATTTTTATTATTCCGGAAATACTTTAGATTTTCATTGCCTACCTGCGTAAAAAGATAATGAAAATCCCCGTTTTCCTTTTTCTCAAAAGCAATCATACTTGCCCGAAAGCTCACCACCATACAGGCTACCGCTGTAATCAGCGCAGTTGCAAGCAAAATGCCTACAATAGTTACCAAAGTCCTTTTCCTGTTCTCCTTCAGAGATCGATAACAGCATTTTTCTAATACATTCATCATATTCTCCATTTCTATTATGTTCTATATGCTTCTCCCGTAACAGTTCATACAGGCCACTGAACCATGACCACAGTAAACCTCCAGGCAATTCCCTTTATTGCCTTACTTTCATGCATGGTAAAGCAGTCGGAATGCATGAAGGTGGCTGTACTTATTCATATATGCGCCCATCCTCTATTGTCAGCACTCTGTCCGCCTGCTTTGCCAGTTCCAGATTATGTGTTATCATAATAATGGTCTGTTTAAACTTGCGGTTGGAAACTTTCAATAACTCTGCCACCTCATTGCTTGCGCGGGTATCCAGATTCCCCGTTGGCTCGTCCGCCAGTAAAATGGCCGGTCTTGTAATCAAAGCTCTGCCAATGGCAACCCGCTGCTGTTGTCCGCCCGACAGTTCATTTGGCAGCGCTGACATCCTATCTTCCAATCCAAGCACTCCGGCCAGCTCCCACACCAGCCCCTTATCCGTTTTCCTGCCATCCAGTTCACAGGGTAATGTCAGATTTTCCTCCACCGTCAGCACCGGTATCAAATTGTAAAATTGATAAATTAAACCCACTTGCCTTCTTCGGAAGATTGCCAGGTTATCATCATTCATCCGATAAATATCATTATCCTCGATGAATACTTTGCCGGAAGTAGGACGATCCACACCTCCAAGCATATGCATCAATGTGGATTTTCCACTGCCGGAACTCCCTACCACTGCCACATATTCTCCCTGTTCCACAGAAAAGCTCACGTCATTCACCGCAATAATCTTATTCTCGCCTTTTCCATACTTTTTCACCAAATGCTCCGTTCGTAAGATTTCCATCTCAGCACCTTTCCTTTCTCTACATCAATTCAAAGAATCCATAAACTATTTTTGATAAACTCAGTATAGAAAATGAAAATGACATTTCGGTGACATTTTAAAATTTCATCCCCATCTCATCTATGAACAAATCTGATTTGAAATACAGTCCCCTTTCCCATTTGAGAATCTACAGAAATGTATCCGCCCTGCTTCTCTATAATCTCTTTGGCCAGAGCCAGACCTATTCCAACACTGTCCTCCTTGACAGATGCGCCTTTATAGAATCTTTGAAACAGTTTCCTGCGCTCTTCTTCTGTCATTCCTTCCCCACAATCTCTGATGATAATCTGTGTATATACTTCGTTTTCCTCTCCCTTCACTTCCACACTGCCTCCTGGAAAACTGTGCTCAATGGCATTTTTTACAATATTCATCAATGCCTCCACCATCCACTTTTTATCCGCATAAACACCGATGCCCTCCGGCACATCCGTCAAAATAGAAATTTCCTTCCATTCCGCAGCAATTTCCAATTTTTGAACGACCTCTTCCACCACTGTTTTCACATGACAGAATTGGCGCTGGAACTCCACAACCCCGGCATCCACTCTGGACAGTTTCAGCATAACCGCAATCAGCCATGACATATCAGTGAGCTGACGCGTGATTTCCGAAAAAAAACGCTGCCTGGTCAACACATCCATATCTAAATTGTCAGATAAATTATTTACCAGAATTGTCACTGAAGTCAGGGGCGTTTTTAATTGATGGGAAATATTTGCCATAGAATCTGCCAATACCTGCCTCTGTTCCACTGCCTTCTTAGCCTGTTCTCTGAGCAGAACCGTCAACTTGTATATTTCATTGCGCAGTCCGCTCAATTCATCATCCGCATTATCCCTAAGCTCTAATTTGTAATTATCATGATTCAAGGCATTCATATAGTCCTTCAACTCAGAGATTTTATTCTGGCGTTTGCCAAGATATCGAAATAGCAAGAAAAACCAAAGCACAAATACAGCAGTTGTAAAAAAAGTAATCCCAAAATAAAGAAAGCGAATCCCCTTTTCCTGTACCATAAAGGATTCACTTCCATAGTCCTGAAACACACCATATTGCGCCAATACCAGAACTCCGGCATCAAAATTATCTCCTGTGTGAGTATTTAGCACTTGTATCAGCTCTTCTTCAGATACCTCCGGATAATACGACACAATATTGCCTAATATTGATGCCAATATTTTGTTGTACTCTGTTCTCATATGTGCACCATAAGCTCCTACCAATACATTCGCAATAAGAATACTGACAGAGAACATAATTCCCAATCCCAGCGCCAGTCTCTTCAGTTCCTGATTCCAGACAATGCCCATCTCTTTTCCCTTCCTTTAAATAATACTTTGCCAATTCATTCCATTTAGAGCGTTCCTATTTCAGAGTTCTTACGAATTAAGCCGATATCCCATACCTCGAACTGTTTTAATCAACTGACCGTCCGAGTCGCCCAGCTTCTCACGCAGCCGCCTCATGGTAACCGATAACGTATTATCATTTACAAAATTGCCCGATATATCCCATATATCAGACAAAATCTCGTTTCTCGTAAATAGTTTCCCCGGATGAGACATCAAAGAATACAGAATTTTATATTCCAGCTTCGTCAATACCACAGAAGTTTCGTCTCTTCTTACCGTACATGTATCCATATCAAGAACAAGATCCTTATAATGCAACTCATTACTTTCCTTTCCTCTTCGGCGCAGCGCAGCTGTAATTCGAGCTACCAGCTCTCTGTTGCGAAATGGCTTAATTACATAATCATCTGCACCTAAATCCAATCCCTTTACAACATCTGCTTCCTCGTCCTTTGCTGTCAGAAATATCACCGGAATCCGCCCTTCCTGCTTTATCATTCTGCAGAAGTCAAACCCATTTCCATCCGGAAGCGCTATGTCAAGCAGAACAAGATCGCATTCCTCCCGCCTCAGAATACCTTTGGCACGCATAATGTTATCAGCAGTAGAAACCTCATATCCCTCCTGTGACAACAGATATTCTAACCCCATCACTATTGCACTGTTATCTTCCACCAATAAAATCCTCACAATCGTTCTCCTCTATTTGCCTTTAGAAAAATACTCCACATAGCAACTTTGTATAGCAGCTTCACATAAAAAGCATGTCTTCACTTTGTCTTACACTTAGCAAAATCTTCGTAATTCATGTTTAAGCTCATTTCACATAAAACAGCTGATTTCATAGTTCACATCTAAGTTCAATTTACATAGAACAGCTGGTTTCATAAATAAATGCACAAAAAAAGAGTAGTAATCTACTCTTTAAAGTTTGTGCCTTCAAAACCGAACACTGAATACTTTTCAATCAGATAGCAGCATCTTCTTTCCGACT
>CAJUAP010000005.1:0-69356 GCA_910584435.1 uncultured Acetatifactor sp.
GGAAGGGAAAATTTCTTACTTCCGGCGGAATGGGAACCATGGGGTATTCTATTCCGGCGGCTATGGGAGCCAAGATTGCTGTGCCTGACAGACAGGTGATAGCAGTGTGCGGGGATGGGTCTTTTCAGATGTCCATGATGGAGCTTGCCACCATGCGCCAGCATAACATTCCGGTGAAGATTATTGTGTTGAAAAATAATTATCTGGGCATGGTCCGCCAGTACCAGCATTTTACATACAAGGATAACTATTCCGTGGTTGATTTATCGGGAAGTCCTGATTTGGAGAAGCTTTCCGCTGCTTTTGGCATTGCATTTCTTCGTCTGGAACATATGGATAAATGTGATGAAGTCATTGACGCCTTTTTGAAGGAGGATACTTCCATGCTGTTAGAGTGCGTCATTGATCCTATGGATCTTGTATAGGGTATTGCGGAACATGGAGTGTTTCGGTATCATATCGGGTGTAATTGCCGTATGGGTTTTATGCAGGTGAAAGGATGCTTCATTATGCATAATAGATTTGTATTGTACGGCAGAACTGGAGGAGCATAAGGATGAGAACAAGAATTTATTCCGTTTTAGTGGAAAACCGTTCCGGCGTGTTGTGTAAGGTGGCAGGTTTGTTTTCCAGGAGATGTTTCAATATAGATAGTCTGGCAGTGGGTGAGACGGATGACCCGGAGGTGTCCTGTATGACCATTGTCAGCAGCGGCGATGAAAGAACCATTGAACAGATTGAGAAGCAGCTGAATAAGAAGCTGGATGTGATTAAAGTCAGGACATTTGCCCAGCAGCAATGTATTGCCAGGGAATTGATGCTGATTAAGGTGAAATATAACAAGAATAACCGCCGGGAAATCATGGAATTGTGTGAGATTATGAAGGCACAGATTGTAGATATGTCCAAACATTTCATGATGATACAGGTCTGCGATGAGCCGGAACGGATACAGCTTATGATTAAGATGCTGCAGAGCATCAGCATTGCGGAAGTAGCCAGAACAGGGACGCTGGCACTGCCCAAATGCGGGGAGAATGACGAAGCAAAATAAGAAAGGGATTGTTGACAAGTTCTATAGAAATTGCTATGATTACTAAGGAATTTACAGCTGCGCCCTAAGCAGATGAAAATACCTTCCCTGTAAGGGCGCGGGAGTGCAGAGACGGAACTGGAATATGAAAAACAGTCTCGGAACGGAAGCGCCCGGGAGTGCAGAGACGGAACTGGAATAGGAGAAAAAAATATGCGAAAAAAGGTATTTCAGCTTATTGTGAATAATACATCAGGTGTATTAAGCCGTATTACCGGGCTTTTTTCAAGACGGGGCTACAATATTGAAAGTATTACTGCAGGTGTTACGGCAGATCCCCGTTTTACCAGAATTACAATTGTGGCTTCCGGTGATGATGAAATATTGGAACAGATAGAGAAACAGCTGGCAAAATTAGAAGATGTGCGTGATATCAGAGAGTTGAAGCCCGATCAGAGCGTGTATCGCGAATTGATTATGATTAAGGTGAGGGCATCTGCTGAACAAAGGCAGAGCATCATAGCGGTGGCGGATATATTCCGGGCGAAAATCATTGATGTGGCACCGGAAAGCCTTATGATTGAGTTGACGGGCAACCAGCAGAAAATAGACGCATTTATCGGACTGCTGGACGGATATGAAATTCTGGAACAGGCCAGGACGGGGATTGCCGGATTGGGAAGAGGGACGGAACATATTGCATTTATTGATTAGCTCCAGGGTTAGTTCAGGTTAATCCTGTCAGTTATAAATTTTAGAAACAAAATGGAGGAATGAAAAATGGCAAAGATTTTTTATCAGGAAGATTGTAATCTGTCCATGTTAGAGGGCAAGACAATTGCAATTATCGGCTATGGCAGCCAGGGACATGCGCATGCATTGAATCTGAAGGATTCCGGCTGTCATGTGATCATTGGGCTTTATGAAGGATCCAAATCCTGGGATAAGGCAGTGAAGCAGGGATTTGAAGTGTACACCGCGGCAGAGGCAGCGAAGAAGGCAGATATTATCATGATTCTGATTAATGATGAGAAGCAGGCCGATCTGTACAAGAAGGATATTGAACCCAATCTGGAAGCCGGCAATATGCTGATGTTTGCCCATGGATTCAACATTCATTTCGGCTGTATCGTACCTCCTGCAGATGTGGATGTAACCATGATTGCACCCAAGGGACCGGGACATACCGTAAGGAGCGAGTATCAGGAGGGCAAGGGTGTTCCCTGTCTGATTGCTGTGGAGCAGGATGCAACAGGTAAGGCACAGGATATTGCCCTGGCATATGCACTTGGTATCGGCGGAGCAAGGGCAGGTGTATTGGAGACCACATTCCGCACAGAGACCGAGACGGATCTGTTCGGCGAGCAGGCAGTTTTGTGCGGCGGCGTATGTGCATTGATGCAGGCAGGATTTGAAACTCTGGTAGAGGCAGGTTATGACGAGAGAAATGCTTATTTTGAGTGTATCCACGAGATGAAACTGATCGTGGATCTGATCTATCAGAGCGGCTTTGCAGGAATGAGATATTCCATTTCCAACACTGCCGAATACGGAGATTATATCACCGGTCCCAAGCTGATTACCGAGGAAACCAAGAAGGCAATGAAGAAGATTCTGAGCGATATCCAGGACGGAAGCTTTGCAAAGGAGTTCCTGCTTGACATGTCTCCGGCAGGAAAACAGGTACATTTCAAAGCTATGAGAAAACTGGCTTCCGAGCATCCGGCTGAGAAGGTAGGAGAAGAGATCAGAAAGCTTTACAGCTGGAATAATGAGGAAGACAAGCTGATTAATAATTAAGGCGGAAGAACTTCTGTCAAAACCGGGCAGTTGGAGAATAGTAACAGTTCAGTGACCTGTCTGAACTGTTACGGAGAATATGGTTTCGGCAGGATGGCTGAAAGGCGATTGCGCAGATGGGAGGCGGAGTATACGAAAAGTATGTTCTGCCTTTTTCCCATGCGCAGATCCGCACAGGAAGGTTTGATTTTAGCATTACGGGAAAGGATTCGGAGATAAGAATGAAAAAGGATTTGACGCAGGGAAATGTGACAAGAACCATGCTGCTGTTTGCAGGGCCTATGATATTGGGGAATATGCTGCAGCAGTTATATAATGTGGCTGATACACTGATAGTGGGGCGGTTTCTGGGAGCGGATGCATTGGCGGCGGTGGGCTCTTCGTATACATTGATGACGTTTCTGAATTCTGTTCAGATTGGCATGTGCATGGGGAGCGGCGCTCTCTTTTCCTATTATTATGGGAAGAAAGAAGAAGAGAAAATGAGGGGCAGCATGCATTTGTCGTTTCTGCTGATATGCAGTGTGACGGTGGTTTTGAATCTGCTGGTCATGCTCTTCTGTGATCCGATTCTGCGGCTGCTCCAGGTGCCGGCAGAACTGCTGGGTATGATGCGCACATATGTGTGGATAATCTTCATGGGGCTTGTCTTTGTGTTTTTATATAATTTTTTCTCTTATCTGCTGCGGGCTTTGGGAAATTCCGTAGTGTCCCTGTATTTCCTGGGCAGTACGGCGGTGCTGAACATTGTGCTGGATTTACTGTTTGTGGTAATATGCAGATGGGGAATCGGCGGCGCTGCATGGGCTACCATTCTTTCCCAGGCGGTGTCCGGTGTGGGATTGGGAATGTATGCCCTGGCTAAGGAGCCTCTTCTGCGGTTTCACAGGTCTTATTTCAAAGTCACGAAAAGCGGTATGGGGGAATGTCTGCGTTTTGCAGCGGCTTCCTCCCTGCAGCAGTCTGTGATGAATTTCGGCATTTTAATGGTACAGGGGCTGGTAAACAGCTTTGGAGCCGCGGTTATGGCTGCATTTGCGGCGGCAGTGAAGATTGATTCCTTTGCCTATATGCCGGCGCAGGAATTCGGCAATGCTTTTTCGTTGTTCATTTCTCAGAATCATGGCGCTGGGAAGCAGGACCGTGTCCGCAGGGGTGTTGCCAGCGCAGTCAAAGTGTCCATGGTGTTCTGTGCGGCAGTGTCGTTATTTGTATTTATCTATGCGGGAAACTTAATGCAGCTTTTTGTGGATGCAGAAGAGACGGAGGTCATCTCGGTTGGTATGGGATATCTGCGCGTGGAAGGCGCTTTCTATTGCGGTATCGGGCTGCTGTTTCTGTTATATGGGTATTACAGGGGCATTAACAAGCCGGAAATGTCGCTGGTGTTGACAGTCATCTCCCTTGGAACAAGGGTGTTGTTAGCGTATCTGCTGGCGCCCATTCCTCAGATTGGAGTATGGGGCATATGGTCTGCAATTCCCATTGGATGGTTTCTGGCCGATGTGATAGGAGCGCTTTTTCTATTTTCTAATAATATCTTTAGGAATTCTTGAGGATTCTATGCGGTTGCAGTTTATATTTCCTCCATATACTAAATCCATAATGAAGCTTGGAAATACCTTTCCCGGTCTGGGGCAGGAAGAGAACTTAAAACAGTCTCAGAACAGAAGCCCCCGGGAGAATTTTCAGATGCGCCTTTGCAGATGAAAATTTCTCCCTCGCAAGGGGGGCTGGAGTGGAGAGACGGAACTGGAATAGGGAGGAAAAAACAATGGATGCGTCCACACTGACTTACTATTTTACTCAATATGGTGCAATTGCCATATTTGTGATTGTATTTTTGGAATATCTGAACTTGCCGGGATTTCCTGCCGGAGTGATCATGCCGCTTTCCGGTATTATGGCGGCAAAGGGGAATATTCATTTCTTCTGGGTGATGGTGATCACTGTGGCGGCAGGATTGCTGGGGAGTCTGGCCTTGTATGCACTGGGACGCAAGGGTGGAGAGGTATTCCTGAATGCTTATACCAGGAAATTTCCCAAACAGAAGGAAGCCCTTGAGAAGAATCTGGAATGGATTCGCAGAAAAGGGTGCATGGGCGTCTTCCTTGGGAAACTGCTGCCTATGATTCGGACCATTGTATCCATTCCTGCAGGTGTGATTAAGATGGATCTGCTGAAATATGTTATCAGCTCTACTTTGGGCATCTTTATCTGGAATTTCGTTTTTGTAGGAGCGGGATATGTGTTGGGCGATCAGGTGTTTCAGCTGCTGGGAGTAGCATAACGGGTAGTGGCAGCAGAATACTAATAGCAGGTAATGCCGGCAGAATCCTGATAACGGGTAATGACAGTGGACACATTTATAACGGGAAGAGCCGGCAGAATCC
Source organism: uncultured Acetatifactor sp. (assembly GCA_910584435.1). GTDB lineage: Bacteria > Bacillota > Clostridia > Lachnospirales > Lachnospiraceae > Acetatifactor. The sequence continues at coordinate 5,227 of CAJUAP010000005.1, forward strand.
TGATAACGGGTAATGACAGTGGATGTCTTAAATGGTGCAGATGCGAAGCATGAGGGGATATGAGGGAAATAGAAAGGTGTGGTTTGGAATATGAGAATTGCGTTGATGACAAATAATTATAAACCTATGATGGGAGGGGTTCCGATTTCCGTGGAGCGCCTTGCGAAGGGATTGAGGGCATTGGGGCATGAGGTGACGATATTTGCTCCCACTTACCGGGAGCAGCAGGAAGAAGAGGATGTATTCCGCTATAGAACCTGCCTGAATCATTTTATCGGAGGCATTGTGCTGCCCAATCCCTTTGACCGCAGAATTGAAGAGGAATTTGTGAAAAATTCTTATGATATCATCCATGTGCATCATCCCATGCTCATAGGCAGGACGGCGGTATATCTCTCACGTAAATATCAGATACCTCTGGCTTTTACCTATCACACCAGATATGAACAATATCTGCGCTGCTATACGGGAAATATTGCGAAATTTGACAGATTTATGGTTGCGTATCTACATACCTTTCTGAAGCATTGCGATTTTGTATTTGCGCCCACGGCAGGTATGCAGCAATACCTGGTGAATGACTGCAAAGTGGATCCTGCAAGGACGGGAATTCTGCCCACAGGTATCGAGAGGGAGAATTATATGGTCAGCGAAGCGCAGGGGGAGGAAATCCGCAGGCAATATGGGGCCGAAGGCATGCCGCTTCTTATAACGGTGTCCAGAATGGCTCATGAGAAAAATGTGTCTTTCCTTCTGGAAAGTCTGGCCAGGGTAAAGGAAAAATATGCGGGACCTTTCCGGGTGCTTATGATAGGGGACGGACCGGATAAGGAAGTATTGCGGAAACGAAGTGTGCGTCTTGGGCTGGAGGATACGGTTATTTTTACGGGAACCGTTCCCAATGAGCAGATTGCGCCGTATTTCAAGGGAGCGGATGGCTTTATATTTGCATCTAAGACGGAGACACAGGGCATTGTGGTGCTGGAAGCCTTTGCCGGAGCCACGCCTGTCATCGCAGTGCGGGCCACCGGTGTGGAAGATCTGGTAGAGGATGGCGTCAATGGCATTCTGACCGGGGAGGACAGGGAAGAATATGCCGGAAAGCTGACAGCATTTTTGGAGAATGTGTCCGGAAATCATGCATCGCCTGCAGGAGAAAGCAATGCTGCACAGGAAGAAGGCACAAATGCATTGTTTGATGACATGGCAGAAAATGCATACCGCACAGGAAACAGGTACAGGGAAGAAATGATTGCTTTTAAGGCACTTCGTTATTATAATAATATGATAGAAGAAAAACGTATTACGATGGAAAACGGGGGACAGAAGAAGCGGAACATACGTCTGCTATTGGGCCGCATTTAATGTATTCCGGCTGTGCTTATTGTGCCTGGCTGTGTTTATTTCCGGCATTTATTCGGATACGAAAATATGCCGGATGTATTTGACGGACAGAAGCATCTGCACAGGGGACAGAGGGGCTGGGTGCAGAATATCTTTGAGGGAGGAAAATTGTACATGGAACAGAAGTATCATGTTCTTGTAGTGGAGGATGATAAGGATATCAGAGAGGGGATTGAAATATATCTGAAAAGCCAGGGTTATGAGGTATATCAGGCCGCAGACGGAGCGGAGGGATTGAAGGTGGTGGAACAGGAGGAAATCCATCTGGCCATTGTGGATATTATGATGCCGGTGATGGACGGGGTGGCTATGCTGATGAAGCTGCGTTCTATGGAATACGAATTTCCGGTGATTATGCTTTCTGCCAAGTCCGAAGAGGTGGATAAAATCATGGGACTGAACATGGGAGCGGATGATTATGTGACGAAACCATTTACGCCGTTGGAACTGCTGGCCAGGGTGAATTCTCATCTGCGGAGATATTCCAAATATCTGTCTGCCATTAAGGATGAGGGGAGCAAGGATCATATCTATACCATCGGCGGGCTGGAATTGAATGAGGATACGGTGGAAGTGACCGTGGACGGGGAGCCGGTGAAGCTGACACCTATGGAATTCAAGATAGTACAGCTCTTGATTAAGAATCCGGGCAGGGTATTTTCCGCAGACGAGATTTATGAGAGAATCTGGAATGAGAAGGCTGTGAATACGGATACCATTATGGTACATGTGAGGAATATCAGGGAGAAAATTGAAATCGACCCTAAAAATCCCAAGTATCTGAAAGTAGTATGGGGGGTAGGGTATAAGATTGACCGACAGTAGCGGTTGTTTGACAGGGCTGTGGCCAGGAGGGCTTTGTATGGGATGGTTCGGTAAGAAAAAAAGGCAGAAGGAAGCAGGTCTGCAGGAACCCTTGGCGTCGAAGATGGTATATCAGGGCAGGAAGAATGAAAAAAGGGAGAAAAGTGCAAAATGGAAGTGGGCATATATGGGGCTTGCACTGTGCGCAGTCTGTGCTGTAATTCTTCAGAACTTTTATGGGGTATTCCGGACGAATGCAGAGAAAAATATGAGCAATCCCATAGAAAATACAGGCAATATCTTCTGGCTGTACCAGAACTGTTATCTGCTGTATCGGGATTTATACAATGCCCAGCACAATGAACAGATCAGCTATATGGATCTCTATCTGGAAGCGGATGAGGATAAGCAATGGCTGCTGGACACGAACAAGTTAAATGAGTACAGGAGTGCCCTGGAGGAAGCGGAAGAACATGAAGCAAGGGAACAGCTAGAAGGATTTGAGACAGGCGTGTATGCGGAAGAAGCTGATACGGGAGCAGGGGTGGACGGTATCGCAGCAGGAACACGGCCCGATGACTCAGGAATTGATGCAGCCGGACCGGAAAGGATTGGGGAGATTACGTATTCGGATTGTGAGATCTTAGAGTCAGAGCTGTCTTATCTGCAGCAGTATTTTCGGGAAATGGAGGATTACTTCCGGAATCTGAACAGCAATTATGATTATTTTATCCAGGATAATACCACCGGTAAATATGTTACCAACATGTCCACTGCTGACAGGAACCGGGGGAATTCTGAATTGTATTTCCGGCTCAGTTTCAGCTTTGACAGTTCCGGCAATGTGACCATTGGAGATACGATCTGCGGCATGGATATAACGCAGATTAGAAAATATGCCAATGAGGCTATCAGGAATGATATGCTGGAAGATTTGACGGGGAAAATAAGAGAATATGCAAGCCTGAAAACACCTGTGGATTGTACCGTAACATATGTGATTTCCAGGGAGGCTTGGACAAAGAAAGGTGTGGGGGATGACAGCAGCGATTTTGGCACATGGGGGGGGTATCTTGTTACAAGCAGCAGTGGTTTTCACTATTATAGTTATAATTATGAGAATGCCGCAGTGGAGGCATATCAGAACAGTGGAACAAGCGGGATTATTCTAATATGTCTGGCAGGGATGTTCTGTCTGGGATTTCTGCTGCCTTTGCCGGGGAATACAAAACCCTGGAAGGAGGTCAGAATCTGTACTTTCCCTGTGGAACTGCTCTGGGGCATTGGAATTTGTATTGCTGCGGCGGAAGAAGGAGTAATTGCATTGATTGCACATACGGCAAGCGGCAGGGCATATACCGCGGTCGGGGAGTATCTGCCTGCGTTTGCGGGGATGTCTCATTTTCTGGTAGGTGTTTTTAACCTGCTGGTGATTACTTTGTTTCTGTTTTCCGGATGGTATCTGGGCATTTGCGCAAGGGCACTGAGAGAATTTGGAATAATACATTATATCAGTCAGAGAAGTATGATTTACCGTTTCTTCCCGTTTGTGAAGAGGAAGGCGGCCGGCATATATAGGTCTATCTTGCATTTGGATTTGACGAAGAATGCCCACAGAACCATATTGAAAATATTGCTGGTGAACGGGTGCATTTTATTCTTTATCAGCTGTCTATGGTTTGGCGGTCTGGCGATTACAGTGGTATATTCACTGGTATTGTATGTAATACTGAGAAAGTATGTCAGTGATCTGCAGGAGAAATACAAGATTCTGTTCCAGGCTGTGGATGAGATCGCAGCCGGAAATCTGAATGTCACCATTATGGAAGATTTGGGGGTGTTTGAACCGTTCAGAAATGAGATATATAAGATTCAGGAGGGGTTGAAAAAGGCAGTGACCATGGAGGTCAAGAGCCAGCGTATTAAAACGGAACTGGTAACGAATATGTCCCATGATTTAAAGACACCGCTGACTGCAATTATTACCTATGTGAATCTCCTGAAGAAAGAGGATGTAACCGAGGTGCAGCGAGCGGAATATCTGGAAATCCTGGAACGGAAGTCTCTGCGGCTGAAAAGTCTGATAGAGGATTTGTTTGAATTCAGCAAGGCAAATTCCCAGAATATTACACTGAATATTATGGATGTGGACATTATGAATCTGGTGAAGCAGGTATCCTTTGAAATGTCCGATAAGATCAGTGCTTCGGGATTGGATGTGAGGATGAATCTGACGGAAGAAAAGGTGGTTCTGCCCTTAGACAGCCAGAAGACATATCGTATCTATGAGAACTTGTTCGGAAATATTGCCAAATATGCGCTGCCGGGTACCAGGGTCTATGTCAATGGTTTCCGCATTGATGATACAGTTGTAATAACTTTGAAAAATATTTCCGCCCAGGAGATAACGGTGGAAGCGTCCGAATTGACCGAACGGTTTGTACGGGGCAATGCTTCCCGTAATACGGAGGGAAGCGGATTAGGGCTTGCCATTGCCAAGAGTTTTATGGAACTTCAGGGAGGCACACTGGAGCTGGAAGTTGACGGGGATCTTTTCAAGGTGACCACTACATGGCATGTCAGAGAAAAGGCAGCCGACCCGAATGTCAGAGAAAAGGCAGCCGGTCCGATCGAGAAAGGATAGCACCGCACAGATTAGAAGCAGCCGGAGCAGAAGCGGCGGATAGGATAGGAAAATGAGCCATATTTTTCCGTAAGGGGAGTATGGCTCATTTTTGTCTGGTTTAACCCAGGCATTATGGAACAAGATAAATCAATAACTAATGTTTGAACTATATCATAAACTGTGCTATCATCTTGTGTAAGGGCGGCTGGCCTTTTGACTGAAAAGGTATCAGCGGTATTGGTGAAGCTGAAGGTATGGTGTACTGATGGTATGGGCGGAGCTGAAGGCATGGTGTACTGATGGTATGGGCGGAACTGAATGTGTGGTGCTGAAGGTAAGATTACTCAATTATATGGAAAGGAAGGGTTTGCAGATATGGGAATGACAATGACTCAGAAGATTTTGGCTGCTGCGGCAGGTTTGAATGAGGTTCAGGCGGGACAGTTGATTGAGGCAGAACTTGATCTGGTGCTGGGCAATGATATCACCAGTCCTGTGGCGATTAAGGAGATGGATAAGATTCAGGCAGAAGGTGTGTTTGATAAGGATAAGATTGCCTTGGTGCCGGATCATTTTGTGCCAAATAAAGATATTAAATCCGCGGAACATTGTAAATGTGTCAGAGAATTTGCACGTAGAAACGAGATTACGAATTATTTTGAAGTGGGTGAGATGGGAATCGAACATGCCCTGCTGCCGGAAAAAGGATTGACCGTGGCCGGTGATGTGATTATCGGCGCGGATTCCCATACCTGTACATATGGCGCTTTGGGCGCTTTCTCCACAGGTGTGGGAAGTACCGATATGGCGGCGGGGATGGCTACGGGAAAAGCATGGTTTAAAGTGCCGGCTGCAATTCGCTTTGTGCTGACAGGAAAGCCTTCCAAATGGGTCAGCGGCAAAGATGTTATCTTGCACATTATCGGGATGATCGGCGTGGACGGCGCATTGTATAAGTCCATGGAATTTGTGGGAGACGGCATAGGAAATCTCTCTATGGATGATCGTTTCACCATTGCCAACATGGCGATTGAAGCGGGGGGGAAGAATGGAATTTTCCCGGTGGATGCATTGGCAGAGAATTATATCAAAGAGCATTCCAAGAAAGAATATCACATTTATGAGGCGGACGAGGATGCCGTGTATGATGCGGAGTACAGGATTGATTTGAGTACCCTGCGGCCCACCGTTGCGTTTCCGCATCTTCCGGAAAATACGCATACCATTGATGAAATTAAGGAAATGGATGCAATTCACATTGATCAGGTGGTAATCGGCTCCTGTACCAACGGCCGTCTGGACGATTTGAGGATAGCAGCAAAGGTTCTGGAAGGAAGGCATGTGGCAAAGGGAATGCGCTGTATTGTGATTCCGGCTACACAGGCTGTTTATATGCAGGCAATGGAGGAAGGACTGCTGAAAACTTTTATTGAGGCAGGTGCGATTGTCAGTACACCTACCTGTGGCCCCTGTCTGGGAGGGTATATGGGAATCCTGGCAGAAGGAGAGCGCTGTGTTTCCACCACCAACCGCAATTTTGTAGGACGTATGGGACATATTTCCTCTGAAATTTATCTTGCCAGCCCTGCAGTGGCGGCAGCCAGCGCCATAAAAGGTGTTATCGCGAATCCGGAAGAAGTGTGAAGGAAATGAAGTTTTTCTAAGCCATTCCTTTAAGAACGCAAGGGCAGCGTTCTTCTAAGCGCGTACTTTGCGCTTTACTAACACCAGTTTATGGATTGTTTTTGCCGCTAAGAGGGGGCGAAGCCCACCTCTCTGCGCGGTTTACAGTGTAAAAGTGAGTAGAGAAAGGAAAGCAGGTTATGAATGCAAAAGGAATTGTTTTTAAATATGGAGATAATGTGGATACGGATGTCATCATACCTGCCAGGTATCTGAATTCTTCGGATCCGGCGGAACTGGCAGTTCATTGTATGGAGGATATTGATTCAGAGTTTGTGAAAAAAGTACAGAAAGGCGATATTATTGTAGCAGAGAAGAATTTCGGCTGTGGTTCATCCAGGGAACATGCGCCCATCGCTATTAAAGCTGCCGGTGTCAGCTGTGTGATTGCAGAGACGTTTGCAAGGATTTTCTATAGAAATGCAATTAATATCGGTTTACCTATTATTGAGTGTCCGGAAGCTGCCAGGGGAATAGAGGCAGGAGATGAGGTGGAAGTGGATTTTGATTCCGGTATTATCACGGATGTAACAAAGGGTGTAAGCTTCCAGGGACAGGCATTTCCTGAGTTTATGCAGAAAATAATAGCTTCTGAGGGGCTGATTAATTATATTAACAATAAGTAGAAAGTGCAGCGGGGTATTTTACTCCGCTGTATATTATATTCAGGGCGAAAGCACTTATCGTCCGGGAATTCATCAAGGAAGTGTGGGTGTAGAAGGCAGGCTGCGGTACTGGAAATAAAACAGCAGCCAGCCGGAGACACCCGGATGAATTTCAGGACGAAAGCACTTATCGTCCGGGAATTCATCAAGAAAGTGTGGGTGTAGAAGGCAGGCTGCGGTACTGGAATAGGAGGAATCATGGAAAAGACTTCTGCGAAGAAATATGAAATTGATATGTGTAATGGTCCGTTACTGGGTAAAATTCTAATATTTTATATCCCATTGATGTTATCAGGAATCTTGCAGTTGTTGTTTAATGCGGCGGATATAGTGGTGGTAGGGCGTTTTGCAGGGAATGAATCCCTTGCGGCTGTGGGGTCTACCAGTTCGCTGACGAATTTGATCGTCAACCTTTTTATCGGGTTATCGGTGGGGGCAAATGTGCTTGTGGCAAGATATTATGGAGCAAATCAGAAAGATGAGCTGAAGGAGATGGTACAGACCACAGTGGCAACGGCATTTGTCAGCGGTATCATATTAATTTTTGTGGGATTTTTTGTATCACGTCCTGCATTGATATGGATGGGGACACCGGAAGATGTCATTGCACATTCGGTTTTGTACATGCGGATTTATTTTGGCGGTATGCCGTTTATGATGGTTTACAACTTTGGCAGTGCTGTGCTTCGGGCCGTGGGAGATACAAAACGTCCGCTTTATTATCTGCTGATTGCAGGTGTGGTAAATGTGGTTTTGAATCTGATTTTTGTCATAGTATTTTCCATGGGAGTGGCAGGCGTGGCTACGGCTACAGTGGTTTCCCAGGCCATTTCTGCAGTGTTGGTAGTGAGATGCCTGATTCAGTCGGACAGCGTCTATCGACTGGAAATGAAGGGAATTCATATTGCACCGGATAAGCTTATCAAAATGGTGCAAATCGGTATCCCGGCCGGAATGCAGGGTGCTTTGTTCTCTATATCCAATGTGCTGATTCAATCTTCTGTGAACAGCTTTGGCTCCATTGCAATGGCAGGAAATACTGCCGCAAGCAATATAGAGGGATTTGTCTATACAGCCATGAATGCCTTTCATCAGGCTGCCATCAGCTTTTGCGGACAGAATTATGGTGCGATGAAATATAAAAGAATAGGTAAGGTATTGCTGATCTGTGAGGTATCAGTCATTATAGTGGGAGCAATTATGGGAAATGTGGCTTATTTTCTGGCGGGAATGCTTCTGCGCATCTATTCTACGGATCAGGAGGTAATTCAATTTGGTATTCTGCGGATGAGTTATATCTGCGTGACTTATTTCCTTTGCGGCATGATGGATGTAATCGTAGGTGCTCTGCGCGGCATGGGATATGCAATCATGCCCATGCTGGTGTCCTTGACGGGGGCATGTCTGTTCAGAGTGATATGGATTTATACCATATTCCAGAATCACCGGACGCTGGCCTGTCTTTATATCTCATATCCCATCAGCTGGGCTTTGACTTTCCTGGTGCATTTGCTGTGTTTCGCTGTGGTGTATCGAAAATTGTTAAAAACGGCTTGAAACATACGTTCGGATGTGCTATACTGAATTTAACGGATGGATTGCGTGCAGCAGCATAGGCAGCAGTTATATGTGGGTTTATGATATTGCGAACAGGAAGCTGAATTGTTATAACAGGTTCATTGAAGAAAATTCGGACAGGCTGCGAACCTTGTATGGATGCGGCTGAAAAGGCTGAAGCATGTTTTGCAGCATACAGAGTGTGTGTAAGAAGTGAGGATGGATATGATAGCATATGTCAATGGCAGGATAGATGATATTTCTGAAGACAATGTAGTGCTGGATGTAGGGGGAATCGGATACAATGTAAAAATATCGGTATCCACGGCAGAGAAGCTTCCGGAAGTTGGAAAATCCATAAAGCTTTATACCTATACAAGTGTAAGGGAGGATGCCATACAATTATTTGGTTTTCTGTCACGGGATGAGCTGGATATTTTCAGAAAATGCATCTCGGTAAGCGGCATCGGGCCCAAGGGTGCATTGGCTATTCTATCGGTTCTGGATGCGGATTCTCTACGGTTTGCCATTATGAGCGGGGATGCGAAAGCAATTTCCAAGGCACCGGGAATCGGAACAAAGACAGCAGAACGGTTAATCCTGGAGCTTAAGGGAAAAGTACAAATGAAGGATACCAGAATAGGACAGGAGATTGCCGATGCTGAGGCAGAAGATGGCATAAGCGGTAATACTCAGAAGAGGGAAGCAGTGGAGGCGTTGGTTTCTCTGGGATATGGCCGGACAGAAGCCGTGAAGGCTGTGAATGCTGTGGAAGGGATTGAAGAGATGGATTCCGGTGCGGCGCTCAAGGCGGCATTGAAGAAAATGTTTTGAACAGTCAGAGATATTTTGACTGTATGGGTGTTGTATAGGAAAAGGTTACAGAGACAGGTGGAGGCGACGCAGCTTTTTCATGGATTGTTTGTGCCAGTCGCACCAAGCTGTCTGGAAATATGTAAGGAATAGGAAATTGATATGCCCAGAAGAATGATAGAGACAAATATTACAGAGGAAGACAGCAAAATAGAAGGCTCTCTGCGGCCGCAGAAACTGAATGACTATATCGGTCAGTCTAAGGTAAAGGAGAATCTGAAGATTTATATAGAAGCCGCAAAGCAGAGGAAAGATGCCCTGGATCATGTGCTTTTTTACGGCCCCCCCGGACTGGGGAAGACTACACTTGCAGGTATTATTGCCAATGAAATGGGGGTTCATCTGAAAGTGACCAGTGGGCCTGCCATTGAAAAGCCCGGAGAGATGGCGGCAATATTGAATAATCTGGAAGAGGGAGATCTGCTATTTGTCGATGAGATTCACCGGTTGAACCGTCAGGTGGAAGAGGTGCTTTATCCTGCTATGGAAGATTACTGTATTGATATTATGATTGGAAAAGGATCTACAGCCCGATCTGTGCGCCTGGACTTACCTCGTTTTACTCTGGTGGGTGCCACTACCAGGGCAGGACTTTTGACTGCACCGCTGAGGGATCGTTTTGGTATGATTTATCATATGGATTTCTATACCATAGAGGAACTGCAGATGATTATTCTTCATTCAGCCAGAATTCTGGCGGTGGAAATTGAGCCGGAAGGTGCATTGGAAATGGCGAGGAGGAGCAGAGGCACACCAAGGCTTGCCAATCGCATTCTGAAAAGAGTCCGGGATTTTGCACAGGTCAAGTATGATGGGATTATTACGGAACAGGTGGCTGGAATTGCACTGGATTTGATGGATGTGGATAAATTGGGATTGGATTATATTGATCGCAATCTATTGCTGACTATGATTGAGAAATTCGGCGGAGGTCCGGTGGGATTGGACACGCTGGCTGCTTCTATTGGTGAGGATTCAGGAACCATTGAAGATGTGTATGAACCATATCTGATTCAAAATGGATTTATTAACCGAACCCCCAGAGGCAGAGTGGCGACAGAACTGGCATATCAGCATTTGGGGTGCGGAATGTTCACACAGAAGTAAAGGGGGTGAAGAGGTAATTATGGGTAATACGTTGGGAATCGTGGGCGGCGGAGCAGCCGGAATGATGGCGGCGGTTACGGCAGCCAGGCAAGGGGTTAAGGTCACTCTGCTTGAGGGAAATGACCGGCTGGGCAGAAAGCTGTTGTCAACAGGGAACGGGAAATGTAACCTTGGCAATGAAAGGCTGGGGTTAGAAGAATATTATACCGATGAGCCAGAATTACTGAAAAGGTGTCTGGAGCGTTTTGGGACAGCGGATACCATAGCTTTTTTCAAAAGTGTGGGCTTGATGGTTAAGAGCAAAAACGGATATCTCTATCCGGCTGGTGAACAGGCGGCAATTGTGCTGGATGCGCTGCGCTGCGAGGTGAGAGAATTGGGGGTGAATGTAGTCACAGACTGCAAGATTACGGCAATCAAAAGGGAGCATGGCAGGGAGCAGATTCATGTGCGGGGCAGCGGCAGGGATTATTGGTTTGATTGTGTGATACTTGCCTGCGGCGGTCAGGCAGCGCCGAAGACGGGATCTGACGGAAGCGGATACAGGCTGGCCGAACAATTAGGGCATAGTCTGAAGCCTGTGCTGCCTGCTTTGGTGCAGCTCAAATGCAGAGAAGATTACTTTAAGGCAGTGGCAGGTGTCAGGGCGGAGGCAGAGCTGTCGGTCTATTGGAAGGGAGAATGCATTGTACGGGAACGGGGAGAATTGCAGTTGACGGAGTATGGGATATCAGGAATTCCTGTGTTTCAGTTGAGCCGCGTGGTGAATTATCTGCTGGCAGGAGAATACCGCTGTCAATACAAGGGAAAGGCGGAGAAAGGCAGAAATGTCCTGCCAGGAAAAGCAGATGTTGAGAGAAACGCTCTGCCGGGAAAGGCGGGGAAAGGCAGAAATGTCCTGCCGGGAAATGCAGATGTTGATAGAAATGCTCTGACAGGAGAAGTTGTGGTAGAAGTTGATTTCCTGCCCGATGTTACATTAGAAGATTTGGAGCGATTGGAAGCAGAGAGAGCACTGCTGTTCGGAAGAAAAACAGTGGAAGAATTTTTCACAGGCATGCTCCATAAAAAGCTGATGCTTCTGTTTATCAAATTGGCAGGTCTGAAGTCTGTTGATTCTGCTGCGGCAGCGGATAAACAGAAATTACATCAGGTTTACAAATTATGTAAACAATGGCAGGTTCATGTGACCGGCAGTAATTCATTTGAACATGCTCAGGTATGCGCCGGAGGCGTGTCTATGAATGAGATAACAAATGATATGGAGTCAAAAAAGGCTCCCGGGGTCTACTTTGCAGGGGAACTTCTGGATGTGGATGGTAAGTGCGGCGGCTACAATCTTCAATGGGCATGGTGCAGCGGATATCTGGCCGGCAGTGCGGCAGCATCGGCGCTCGGACTGCAGAAGGAAGAAGGTTGATGCAGGAGGGGATGTCGGCTGGGGTATGAGAATAACAGGAATGAAAGATCGCTTTGACATGAAGCATTCGGGTTAGAAGGGATGTTATGAGTAGGACGGTTGGAAATGCCAAACAGTTGGAAATGGAGATTATATGCTTAAGTTAAATCAGGTGAGAATCCGGCCGGGGCATTCGGAGGCTGAATTGAGGAAAAAAGCGGCTGATTTGCTGCGGATTCCAGTGCAGGATATTGTTTATATAAAAATGATTCGTCGGTCCATAGATGCCAGAAGAAAGCCGGAAATTTTTTTCAGTTATACTTTGGAACTGGATGTGAAGCAGGAAGATAAGGTGTTGAGACGATGCAGGGGAAAGGAAGTTCAGGTATCCAAAGCGGACAAGATATCCTATTGTTTCCCTGAACAGGGAAGACGTATCGGTAAGCACCCAATAGTGATAGTAGGTATGGGGCCTGCAGGTTTATTCTGCGGATATTTTCTGGCGTTACATGGCTATAAGCCGATTCTGCTGGAGAGGGGGAAATGTGTGGAGGACAGACAGCGGGATGTGGAGCTGTTCTGGGAGAGCGGCAGATTGAACCCGATCTCCAATGTACAGTTTGGAGAAGGCGGCGCAGGCGCTTTTTCTGACGGCAAGCTGAACACCCTGGTCAAAGATAAGGATGGCAGAAATGGCGTTATCCTGGAAACTCTTGTGAAGTTTGGTGCAGAGGAAAATATCTGCTACGAGGCGAAACCGCATATTGGAACGGATGTGCTGTGCAATGTGGTAAGAAGGATGCGGGAAGAAATTATCAGACTTGGCGGGCAGGTTCGTTTTGAAAGCCAGGTTACAGAGGTTTGTATCTCCAAAGGGCGTGTGGAAGGCGTTGTGATTGGCGGCCGGGAACGTCTTGCCTGTGAGCAGCTTGTACTGGCAATCGGCCATAGTGCCAGGGATACTTTTTCTATGCTGTATGAAAAGCAGGTTCCTATGGAGGCCAAGGCTTTTGCAGTGGGCCTCAGGGTGGAGCATCCCCAGGTAATGATTAATCAAAGTCAGTATGCATGTGCGGAACCGGGAGAGTTGGGAGCGGCGCCGTATAAGGTTACGGCAAAGGCGCAGAATGGCCGGGGGGTTTATTCTTTTTGTATGTGCCCGGGGGGATATGTGGTGAATGCTTCCTCTGAAGAAGGAAGAACGGCAGTGAACGGCATGAGCTATAGCGGAAGAAACGGGAGTAATGCCAACAGCGCAGTGGTAGTGACAGTGACACCGGAGGATTTTGGCTCCGAACATCCCCTGGCTGGAATTGCGTTCCAGCGGAGACTGGAAGAAAAAGCATATGCCATTGGAAAAGGGAAGATTCCTGTACAGCGGTATGGAGAGTATAGGGAATGTGTGAGGAGAAATACCGGAAGCATCATAGAGGACAAAAATGTTCAACAGGAAGCTGACAGTATACAGATGGGCAGTGAGGAGAGTACTGTGCCGGAGGCGGACAGCCGGGTGAGTGTCAGTCAGGCGGGTGCTGTCCGGAAAGTCAATAGCATGGAGGGAAATCCGAAAACTGAGAATAGAGAAGGAAAACAGGATAAAATCATGCCCCAGTGTAAGGGGATGTATGTCTGGGCGGATGTGAGTCAGATTCTTCCGGCAGAATGCAACAGGGCAATTGTGGATGGTATGGAAGCATTCGGAAAACAGATCAGGGGTTTTGAAAGGCCGGATGTCTGTGTATCAGGAGTGGAGAGCCGGACATCATCTCCTGTGAGAATCCTTCGTGATGACAGTCTGCAGTCTTCCATACGGGGATTGTATCCCTGTGGAGAAGGAGCGGGATATGCGGGCGGAATTCTCTCTGCGGCAATGGATGGTCTGCGGGTGGCGGAAGCCATTGCTGCGGATAAAAATGAAAATTGAGAAAAGGCGGAAAATAGGAAAATGAAACTTGCAGTAAAACGGAACTTGCCGACACGATTGGAATAGAAAGACGGAGTGAGCGTAAATTAAGATATAGAATAGGATAAAGTACAGAATAAGATAAAGTACAGAATAAGATAAAATATAGAATAAGATAAAACATAGAAAAAATGAAACATAAAAAAACATAGAAAAAATAAAACATAGAGTAAGATAAAATGATAGAAAATGGGAGGATAAATTTGTGAATTTACATGAGATACGATATACGTTTGAGCATGGGCTGCTTCCGCATTGTTTTTTTGAAGAGAAGGAAAAATTGATAGGTCTGGTGCTCCAGAATAAAGAAATTTTATTTCAGATAATTGATGATATTTTTACGCAGGAGAAGGTGGAGAATCCATATTCTGCGGAGCAGTTTACGGTGGAAAAGGGGAAGATTACGGATGAAGTAATGATGATAAAGTTTACTTTCCCGGCACCGGAAGAGGAACCGCTGTGTTATTGCAGTTACTTATTTTTTGACAAAGGATTTGAAAAATTGGGATACTTCTGTATTGAGAGGGGAAATGCACTGGGAGGAGCCAGTCCCTTTGTGTGTGCATGGACACAGGATGGTTCCCATGTCAATTATGGAAACTGTACTTTTGAGAATCAAAATGATTTTCTGAGGTGCGCGGATATTTACATGGAACGGGAGTATGGAATGAAAAGAGAGGAATCTTAGAAGCGGCGTATGGTAGATACTATTTTGTTCCCATCTGACTTTTATCAGATGGATAAGGTGGATGAAGATCTTCAAAGGGAATATGATGCAGTGGTTTCCAGCGGTCTGTTTGATGTGGTAATATTTGCATATGATCAATGGTTTAACGAAGATAAACTGGTGATTAAGAATGTTCCGGCGGAAGGAAGAAGCGCGGTTTACCGCGGCTGGATGATGAAGCCGGAGCAGTATGAAATGTTTTATGGCCGGCTTTCAGAGAGGAATATCAGGCTGGTAACCGCACCGGAAGCCTATGAACTGATGCATATTTTCCCTAATGTGTATGAGTTTGTAAAGGAAGACACTGCCAAAATGCGGGTATATCCTCTCCATACAAAAATAGATGTAGAAGTATTGAAAGCGGAGCTGCATTCCTTTATGATAAAGGATTTTGTGAAGTCTGTCAAAGGAACAAAATTCCCTGCATACTTTGATCAAGATGTGACACAGGAAGAGTTTGACCAGTGGATGGAAGTATTTTACAAATATAGAGGAAATCTGCTTACAGGGGGAATCTGTGTCAAGGAATTCCTGCCGTTAAAGCATTATGGCTTGAAGACGAATGAGTACAGGATATTTTATATTAACCATGAACCGGCTGCAGTCAGCAGGAACTCAGGCCAGGCCGGTTATCTTCCTGTACCGCCGCAGGAACTCATCAATAAATACAGACATTTGAACAGTCCTTTTTACACGATAGACTATGGAGAACTTGAGGATGGTTCGTGGAGGGTGTTAGAAGCCGGTGACGGAAGTGTGTCAGGGCTGTCTGAGGGTCAGAATGATATGCAGTTTTTCAGAGCCTTATATCAGTGTTTTAAGGATTGACTGTAACAGTTCAGACAGCCCCTGCCGCGAAGTCAAAATTGCGCTCCAAAGGCGGCGTGCCGCCTTGCAATTGTTGTGGGACTTGTGTGCGCCAAAACGCGTTCTTTTCGCGTTTTGTGTGTCTTGTAACAGTTCAATGACCTGTCTGAACTGTTGCTTTTGATTTTGTCTGCAGATTGATTAAGGGCATGATATTGACGCGGCATGGAAAATAAAGTATGATAAAAACGGTTATGTGAAAACTTATCAAATGAAAAAATACGGGCGGAAAACATAATGAGCAATGTAAGGGAACGAATCAGGGAAAAGAAAAGAATCGTAGTCAAGATAGGCTCTTCTTCGCTGACACATAACGAAACAGGGGATATGGACTATATTCGCATGGAAAAGCTGGTAAGGGAGCTGAGTAATATCAGAAATCAGGGGAAGGAAGTGGTTCTGGTGACTTCCGGTGCCATTGCGGCAGGCAAGAACGCAGTGAATTTGAAGGATATTCGTGTGGACAGCCAGGCGGAGTCGCTGGCAGTGAAACAGGCATGTGCCGCAGTAGGCCAGGCAAGGCTGATGATGACATATCAGAAGCTATTTGCAGAGTATAATCAGGTGGCAGCGCAGATATTGATGACAAAAAATACTATTGTAGATAATCTGAACCGTTATAACGCACATAATACCTTCTCAGAATTGCTGAAAATGGGGGTAATCCCTGTTGTGAACGAAAATGATACGGTTGCCACTTATGAAATTGAAATTGGAGATAACGATACATTGTCTGCCATTGTGGCAGCGATGGTAGGGGCAGATCTTTTAATACTGTTGTCCGATATTGACGGGCTGTATACGGATGACCCAAGAAAGAATCCAAATGCACAGTTTATTGAGCAGGTGGATGCATTGACGGAAGACCTGATTGGCATGGGAAAGGCTACCACAGGGAGCAATGTAGGCACCGGCGGTATGAATACGAAGCTGGTTGCGGCAGAGATTGCCATGAAATCCAATATGGACATGATTATTGCTAACAGCAGGGATATTGGTGTGCTCCACAGAATACTGGCAGGGGAAAAGGAAGGCACCTTGTTTGCCGCCGGCCAGGATGATAATTTTGATCTCCCGGAATTTGTCAAAGGGCTGCATATGAAGTAATCGGGTATCATCTGTGATGCTGTAACAGTTCAGACAGGGCGCTGAACTGTTACGTGTGATTTGCAATGCATCACAGTGCCCCTGACAGTTTTTTATGTATTACTTTCCATGCAAGGCGGATGAGCCCGATGCATTGGGTGTACTTGGAGTTATGCTGTAGCAGCAGCTGGAAGTGAGATTGGAGCTGGAAATGGATAAGCAGGAGATGAGGAAATCAATCTTGAGGGCAAGGGATGCTTTGAATCCCGTGGAGCGTGAACGGGGAAATATCTTGCTGACAGAAAGAATATTAGGGCATCAGTGGTTCTATGGTTCGGAGGTGCTGTTGTGCTTTGTGAGTTTTGGAAGTGAAATTGACACCGGAGAAATTATGCGGGAGGCTTTCCGCAGGGAGAAAAAAGTGTATGTGCCCAAAGTAATACAGGGGTCACAGGAGCCCCGGATGAGGTTTTATAGAATTGCTTCTTTGGAGGAGCTGTCAGAAGGATATAGAGGAATTCCTGAACCCTCAGGTATGTCAGAGGAATTCAGATATGAAGCGGATGAAGGAGAAACAGCCCATGTGCTGATGCTGATGCCGGGAGCAGCTTTTGACAGATACGGGTACAGGCTTGGCTATGGAAAGGGATTCTATGACAGATTCCTTCAGAATAAACCACAGCTGCAGCAGCGGACAATCGGGATAGGGTATAAATGTCAGCTGGTGGAGAAAATTCCCATATCGGAATATGATGTGAAGCCTTACCAGGTGATATGTGTATGAGCAGACAGGAGGGAAACATGGCGGATTTACAGGAAATGGGACAGAAGGCGGCTGCGGTTAAGTTCGTCTTGCAGAAGATGAACACGGAAGATAAAAACAGAGGGCTTCTGGCGGCTGCGGAGAGACTGGTGGAAAGAGCGGAAGTCATTCTGTCTGCCAATGAGGAAGACATGAAAGCAGCCAGGAATCATGGTATGAACCAGGGATTACAGGATCGGCTGAAGCTTACGGCAGACAGAATCGGCGATATGGCGGAAGGACTTCGCCAGATTGCGGCGCTTCCGGACTGCATTGGGGAAGTGATGGAGCAGTTTGTACGTCCGAACGGTTTGGAAATTTCGAAAATCCGTGTGCCGATGGGGGTGATTGGCATTATTTATGAGGCAAGGCCCAATGTGACGGCGGATGCTTTTGGTCTGTGTTTTAAGACAGGCAATGCAGTGATTCTAAAGGGCGGCAGTGATGCACTGGAATCCAATAAGGCCATTGTCAATGTAATACGCGAGGCACTGGAGGAGTGTGGAATTCCCGGCGATGTCCTGCAGCTGATTGCGGATACGGACAGGAAAGTTACTATAGAGTTCATGAAATGTAAGGAATATGTGGATCTGCTGATTCCCAGAGGCAGTGGGGGATTGATTCGCAGCGTGGTAGAAAACAGTACCATACCGGTGATCGAGACCGGTACGGGGAATTGCCATGTGTATGTGGACAAGGACGCGGATCTGGATATGGCAGCACAGATTATTTATAATGCCAAGATACAGCGTATAGGGGTCTGTAATGCCTGTGAATCGCTGGTAATACACAGAGAAATCAGGGAGGCGTTTCTTCCCATGTTAAAAAGGGCGCTGGATTCTCATCAGGTGGAATTGCGTGGGGATGAGGGTGTGAGAGAGATACTGCCGAATTGTATTCCCGCAACGGAAGAGGACTATGGCAGGGAATATCTTGATTATATTTTGTCTCTGAAAACGGTTGATACGGTGGAGGAAGCCATTGCTCATATTAATCGATACAATACAAAGCATTCCGAATGTATTGTGACGGAAAATCAGGAGACCGCAGAGCAATTCCTGAATGAAGTAGATGCGGCCTGCGTATACTGGAATGCATCTACCCGGTTTACGGATGGGTTTGAGTTTGGCTTTGGAGCAGAAATCGGCATCAGTACGCAGAAGCTTCATGCAAGGGGACCTATGGGGCTGAAGGAACTCACATCCTACAAATACATGATTCGGGGGAAGGGGCAGGTGAGAGCTTAATGCGATTCCCTTTTTTGAATATATGCGGCAGAATGATGGGAATTATATTGGGGGGTATTATTGGTGCATTGCTTTTATGGTATGTGCATTTTCTTCCCACGGATAGAATGCAGATGCATATATACCAATCTCTGCCGTTGCTGCAAAAGGAATTTGAGAATTCGATTGTGATAGAAGGATATGAAGCCACTTTGACAGGCAGCTTTACAGATTGCCTGATGTTGGAAAATGCCATTTATTACAATGAGGCGCATTCAGCTTTTGAACAGGCATTGATGATGTATCGGGGGGAGGTATCGGAAGGGGATGGCTGGGCGCCGGGAACTTCTCTGGCAGCTTATCTGGAAGATGCACCTATGAGCAGAGAAATATCTTATTCCAGATATTGGCATGGATATTTATTGATTTTAAAACCACTGCTGATGCTGACAAATGTGCAGACTCTCAGGATATGCAATGCCATAGTACAAAGCATAATGATGTGTGCGCTGGTGGGATTGTGTTTTAGGCAGAAGAAGGGCAGCCTGGGCGTGATTTTGGCTGCGGCCCTTATGTTTATTTACCCATTTGTACTTTATTTTTCTTTCTCGTTAAGTATCTGTTATTATCTGGTGCTGGCGGCAGTGATGACACAGGTGCTTTGGCGTGAAAAATGGAAGTCTCAGGAAAGTTTCTGTATATTTTTCATGGTTGTGGGAATGGGCACTGCATATTTTGATTTTTTAACTTATCCGCTGGTAACATTAGGATTTCCGTTGGGAATAGAGATTTATTGCTCTGAAAAGCGTTGGACAAAGAAATGCGGAGAGATGCTGCAGTACCTTTTCCATTGGTTTGCCGGATATATAGGTATGTGGGCTATGAAATGGGTAATATCTGATGTGGTGTTTGGCGCAGGGACAATCAAAGACGCGCTGACGGCAATAGGTGAGAGAACACAGAGTGCCGTGGAGCAGTCTGTGTGGCAGGGATATGCACAGGTACTTGAAAAAAACTTGTCTTATTATATAAATATTCCGTTTTTGTTCATAGTGATGGGAATTGTTTTATGGCAGATAGCTGGTCTGGGGAAAGAGTGGTGCTCCGGAGATGAGAAGAAGAGAGGATATTTACTGGGCGTTTTGATGAATCAAGCAATTCCTTGTATGTTGCTGGCATTATTGCCTTTTATATGGTATATTGTAACACAGAATCATTCTATGGAGCACAGTGTTTATACATGTAAAATAGTATCAATTACTGTGTTTGCGGTTTTCATTTTTATCAGTGGATGGAAGGCTGGTTTTGAAGAAAATAACATGGGAAAAAGTGCAAAGGAATGAGTTTGTTTTGGGTGAGCTTGCTGTAGGCAGGCGAATAGGAGTTAATATGACACTTTATGAAGCACAAAAGGGAAGCAGTTATTGTATCAGAGGGCTCTATGTGGAACCTGTGATAACCAGAAGATTGGAAGCTCTGGGGCTAAATGACGGAACCATAATTAATGTACTTAACAGAAAAAAGCATGGTGCGCTGATTATCCGGGTAAGGGGAACGCGTCTGGCGCTGGGAAAACATATTTCATCCAATATTGAAATCAGCGAATATCAGGAGGAAGCAGCCGGTGCAGTGGATGGCTGCGAGGGGGAAAGTGTGACTTCTGAGAAAGCGGAGGAGGATGAAAATGAAAAGTAATCCTGAGAAAAATGCAGGTTTGAAAAAAACGGCGCAGGTAAACCATATCAATGTGGCATGTATCGGTAATCCCAACTGTGGTAAGACGACCTTGTTCAATGCGTTGACAGGAGCGAAGCTGAAGGTGGCAAACTGGCCGGGGGTCACGGTGGAACGATTTGAAGGAGAGGCTTTCTATGAGGATACCAGGATTACGCTGGTTGATACGCCGGGCATTTATTCCCTGACTTGTTATACCATAGAGGAGAAGGTTACAAGGCAGTGTGCTATGGATGATGACATTGATGTGATTATCAATGTGGTGGATGCTTCTTCTCTGGAACGCAATTTGTATTTGACACTGCAGCTTTTGGAGCTTGGAAAACCTGTGGTTCTGGCGCTGAATATGATGGATGTGGTGAAAGAGCGGGGGATGGAGATTGACATGCACCGTCTGCCTGAAATGCTGGGCGATATTCCGGTAGTGCCTGTGTCGGCGGCCAGGCGCACAGGACTTGATATTCTGCTTCATGCGGTGATCCATCATTATGAAGAGGGGATGGAAGAGTATATTCTGGATTATCCGGAGGAGATAGAGAGCAGAATTGCAAAGCTGGAAGCAATGATGGCAGCCCAGTATCCCGACCATTCTTCTGTGAGATGGCATGCAATCAAACTGCTGGAAGATGATGAAGAGGTAAAACAAGATCATCCCCTTTCCGTAGTGAATATTGTGGATCGAAGCTATGAGAAAGAAATCATTCAGAGCAAATATGCTTACATAGAAAGGGTAGTGGGAGAAACGCTGTTCCATAAGGGGAAAAAGGCGGCATCCACGGATAAAATAGACAGGATACTGACGCATTCTGTCTGGGGAATTCCCGTATTTCTGGTGGTAATGTGCATTGTATTTTTAATGACGTTTACGGTGGGAGATGCGTTGAAAGGGGTTTTTGAGACAGGGCTTGCATATGTGTCTGAGGGGGCGGCAGCCGTGCTGGAGGGGCTGGGTGTGGCGGATTGGCTCGAGTCTCTGATGGTAGACGGGATCATAGCCGGTGTTGGAGGAATCCTTACCTTTCTTCCCAACATTTTTATCTTGTTTCTGGCACTGGCGATCTTGGAAGACAGCGGATATATGGCAAGAGTTGCCTATGTGATGGATTCTGTCATGGGCAAGGTAGGGCTCTCAGGAAAAGCATTTCTTCCTATGATTCTGGGGTTTGGATGTACGGTGCCGGCGATTATGGCCACAAGAGCTTTGGAAACAGAACATGACAGGCGCAAGACAATGCTGGTGACACCGTTTATGTCCTGTTCCGCCAGACTGCCTGTGTATGTGTTGTTTTCGGATATGTTTTTCGGAGACTATGCGGTGATTGCGGCATTTTCCATGTATGTCATCGGAATGCTGATTGCTATTTTTGCAGCCCGTGTGATCAACCGGCTGGAAAACGGCAAGCGGGCAGCCAATGAATCTCTGTTGATTGAGCTGCCGGAATACAAACGGCCGAATGCAAGGACAATTCGTATCTATGTGTGGAACAAGGTGAAGGATTATCTGTCAAAGGCGGGAACTACAATTTTTATTGCCTCTATTATCATATGGTTCGTGCTGAATTTTGGTTTGACAGGAAAGGTGGAGAATCCGGCAGACAGTTTCGGCGCTGTTGTGGGGCGGATGCTTGTGCCTGTGCTGGCACCGGCAGGTTTGGGAATGTGGCAGATTGGCGTGGCGCTGCTCTCAGGAATTTCAGCCAAGGAGGTTGTGGTGGCAAGTTTTGCAGTGTTGTTCGGTGTTGCGAATGCCAATTCCGATGCCGGGATGGCGGTTATTATAGATAATATTCACAGTATGAATCCGGGATTCGGGCCATTGAATGCTTATTGTCTGATGCTTTTTTGTCTGTTGTATGTGCCCTGTGTGGCAACGGTGGCAACGGTCAAAAAAGAGAGCGGCTCGTGGAAGTTTACTGCAGGTATGCTGGCGTTTCAGTTGATATTGGCCTGGAGTGTTGCAACAATTGTGTTTCAGGCAGGGAGCTTATTTCTATAGAAGGCGGCAAGTGTGCTGTGTAAAGAAATTTTAAGCGGCCAAAGTAGGCCGGGAATTTCTAAATTACACACTGAAGAATGCCAAGAGCACAGGCTGGCTTCGAGCAGGCATTCTTCTCATGGTTTGTTTGCGGCACTGAGGCGGCATGAAGGTAAGTGAAAGAAAAGGAGAAGAAATGTATATTGATTTATCAGGAGAGTGGAAGATTTCGCTGGAAGCAGATGGGGGAAGGCAGTCAGGTTCTATTCTGTTGCCGGGCATTTTACAGGCGGCAGGATATGGGAATCCTATTACAAGGCAGACACCCTGGGTCAGTGCTCTGCATGATTCCTTTTGGTATGAGCAGGAAGAGTACAAATATGCCCAGGAGGAAGGGGTGAATGTCCCGTTTTTATCCCAGCCGCCCAGGCATTTCCTGGGGAAAGCCGTATACGAGAGAACAGTGATTATTCCCAGGGAGCAGGAGTGGCATTTTCATGTGGAAATCGCCAGATGGCGCAGCCAGGTATGGGTAGATGGAGAGCTGAAGGGGGAAGATTGTTCTCTGTGCGGTCCTCACGATATTAAGATAGGGAAATTGGCGGCGGGCGAACATGTATTGAGGGTGGTTATGGACACTTCCATGCTGTATCCATATAGACCTGATGCACATGCGGTTTCGGACGCTTTAGGCGCTGCCTGGAATGGTATGGTGGGAGAAATTGCCCTTATGACAGAGGATGAGAGCGAGAAGCGCCTGGAAGAACGGAAAGCATATGCCAAAGCACATCCAAGAACTGTGGAAGCCGGAAACGGCCGGTTTGTCATAGATGGTGAACCTTTTTATTTTCGGGCTACACATTTTGGAGGAGATTACCCGTTAACAGGCTGTCCCGTCACGGACATGGCATGGTGGCGCAGGATTATGGGAATTATGAAGGAATGGGGACTGAACGGCATCAGATTTCATTCTTATTGTCCTCCGGAAGCGGCTTTTGCGGCGGCGGATGAAGAAGGAATGTGCCTCCTGGTGGAATGCGGTATGTGGAACCATTTCGGGGAAGACCCTGAGGGGGAGAAAATGTATCAGGTTCTGCAGCAGGAAACCAGGCGGATTCTGGATAATTTTGGACATCACCCTTCCTTTATGCTTTTTTCACCTACCAATGAACCCAGCGGATCGTGGTACGGCCCCTTGAAAAGATGGGTCAGCGAGACAAGAGCTTATGACGAGGCGCTTGGATATGGCGGAAGGAGAATTTATACCGCGCAGTCGGGCTGGCCGTATGATGTGCCGCCTGCAGAAATAGAAGGGGTGGATTTTATCTATTTCCACCGTTCGGGAAATGGAACCGGGAAGGGCGGAATGATTCGGGGGCAGAGAGGCTGGAAGGGCGGAGATTACAGTGCTGCCTTGTCCGGAGCAGGAAAACCGGTAATCTGTCATGAAATGGGGCAGATCTGTGCGTACCCTGATTATAATATTGTGGAAAAATACACGGGCTATATGCAGCCGGGGAATTATAAGGTGTTTCGGGAGAATGCCAGGGCAAACGGTATTCTGCCCTATGCCAAAGAGTTTGTGAAGTGTTCCGGTGAAAATCAGCTCAGACTTTATAAAGAGGAACTGGAGGCAAACTTCAGAACGCCGCAGCTGCAGGGATTCGAGCTTCTGGATCTTCATGATTATCTAGGACAGGGGACGGCTCTGGTGGGGATTTTGGATGCTTTCTGGGAGAATAAGGGTTACGGCAGCCCGGAAGAATTCAGGAATTTTTGCGGGGATACGGTTTTGCTTGCCAGATGCGGCAGTTATGTCTGGAAGAATACGGATACGGCTGTAATTCCGGTAGAAGTCTGCCATTATGGGAAGAACAGTATCCTGAATGGCGTGATACAATGGAGTTTGCAGCATGGGGATGAAATCCTTCAGGCCGGGGAGCTTATGGTGGATGAGATTCCTGAAGGAGGAAATACAAAAGCAGGTGAGGTTACGCTTTGCTTTGAGGAAATTCTGGCAGATTACCGGAAGCGGATGTCAGGCTCTTCTTCCACTGGTTCCATGGAGGAAGATTTCGCTGATATAGACGAAATATCTGCGGAAGGTGGAATTTCAGAGAAAGCCTGTGCCGGGAACATGGAACTGACTTTGACATTGGGGCTTCCTGTGCGTCTGGATACAGGCGAAGAGAATTTTGTCTGCAACAGCTGGAAGCTGTATGTGTTTACAAAGCCGCAAATGGAAGAAGAGTATTCCGAAGAGAAGCCTGCGGAAACGGATAGTATGCTCTATACAAGGGATTGGAAGGAAGCAAAAGCGGCATTGGAAGCAGGCAGACGTGTTGTCTATTCTCCATGGCTGTCCGATTTGAATTATGAATGTCCGCAGCTGTCAGGAGGAAGTGTGGGGTGGAACGGCCAGATGGGACCTACCTGGTGCCGTACCATGGGAGTGGTGATAGATGAGAAGCATCCCATTTTCAAATATTTTCCTACTGGGAGGGCCGGCGGCTGGCAGTGGGAGGATATTCTGAAGAACAGCAGAGGATTCCATATGGAAGGACTGGAACAGGTGAAATCCATAGTGCAGCCCATTGATGACTGGAACAGGAATCTGCTGCAGGGGATGATGTTCGAGGCAGAGGTGTTGAATGGCAGGTTACTGTTTGTTTCGGCAAATCTGGAGGGAACATTTGAAAAGCGGCCGGAAGCATATTGTCTGAAACAGGCGGTTTTAAAATATGCAGGTTCGGAAGATTTCTGTGCATCCGGGGCCGTTCCCAGGGTGGACATTCAGAAGATTGAGGACAAGTTTTTCCCCACATTGCGGATGAGTGAACTGACCAAGGAGATTTCTTATGGCAGTTTGGGAGAAGACGGGAAGGTAAAAGACGGTATTGCAATCGTGGAAGCAGATCCTGGCACTTCGGTAAGGGTGATGAAGGATTCTTTCCCGGTGACGATTACGATTACATTACAGAGAGCAATTACTGTAAAGGGTTTTTTGTATGTGCCTGAACAAAGGGACAGGGAGCATGAGGGATTTGCAAGGGAGTATCGTCTGGAAGTGAGGAATGGCGAGACAGGCTGCTGGGAGAAAGCAGCGGAGGGAACTTTTCTGAATACCTGCCGTTCCCAGCGGATTCTGTTTGAGCAGGAAGCGGCCACAGAGGCAATCCGCCTGATTGTTCTGTCTGCTTATGGCTGTGAGGATAAATATGTCTGGGAAGAGAACCGGAGGGGATGGGAACAGAAGTTCAAACCTAAAACGGCTGTGGTGCAGATTGCGGGAATCCATGTGATTTGTGAGGAGGAAGCTTCTCACAGCGATGTGTTTACAACTGCAAAAAGCCGGAAAACACGTACCAATGAAATCGAGCTGTAATAGTTTATACTGCTTAACGATTTCACTTGCCGTGAAACCAGACTGCATAACGCTGACTGGTTCAATCGCATGATTACATTAGGCAGTATTCAGCGTTATGCAGTATAAAAAGGGGAGGAAAGGGAAAATTATGAAGTTACATCCATTGAGAAATGAAAAGTCTTTTGGTTATACCACATTCGGCTGTATGTGGAAGCAGGGAGAGTGCAGTGCTGATACGGAGTATGTGTGCAGAAGGTCAGACGGAAGCAGTCAGGAAGGGATTCCGCTTCAGTCCCGCATTACGGCATACTGGCCGGACGGAAGTGTAAAATGGACGGCGCATACGGCGGACGCCGCATTGCTGGGGGATGAAATTGAGGTTCTGCCCAAAGAAATGACAGGACGGGAAGAAGGCGCCGAAGTTCAGGAAAAGCGTTCGGAGGCGGCCGACGGCATGAACTGTATGGAATCGGAGAATGAGATTGTTCTGCAGGCAGGGGTGATTACCATTGTCATAGCCAAGGATGGCAGGCATTTGTTTGCCAGAGCAGAGCGGAACGGCAAGCCCTATCTGTGCGATGCGGAAGCGGTGCTTTTGCTGGAAGAACCAGTCTGCATCCAGGGAAATCCGGCCAGAATGGAGAAGCGCTACGTCAGCAGCATTCAAAAAGTTTCCATAGAAGAAAAGGGAAAGCTGAAGACAATTATCCGGTATGATGGTATTCATAAATCCGTATCCGGGGAGGAGAAACTGCCCTTTGTCATCCGTATGGAGGCAGGATATAACAACCCCAATTTGAAATTTACCCATACTTTTCTCTATGACGGTGATGAGGATAAGGATTTCCTGAAAGGTCTGGGCATTCGTTTCCATGCGCCCTTATCCGGGGAATTGTATCACCGTCATGTGAAATTCATGGGGGATCACGGTGTGTTCCATGAGACGCTGGTACCGCTGACGGCGTGGAGGCCCAGGCTGTCCGGGGAACTTTATAAACGGCAGATGTCAGGGGAGAAGCTGCAGCTTACGGCAGAAGAGAAGGAAGCAGTGGATATTATGCTGCAGGATGTGCCTTTTTGGAGTGAATATGTCTTGTGCCAGGACAGTGTAAGCCATTTTGGAATTCAGAAAAAACTGAGAGAAGAGAATCTTTGTTATATAGATTGTCTGCATGGCAGCCGCACCGTGGGCGGAGGAGCTTTTGGTTCCGAGTATGGCAGCGTGACAGTGGCAATCAGGGATTTCTGGCAGAAATATCCCTCAGGGATTGCGCTTACGGGATTGGACGGGGATATGGCAGAGTGTACGCTCTGGTTCTGGGCACCCCAGGCTCCGGTGATGGATTTCAGGCATTATGCTTCCAGAGGCTATAATCAGGTCTGTTATGAGGGGTATGATTATAAGGGAGCGGCACCGGATGGGATTGCCTGTACCAATGAATGTGCCATTACCTTTTCAGAGAAAATGATTCCTGCGGATGAAGAGGTGGAGAATTTTGTTGCTTTGGTAAATGATCCTGTAATTTATGTGGGAACGCCGGAATTTTATCATGAGATGAGAGCTTTCGGCTATTGGTCGCTGCCTTCCGAGTCCGGGAAAGCTTCGGAAACGGAGCAATGGCTGGAAACACAGCTTGAACGGGCATTTGCATTTTATAAGGATGAAATTGAACAGAGAAATTGGTATGGAATGTTCAATTATGGGGATGTGATGCATACTTATGATTCCGTGCGGCATCAGTGGAAATATGATATCGGCGGCTATGCCTGGGATAATACGGAATTGGTGCCGACGCTGTGGCTGTGGCTGTATTTCATGCGTACCGGCAGGGAGGATGTCTATCGGATGGCGGAGAAGCTTTCACGTCATGCTTCCGAGGTGGATGTGTATCATATGGGAAAATATAAGGGACTTGGCTCCAGGCATAATGTGCGCCATTGGGGATGCCCCTGTAAGGAAGCGCGGATTGCCATGGCAGGGCACCACAGAGTGCTTTATTATCTTACCGGTGACAGGCGTCTGGAGGATATTTTCGAGGAACTGAAGGACAATGAAATGAGCTTTTTGAACAAGGATCCGCTGGGGGATTTCTTTGACAAAAAGGACATGGTATATCCAAGTCATGCCAGAAGCGGGCCGGACTGGTCTTCTCTCTGCTCCAATTGGATGACCCGGTGGGAGAGATTTCAGGATGAACGGTATAGGGATAAGATCCTGACGGGAATACAGGATATCAAAAATGCGCCGTTAAAGCTGGTATCGGGACCTGATTTTGAATTTGATCCTGCAACCTGCCATCTGCGCTATATCGGGGAGCGTACCACAGGAGGATGCCATCTGCAGATTTGTATGGGGGCGCCTCAGATTTGGGCGGAGCTTGGCGACTTGCTTGGAGATGAGGAATGGAAGCAGATGCTTGCCGATCTGGGGAAGACATATTTTATGACAAAGGAAGAAAGGGATAAGGCCACAAACGGACTGCTTGGAAGGCGGCAGTTTACTTTTCCCATTATGGCTACGGGCATTGGCGCTTACGGTGCGGCTTACCTGAAGGATGAGGAATTGGCAGGGCGTATCTGGAAGGAGCTGCTGCGCTCTATTATCAGTGAGTCCAATCAGGATGGCTTTGTTGTTACAATAACTGAGAATCAGGGCAATCAGGCAAAATTAAAGGAGATACCCTGGGTCAGCACGAATTTTGTGTCGCAGTTTTGCCTGAATGTAATCATGGTATTGGATTTTATCAGGGACAGTCTGCCGGGAACCATGGCGGAAGCGGCGGCTTTGATTGGGGACGGAGAAGAGCATTTCCGCAAGGCATAAGTGTGAACGGAATGAAGATTTTCTAAGGTCGGAAAGTACTCGACCTAAGAAAATCTAAGTCATTCCGGTAAGAATGCCAAGGACGGGCATTCTTACGGACTTGCACCGAGTTCGTGTATTGTTTGTGCCGTCAGGAGGGGGCGAAGTCCGCCTCTTTGGGCGGCATGTCAGAAAGTATGAGAAGAAAATCTAATCGCTTGCGGCAGAGGCCGCTTCGCGAAGATTTTCTACGGCGCAAGAACAGCGTGAAGTGGATGCAGTTCATAATGGGGAGGGGAAGATTTATATGCTGGCAGTTCAGAATATCAGCCTTAAGTGGGGGAAAGAAGAAAGAGGATTGGATTGTGCCAGGATACGTGCCGGTTTTCCAATGGCTTATCCGGTGGAAGCAAGGGCGCCGGAAGGTGAAGCGGCAGTGGAGAATCTTGTGTTCTGGCAGAAAGGGACTGAATTTATAGACTGTATACAGAGAGCGCATTCCGCTCGAAGGTGGCAATGCTATTCCTGCCTGAAAGAGATGAATCTGACTAATATGCGGATCATTTCTAAGGGAGGTGGTTCGCCCTTGGAAGTGGCATTTTTCTATGATGAACATCGCAGCGGCAAACCTTTCCGGCGAGGGCATAACAGGGATTATAACGACATACAATCCCCCTTTTATCGAAAGGATTGCCTGAATGAGACAGCGTTTATTCTGGAAGAAGGACAGTATGGCCGTATTCTCTGGAATGAGCGAAGAACAGATTTTGATACAGGAGAATGGTATTATCAGCTCCATATTGTAAATCTGTGTCATATGTTGAAGAAGGAAATAGAAAGTGATATTTTTATGGCATTTCCGGACGTTACATACAGGCAGATGGCAGATTTGAAGTAGAAATGCATTGGTAATTTTATGAGGTATTATGTCGGGTTAATTTCCAGTGATGGCATGACGGGCTGTGGCGGATGGTATAGGAATGAGCGGAAAAGCAGTCTGTGAAGTGAAAAAGTGCTGAACCGGCGCGTAGGATATCACATGATATGATGCTGCCGGATATGATGTTACCGGATATGGCATTGGAACAGGAGATGGAAAATGAGATATGTTGTGAAAGAAAAGGAAGTAGTATGGGCGCAGGAAATCTTCAATCGGTTAGAGAAGAAATTGTCTGCGGAATGTGACAGGATTGGGTCGAAAATGCCCTATATTCCAGTGGAGGGGCATTACCATGATATGGGGGAAGAGCATTTGACCTGGTGGACCAATAGTTTCTGGGCCGGAATATTATGGCAGATGTATCACGCCACAGATGAGAAAAAGTATGCGGATAATGCCATTGAACTTGAGAAGCGACTGGACAAGGCATTGGAGGACTATCAGCATTTGGATCATGATCTGGGATTTATGTGGCTGCACACGGCGGTAGCACATTTCCGGCTGCTGAAGGATGAGGATGCCAGGAAGAAAGGGCTTCATGCGGCGGCAATTCTGGCAAGCCGTTTCCAGCCGGCAGGAAATTATTTCAGGGCATGGAATACGCCGGGAGAAAGTGTTGCCATTGTAGACTGTCTGATGAATCTGCCATTGCTGTACTGGGGGAGCGAGACAGGCAATAATGCCGCATGGAAACAGCTTGCCATGGCGCATGCCGATATGGCATTGGAGACTATCCTTCGGCCGGACGGTTCCAGCAATCATATTGTAAAGTTTGACCAGGAGACAGGGGAGATTTTAGAAAAGCCCGGCGGACAGGGGTATGGAGAAGGCTCATCCTGGACAAGGGGGCTGGCGTGGGCAATTTACGGGATGAGTTTGTCTTACCGTCATACCGGAAAGGAGGCGTATCTTGATGCCGCCAAGCGCACGGCACATTATTTTATTGCAAATGCCGCTTTGGATGATTATGATGTGGTGATTGACTTCCGGGCACCGGCGGAGCCGGTCTATTATGACAATACGGCAGCGGTATGTGCTGCCTGCGGACTGTTGGAATTGTCGGAGCATGTGGGAGAATATGAGAAAAGGCTATATGTGGAGCCGGCACTGAGGCTGCTGCATAAAGTGACAGGGCGCTTTTGTAATTGGAAGGTGGAGGAAGATGGTATTACCACTGCAGGTTCTGCCAGATATCACAAGGCGGATGACAGGGAGGTTCCTATCATTTATGGTGATTATTTCCTTCTGGAAGCCATTTTACGGATTCTGGATCGTGATTTTCTGATTTGGTAGAGGTGCAAGGCTTATTGAACATTTGTCCGAACGGGTGCGGAACAGAAGAAAGAAAAAGTGCCTATATGTCAAATATCGATTTTTTGCAAATGAGTATCTGGGAAAGGTTTGCTTTGAGCAGTATTTTTTCTGTAGATTTTATTAGAAGTGAGTGAATGGAGTTTATCATTGGCGAAAAGATGTTAGCGGAAAATTGCGTTGATACCTTTTGGAATGGTTGTATATGCTCAATAAATTTGCCAGTCCTGTAGCACAAACGCAGGACTGGCAATTATACTCATGACCGCCGGAATTGACTAACTTGTTTGAGAGCAAAATATGGATCGCGATCTTCCGCTATGGCTGATGACTGCTAATCTATTCAAGGTGTAGTATATACTCACGAGCGATGAAATTTGCCGCGATGACCTTGGCGCCTTTCGCTCGTGCGTCGGGTTGCCTGGCAGGTTTTAGTGACCGTCAGTATAAATTATAAAAGATATTTTTTCGATACTTCAGCGGTGAGATTATACTGCTCCTGGATTTTAATTAAGATTGTCTGTGTTGGAATACCTAAATTTTTTAATATTGCGACAGTGCCTTTGATGCCCTCTTCAATGCCCTCTTCAATGCCTTCTTTCATGCCTTCCTTTTTTATTGTCTTTGCTTCATATTCCAGAATTTTTCCGCCCATAACCGCTTTTACTCCTTCCTTAACAGAATTGTATTTTGCAGCAATATGCTCTAACACTTTGTTTGACATATCAATAATGGTGCATCTCATATACTCGCTGATAGCTCCCTCATTTAAGAGCTGTTCCAGCTTACTTTTTATTTGTTCGTATTCCTCCTGCAGTCGTTTCAGTTTCGTTTTGTCCTTTTCATATTCCTCAAATTGTGTTTCGTGGGAAAAGATATAAAAAGGAATCAGCAGCAAGAGCTTTTTCTCAAAAATTTCCTCCGGAGTGTACTGTTGAGATTTTATCACCGGAATGTCATATTCTACAGATCCGCCAGGAGTTATCATTCTGATCTTTAGTTTATTCGGCGTTGAGGCACGATGCCGTAGAAACAGTACAGCAGAATGCGGTAATGTCACTGTAAGGATATTTCCATTTATTTCACCTTCGTCAAGAGCAATCTGTGTGTCGTATTCAAAAAATCTGACCAGCATGCTGTTATCAGTACTGCTCTGGCATTCCAGATGATATTTTTTGATTTCTTTTCCTTCTATTTTGAAACTGGTATCTGTGATCCGTTCTTCCTCATTTCCACCCTGCTGGTTCAGAAAGTGTTCATTTGGAGAAAAAATAATTTTTTCCTGCCCTGAATATTGTTCTCCAAACATTTCGTTTATCATAGGTATGATTAGCTGGCTGCAATCATTCAGCAGTGTGCGGAACACATCATCATAAGGTGTGCTTGTTATTCTTACAGTATTCATCAACTTTTACTCCTTTAATATATGTTACCATATCATACATACATTTTCAATCGGAAAACACTTTATTGCCAGGGTTGTTTCATGAAGGCTTTATTACCTATTATATACTTTCCGAGGAAGGCACTACTTTGCTGGTGAGGGGGAAAGAGGGCGAGACTTTCGAGACGGATGAAACTGGCAATAGGAGGCTGAAACTCATGGGTGATGCGGTTGTTGAACTGAAGGGTACTTCAAAAAAGCCTCAGGCTTATAAAATATATGGCAACAGCGGAAGCGGTTTCCCTTGTGGCAGAGCTTGGGAGAATGGGCTGCTGCTACCTATTAACATACATCCTTCCATAAATCATCTTGATTTTATGCCGAAATTGTGTTTTAATGGATACGACAGATATTGTTAAATAATTATCATTAATGAGAGGGATAAATGTATGAGCAGTATGAGAGGAATTGATACGCCGGTCAGAGAACGCAGAAGGCGGGTATTTCGGGAAGTTGCAAATCTGGCATATCATTCTTCCAATCTGAAGGATGATATGGAGGCGCTGCCCTATAAAATTGTGGATTACGAGGAGCCTTTGTATTGGGAGAGTGTGTATCGGGATCGTGCCATTATCCGGGAACGCATCCGGCTTGCTATGGGTATGAGTCTGCGGCCTGAGAACAGGGAGCATCCCGGACATTTGACTCAGGGATTGGAAGAGAGTAATATTGATGAGAAATATTATGAACCGCCGCTGATGCAGGTGATTCCTTCCGCATGTAATGCCTGTCCGGAGAACCGTTATGAAGTGACTGATTCCTGTATGGGGTGTGCGGCACATCCTTGTCACAGTGTATGTCCCAAGGGTGCTATTTCCATGAAGGACGGGAAATCCGTAATTGACCAGGAAAAATGTATTCAATGCGGAAAATGCAAGGATGTGTGTCCATATGATGCGATTTGCCATAAAGAGCGTCCCTGCAAAACGGCCTGCGGGGTCAATGCTGTCAAATCCGACAGATTCAGCAGGGCTTATATAGATAATGATATGTGCGTGTCCTGCGGACAGTGTATGGTAAGCTGTCCTTTTGGAGCCATTGCGGACAAATCACAAATATTCCAATTGATTCGCGCCATGCAGTCAGGGAGACAGATTATCGCACAGGTGGCGCCGGCATTTGTGGGACAGTTTGGACCGAAAGTGACACCGGATCAATTTAAAACTGCATTAAAGGAGCTGGGCTTTGCGGATGTATATGAGACTGCTTTGGGAGCGGATATGGGCTGTATGGCGGAGGCAGAGCATTATGTGGAAGAAGTGGCAAGCGGAAAGCAGGCGTTTGCATTGACTTCCTGTTGTCCTTCCTGGTCTGTTATGGCCAAGCATCTGTTTCCGGAGACCATTGACAAAATCAGCAATGAATTGACGCCCATGGTGGCGACTGCCAGGGTAATTAAGCAGGAGCATCCTGAGGCTTTGGTGGTATTCATAGGTCCCTGCGCTTCCAAGAAACTGGAGGCCAGCCGGAGGACTGTGCGTTCCGATGTGGATTTTGTAATAACCTTTGAGGAATTGACAGGGATGTTCGAGGCCAAAGGAATTCTGCTTGATGAGATTAAGGCCATGGATGAAATGCAGGATGCTACCGGCGCCGGACGTGGGTATGGTGTGGCAGGTGGTGTGGCAAGTGCCATTGAGGATTGTATTAAAACGTACTATCCGGGTACGGAGGTCAGAATAGAACATGCAGAGGGGCTTGCGGAATGCAGGAAAATGCTGCTTCTTGCAAAAGCAGGGAAAAAGGACGGATGTCTGATAGAAGGGATGGCCTGCCCGGGCGGCTGCATTGCCGGAGCCGGAACCAATATTGCTATTGCACAGGCAGCAAAGGAGGTTGCAAAGTTTAAAGCGGAGGCAAAGGAATCGGTGCCCGCCAATGACGGGAAATTCTCATAAAAACAAGATTTTGCTTGCAGTTTCTTACAAAAGGTATTAAGATAATGATATTCATCCGCTATGGAACTAAATAGGTTCTTTTGCGGAATTGTACATCAGGGGAGGAATAGAAGTAAAATTTGCGCTGGAATGTGATGAAATGGATGGATTGGTTTTCGTAGATAAAAGCTATTTATCCGAGGTGAATGACGATATGTTATATGCTTTTGACATTTTACTTGATCCATTTGGAAAATCCGAATTGGTTTGTGATTTCCCTGACGAGGCGTGGGAGACTGTACAACCACGGGAAACGAAACCAATAAGGGAATTCTGCGGACAGGGAAAAATGATAATCTGGCTTGTGGATGGTGAGAAAAAGGAAGGAAGCTTTGAAAAAAGCAACGAAATTCCGGATTCCCCTAAATGGCTGCATCTTCCAACAGGTAAATTGCTGGCAGTCAAGGCAAGTGAGCTGATTCAATGCCTCGCATATCCGGAATTGGAAATGGAAACGGTATTCGAATTAGAGGTTGAGGGCGGATGGTATGCCATATGGAATAGAGGGATTGATGAAATTATGTACTGCAGAAAAACACCATCCAATTCTATTTTCTCAAATATTCAGGAAGTATATTGAAAAAACTATTAGATAAAAAACAGTCCCGGAACCGGAATCAATAAAAACAGTCCCGGAACGGAAATGCCCGGAAGAATTTTCGACTGCGCCCTATGCAGAAGAAAATTACTTCCCGGAAAGGGCATTGTAGAGAAGGGACGGAACTGGAATCAAAGGGACGGAACTGGAATCAAAGGGACGGAACTGGAATAAAAGAGACGGAACCGGAATCAAAGGAACGGAACTGGAACAGGAGGAACAAAATGAAGATCAGGACAAGATATGCGCCCAGTCCCACAGGGAAAATGCATGTGGGGAATCTGCGGTCTGCTTTATATGAGTATTTGATTGCAAAACATGAGGGCGGTGATTTTATGCTCCGGATTGAGGACACCGATCAGGAGCGTTTTGTGGAGGGAGCAACGGAGATTATCTACCGCACATTGAAGAGGGTTGGTTTGGAGCATGATGAGGGACCGGATAAAGACGGCGGTTACGGTCCTTATGTGCAGAGCGAGCGGGTTGGAACCGGTATCTATATGAAATATGCCAGGGAATTAATCGAGAAGGGAGAAGCATATTACTGTTTCTGTGACAAAGAGAGGCTTGCTTCCCTGAAGACAGAGGTGGTGGAAGGAAAGGAGATTTCCATATATGATAAGCACTGCCTGTCTCTGGCGAAAGAGGAAATCGAAGCCAATCTTGCAGCAGGGAAGCCTTTTGTAATTCGCCAGAATAATCCCGTGGAGGGGACAACGACTTTTCATGATGAGCTGTACGGCGATATTACGGTAGAGAATTCACAGTTGGACGATATGATATTGATTAAGTCGGACGGATATCCCACTTATAATTTTGCCAATGTGGTGGACGACCATACTATGAACATTACGCATGTAGTAAGAGGAAATGAGTATCTGTCGTCTTCACCGAAGTATGTGCGTCTCTATGAGGCGTTCGGATGGGAGCCGCCGAAATATGTGCATCTGCCCCTGGTGACGGATGAAAATCATAAGAAACTTGCCAAAAGAAGCGGAAGCTCTTCCTTTGAAGGGCTGGTGGAGCAGGGATTTGTGGCGGAGGCAATTGTGAATTTCATTGCGCTTCTTGGCTGGAGCCCGGAGGATAACAGAGAGATTTTCTCTCTGGAAGAATTGGTGAAAGAGTTTGATTATCACAGAATCAGCAAATCGCCTGCGGTGTTTGATATGGTGAAGCTGCGCTGGATGAATGGTGAATATATTAAGGCGATGGATTTCGATGCGTTTTACCAGATGGCGGAGCCGTATCTAAAGAAGGCGCTGGGGATGGAAGGAGATGCCGAAATTTCCAGGGAGCTGGATCTGAAGAAAATTGCTGCCATGGTGAAGACAAGGATAGAGGTATTTCCTGATATTACGGAGATGGTTGACTTTTTCCGGGAGCTGCCGGAATATGATGCTGCCATGTATACGCATAAGAAAATGAAGACAAATAAGGATTCGTCTCTGGAAGTGCTTACAGAGCTGCTTCCGCTGCTGGAGGCACAGGAAGATTACAGCAATGACGGGCTGTATCATATGCTGTTAAAATATGTGGAAGAAAAAGGTTGTAAAAACGGTTATGTGATGTGGCCCATCCGTACAGCGGTATCGGGAAAGCAGATGACTCCTGCGGGCGCAACGGAAATTATGGAAGTGCTGGGTAAGGAAGAGTCTCTGAATAGAATCCGGAAAGGAATTGCGCTTTTACAAAATGGCTGAATTTAGCCGACAGGGCTGTTTGGAAAAGCGTCTGAGCAAAATGAACGAAGCGCAGCGACAGGCTGTTGTTCATGGAGAGGGGCCGCTGCTGCTTTTGGCAGGGCCCGGCTCAGGCAAGACCTATACAATCACAAACCGTATTTTATACCTTATAGAACAAGGTGCTGCGCCGGAAGCGATTCTGGTGATTACCTTTACCAAAGAAGCGGCTTTGTCCATGAGGAATCGTTTCCAGGAGATGGCTGCGCAAGGAGACAGTAACTGTTATCCCGTCAATTTCGGGACATTTCATTCTGTATTTTATCATATTCTGCAGGAGTCTCATGTTCTGCAGTCCAATCAATTATTGCGATTATCGGATAAGAAAACTCTATTATTTCCTATTTTACAATCATACATCAGGCATCAGGAAGAGAATCCGGATGGTAAGGCGGATACTTATGACAGTATCAATGAGGATGCGGTTCAGATATTGTCGGCCATCAGTTTCTATAAAAATACCATGGTATTATCAGATGCCGTAAGCAAGGCTCCGGTAAGGTGGCAGCCTTGTTTTGAGGCGGTCTTCAGGAACTATGAAACTGCTGTAAAGAGAACGGGGCGGATTGATTTTGATGATATGCTCTATGCAAGCAGAAAGCTGCTGCTGGAGAATAGAGCCGTCAGAGGTTACTGGCAGAAGCGTTTCCGGCATATTTTAATGGATGAATTTCAGGATATTAATCCGGTACAGTATGAAGTGGTGAAGCTGTTGTCCGCAAGTCCGTATAATCTCTTCGCAGTGGGAGATGACGATCAGGCCATCTATGGCTTTCGGGGTTCTGATCCGGATTGTCTGAGACGGTTCCAGGAAGAATATCATGCGAGACAGCTTTTGCTTGGAATCAATTACAGAAGCCGCACCGAAATCGTACAAGCGTCTCTGGCTGTGATTGGAGAAAACAGGAACAGATTTCAAAAGCAGCTGACAGCGGCAGAGCAGACGGGACAGCAGACAGCAGAGCAGAAGCAGAGAACAGAGCAGAAGCAGAGAACAGAGCAGGAAGCAGCAGCGGGTGAGATGTATGGAATAAGACAGGCAGTGGCTTTGAAGGCTTTTGCTGACAAAGAGGAAGAATATGCCTATATGCTGAATCTGCTGTCTGCACGTATCCGAACAGAGGAAAGCTGTGCAGTCCTGTTTCGAACCAATTCCGACATGCAGGGATTTGCAGCCAGATGCAAAGCGGAGGATGTCCCTTATGAAATGCGTGAGAAAGCCGTCAGTGTCTATGAACATTTTATTGTGACAGATGTTATGTCGTATCTGCTGGTGGCACAGGGAGAGGGCAGGAGAGAGCATATGCTGCGCATTATGAACAGGCCGTCCCGGTATATCAGCCGTGAGGCAGTGGGAGAAGGGGCAGTGGATATAAAAGCGATAAAGGCTTACTATCATCATGCATCGCTTCCGGAAAAGCAGAGGGTCGGTGTGCTGAATGCTTTGGCGCGATTGGAGAAGCAGCTGCAGAATATACGTGCATTGTCTCCGCTGCCTGCAGTAAGCTATATTTTGAAAGCAGCAGGATATGAGCGGTATTTGCAGGATGCGGCAAGAACAAGGCCGGAACGGCTGCAGGAGTGGCAGGAATTGTTGGAGTGGCTGAAGGAGGATGCGTCAAGATTTGCGGATGTCAGGGATTGGAAGAGATTTCAGGAAGAATATACCAGGACATTGGGGCAGGAAGGAGGGCAGGCGTACCAGGCCGGAATACAGGCGCAGCAGAACAGAGCACAGGAGAACCAGAGCAGAGCACAGAAGTACCAGGCCGGAATACAGGCGCAGCAGAACAGAGCACAGGAGAACCAGGCCGGAGCACAGACGCACCAGTGCGGAACGGTTCATCTTCTGACGGTACATGGTTCTAAGGGATTGGAATTTGACAACGTATGGATTCCGGATTGTAATGAGAAGAATTTTCCTCATGGCAGAATGCCTGATGAGAATAGAGTGGAGGAAGAGAGAAGAATATTTTATGTGGCCATGACACGGGCGAAAAAAAGTCTGGAGCTCCTTTACCTTACAGGAACAAAGGAGCGGCCAAGGCAGCCTTCCAGGTTCTTGAATCCGCTTTTTGCTGACTTCGCCAATCATGTCTGAAAGAATCGTCAACAAAAGCGCATGGAAGAGTACATTGTAAACCATGCGCTTTTGCATTCGGTCAGTCTATCAGTTCGTCAAATTCACAGTTGTCAAGGTATTCATCAAAGGCATCTGCGACCTTCTCGTATTCATCGTCATCCTCGATATAGTCCAGTTCAGGCTCTTCATTGGGATCATCAGGGTTCTCATGATAGCGGTAGAACCAAACTTCTCCGTCCTCATTGACTTCTCCGTCCTTGATTGGCAGCAAGGCAATATAATCTTTGGACTCAACAGTCAGAATTGAGATAACAGCACAATTGACGATTGTACCATCATCAAGCTCTAATTCTACTGTCATTTCTTCGACTTCATCATCACTAATTTTTTCCATAAAAGACCTCCTCGTTTTAAGTTTGCAGGGACTGGCTGGATCATGCTTATTATATCTGTTTTTTCTCCATAACGCAAGAGGCAGATTGACGATCGGGCAGACTGGCGGCTTAGGCGGTTACTGCTTACCACACGCCGCTTAAAGGGAACAGTGGCAGTATTGCATCTTATTCAAACTGTTACAAAATGTTTACGATTTGTTTAAAATTGTCCTTATTAATGGTAGAAAATTTCTTAATTATTTGATATAATACTAAGGTACTATATGGGATGATGATTGCAGATTCTGTTGGTGTAGCATAGAAAGGAGGTTTTCAGAGGATAATAATATATTTTGTTCGGGCAATCGAGAGGCTGGAGGAAGGAATTTGTATGCTCATGTTCTGTTCTGGTTCAGCGGATACCTGATGTAACTTATAAAAAGGCTCTGTGTCTGTGCGCTGCCGGACACAGGGATACAATACACGCAACGCAGAAATGAGGGTAATGATGCAGGGAGAAGAGAAAAAAGATACAGGTAACGGAACAGAAAGAGTAAAACAGAATAAGCAATTTGTCAGCATTGAACAAATAATTTCCAAACGTTTCGGCCAGGTAATTATTATATGCTGTATTGTTTTGGGAGTGGTCACATCCATCTTAAGTTATATTTCTTCAATCAGTGCAGTTTCTGATACAATCAATAATACGTCAGATGTGGCGGCTGATTTGGTTTCTGCTGCAATTGATAAATATGTTTCTGTGGCTTATGAGACAGGCAGTATTGCCAGACTTGCCGATCCTGACAAATCGGTGTTGGAAAAAGCCTCTATTTTAAGACAGAGGATTAATGATCATGATTTTAATGGCGGTTTTCTGCTTGACAGCAATGGTATTGACATGATTACAGGAGTAAATTTATCCGATAAGGATTACTTTAAGGAGGGGATGAAAGGGAATACCTATGTGTCCACACCAGCATACAGTTCTATTACCAATTCCGTGTCATTTGCTGTGGCGGCGCCTTTGTGGGAGGGCGGCATTCCCGGTAGTACGCCTGTAGGTGTTGTTGTCTATGTTCCCAATGGCGAATTCTTAAATGATATTATGCGTTCTATTCAGGTGGGAAAAGGCGGCACTGCTTTTATGATAGATTCCAACGGGATTACCATTGCCGACATTAATTCTGAAATTGTGGGAGTGGAAAATTGTCTTACCTTGGGGGATACGGACTGGCAGCTTAAAAAATTCAGTGAAATCTGCAGGAAAATGACTGCCGGAGAGAATGGCACCGGCACATATACATATGGCGGAGTTACGAAGGTTGTTGCCTATTCGCCGATTCCGGATACGGAAGGATGGAGTATTGGCGTAGCGGCTGTAAGAAATAATTTTCTGGGGATGTTCTATCTTTCTCTAGTGCTTAACTTCATTTTTGTTGCAGTATTTGCTGTTTATGGAATCAAATGCGGAAAGCAATTGGGGAAGGCGGTGGCGAAACCTATTGGTATATCAGTGGATCGTTTGAAACTGTTATCAGAGGGGGATCTTCATTCTGCCACACCCGTACCTGAGACCAATGATGAAACGGCTGTATTGATGAATTGTCTGGCAGAAACAATCCATGATTTGAAAACGGTGATTTCCGATATCAGTGAAGAACTGGCTGAACTGTCAGAAGGGAATTTTAAGATATCCATTGATCATACATATAAAGGAG
The DNA here is from genome assembly GCA_910584435.1 of uncultured Acetatifactor sp. Classification (GTDB taxonomy): domain Bacteria; phylum Bacillota; class Clostridia; order Lachnospirales; family Lachnospiraceae; genus Acetatifactor. Next base: position 46,042 of record CAJUAP010000005.1, read on the forward strand.
ATTTTGCACAGATCAGTGAGTCTTTCAGGGGGATTGTAGCGGCATTGAGCAGGGCAATGAAGGATATCAACAGCAATGCGGAATGCGTTCGGAGAGGAGCTACGGATTTGGCAGGTGCGTCTCAGTCCCTTGCGGAAGGAGCAACGGATCAGGCCAGTGCAATTGAAGAGCTGACAGCGATGGTGACGGATATCTCCGAGAAAATTCAGAACAATGCCAAGAATGCGGAGAAGGTAAGAAAAATTGTTGATAATATGAACGATCAAGTGATCGAGAGCAATCAGCAGATGCAGCATAATTCGGATGCGATGTTGAAGATTAGAGAAGCTTCCGACAAAATTGCACAGATCATCGGCAGCATTGAAGAAATTGCGGATCAGACCAATCTTCTTGCTTTAAATGCTTCTATTGAAGCGGCCAGGGCGGGTGAAGCAGGGAAAGGGTTCGCAGTGGTAGCAACGCAGGTGGGGACGCTCGCGGAGCAAAGCTCTGAAGCCGCAAGAAATACAAAAGATCTGATACAAAGTGCTATTATGGCAGTGGAGGAAGGAACCAAACTGACGAAATCTACTGCAGAATCATTACTTGCTGTGGTGGATAATGCTAAGATAGTCAATAAATCGGTTGCTGAAATTGCGGAGGCTTCCGATAATCAGGCGGAAGCTGCCGCTCAGATTTCGGAAGGCATCAGCCAGATTGCTTTTGTTGTGGAGTCAAACTCGGCAACTTCCGAAGAAAGCGCAGCTGCTTCCGAAGAATTGTCTAACCAGGCAGATATGCTGAAAGAGCTTGTGGGAAGATTTCAGTTTTATAATGAATAATATACTGTTGTAGTTAAGACAGGAAATGTCAAGAGAAAGTTTAAGACAGCATCTGTCCGCAGGCATGGGTGGTGTTACTGTTTGCTCTGTTCACAATAACCGTGGCTGCGGCAGGACGAATGCTGTACTAAAATAGGAGAGAAGTAAGAGAATAAATGGAAAACAAGCGGATGAGCGTTGCCTGTATCTGTGTGCTGACAGGCAGCTTGTATTGTATGACGGAGATTGCGGGGGGAAATATTGGGGGTATGGATGTTGTACAGGCAGGGGTCTGTATGACAAAAGCGGGACGTAACAGTACGGAACATGGAGGGACAGCCTTGGCAGACAGGCAGGGCAGCGGACTGCAGGGAGGGTATCTTGCAGGAAAAACAGATGCAGGCAGTATTCAGGATGCAGTTGTGCCTGACAGTTCGAATCAGGCGGATGGCAGCAGCAATGTGACGGCAGCAGTCAATCTCAGCGGAGGAATTCAGGAATTCTTCGAGCGGGGGATAGAATATGTCAATGAAAAGCTGGAATATTATGGTCTGTCAGAAGAAGAACTATCCGCATACGGAACAGTGGAACTGTCGGAAGAGGAAAATGAATATGCGGATCTTGCCATTGCCAACGTAACGAATTATGTGAATGTACGGGCGGAACCGAATACAGAAAGTGCCATTGTGGGAAAAATATATCATGGCGCAGTGGCACATGTGCTGGCAACGGCGGGGGAGAATAATGATTGGTTCCAGGTCGTGTCCGGAAACGCGCAAGGCTATATTAAGGCGGAATATTTCTTCTATGGGGAGGATGCACTGGCAGTTATTGACGATTATGTGACCCGTTATGCTGTAGTACAGGCGGATAGGCTGAATGTACGTGAAAATCCGGGAATAGAGTCCAAGCGGCTGGGGTATATTGACAAAGAAGAGCGTGTTATGCTCTTGGAGCATACAGTTCTGGACAATGGAGAAGAGTGGCTGAAGGTACAGTATACGGACAGTGTCACGGGGTATGTGGCGGCAGAATATGTGAATATTGTAGAAGAATTTGTATATGCGAAGACGCTGGAAGAGGAAGAAAAGGAGCTGGCAGAGAAAAGGGCTTTAGAGGCCAGAAGCCGGATTTCCGAGGCGCAGGCAGCAGAAAATACCACTATCAATGTGACACCGCCCAATACAGATTATTCATCAAATGAAGAGCTTCGCAGTGAGATTGTGGACTATGCAATGCAGTATCTCGGAAATAAGTATGTCCATGGCGGCCAGACGCTTGCAGGAGGAACGGATTGTTCCGGATTTACAAGTCTGCTCTATGCCGAGTTCGGCTATTCTTTGAGCAGAACGCCGGGCGGACAGCTGTCCGGCGCGGGAAGAGGGATTGATTATAGTGAGATTCAGCCGGGAGACATTATCTGTTATGGTTCCGGAGGTACTTGTACACATGTGGCGCTTTACATAGGAAACGGACAGATCATCCATGCTTCGACTCCGACTAAGGGTGTAGTGATTGGCAATGCAACTTATACTACAATTTTGGGAGTAAGAAATGTGATTGATTGAATTTATGATTTTGCCCCATGCTTTCTGGCATGGGGCAGTTTGTAAATAATTTGTTGCTGTTTACTTGCCGCCGGGAGGCGTTTTTAAAATATCCGTCCCGGACAATACCATCTCACCAAATGTATTCTGGCTTTGGCTCTGGAGGTCAGAGAGGTGAAGAGGAACTTCTCCATAATTCCAGATACCGTGTTTTAAGGCCATTTCTTCCGTGTAATTTTCCAGAGGGTATACACCTGTCAATCTGACAGGGCCACTTTTGTAATGGCATACCAGCGGCAATACGCCAGTGTCTTCTTCTGCGATGTATACATCTGTCTCGGTGACATGAAAAGTGACCCAGGCCATGCCCTCAAGCATACATTCTATCTGCTTTTGCGTAGATACATAGTTGCCCAGTGAGTAATAGCACAGGGCGCGGTTGCCGTTTTCGGCTGTGACCCATTCTATAGGCTGAGGAACATGGGGATGTGTACCGATAATCAGATCTGCTCCGGCTGCTGTCATTTCCTCCGCAAAATTCCGTTGATACATGGAGGGGGTGGACTGATATTCTGTTCCCCAGTGAGGAAAGACAACAACGATATCAGCATTTTCTTCTGCTTCCATAATGTCTTCTGTCACCTGTGGATTCAGGGCGGTGAAACTGATGCGGCCTGTGTTTGCATCGTAATCACAGAGCATGTTCAGATGTCCCATAAGGTTGAAAGGAAGTATCTCCATATTAGGGCCATAAGTGTAGTTCAGGATGGCAAAGGTAATATCTTCTATGGTCAGATAGGAGATACGGGAAGCAGTGTCATCTTTGGAGATGCCGGTCATCAGAACATCCGGGTACTGTTCCCAGAAGGAAGCACAATATTCAATGCCGGCCAGCCCCTGATCGGCTGCATGATTGGTGGCATGCAGTACTACATTAAAGCCTGCCTCGGCAATGGCGTCGCCAACCTGGGTGGGAGAATTAAATTTGGGAAAACCGGAGAAACCCAGTTCATTTCCGGCAAGTATGGTTTCCTGGTTGGTAACTTTGATATCGGCTGCTGCGAGATACTCAGTGATATTCTCAAACAGGAAGGAATAATTATAGGTGCCGTCTTCCCTCCTGCCGGTATTTACAATGCCCATGTGCATCAGGTTATCCCCAAGAGCCATCAGGGTAATGTCGTATTCTTCAAAAACCGGTTCTTCCGTGGGGATGGGAGTGGGCGGGGGAGTGGGAACTGCCGGTTCTGCAGGAGCTGCGGCACCGGAAGAATTACTCTGGGTATTATGATAATCTTCTTCCGTGGGAATCTTGATACCGCTGATAGACTGTACGCTCTCCGAATCGCTTAACGGAAGACAGGCGGCTGCGGCAAAGCAGGCGCTGCATGACAGTAATGTAAGTAATATCCACAAAAGTATATGTTTTTTTCTCATAGAGACCTCCTTTCGGGTAATAAAAGTGTAATACCCTATGTCTTGTATCATACCGTTTTTTCTGAATTTGTCAACTTGAGATTTTTCCGAGTTTCTATTATAATATAATGAAGGCAGTGTGACATTGCCTTTGAAAGCTTGGTATTGCGGCATTAGCAGAGTGTACAATTGGTAAATATTTGTGGAAAATTAGAACAGCAGGTATCTTGAATTTATGCAGAGAACCTGCGAAACTGGACTTAAGCCGCTGAACTTCAAGCGGCGATACAGGCAGTTTGCGCCAGTAAACTAAACTCCCGTGCAGCCGGCTGCACCACCATGAATCAAAGTCCGGGAGTTTAGTTGATGCACACAAACCGCCAAGTGCATGCGGTTTGGTGCACGGCGGTCTTAAATGAGCAAGGAAACTCATTTTGACTGCGCGGTTTTCACAAGTCTGGTTTGGAACTTTACAGTAAATTAGGAGGACAAGCGATGACGGAAAAAAATTTGCAGAGAAAGCCTTATCCCCTGGGAGCCCATATTGAGGGCGATGGAGTTCGTTTTTCCTTTGTGTGTAGGGCCGCTTCTTGCGGAATTCTGCTGTACGACAAAGCAACCGGTAAAGAGCTGAAGAAAATTTATTTTGCACAGGAGGACAGAATCGGAAATATTTATTGCAAGACAGTTAGAAATATAAATCCGGAACAAATTACTTATCTTTTTTTTGAAGAGGACAGGCTTGTACCGGATGAACATGCCAGGTTTTTCCCGTGCAGGGCATTTTATGGAAAAGAAAGATCAAGTTATGACCTGAGAGCAGGGCTTCACACTGATGAATTTGATTGGGGGAAGGATCAGCGGCCAGGATATCCTTATCATGAAATGATAGGGTATTGTATGCATGTAAGGGGGTTTACAAAGCATGCCTCATCTCAGGTGAAAAATAGAGGAACATTTGCAGGAATTGTGGAAAAAATACCATATTTGAAGGAAATAGGCGTTACCACTATTGAGCTGCAGCCGGCATATGAATTTACGGAGTATCCCACCAGGGAGGAATGGGAGAGAAGGCTCCCTGCCAGTGCATCGCCGGGAGTACCAATTGGGCTTCATGAAAGGAAATTAAATTATTGGGGTTACAAAAGGGGATACTATTATGTGCCAAAGGGCGGGTATGCTGCTTCTGACGATCCCGTGGCGGAGTTTAAGCATCTTGTGAAGGCGCTGCATGAAAATGGATTGGAATTGGTGATGCAGTTTTATTTTCCTGATTCGGTCAAACGCAGCGAGATTCCGGAGATTCTGCGTTTTTGGGTGATAGAGTATCATGTAGATGGGTTTCATCTGATGGGGGAGAATCTATCAGTGGAGCTGCTTGCTTCCGATGATGTTCTGGCGGATACAAAGCTCTGGTATTATCATTTTGATACAGAAGTGCTCTATGGGAGGAATGAGTTCCCAAGGTATCCCCATGCGGCAGAATACAATGATGCATGGTATTATTGTATGCGCAGTTTCCTGAAGGGTGACGGCAATATGCTTGGCAATGTGCTGTATCAAATGCGGCATATTCCGGAGAAAGCAGGACGTATACATTATATGAGCAATTATTTCGGATTTACGCTTGCCGATATGGTTTCTTATGAGTATAAGCATAATGAAGCCAACGGAGAAGAAAACCAGGATGGAAGCGACTATAACTGCAGCTGGAACTGCGGAGAAGAAGGGCCTACGCGGAGGCAGAAGGTCAGACAGCTTCGGGAGAAGCAGATGAAAAATGCAATGTGTATGATATTGCTTTCTCAGTCCGCACCACTGATTTTTATGGGAGATGAATTCGGCAATTCACAGAAGGGTAATAATAATCCTTATTGTCAAAACAATTCCATTACATGGTTGGATTGGGGCGGAATAGAAAAAAATGCCAGGATATTCTCTTTTTGGAAAATGCTTGTCAAGTTCAGGAAAAGTCATCCTGTCTTAAGACCGGAGAGAGAGATGCGGTTGATGGATTATATTGCCTGCGGTTATCCGGATTTGTCTTATCACGGACAGAGTGCATGGCGGCCGAAGCTGGAAGGAAACTGCAGACATATTGGAATTATGTTTTGTGGAAAATACGCGAAAGCAGCACATATACAGGCGGATGACTTTTTATACCTTGCTATGAATATGCACTGGGAGAGTCATGCCATGGCACTTCCAAGGCTTCCCAAAGGGATGAAGTGGAAGAAGGTATTTACGACAGCCGGACATGAGGTGAAGGAAAACGGGGCAGACAGTAATATGGAATATGTCAGAAACGTGCCGCCCAGAAGCATTGTGATGTATATTAGTGCCTTGGAACAAGGCACTGACTTGGAACAAGGCACTGACTTGGAACAAGGCACTGACTTGGAACAAGGTGCGAAAGCTTAAGGCGGTAGAAGGAGTATAAAATGAATAAGGCATGGAGCCACTTTAGGACAATAGTATATCATAAGTATCTGGTGGCAAAAGGGTGTTTTCGTGTAGGGCTTTACCGGCAGGGAATATTGCATGATATGTCCAAATTCAGTCCGGAAGAATTCGGAGTGGGGGCAAAATATTTTCAGGGAAACAGAAGTCCAAATGATGCGGAGCGGGAAGTATTGGGTTATTCCGGCGCATGGATTCATCATATGGGGCGGAATAAGCATCATTATGAGTATTGGCATGATTATGACAAACAGGGCAATATGGTGCCGGTTCCCATGCCCGGCAGATATATTGCGGAAATGATTATGGACAGGATTGCTGCCAGCAAGGTGTATGAGGGAAAGAAATATACGGATGCATCGCCCCTGGCATATTACAAAAAGGGTAAAAAAGTAAATGATATCATGCATGATGATACAAGGCTGACATTGGAACGGTTGTTGAAGATGCTGGCGGAAGAAGGGGAGGACAAAACATTTGCCCGTATCAGGAAGGAGCTTGTCATGCAGGATGGAAGACTTTTATGGAAAAAGGATTTACGGAAAAAGAGACATCTGCAAAGTAAAAAATATAAAAAATGAGCCGCAAGGAAGCACCTTTTTCAAACAGCTGCATATGATACCATAAACACATTATATGGAGAAGTGTATGAATTGTATTATTTTGCTGTTGCTGCTCAACTGCTGCAGTGGATGGGGGAATGGCGGCGGATGCTGTAATGGATGGAATAACAATGATGGCTGCGGCGATTGCGGATGCAGAGTACCCGGAAGAAGAGCGCCTGAAAGAAGGGGACCTGAGAGAAGGGGAGCTGACAGAAGGCCCGATGAATGCTGCTGTGAGCAAGAAAAGCATTCTCACGACAATTGCGGTTGTGAAAAGGAAGAAAGAGAACGCGAAAGAGAAAGTTGTGAGGTTCAGGGAATGATTCCCCCTCCATGGCAGGAGTATCCCGGATTCCCGCGCCGGGAGAGCAGAAGTGATGAGAACTGTGACGCATGCGACTAAGCGTCCATGCAGTCATCTGCGCCGTATGCGACTAAGCGTCCATGCAGTCATCTGCGCTGCCATGCATATAAGAGTGGGTGTTTTGTTGAAACAATCCAGTGTCCGGTTTGGATAAACAAATAAGAATCCCGGCGGTCCCTATGAAGGTTGACCGCCGAGATCTTCTAATTCTGTTTCCGCTTCCATCATGCGCTCTAACAGAGTTTCCTGGTTGTGTTCTTCCGCATCCAGCTGTGACTGTAATTCCATGAGCTTTTCATAATCCGTACCCAGAGAAGGATCCATCAGCTGCAGTTTCAGTTCAGCGGCATGCTGCTCGCTGAGGCGCAGCTGTTCTTCATATTTTTCCAGTTGTTTCAGCAGACGGGATTTTACTTTGCCGGGATTGTAGTAATTTTTCCTGTCAAATACATCGGATAACGTGGGTGTGTCTGACGTTGTCTGGGTCAACGCTGGTATGTCTGACGTTGTATGGGCATTTGTCTTTTGTTTTGCCGCTGTGTGGGTGCCGGGCTGCAGACTGTCTGCTGTCTGGCGTTTTTTTGCATCAAGATATTCTTCATAGGGGCAGTTGTACTGCGTGACGGCATTTTCTCCAAATTCCAGGATACCTGTGGCTGTCTGGCGGATAAAATAGCGGTCATGGGATACAAACAGTACGGTGCCGGGATAGGAAGACAGCATTTGCTCCAGGGCTTCTTTTCCCAGGATATCCATGTGGTTGGTGGGCTCATCCAGAATCAGCAGATTGGGTCTGGTCTGGAACATTTTACATAGGGCCAGCCGTACTTTTTCTCCGCCGGAGAGCTGTCCTGATTTCTTCTCCACTTCTTCCTGGGAGAACAGAAAGCTGCCCAAAGCACTTCGAACCTGTTCACGCATCAGGCCGGGATAGGTCTGCCAGAAGTTGTCAAGTACGGTCTGTTCAGGGTCCATATCGCCTTTCACAGCCTGCTGCTGGTCAAAATAACCCCATTCTACATTGTGCCCGAAGGTGTAATTTCCGCCAAGGGGCTTTAAGATGCCCACTAAGGTTTTCAGCAGTGTGGATTTACCTTTGCCGTTTTCTCCTAAGATGGCAAGCCGTTCCCCTTTTCTCAGAGAAAAAGTCACACGGATCAGTTCTTCTTCATAGCCGATGCTCAGTTTTTTTACCGTCAGTACATCCGTGTAGCTCTCTATTCTGGGGGTAAAAAGGGCATGAAAGGTCTTGGTGTCAAACCGCCTGGGCTTCTCAATTTTTACCATGTGTTCAATTGCCATACGTTTTGACCGGGTGGCGGAGACCTTGGTAGGCGTATTTTTCCACTTTTCAATCCAGTCTGTCAGACGTTTGATTTCCTGCTGCTGTTCTTCATAATCCTTTTCCTGCTTGATGAGATCCGCTTCTTTACGTTTGACAAAGGCGGAATAGTTGCCGGGGTAGCGTTTTATGAGATGATATTCAATTTCGTAGGTTACATCAATAATTCTGTCCAGGAACATACGGTCATGGGAAACGATAACAACGGATTTGTCGTAACTCTGCAGGTATTCCTCCAGCCATTCAATGGTAGGAAGGTCCAGATGGTTGGTAGGTTCGTCCAGCAGCATAATGTCAGGGCGGCTCAAAAGGAGTTTGATAAAAGCCATTTTGGTCTGCTGGCCGCCGGAAAAGGTTCCAATAGGACGGGAAAGATCTTCCAGGCTGAAACCGAATTTCTGGAACATAATTTCCATGTCCTGCCTCCAGGTATAACCCCGGAGGGCTTCCATTTTCTTCTGCAGATGATCATATTCGTTCAGAAGGGCTTTTTCGGATTGGGTCTCCAACAGTGCCTCGATCTCCTGCATCCTTGCCTCACAGGCAAAAACAGGGGCGAAGGTTTTCTGGATTTCTTCTTCCGCCGTAACGTTGCCGTCGGTAAAGCTGACCTGGCGCAGGAAGCCTATGTTCTGCTTTCCGGCCATAGTAATACCGCAGGTCTCGTCGCTGTCTAAGTTGTTCATGGAAATATCCCCTGCGATTAATTTCAGCAATGTGGTTTTTCCGCAGCCGTTTCTGCCTACAATGGCAATTTTCTCATTGTCGTGAATCTCAAAGTTTACATCCTGTAATATGGTGTCCGCACCGTATTGTACCAGTGCGTGTCTGATTTGATATCTCATAATGGTGTCTCCTGTTTTGATTACATCACCGAATTTAATGGTGTTTTTGTTCTGTCTCTGCGGCAGAAAATGAAATAAGCCGGGGCAGAATCCGCCGCGGCTTTGTACTGTATCAATATGTGATATGATAACTGTTGCCCAGGCGTTTCTGCCGGCATTATCACATCTTTTCAGTTTCTTGCTGTCAGGAATATGATAATAGTGTATTGAAGTTGAAAGTATAGGCTTTATTACATGAAGTCATTGCAGTTTCCTCGTTTCCGTATGTTATGTGAATAATTTCATAACGGTTCAGTGGCCGGCCTGAACTGTTACACAATTTTCTGATACCATGATGATATTACCATAAGAATACGGAATTTGCAATATGGCATTTTAATTTCACAAACTTAAGAATAGTCAATGTTACTATCTGGAAATCTCTCTTTTTATGTGGTATAATTTTCCGATACTATGGCAGAATGAATTAATTCACAGAGCCTGGATTTGCCGGCAGTAACCTTTATGACGGGGTATTGACGTAAATGGCTGTGTGGAGGATGCGATATGGATTATCAAGACACGAAATGCTTTGAAATCTTTAAGGCGTGTGTGGACATTGAAGACATGGGAATGGATAAGACGGGTAAACGCAGAAGGGAGGAAGTATGGCGAAGCAGAAGGAAACGAAGACAAATGCTATGCGAATTTTGGAGGCCATGGAAATATCTTTTGAGCATTATATCTATGAATGCAATGAGTTTGTGGATGGTCTGCAGATTGCGGATCAGCTTTCCCTGCCCTATGAAAAAGTATATAAGACCCTGGTGACGGTGGGGAATAGCGGAAATTATTTTGTTTTTGTACTTCCGGTGGCAGAAGAGCTGGATTTAAAGGCGGCGGCTAAGAGTGTAGGTGAGAAAAATGTAGAGATGATTGCCGTGAAGGATATCAACCGTGTTACAGGATATATCCGGGGAGGGTGTACGCCCATCGGCATGAAAAAGCAGTATGTGACAAGAATTGACAGTTCGGCCATGGAACAGGAGAGGATTGTGGTCAGCGGAGGGCGGATTGGTTCTCAATTGGAACTTCTGCCGGAAGATCTGGCGAGAGCTGCCGGGGCGGAGTTTGCTGATATTATCCGGCATCATTGATGATAGAAGAGGCATTTGATTTCTGAAAGTGCCGGTTATCTTTATAAAAAGGAAAAGATAAGTCAATCTGCTTTGTGCAGACTGGCTTTTTTTATGCACACGGGCACCCAGAGGGTTTCCTGACAGTTGATTTTGTTTCCGAAAGTGTCGTTCTGCTCCATTGATTTTGTTTGTGATTACGTTTAAAATATAAGCGAAAGTTCGGCTAAGAAATGTCAAGAGGAAGTTTTACCAGCATCTGCCCGGACAGTACCCGGAACAATGCGCGGCTATGCCCTTCAGACGAGCGTTGTTCTGCCATCCATGGTACTGGAAGGGAAGATGCGGAACTTAAATAGGAGGAAATTAATTTGAGCATGTTACGTATTGCGGATAATATTGTCCGGTTAAGGCATGATAAGAAAATCACACAGGAGAAGCTGGCGGAATTTGTGGGTGTTACAAAAGCATCCGTTTCAAAGTGGGAAAACAGTCAGAGTACACCTGACATAACCATTCTGCCGCAGCTCGCCGCATTCTTCAATGTGACGGTGGACGAACTGATAGGGTATACGCCCCAGCTGTCAAAAGAGCAGATTCAGAAACTTTACCAGAGATTCGGAAAGGATTTCGGCCGGCGTCATTTTGAAGAAGTGATGAAGGAGACAGAGGATTATGTGAAACATTATTACTCCTGCTGGCCTTTTCTGCTGCAGATATGCATTTTGTGGTTGAATCATTATAAAATGACAGAGGATAAGGACAGACAGAAAGATATCTGTCTGCGTATTGTAAAGCTTTGTGAACATATACAGGAAAATTGTCAAGATATGCAGATTCACGGAACTGCAGTTGTGATTCGGGCGCTCATATATTTTCAGACGGGACACATACAGGAAGTCGTTGATGAATTGGAGGAATTTTCTGCTTCTGCCAGATTCGGCAATCAGAGCAGTGTTCTTCTGGCACAGGCATATGCAATGCTTGGCGAACAGGAAAAAGCATATGGCTATGCTCAAATCAGTATGTATGACAATATCATGAATCTGCTTGCGAATGCAGCATGCTATCTTCAGATAAACATGGCGCAGCAGGTGTGCCGGGAGACCATAGAGCGCATTGAGCATGTGGCAGAAGCCTATCAGATTGCCGAACTCAATCCCAACAGTCTGTTAAATTTTGAGTATCAGGCAGCAGTCTGCTATCTGGCACAGGGCGAAAAGCAGAAGGCGATAGAGCATATTGACAAGTATGTTATGCTTCTGTCCAAGCTGTTTTCCGCGGCGGAATTGAACCTGCATGGGGATGCCTATTTTAACAGAATAGAAGCCTGGTTTGGCAATGAGCTTTTGAACGGAACAAATGCGCCGTGCAACAGGAAAGTTGTGCTGGAAGATGCGAAAAGAACCTTGGATGTACCGCCGTTTACTGTATTAAACGGAATACCTGAATTTGAAAAAATAAAAAATAAATTAAAGGAGATAAACTGATGAATACAATGATTGAAATGTTACCCTTTTTGATTCCGCTTTTGATTGCGGAAGCCGCGCTTTTGGGATATACATTGCGGCACATTCTTACACATAGGAATTATAAGCGCGGCAACCGGACACTGTGGCTGATTGTTGTCATTCTGGGAATGAATTTTATCGGCCCGATTCTGTATTTCATTTTAGGGAAAGAGGAAGCATAATGAATATTTTAGAGATTTCTCATGTGACGAAAACATTTGGGACTAAGGCAGTCTTAAACGATTTGAGCTTTTTCGTTCCTGAACACTCTGTATTTGGCTTTATCGGACAAAACGGCGCAGGAAAAACGACAACGATGAAAATAGTGCTTGGTCTGCTGGAAAGCAATCAGGGAGAAGTCCTGGTAAACGGCGAAAAAGTAACTTTTGGACAGAACTGCACAAATAAGTATATCGGCTATCTGCCTGATGTCCCGGAATTTTACGATTTTATGACGCCGAGGGAATATCTGTCAATGTGCGGCCGGATTACAGGAATGTGCAGAGAAGAAATAAGAGAAAAGTCCGCAGAATTATTAAAAGTGGTGGGACTTGAAGGAGAAAACAAGCGTATTAAGGGGTTTTCCCGTGGTATGAAACAAAGGCTTGGCATAGCCCAGGCGCTTTTGAACAGTCCGAAACTGTTAATTTGTGACGAACCCACATCAGCGCTTGATCCTATGGGCAGAAAAGAGGTGCTGGATATACTGTCTTCTGTAAGAGAACATACAACGGTTGTATTTTCCACGCATATTTTATCCGATGTGGAGCGTATCTGCGACCGGATTGCATTTCTTCATGAGGGAAAAGTTGCCCTGAGAGGAACATTAGAAGAAATCAGGCATATCAGAAACGGCGATAGTATTGAAATCGAGTTTCCCACAGAACAGGATGCTGATATATTTTCAGGCATTTATTCCGGCGGCAGGAAGGCAGGGAGGACGAAACTGCTTTTTTGCAAAAGGACAGAGCGCGATATGCTGCAGATGATGGAATGTCTGTCACAAAATCTGATTCCCATTTTGCGTATGGAGAAACTGGAACCATCGCTGGAGGACTTGTTTTTGGAGGTGGTTGGAAAATGAGACAATTGAAAGCTTTTATAAAAAAAGAACTTTTAGAACAATTAAGAGGGGGCAGGGCTGTGATACTGGGGATTTTGTTCTGCCTGTTTGGAATTATGAATCCTGCCACTGCCAAAATGCTGCCATGGCTGCTTGCAATCATGTCAGAGCAGCTTGCAGAAAGCGGGATGCATATCACAGAAATAGAAGTGGATGCGATGACTTCATGGACGCAGTTTTTTAAGAATATGCCCATGCTGCTGATAGTGTTCATTGTTATGTTCAGCGGCATTATGACAGCGGAATATCAGAAGGGAACCCTGATCAATGTGATTACAAAGGGATTGAAACGCTGGAAAATACTGATTTCCAAGCTGTTGATCATGTCCGTGTTCTGGACGGCGGGGTATCTGATAACTTTTGCCATAACTTATGGTTACAATGCTTATTTTTGGGACAATCATATTGCGCAGAATTTGTGCTTTGCCGCGTTTGGATATTATTTTGTGGGATTGTGGCTTATTTCCATTGTTTTACTTGCATCGGCTGTCTTAAAATCCGCATCCGGTGTTACGCTTTTTGCGGGAGCGGCCGTTATCATCTCATACCTGTCAGGTTTCCTGCCTGCGCTTCGGGAGTATGTGCCCACATTTCTGTTGAATGCGAATGAGCTTCTGATGGGAGCGGCTGACAGGAGCAGGTGTTCTGCCGCCGTGGGAATTACCCTGTTTCTGATGGTGTTTAACGGAGTTTTATCTGTTCTGCTGTTCAATAAAAGAATGTTGTGAAAAAATTTTGTATGAAAACTATTTGAATACAAAATGATTTATGATACAATAGCTTTGATGTGAGGAAAAGCATTTTGAGTTCTTATTCCAGGGCGGGTTGTGTCTGTGCGCTGTCCGGCACGAACCGTTGGATGTATCAGGAACAGCGCAGAAACGGAGATTCTTATGGAGAAAGAGAATTATGTGGCGTATATCTCCACTTATACACATGGGGATAAGCATGGGATTAAAATATATGATGTGGATATGGAGAAAGGACGCTTTATTGAAAAGGATAAGGTGGAGATAACAAATTCTTCTTATGTGAGCATATCTCATAACAAAAAGTATCTGTATTCCATTACGGATTTCGGCGTGGAGTCCTATCTGATCTGGAAGGACGGAAATCTGCGTTTCCTGAATTATGCGCCTATCAACGGGATGAGAGGATGTTATCTTTCCACAGATTATACGGATAGATTTCTCTTTGTAGCAGGATACCATGACGGGAAGCTGACGGTATTGAAACTCCATGAGAATGGCGCCATTGGTGAGATTACGGATGAGATATTTCATAAAGGTCTGGGGAGTATTGCAGAACGTAATTTCAGACCTCATATCAACTGCGCCAGAATGACACATGATAACAAATATCTGCTGGTGGCGGATCAGGGGATGGATCATGTGAATGTATACCGCTTTGACGGGGTGAACGGTAAAGTGCTTCTGGCAGATGTGATCAGAAGTGATATGGAATCGGCTCCCAGGCATATTAAGTTTTCCAGGAATGGGCGTTTTGTCTATATTATACATGAGTGGAAGTGCTATATCGATGTGTATTCCTACGAAGAGAAGAAGGGACAGCCTGTGTTTGAGAAGATACAGACAGTGCCCACCTGTAAAATTGAAGAGGGGAGTTCCAATGCCTCCAGTGCGTTGAGCTTTTCGGCAGATTACAAATATCTCCTCAGTTCCAATGCAGGGGACAATTCTGTGGTGATGTTCCGGGTGGATGAAGAGACAGGGATGCTTTCAAAAGTATTCTGTCTGCCTATCAGCGGAGAGTATCCGAAGGATGTGGCGTTATTCCCTGATAACAGGCATCTGGTGTCTCTGAACCATGAGTCCAATGATATGACGTTTTTCCGTGTTGATGAGGAGCATGGTACTATGGTGATGAACGGAGCGCCTGTGAAGGTGGATGTGCCGAATTGTATTGTGTTTCATAAACTGGCAGCAGAAGAGGAAGAATGAAATAGAGGCTTCGACGGCGGATGCTGACGAAGCCTCATATGAATCGCCGGAATATGTTCCCGGCGGCATCCTATTTCCGGTAAAATGAGACAATGGAATCTAATCTGGCTGTCATGTTGACCAATAAAGCATCCAATATGGTGAGAGCGGTCATACATTCCATGACAACCACTGCCCTGGGTACAATGATGGGGTCATGGCGGCCCTTGATGTTGATCTGTATTTCTTCGCCGGACTGGCTGACGGTCTGCTGGGTGCGGAAAATGGAAGGGGTAGGTTTCACATATGCCCGAATGATGACAGTGCTGCCATCGCTGATGCCGCCTAAGATGCCGCCGGCATGGTTGGTGGTTTTGGTGACGGAACCGTTTTCCGTGCGGAATGCATCATTGTTTTCGCTGCCGTAACGAAGGGCGGTCTGACAGCCGTCGCCGATTTCCACTGCTTTTACCGCGCCTATGGACATAATAGCTTTTGCCAGGTTGGCATCTAATTTCTCAAAGACCGGATCTCCGATGCCGGCGGGGAGTCCCTCTGCAATACACTCCATGCAGCCGCCCACAGAATCCTGTTTTTGTCTGGCGGTTTCCAAATGTTTCAGCGCGGCTTGGTCCGCCTGTGGATCAGGCATGGCTGTGGGAGTTTCCAGGATGGCCTGTCTGTCAAATCTGGACATATCTGCCTCAACAGGGCCGATGGAGCGTGTATAAGCGCAGACAAAGATGCCCATTTGTTCCAATATTTTACATGCAATGGCGCCTGCGGCTACACGGCCTATGGTTTCACGACCTGAGGAGCGTCCGCCGCCCCGGTAATCGCGGAAGCCGTATTTCGCATCAAAAGTATAGTCGGCATGACCGGGACGGTAACAGGAAGCAATTTCACTGTAATCTTTGGAAATCTGAGAGGTATTGCGCACAAGTAAAGAGATGGGCGTACCGGTGGTGCGGCCGTCAAATACACCGGAGAGAATCTCTACCGCATCTGCTTCCCTGCGCTGGGTGGTGATGCTGCTGGCGCCGGGTCTGCGTCTGTCAAGATAGCGTTGTATGACCGCCTCATTCAGAGGTAAGCCTGCAGGACAGCCGTCAATAACTACGCCTATGGCTTTCCCGTGGGATTCCCCCCAGGTTGTTATTTTGAAAATGGTACCATATGTAGATCCTGCCATAATGACTCCTTTCTTGTAGATATGAGCTGATTTCATTTAATGTTGGTTCATTTGTTTCCCATACATTATACAAAAAGACGGATGAAATGGCAAAGCTTTTTTCAGTTCAGACAGCCCCTATCGCGAAGGCAAAACGTATTCTTTCCGCGTTTCGTGTGTATTCTTGTGATAGTCCAGTGACATGTCCGAACTGTTATTGAATATAAATTCAGGAGGTTGACAAGATGATGTATCGCATATTAAAGCAGGAAGGCAGGGCAAAGAGGGCCGAACTGCAGACGGTTCATGGCACGATACAGACACCGGTATTTATGAATGTGGGAACTGCTGCGGCAATCAAAGGCGCTGTGGGCACTGATGATCTGGAACAGATCAAGACGCAGGTAGAGCTTTCCAATACATATCATCTGCATGTACGTCCGGGAGATCTGGTGGTGAAGCAGCTTGGAGGGCTTCATAAGTTTATGTCATGGGATAAGCCCATACTGACGGATTCCGGGGGTTTTCAGGTGTTCTCCCTTGCAGGGCTGCGCAAGATTAAGGAAGAGGGGGTCTATTTTCACTCCCATGTGGATGGGCGTAAGATTTTCATGGGGCCGGAGGAAAGCATGCGCATTCAATCCAATCTGGCATCTACCATAGCTATGGCATTTGACGAATGTGCGCCCAGCAAGGCAGACCGGGCCTATGTTCAGGCTTCGGTGGACCGCACTGCCAGATGGCTGGAGCGGTGTAAGAAGGAAATGGCAAGGCTGAATGGCCTGGAAGATACCATTAACCCTGGACAGCTGCTGTTCGGCATTAATCAGGGGGCGGTATATCCCGATATCAGAATAGAGCATGCAAAGCGTATTGCAGAGCTGGAGCTGGATGGCTATGCGGTCGGAGGGCTTGCAGTAGGAGAAACCCATGAGGAGATGTATTACATTTTGGATGAGGTGGTACCTTTCCTGCCAAAAGAGAAACCCACATATCTGATGGGAGTAGGAACCCCGGCGAATATTCTGGAAGGGGTGGAAAGGGGAGTGGATTTCTTCGACTGTGTATATCCCAGCAGAAACGGGCGTCATGGACATCTATATACCAATCATGGCAAGATTAACCTGTTCAATGCAAAATATGAGCTGGACGACAGGCCGATTGAGGAAGGCTGTGGGTGTCCTGCGTGCAGACGTTATTCCAGGGCTTATATCAGGCATCTGCTGAAGGCAAAGGAAATGCTGGGCATGCGTTTGTGTGTGCTTCACAATTTATATTTCTATAACACTATGATGGAAGAAATCAGATCCGCACTGGATGAGGGGAGATATGCAGAGTACAAGAAGCAGAAGATGGCAGGCTGGAAATCAAACGGACCACTTGACCAATAGCGTTTTTTTGTGTATGATAGTTACTTGAGATGACTTAGAGGCGGATATCGCCGGATTGGAGGAAACATGGGAATTATATTGGCAGAAGGTGAAGTGGTTGGCGGAACAGGCAGTTTTTGGGGGATTATGCTGATCTATGCCCTTATGATTGGCGCAATGTGGTTTTTCTTTATGCGGCCTCAAAGCAAGGAGAAAAAGAAAGTGGCAGCAATGCTTTCGGCATTGGAAATCGGCGATTGTGTGCATACGACGGCAGGATTTTATGGCATTGTGATTGATATTACGGATGATATGGTCATTGTGGAGTTCGGCAATAACAGGAACTGCCGTATTCCAATGGACAAGTCTGCAATCAGCCGTGTAGAGAAGCCCGGCGAGAATTAAGGGAATTGTCGGAACGAAAAAGGGAGACTGGAAAAGCGGACTGATGCTGGAAGAGTATCGGTTCGCTTTTATTTTATTTGCATTTTTATCCATTGTCAGGATTCATTCTTGATTCTTTATAACATTTTGTTGATATTTATCCGTTTATCAGTTATGATAAAAGGAAAAGTTTTGAGGCAACGGGCAGACCGGGAGAAGCATTGACAGAAATATTAAGCAGCAGACGGACAGCGGTATGCCGGAAAGGACAGGGATTGTTATGGAATTACATATTACATGTATCCCCGGTGACGGAATCGGGCCGGAGATAGTGGCGGAAGCAAAGAAGGTATTGGAGAAGGTGGCTTCTGTTTATGGCCATAAGATGATTTTTGAAGATATTTTAATGGGCGGAGCTTCGATTGACGTCCATGGGGTTCCGCTGACAGAGGAAGCCATTGCAAAGGCAAAGGCGGCGGATGCGGTGCTGATGGGTTCCATCGGCGGTGATACCACTACATCCCCCTGGTATAAGCTGCCTCCCAATCTGCGTCCGGAAGCAGGACTTCTCGGCATCAGGAAGGCATTGAATTTATTTGCCAATCTGCGTCCGGCGGTGTTATATGATGAGCTGGCAGGTGCGTGTCCTTTGAAAGAAGAAATCAGCAAGGCAGGTTTTGATATGATGATTATGCGTGAGCTCACAGGCGGACTGTATTTCGGCGAGCGCAAAACCGTGGAAGAGAACGGCATCAGGAAGGCTATAGATACGTTGGCTTATGACGAAAATGAAATCCGCCGTATTGCAGTCAAAGGTTTTGATATCGCCATGAAGAGGCGCAGGAAAGTGACCAGTGTGGATAAAGCCAATGTACTGGATTCTTCCAGGCTTTGGAGAAAGGTTGTGGAGGAAGTGGCAAAGGATTATCCGGAAGTGCAGTTAGAGCATATGCTGGTGGATAATTGTGCCATGCAGCTGGTGAAGAACCCGGCGCAGTTCGATGTGATTCTGACGGAAAATATGTTCGGCGATATTCTCTCCGATGAGGCCAGCATGGTCACAGGTTCCATTGGAATGCTTGCAAGTGCAAGTCTTAATGACAGCAGATTTGGTTTATATGAGCCCAGCCATGGCTCCGCTCCGGACATTGCGGGACAGGATGTTGCAAATCCCATTGCCACGATTTTAAGCGCCGCTATGATGCTGCGGTATAGCTTTGATCTGGATAAAGAGGCGGACGCCATTGAAAACGCGGTAAAACAGGTGCTGAAGGAAGGATACCGCACAGGGGATATTATGTCTGACGGCTGTACTAAGGTGGGCTGCCGCCGGATGGGAGAACTTCTGGCAGAGCATATTTAATTTCTTCCGGAATAAAAACAGTCTCGGAACGGAAGCGCCCTGTGCAGAAGAAAATTCCTTCCCGAAGAGGGGCGCTGAATAAAAGAGACGGGACTGGAATAAAAACAGTCTCGGAACGGAAGCGCCCGGAAGAAATTTTCAGATGCGCCCTGTGCAGAAGAAAATTCCTTCCCGAAGAGGGGCGCTGAAGAGAAGAGACGGGACTGGAATAAAGGAGACGGGACTGGAATAAAGGAGACGGGACTGGAATAAAAGAGACGGGACTGGAATAAAATAGGAGGTTATCATTAGCATGAGAAGTGATTCGGTGAAGACGGGGGCGGCACAGGCACCCCATAGAAGTTTGTTTAATGCACTTGGATATACGGAGGAAGAGAGACAGCGTCCGTTGATTGGCATTGTCTGTTCTTACAATGAAATCGTACCGGGACATATGAACCTGGACAAAATTGCGGAGGCAGTGAAGATGGGGGTTGCCATGGCGGGCGGCACACCGATTATGTTCCCGGCAATTGCAGTGTGTGACGGTATTGCCATGGGACATGTGGGAATGAAATATTCTCTGGTGACAAGGGATTTGATTGCGGACAGCACAGAATGCATGGCGCTGGCGCATGGCTTTGACGGTCTGGTATGCATTCCCAACTGTGACAAAAATGTGCCGGGGCTTCTGATGGCAGCGGCCAGGGTGAATATTCCTACGATATTCGTATCGGGAGGTCCCATGCTTGCGGGCCGTATCCACGGACAGAAGAAAAGCCTTTCTTCCATGTTTGAAGCGGTGGGCAGCGTGGCGGCAGGAACCATGACCATGGAGGAACTCTGCGAATATGAAGAAAAGGTCTGCCCTACCTGCGGTTCCTGTTCCGGTATGTATACTGCGAATTCCATGAACTGCCTTACGGAAGCCATCGGTATGGGGCTTAAGGGCAACGGTACCGTTCCGGCTGTGTATTCCGAACGTATCCGGCTGGCAAAGCATGCGGGTATGAAGATTATGGAGCTGGTGGAGAAGGATATTAAGCCCAGGGATATTATGACAGAAGCGGCATTTATGAACGCGTTGACAGTGGATATGGCTCTTGGCTGTTCCACCAATACCATGCTGCACATTCCTGCCATAGCGAAGGAAGCGGGGGTTAATCTGAATCTGGATATCGCAAACGAGCTTTCCGCGAAAACGCCCAATCTCTGTCATCTTGCTCCGGCAGGTCCCACTTATATGGAAGATTTGAATGAGGCCGGCGGTGTCTATGCAGTGATGAACGAGCTGACGAAGAAGAATCTTCTGAATTTGGACTGTATGACTGTAAACGGTACTACCATCGGGGAAAATATCAGGAATTGTAAAAACCGTAATCCCGAAGTGATCCGTCCGGCGGAGAACCCTTATTCCGAGACCGGCGGCATTGCTATTCTGAAAGGAAATCTGGCACCGGACAGCGGTGTGGTAAAGCGTTCTGCCGTGGTGCCTGAAATGCTGGTACACCAGGGTCCGGCCAGGGTATTTGACTGCGAAGAGGATGCCATCGAAGCCATCAAGAGCGGTAAAATTGTGGCGGGGGATGTGGTTGTCATTCGTTATGAAGGGCCCAAAGGCGGTCCGGGAATGAGGGAGATGCTCAACCCGACTTCTGCCATTGCAGGTATGGGACTGGGTTCCAGTGTGGCTTTGATTACGGATGGCCGATTCTCAGGCGCCTCCAGAGGTGCGTCTATCGGGCATGTATCTCCGGAAGCTGCGGTAGGAGGTCCCATTGCGCTGGTGGAAGAAGGGGATATGATCAGTATCAATATTCCGGAGAATAAGCTGGAAGTATTGGTATCCGATGAAGTATTGGCAAAACGGCGTACAGAATGGCAGCCAAGGGAGCCTAAGGTAACAGGCGGATATCTGTCCAGATATCGTGCGCTTGTAACAAGCGGCAACAGGGGAGCAGTACTGGAAATCCCCGATGCAGAGAACACAAAATGACAGACGGCGTTCGTCGCCCCTCTTGGCGGTAGTGGAGGAAGGGCGGATGCGGTATTAAAATGGAGGATTGACATATGCAGTTAAATGGTTCCGAAATTGTTGTGGAATGTTTAAAAGAGCAGGGAGTAGATACGGTATTTGGTTATCCGGGCGGCGCAATTTTGAATATTTATGATGCGCTCTACAAGCATAGCAGCGAAATCCGTCATATATTGACATCTCATGAACAGGGCGCAGCGCATGCGGCGGATGGTTATGCCAGGGCAACCGGCAAGGTAGGTGTATGTCTGGCAACCAGTGGTCCCGGCGCTACTAACCTTGTCACGGGGATTGCCACAGCATTTATGGATTCCGTTCCCATGGTGGCTATCACCGCCAATGTGACACTTCCCATGCTGGGAAAGGACAGTTTTCAGGAGGTGGATATTGCAGGTGTGACCATGCCCATTACAAAGCATGGATATATTGTAAAAAATATAGCGGATCTTGCAAATACTTTAAGGCGGGCATTTACCATTGCAAAAAGCGGCCGGCCCGGCCCGGTTCTGGTAGATATTACCAAGGATGTAACGGCGGCAGTGTGTGAATTTACGCCTGCGCCGGTAGTAGAACCGGAGCGCAGTGTCTCTTATACGGAAGAGGAATTAGAACAGGTTATAAAGTATCTGCAGGAGGCGGAAAAGCCATTTATCTATCTGGGCGGCGGCGCCATACTTTCGGATGCCTGTCAGGAGGTGGCGGATTTTGCGGAGCTGGTTGATGCGCCTGTGTGTGATACCCTCATGGGAAAGGGGGGATTTGACGGCAGGAGCAGTCGGTATACGGGTATGATTGGCATGCATGGAACAAAAGCTTCCAATCTGGGTGTAAGCCAGTGTGACTTATTGATTGCTCTGGGGGCAAGATTCTCTGATCGTGTCATCGGCAATCCGAAGAAGTTTGCCGAGAATGCAAAAATAATTCATATTGATGTGGATGCCGCGGAAGTGAATAAAAATATCCGTGTGGATGCCAGTCTGGTAGGGGATTTAAAGCTGGTATTAAAGGAGCTGAACAAGAGACTTGAGAAACGCCGTCACAGCGAATGGATGCAGAGAATTTGTGATTTAAAAGAGAAGTATCCTTTAAAATATGATACATCCATTCTATCCTGTCCCTTTATTATGGAAACCATAGACAGGGTGACAGGGGGATCAGCCATCATCACAACGGATGTGGGACAGCATCAGATGTGGGCGGCGCAGTATTATCGTTACACCAGGCCGCGTACCTTTTTGTCCTCCGGCGGTCTGGGGACAATGGGATATGGTCTTGGGGCATGTATCGGTGCACAGGTGGGACAGCCTGACAAACTTTGCATTAACATTGCAGGAGACGGATGCTTCCGTATGAATATGAATGAACTTGCTACCGCAAGCCGATACAATATTCCTGTGATTCAGGTGGTGATTAACAATCACGTGCTTGGAATGGTACGTCAGTGGCAGACGCTTTTCTATGGAAAACGCTATTCCCAGACAGTGCTTCAGGATAAGGTGGATTTCTGTAAAGTGGCGGAAGGGCTGGGATGCGCGGCGTTCCGTGTGACCCAAAAGGAAGAAGTAGCGCCTGTTTTGGAGAAAGCCATTGCCATGAAAGCACCTGTACTGATTGAGTGCGTGATTCCCGAAGATGATAAGGTGTTCCCCATGGTTCCGGCCGGAGCACCCATAGCAGAGGTATTTGATGGGGATGATCTGCCGGAAAACAAGTAAGGCTAAAAATAATTTAATAATTTAGTTGACTAAAGTGTCCGCAGCGTTTATCCTATAATTATGTGTCGGCGGAGCAGACGGAAATTCGTCTGAAGAATTCTGATGCCGGGAGGATGGATGCGGAACTGGAATAAAAAACAGCATTCATCCGGACGGCATCCAGACGAAATTGCGGCGGCGGAGCAGACGGAAATTCGTCTGAAGAATTCTGATGCCGGGAGGATGGATGC
>CAJUAP010000005.1:69456-93949 GCA_910584435.1 uncultured Acetatifactor sp.
GGAACTTAAAATAGGAGGATTATGAAATGTCACGAGTGTATAATTTTTCTGCAGGACCGGCGGTTCTGCCGGAAGAGGTATTGCAGGAAGCAGCGGATGAAATGCTTGATTATAAAGGAACAGGCATGTCAGTGATGGAAATGAGCCACAGATCCAAGGCATATGACACCATTATCAAGGAAGCTGAGGCAGATCTGAGGGAACTGATGAATATTCCGGATAATTATAAGGTACTGTTCCTGCAGGGAGGCGCCAGCCAGCAATTTGCCATGATTCCCATGAACCTGATGAAGAACGGCAAAGCCGATTACATAGTCACAGGCCAATGGGCGAAGAAGGCTTACCAGGAGGCATGTATTTACGGGAAGGCTGAAAAAATTGCTTCTTCCGAGGATAAGATGTTCTCTTATATTCCGGATTGTTCCGATCTGCCGATCAGTGAGGATGCGGATTATGTCTACATCTGCGAGAACAATACAATATACGGAACAAAGTTTAAGACTTTACCCAATACTAAGGGAAAGACACTGGTATCTGATGT
Source organism: uncultured Acetatifactor sp. (assembly GCA_910584435.1). GTDB lineage: Bacteria > Bacillota > Clostridia > Lachnospirales > Lachnospiraceae > Acetatifactor. The sequence continues at coordinate 69,998 of CAJUAP010000005.1, forward strand.
GTCTAGTTGTTTCCTGTCCGAACCTGTGGATGTGACGAAGTATGGTCTGATCTATGGGGGGGTTCAGAAGAATATAGGACCTGCGGGAGTGGTTATTGTCATTATCAGGGAAGACCTGATCACGGAAGATGTGCTGCCGGGTACGCCTACCATGCTGCGTTACAAAACTCATGCGGATAATGATTCCCTTTACAACACTCCTCCTGCATACGGCATTTATATCTGCGGCAAGGTCTTTAAATGGCTGAAGAAGCGGGGCGGGCTGGCTGCAATGAAGGAATACAACGAGAAGAAGGCGAAGATTCTCTACGACTATTTAGATGAGAGTAAACTGTTTCACGGAACCGTCCGCAAGGAAGACCGCTCTCTGATGAATGTTCCTTTTGTGACCGGAAGTGAAGAACTGGATGCAAAGTTTGTCAAAGAGGCGAAAGAAGCCGGTTTTGAGAACCTGAAAGGTCATAGGACAGTAGGCGGTATGCGTGCAAGCATTTACAACGCAATGCCCATAGAAGGTGTTGAGAAATTGGTGGAATTCATGAAGAAATTTGAAGCGGAGAATTTATGAGCTGGCGGCAGATTTTATCGCGTGTGAGCATAGGAACGGCGGTGCAGCCGAACGCGTGAGGCTTACTGCGAGAGGATGATTGGTGAGAAGAATATTATCATGGTTGACGCAAGTATCATGTAAAACGGAATGATTGGTGATGGTTCACGGAAAAGAGGAGAAAATGTTTAAAGTGAATTGTTTAAATCCCATTGCAGATGTGGGATTGCAGAATTTTACAGAGCAGTATGAAATCACGGCGGAAGCGGAGGAAGCAGATGGTATTCTGGTCAGGAGCGCTTCCATGCATGAGATGGAGATTCCTGACGGCCTTCTGGCGGTGGCGAGAGCCGGTGCAGGTGTCAATAATATCCCTCTGGAGAAATGCGCCGAGAAGGGTGTGGTGGTATTTAACACGCCCGGTGCGAATGCAAACGGTGTAAAGGAGCTTGTTATTGCAGGTATGCTTCTTGCTGCCCGTGATGTGGTAGGCGGTATTGAGTGGGTAAAGGCATCCAAGGACAATGCCGATATCGCAAAGGCGGCAGAAAAAGAGAAGAAAAATTTTGCCGGAACCGAGATTATGGGGAAGAAGCTGGGTGTCATCGGATTGGGAGCCGTGGGCGGAAAGGTGGCCAATGCCGCTGTGGCTCTGGGCATGGAGGTATTGGGTTATGACCCTTATCTATCCCTGAATGCGGCATGGAATCTCAGCCGTGCCGTTGTCCATGTGACCAACGAGGACGATATCTATACCCAGTGCGATTACATTTCCATTCATGTGCCGCTGCTGGATTCTACAAAGGATACCATCAATGCAGAAGCAATTGCCAAGATGAAAGACGGCGTTACCATATTGAATTATTCCAGAGATAAACTGGTCAATGAGCAGGATATCTTAGAGGGAATTCAAAGCGGCAAGGTAGCCCGTTATGTAACGGATTTTCCGACACCTGCCATAGCAGGACAGAAGGGATGTATTGTTATTCCTCATCTTGGGGCAAGTACGGAGGAGTCGGAGGATAACTGTGCGGTAATGGCGGTGCAGGAATTGATGGATTATCTGGAAAACGGCAACATCAGAAACAGTGTAAATTATCCGGCCTGTGATATGGGTGTGTGTACTAAAGCAGGCCGCGTGGCAATTTTCCATAAAAATATCGCAAATATGATTACGAAGTTTACTGCGGAGTTCGGTGACAAGGGCATCAATATCAGCGATATGACCAATAAATCCAGAGGGGAGGTTGCTTATACCATGCTGGACGTGGAAGAAGTGCCCACGGCGGAAATCATTGAAGCATTGGAGAAGATTCCCGGGGTATTCCGGGCAAGAATTGTAAAATAGGGATAATAAGGAAAATGATAAAATGACATATAAGAAGTGCGGAGTTCTGTACATGAGATGGGACTCTGTGCTTTTTATATTTTGAAAGGACTGCTGTGCTGAGAAATTAGTACAGAGTCCTTTTTTGGGGCATAAAATAATATTTTGGGAGAAAAATTCGAAAAATTGGTATATTTCGGTATGTAATTATGACATGTGCCATTTACAGGTAGTAATTCACGGTATGACGGATATAGATGAACAGGGAATTTTAAGAACATATTATCAAAAAGACGTCGACTACTTAATTATTTACAAGAAAGTCTTGACATCATAATAATACAAATATATAATAAAAATGAAAGTGTAGTGAAAACTACATAAAGATTTTCAAATAATAAAAGGGAGGAGAGAGCATGTTAAACAAAAGTGTTCTATCATTTGTGCTCAGTTTCGGCATGTTGACGGCATCATTGCCAAATGGCGTGAGCACAGGCGTTGCTTCTTTGGGTGGTATGTCCGCCTTGAGATCAACAGGTTCGTCTCTGATTGAGACGGACGAAACGGTTGCACCGGATGGCGCAGAAACGGACGAGGTGTCTGCACCGGACGGCGCGGGTACGGATGAGGCAGCTGTACCAAATGCCTCGGAAACGGATGAGGCAGCTGTACCAAATGCCCCAGAAACGGACGAGGCAGCTGTACCGAATGCCGCGGAAACAGGTGTTTCTGCCCAGGCAGACCAGGAGGTAATGACGGAGGATTTTGAAGGTACGGATATCGGAACCTGGGGGATGGAAGTCCCTGCCGGCGGAACCTTAGGGGTAGTGGAAGACAGTACAAACAGTGCAAACCACTATCTGAATTTTACGGTAAAAGAGAAGGAGAGAACCAGCACAAGGAAGCTTTTCGGTACGGAGACTGCGCCGGAGATGGAGAGTGCATCCATGTCCTTCCGATGGTACACCACAACGGTTGTAAGTAACAGCAATGGCGGATATGCAGGTCTCCGCATCATGGATGGAAGCAATGAGATCGTGAGCTTATATCTGAATGATATCCGTGGACAGGCAGGAAAGCAGAATACTACGCCGCTGTATTATACTGTAAACGGTGCGGCAGATAAGGTGAAAACAGAAGCAACTATTGATGTCAACACCATACATGATATGGTGCTGAATTTTGATTTTGAAGCGCATAAGCTGGAAATTAAGATGGACGGAAATACGGTTGTCAGCAATGTAGAGTTCAATCCACTGACGAAATCTGTGGAGAGCTTTGCGTTCCATACAGTAGGATCGAAACCCACTGTGAATATCGGTATTGACGATTTCAGATTGGATTATGTAAAAGGGAGCACATCCGCAGACCTTTCCAAGGTGATTTCATCTGTGGCGGTTATGGAAGAGAAGACACAGGCTAAAATCAACTCTGTAACGGAGATTGTACATCCGGCTTCGGTTAATGTTGTCATGGGCGACGGCTCTACGGTGGAAGCAGAGATTAACGGAGCAACATGGAGTGTTACCCCTGAGTTCAATGATTTTGCGGAGATGGGTACCTATACATGGACCGCAGATATCAGTCTGGCGGACGGTGTGACCAATCCTCTTGGACTGAAGGCAAGCTATGTGATGAAGTATATGTCGGATTTCCTGGAAACGGACATTAACTCTCTGGCACAGCTTCCGGAAGTTGTGGTTACAAAGCAGTCCTATGAGGCCGGCTACCAGCATCCGCAGACGGTAACTGCGACCCTGGTAAACGGTACTACAATTGAGGCAGAGATTGACCAGAATACATGGACATGTACACCGGATTTTGACCCGGCTGCAAAACAGGCATATGTTTGGACCGCGCAGCTTGTGGACAATGGGACAAACCGTAATCACAGGAATCTGACCGTTTCTTATCAGATGAACTGCAAGGGCGATTATGTTTCCGCACATGATTTTGAGGATGATTTTTCCTTTGGCGTATGGGATTCCACAGCATGGGGCAGGTCCCTGGACAAAGATTCCCATTCGGGATATCTGACTTTGAGCCGGAAGCAGAGCGAGGACGGCAATTACTATATGTTTGCAAGCGTTACGAATGCAGGCGGCGGACGGGGTACCAGAAAGGATTTTGCTGCAGAAGCGGTAAAGGGCGCTGTGATTTCTTTTGACTGGATGCCTGTGACCGCAGGACCGGCTGACGTGGGTTCCGGTAATATTGATTTCTTCTCCACGAAAAACAATCAAAATTATTTTACCCTGCGTTTTGATTCTGATTATAAGATCAGTTACTTTACAAAAGGGGACTATAATAATGATTCGGTACAGCCTGAATTTACCGGCGCTATCTCAGAGGATAACAGAGTAGATACGGGCCTGGGCGGACAGAACAAGTGGTTTACGGTAAAGCTGACGTTTGACTATTTTGCGCATACGGCTAAACTGGAACTTGCGGAGAAAGAGAACCCGGAGCATTCCTATACGGCTACGGTTCCCATTGAAGAGTCTGCAAACGGTCTGTCCATTATGGTGATGCGTCTGGACAGATATCAAAATGCCAGAAGCAGCGCGGAAATGGGATTGGACAATGTGATTCTGGACTATGACAGATTTGGTGCAGAGGATGTGGTTGATGTAAAGAACCCTGCACATGTCAATGTGGCAAAATCACAGTACAATGAGTTTGAATTCCCCACAACGGTTGAGGTTACCTTAGGAGACACCACCAAGATAGAAGTTCCTGTAGGTGAGTGGACGGCGGAACCTGCCTTTGACCTGAATACAAGCGCTGAGGGAGACTATGTCTGGAGCGCGCCTCTTGTGCTGGACGGGCTGAATAACGTGTATGGGCTGCAGGCAAGCTTTACCATGACGTATACGAATCTGCCATTCCCCACTTATGTATATAACCCTAATACATTGGAGCTGGCTTTCGGACAGGAATTGCCCGCAGCATTCCCCACAGAAACATATGCCATGATGAGCAGCGGCGAAATCGATACGGTGGCAGTTGGCGAGTGGACACCGATTCGTCCGTTTAATGCAAATGAAGAAGGAATCTATGTGTATGGTGCAAATGTTGTTCCCACAGATGGAAAGTACAGCCTTGTGGACGGCATGATTACACCCAATGAGAATCCAGCGGATCCCAGCGCACAGCGTGAAGATTATAATTATGACGTATATTATCGCGTGAGCTATTTCGAGACCGGAGACAGCTATAATGCCTATGCGCGTTCCATGGAGTATCTTGACCGTGGTGTTTATGCCATTAAGAAAGAGAATGGTGTGTTTGTGTCATGGAGACTTCTTGTGACAGAGTATGGCGAGAATATTGGTTTCAATGTATACCGTAACGGTGAACTTGTCAATGAGACCCCGATTACATCTAAGACAAATTTTGTAGATGCATCCGGTAACGTGGGCGATACCTATGTTGTGGCGAAGGTTCAGGACGGCAGGGAATATGAGAGCAAAGAGGTAAAAGCAAGCGCAGAGAATTACATCAGTATTCCTGTGCAGAAACCCGATCCTCAGCCTACGAAGGATGGCGTTCTGGCTGGCTACACCCTGAATGATGCAGGTGTGGCAGATGTGGACGGAGACGGTGAGTATGAAATCATTGTAAAATGGTATCCTGACAATGCGTTTGACTCAGGAATGGCCAACGGACCTTCTTCCCCGACTATTTTCGATGTGTATGAGATGGACGGAACTCCTTTGTGGAGGCTGAACCTGGGTCTGGAGATGCCTTCGGGTGCACACTTCAATCAGTTCATCATGTACGATATGGATGAGGATGGCAAAGCGGAGCTGTTTATCAAGACATCTGACGGCACCATAAGCTACAGGCCCAATGCAGAAGGCAGATTTGATATGAATGATGAGAGCACCATTGTCTCCTATATCGGCGACAGGAGTGTAACACCAGGAACTAATATTGAACCCAATGGCCATGTGAATAAGAATTCTCACGAGTATGTAACAGTGTTCAATGGTTTGACAGGTCAGGAGATCGACACCATTGACTATGTGAATACAACGGGTGAATTTACCGACTGGGGCAAGGCGGACGGCGGAAACCGTTCCGCGCGTTACAATGCAGCAGTTGCATACCTGCCTAAAAATCCCGATCAGGCAGGAAGCACCGAGACCATTCCGGCAGTACTGCTTAACCGCGGTTACTATGCGAAGACTACCATTGCTGCATATACGCTGAGAGACGGCAAGCTGAATCTTGAGTGGAATTTTGTCAGACAAACCGGCGAGAATGAAGCAGCAAAGGGTAATCACAATGTGTCCACCGGAGATATTGACAAGGACGGTTTCGATGAAATTATTATCGGCGCTTTGGCTGTAGATCACGATGGAAGCGTACTGTGGGTAAAAGACGGGAAGAACGGGCAGGATTTTGCCGGACATGCGGATACGATTCATTTGGCGGCAATGAATCCTGAAAACAATGATTTGTATGTATTTGTTCCCGCAGAAGAGCAGGATTCCACTGTGAATCATTCCCTGACAAATGCGGCAACAGGAACGCGTCTGAACGGCGGATGGTTTACCAGGAAAGATGTGGGACGTGCCGTAGCTGCTAATATTACACCCAATCCCGGTTATGAGTACTGGTCAGCAGCAGGAGGCGGCGGTATTGCCAGCGGCATTTATGGTTTTGACGGTTCTGTGATTTCTACCACGAAGCCTGTGTCCATGAACTGGAGAATGTACTGGGACGGCGATCTGCTGAGTGAACTGGGCGACGGCATTGCTACTGACGATGACTGGGCAGTTACCAAATATAATTGGGTAAATAATACAGTGGATACCCTTACAGTGCTGGAAGGAACCAAGACGAACAACTCAACCAAGAAGACACCGAGCCTGACCGCGGATTTGTTCGGCGACTGGCGTGAAGAAGTTATGCTTAGAAACGATGACGACACGGAGCTTCGTATCTACATGACAACGGAAGAGACGGATTATATGATTTATACACTGATGCACGATCCTGTGTACCGTAACGCGGTTGCAAACCAGAATACCGCATACAATCAGCCGCCTCACATTGGTTTCTATCTGGGTGAGGATAATGCGGATACCGTATTGTCAATGGATCTGCCCACGGCAAATGTAAAATATACTGTTAATGTCAATGAGGCAGGCAGGACGGAAGAATAATGAATTCCATTCATAATGAATTCCATTCTTCCAATGATAGGGAGCCGTTGCGGTGCAGCGGCTTCCGCTTTCAAAATAAATGAGCAAAAAGGGGAAAGGACATATGATAAATAGAAGTGTTTTAGCAGTTGTGCTAAGTATCGGCATGCTGATTTCTCCATTGCCCGATGGGGAAAATATTGGTATTGCGTCTGCAATCATTCCATCGTCTGCACAAAACCTTGTGCTTACGGCGGCGGAAGAGAAGGTGTATATCGATGAGAATTTTGATGCCTGTGAGAGCGGCGAGATCATAAGGTCTGCGGGAAAACCTGCCGGAGCTGAGGCAGCCGATCCCATGCCGGATCCGGTAAGCATAGGTCAGTTGGTGCTGCGGGCAGGTCAGAGAGGAAACGGCCCTCTGAATTGCTTTGCAGGCATAGCGGAGGCAGACGGAGGTAAGTACCTGGATATCAATGAGGACGGATATGCCACGGCCGGCAGAGGTATTTCTTTTACCTTCAATTATGGGGAAGAGCAGCTCCCGTCCGTTTCGGAACTGCAGAGTGCAGGCGCCGTTTTGGAGCTTGGCATGGATGTATCTTCCACACAGGGCTTTACAATCAATGGATTCGGAACCGTTCCTGCAGTTACCGGGGTACGGGTCCGGGCAGTCATTGATGCAGTGAGCAATATGCAGTATGTGATTATGACGGATGGGGAAGGGAATCTGGTATCTTCTTCCGTACAGCCTTTGACAGCCACAGGGTTTGTGGGAGCGGAATTTTATGAGGCGGATACCAAAGCACAGATTGACAACATCAGGGTTGTATCCAAGGCTGCGGATCTGGGGCTGGTTACTGTCAGTGTAAAGGATGGAGAGAATGCGTTGGCAGATGCGGATGTTACTGTCGGGGCAGTAACGGTGAAAACCAATGCCGCCGGAGAAGCAATGTTTGCGCTTCCTAACGGAACTTATTCTGTGAAGGCGTCTAAGACAGGGTATGAGCACACAGCAGGCATGGCGGATGATGCAGTGGAAGAGATTACTGTGGAATCGGCAGCCAAAGCAGTTACCTTAACCTTGTCGGCACAGTCTTACGATAAGTATGTGGGAGAGGTGTCCGTAAACGGCGGACAGAGCTTTCTTGCTGCACCTAAGGAAGCAGAACCTGCAAGGAGTGCAGCGTTTACTGTTTCCGTATTGGATCAGAACGGTATTCTCATGAATCCCGGTGAATACGGAGTCAATTGGAGTGTTTATCCGGCTGGCACTAAAGCGGCGGATCCAAATGTAACCATAGATGAAAATGGTGTGGTTTCCGTGGCACAGGCGTTTTATGCGGAGAACGGCGCTGCACTTTATGAGGTTTCCGCAGAGGCGTTCACAGAGGATAAGTATGAGCATGCGGAGAAAACGATTTATATCGGAAACTGCAATGTGATATATTATGATCCTGTCAACTGGGAGATAGCGGCAGGAACCAGGGCTGAGACGAAAATGCTGAATGAAGCGGCAGCGCTTCCTGAGATAGCTGATGTGACATTGAACATTGAGTATAAATCGGCACCGGATAATCATTCTTCCATTGCGCTTCTGTCTAACGGCGGAAGGCTGACGGGAATTCAAACGACAAATGATCTCACGATGACTGCATGGACCGGATGGAGTTCTTCTTCCATGAACCAGAGCGGCGACCTGGGTAAGTTTGGCAACAGCGGTGTCATTTCTACCGGCAGCGCTTCGGCTAAGATAACTTATACCATTAATAGGAAGAACCAGACAATTACGGTTTCCTGTGGCACGGAGAAGGTAAGCTTACCTTTTGATGTCAGTGCGGATACGCTGACTGGTTTTGAATACGGCCTGTACAGAACCAGAAGTAATGTTGTTGTAAAAGACATATTAATTGAAGAGCCTGATACAGAGTATCTTGCAATTAACGGTGATGCTGATTTCGCGAAGATTTCCGGCCGGACCGTGAGCAGAAGCTATGTCCTTGGGCAGACAACTGTTAATCCGGAAGAGACCTTCCGCTGGAATGTCACAGGTGATGATATTACGGGTATTTCCGTAGCGGACGGCGTACTTTCCGTTACAGACGGGGCAAAGGCAGGGGTGTACACACTTACGGCAGCCAGTAATCTGAATCCTGCGAAAACTGCGGATTTGAGAGTGGAAATCGGCGATTTCCAGACAATTGATCCCGGCCAGGCGGTGATTTCGGGCGCCGGTGCCCTGACATTGGGCGGGGACGGTGATACATATTCCGTTGTCACAGCAATTGATTCCTATGGGGATGATGTGGCGGAGCTGCTGCCGGCGGCAAAATGGACTTCCAGCAATGCTGGCGTAGTAAGCATTACGGAGGATGGCAGGGCGACTGCAGTGGGTTCAGGTACCGCAACCCTGACGGCAACCATTACCAATGGAAATGCGGTGTCTACATTTACCAAGCAGGTAACTGTGGCAGCATATTATATTGTTATGAATGCCACTGGCAACACGACATCAGTGGATACCTCAGCGCTGGTAAACAATGAGTTTGTTACCGGATATCAGGTGACCACTTCCAGGAACGGTGTGCTGGTGAGGCAGGCGGTGGAGCAGACCGCACCTGTCAGCGTGGATACCACCGGTGCGGATAAGCTTGAGATTGCGCCTGTATTCTTCTATGATATGGGAGTGGTGGGAGAGTATGGACAGACCGGAGCTGGATATGATATTGCAATTCCGGCAGGAACATATAATTTTGTGGTGACCAACACCTCCGGCAACCGCTGTGATGTCTATATGAACGACCAGATGCTGGTAAACAATATTCTGCAGGATGGTTCCGCAGTCAAGAGCCTTGAAGTGAAGGATATTGTTGTTGCAGGAGGTATTGCCAAGATTGCCACTACGGATTATTCCTCCGGCAAAAATGCCAACAGTGTATATATTCAGGTGCAGGTTGTGAAGGCTCCTTCCATTGTGGACAGGGCGAAGAAGATATATGTGCTGGGTGATTCCCTGGTATGTATCTACTACAATGGCGGAAATGCTTCAAATAATTATAAGACAGGATGGGGGCAGGTGCTTTCAGACTATCTTGTGGACAGTGTGGATGTGGTAAATCTGGCAAACAGCGGCGCCAGGGCGAAGACTTTGGCGGATACTGCATTTTCACAGATCCGCGGAAGCGCTCAGAGCGGGGATATCCTTCTGCTGGAGAGCGGATATAATGACAGAACATATGACACCAAAGAAGTTATGATGGCTGCAGTGACCGAGATGGTAAATGCGGCAAAGGCAAAGGGAATGGACGTAATACTGGTATCGCCCAATGCCTCCAAGAAAACTTATAACGAATCCGTATCATGGACGGCAAATATGGCAGAAGCTGCAGTTTCCACAGGTTCAGTGTATGTCAATCTGTCCAAGATGAGCTATGACTTCCTGGTGGCAAATTACGGAACAAACGGGGCGGATGTTCCTTCGGATTACACAGTGAGCGATAATCTGCATGCTACCTATAACGGCGCTAACAAGTGGGCGTCTCTGGTGGCAGGGTCTCTGTATGAGCAGGGGTATCAGGATATTGTCAATGAGGATCATGTGTATACTTTTACAGATGCCCTGGGGAATGTGATTACCTGTTCCGCTACGGGAAAAACAGCAGATTCCGGTTCCGGAGAAGACCCTGCAGGAGGCATCTGGTATTCTCAGGATTTCAGCGCCGTTACGGATGCAAGTACGGTGGCAACCTCCACCAATGCGCAGCAGAATCTGGTGATTGCACAGGATGATGTCCATGGCAATTATCTGTCATTTGCGCCCAGTCTGCAGAACAGCCGCGGTGCATACATGAATTTTGCCGGTGTGGATGTTACGGGTGAGAGCAGTTATATTGTGGAATTTGACGCTTGTATTACGCCTGGAAATAATCAGCAGACCTATCTGACCGTAAAGGGTACGGATTTCGCTGACAACGGCGGTATTAACAGCGGTACCAAAAGCGGATATCTGATGAACCTGGTGAATACGGCGGGGGGAAGTACGGAGTATATGTTAAACGGAACCACAAAGGTTACCATTCCTTCCGGTGAGTGGTGCCATTATAAGCTGTATGTGGATAAGAACCGGAAGCTGGTATCCACTTCCATTACCGGAACGAGTACCGGAAGCATTTTGGATAAAGAGGCTGCGGCATACAGCGGTGAGGGAAATGCTGCCGGTATGTATATGCTGGCAGGAAGATATTATGCAGTGCAGGGTCTTGACAATATTGTGGTCCGCAAGGCGGATGCAGATGATCAGTTTGGCGAGGCCGGCAATGAGACTCTGTCCGGTGCGGCGTTTAAAACGCAGCTGAATACTGTCATTGCAGCGCCCGGAGAAGGCCAGGCAGTACATATGCCCATTCAGATTACAACCGAGGGCAATCTGGGCGGCAGTCTGGACGATAAGGTGACGGTAGAATGGTCGGCGGCAGGACTGGACAATGAAGACGGCTATATCTCGCTTACCAGGGCAGAAGGGACAGGCTCCGGTACGGAAGGTGCGGCGCCGAACGGAACAACGGCTTACTTTAATGTGAGAAACGGCGTGTCAAGCTATTTTGGCTATGTGCAGGCGGTGGTATCTTATGGAGAGGACAGCTACACTCTGAAAACGCCGTTTGCAGTGATCAGTGCCAGTGCAAATGCAGACCGGCTGGCTCCTGCAGTGGGCTATCCGGCAGATATGAATGATTATGTGGATTCGCTGGCAGGGTATCAGGGTACTGCATATGGAATCAAAGACAGAGATATTGTGCTCAATAACTGGTCCATCTATGGGTCTAACGGTGCCAGAACCATGAAGCTGGTGAAGGATGGAGACGGAACAAAGTCGCTGGAATTTGCTTCCAATGGCGGCAGCGGTTCCACAGTGGCAGTGTACCAGTGGGCGGATCAGGCAAACCAGTATGTCATAGATTTTACTGCCAGGTTTACATCATCCATGGCATTCGGCGTGTACTATAATACACCGAACAATTCTAACAACAGACCGGAGTGGACGGCTTCTTATGCTTCCGGCGAGCTGACGCTTGGAACGGAACACATTACAGGTATCAATGCCAATGAATGGTACCGCTTTGTTGTGTCGGCGGACGCAAGCGTTCAGAAGGTATCTGTTACAGTGTACAACAGCGCAGATGTCAAGGTCGGCGAGATAAATGATATGGAGATGGCCAACGATGACGCTGTACAGAAATATTTCTGCTTCCAGGGAACCTGGCCCATGTATTTGAGGAAATTTGAGGCATATAAGCCCGTATTGTCCGCTATGACCGTGGGTGCGGGAACGGATGTAGTCCGGGTTCCTGAGAACGGTGAAAATGCGGCAACGGTGGAGCTGTCCGCAAATCTTACCAGCGCCGAGGGTGTGAAGATGACCGGAGCGGTAACATGGTCTCTGGCGGAGGATTATGCCAATGTAGAGATAGAGCCTACAGGGGCACAGACAGCATTATTAAAGGTTCAGGCAGGTGCATCCGGTGCAGTGACCGTGGTTGCCACAAAGGACAGCACACAGGCCGAAAAGGTAATTCAATTGACTACGTCTTCCAATGTAGTGGCATTTACACAGTCCACAAGCTCCGTGACCATTCCTTTTGCAGGTGAGGCGGCAGTGGTAAGCCGATTCAGGGCGGAGACGCGCAACGGTTCCGGAAATGTGATAGACGGCGGTGCGATTTCTTATGCGCTGCTTGCAAAGGACGGCGTAACGGAGACCACCGTGAAGGGTGTGACATTTGAAAACGGTGTGCTCACTGTGGCAGCGGGCGCTTCTCCGGCAGTGGTATATGTAAAAGCGGTAAATGCAGAGGGACTGTCTGCAAAAGTAAAGGTTAATATTCACGGCTTGTCCTTTGCGTTCGGCTCTTCGGATGCAGCGGATGGATTTACACAGGTGGCGGATACTCTGTATACCGAGAAACTTGGGTATGGCTTCTGGAAGACCGCAGGATTGACCGTAAATGGCGACAATGTAGCAGGAACAGAGGCATTCCGGTTCAAAGTGAATGTTCCTGACGGAAATTATGTTGTAAAGGTGGATACCACGGCAGCGTCCATGACCTCTGAGGTTGTGGAGTCCGTACCTGCGGCAACCGGCATCCAGAAGACAGGAAATACCTTCAATGTTGCCGTGTGTGACGGCGTTCTGGATGTGACTTTCCCGGCAGGCGCTTCGGTTAAGACCTTTGAGATTTCCCAGGCTCCTGTGAAGACCAGGCAGGCAAAGCCTTATGTGTATACAATCGGTGATTCCACCACCAGGAACAATGCCAATGGTGCATTGTCATGGGGGAATTGCGTGGAAGGAGGTAAAGCAGCTGTGCCGGATGTCTTCGGAGGATTTGCAAACCATGGCATGGCGGGCCGTAATTCCGTAAGTTATTACAATGAAGGAAGGGTGGAAGCCGTTCTGCTGGCCATCTGCCCGGGCGACTATGTGACTGTAAATATGGGAATCAATACCGGTGACAGTGAACCTGCTTCTTATTATACGCTGCTGAGTTCCTATTATGTGGAGGGAATCCTGCAGAGAGGCGGCATTCCTGTGATTGTGACTGCAACACCGGACGGACCTGTGGGCAATAGAGTATCCATGAATTATGATGCGGCAACAGGTAAATTTACCAACAGCCGCGGAGATACTGTCAGAAATGACACTCTCAGACAGATTGCTGCGGAGAAAAATCTCCATCTCATTGAATTAGGGCAATGGGGTCAGGATTGGATGAATACGCTTACAATGGATGACGTAGCGGCATATAACGCGGCCAACAACACCGCATACACATCGGTTCTTGAGATGGTTCAGAGCTGGTATGTAGACCATAATCACTATAAAGAATATCTTGGCATACAGATCGGCAATTATATTCTTGGAGAACTCGCGGACATAGCGGTAGAGTAAATGCAGTTCTCACAGTAAACCCCCATGCACCGGGCTGCATCACCTCGCATGAAAGCCCAGGGTTTACTATGCAGATGCACACAAATCGCGCCATTATTTTACTGGTGATGTCATAAGATGAGAAAGAGCCCTGCACCAGGTGGTGTGGGGCTTCTTGCTTGAGGGAGTACCGTCCGGCTCCGGGCAGGTGAAGGATGTCAGCGGAACAGCAGCGGAGAGCCGCCGTCCGAGCCGTCATTGAGATCCTGCAGGCTTTCTTTCAGTTTTTCATTGGTGGCGCAGGAGGCTTCACTGGCAATGTCCATGTAGAGGATGAACATATCTTCCAGGCTCATGCCTTTTTCGGCGGCAATTTCTTCCATTACGGGCTTCAGTTTTTCTAATTGTACGGAGACCTGTACTTTCTGTGGGTCAATTTCGCCCAATACATTTTCTGCATATTGATTGATGCGTTCCAATATTTTTCTGTGTTCTTCTGTCATAATGATTACCTCTCTTTAACATTTCCTTTTTGAATGAATCTGCTGTTTCCATGGTTCCTGTGCAGCAGTGGCAGCGGTTCAGACAGATCACTGAACTGTTATCGCCAGTTACATTTTTCTGTTACCGTTCACTCCGTTCACAGTAATTTTTTCTTACAGTTTAGCACTATATGCTTGTTATGTATAGATATTTTTGTTAAAATAGATGTATATTGTTATGGCTAGGTTGATTCAAACGAATAATGCATAAGAAACGGGGAGAAAACTATGGCAGATATCAGACCTTTTGCGGCATACCGGCCGGCACCGGGGCTGGAAAGCAGAATTGCGGCATTGCCCTATGATGTATACAATAGAGAGGAGGCTGTGAAAATTGTGGCCGGGAATCCGGATTCTTTTCTGGCGGTTGATCGGGCAGAGACGGGGTTCGGGCCGGAAGTGGATACCTATGCGCCCCAGGTATACGAGCGGGCCGCAGGGCTGCTTCAAGAGTGGATTGCACAGGGAAAATTCGTGAAAGAGGCCCGTTCCTGTTACTATCTATACGAATTGATTATGCAGGAAAATGTGCATGGAACCATGCAGGAGGGCGTGAATGGATGGAGTCAGACAGGGATTGTGGCTTGTGCATCCATAGATGATTATTGCAGCCAGGTGATTAAGAAGCATGAAAATACCAGGGCAGATAAGGAGCAGGACCGAATCCGCCATGTGGATGTGTGCAATATGCAGACGGGGCCTATTTTCCTGGCTTATCGTGCAAATGCGGTGCTTGGCGCTGTCATTTCGGAAGTAAAGCAGCTTGTGCCGGTGTATGATTTTGTCTCTGAAGACGGCATTGGTCATAAGGTGTGGGTGGTTGATGACGAGAGCAGAATGAACCGTATACGGGAAGCATTTCAGGAGCTTGGCGCTGTCTATATTGCAGACGGACATCATCGCTGTGCTTCCGCGGTTAAAGTAGGGCAGATGCGCAGGGAAGCACATCCGGATTTCACCGGAGAGGAAGAATTTAACTATTTTCTGGCGGTTCTGTTCCCGGATGAAGAACTGCATATTATGGATTACAACCGCGTGGTAAATGATTTGAACGGACTGACGGTGGAAGAGTTTATGAGTAAGGTTTCAGAGAATTTCTCAGTGGAACATATGCAGGAGCAAAATCAGCAGCCTTATCATCCTGAGAAAAAAGGGACTTTTGGAATGTATCTGGAGGGAAAATGGTACAAGCTGACAGCGAAGGAACATATCAGAACGGAAGATGCAGTAGAAGGTCTGGATGTCTCTCTGCTGCAGAATTATCTGTTAGGACCGATTCTTGGAATACAGGATCCCAAAACGGATAAGAGAATTGATTTTGTAGGCGGCATCAGGGGATTGGAAGAGTTAGAACGAAGAGTGCATACGGATATGAAGGCGGCATTTTCCATGTATCCTACTGCCATTGGAGAGCTTTTTGCGGTGGCGGATGCCGGCAGGCTGATGCCCCCGAAATCCACATGGTTTGAACCAAAGCTCAGGAGCGGTTTATTCCTCCATGATCTGGGTGAAAGGGCAGACTGTGCTGCAGGGGATTCGTGAGGATTACAATACAGAGAAGTATCATGAAGGCTGCAGTGAAGGCATTGCCGCAGAGAAGTATCATGAAGACTGCAATGGAGGCTGTGCCGCAGAAATGTATTATGAAGATAACAAATAGAGACATTGTGGGCGCTGTAATGGAACAAATACATAATTTAAGAAAGGATTGGGTGGTATGACAAAAAAAGTATATGACATGATGAACTGGCCCCGGATTGAAGAGATAATTTATTCCGAAAGCGATAATCCCCATGAGCTTTTGGGTCCTCATAAGGCAGGGAATCAGACTCTTGTGCAGACATATTTCCCCGAAGCAGAGGAAGTAAACATTACGTTTGATAAGACAGGGGAGACCGTTGCAATGGAGGTGGCGGATGAAGATGGGTATTTTGCAGCATTGGTGATGGGAAAAGAGCTGCCAGTCTATCATTATACGGTAAAGTACGCGGACGGAACGGAAGAGGTGTATGGAGAAGCCTACCGATATGCCCCTTTGATTACCCGTCAGGATACGGATAAATTCCGGCAAGGCATTCATTATACAATTTATGAGAAGCTGGGGGCTCACCCTATGACGCTGGAGGGTGTGAAAGGTACTTACTTTGCCATATGGGCGCCTGCTGCCATGCGTGTCAGCGTGGTAGGGGATTTCAATCACTGGGATGGCAGAATCCATCAAATGAGAAGATTATGGGATTCCGGAATTTTTGAACTTTTTGTGCCGGATGCAAAGGAAAGGGATAATTACAAATTTGAGTTGAAGTTAAAGGGAGGAGCGACTTATCTGAAGGCGGACCCTTATGGAAATGCCGCGCAGCTTCGCCCGGAAACTGCATCGGTGATTGCGGATTTAGAAGGTTTTGCCTGGGAGGATGGGGTATTTCTTAAGAACAGAACAAAGTTTCAGACAGGCAATGTGCCGATGAGTGTATATGAATTGTATCTCGGTTCCGTTGCAAAGGGACCGGATGGCGAAGCGTACGCAAATTACAGGGAAATTGCAGAGAAGCTGATTCCTTACATTAAGGAAATGGGATATACGCATGTGGAGCTGATGCCTGTGATGGAGCATCCTTTTGACGGTTCCTGGGGGTACCAGGTGATAGGATATTATGCGCCCACAGCCAGGTACGGCAGTCCAAAAGATTTTATGCATTTTGTGAATGAGCTTCATAAAGCGGGAATCGGCGTGATTCTGGATTGGGTTCCGGCGCATTTCCCCAGGGACGTGTATGGTCTGTCCAATTTTGACGGTACATGTCTGTATGAGCATGTGGATCCCAGGCAGGGAAGCCATCCTCATTGGGGGACTTTGATCTATAATTACGGCAGACCGGAAGTGTCCAATTACCTGATTGCAAATGCTCTGTTCTGGGTGGAGAAGTATCATGCGGACGGTATCAGGATGGACGCTGTGGCGAGCATGCTTTATCTGGATTACGGGAAAAAGGATGGGGAATGGGTGGCCAATATGTATGGCGGCAAGGAGAACTTAGAAGCCATCGAATTGATTAAACATTTGAACTCCATTATGAAAAAGCGTAATCCCGGCGTGTTGTCCATTGCCGAGGAAAGTACGGCATTTCCCATGATCACAGGGGATCTGGACGCAGGCGGGCTGGGATTTGATTTGAAATGGAATATGGGTTTTATGAATGATTATCTGGATTACATTAAGTATGATCCTTATTTCAGGAGCCATCACCATGGAGAACTGATTTTCAGCATGATTTATGCTTACAGTGAGAAGTTTATGCTGGTATTTTCTCATGATGAGGTGGTGCATGGGAAGGCTACCTTACTTGGAAAGATGCCGGGGGAGCGCGGGCAGAAATTTGCTAATTTACGATTGACTTATGCGTATATGATGACGCATCCAGGCAAGAAGCTGCTGTTTATGGGGCAGGATTTGGGAGAATTTGATGAGTGGAATGAGAACCGCTGTGTGGAGTGGGAGCTTGCAGAAGTGCCGGAGCACAGAGGGATTGCCGCGCTGATGAAGGACTTGAATCATTTGTACCGCACCCGTCCGGAGCTTTATATATTGGATGATATGCCGGAAGGGTTTGAATGGCTGAACCATATCTCCGCCAATGACTGTTATCTGACATTTATGCGAAAAGGGGTTCGGGAAGAGGAACTTCTGGTGGTCATAGCTAATTTCTCAGGTGTGGAGAGGGAGATTACCACAGGCGTGCCGTTCCATGGAAAGTATAAGGAAATTTTCAATTCCGATGATGTGCGGTATGGCGGTACAGGTGTTGTGAATCCTCGTGTGAAGAAAAGCAAGGAGATTGAATGGGATGGCAGAACTTATAGTGTGACTGTAAATATGGCAGCGCTGTCTCTGAGCATTCTGCAGTATATTCCTTCTGCTGAGGATAAGGAAGCTTCCAGGATGTCAAAGGCTGGTGCAGGGAAGAAGGAAAGTGAGAAGTCTTCAAGAACAAAGACGAAGGAAACAGCAAAGTCTTCAAAATCCGAGACAGAGGTGAAGGAAACAGCAAAGTCTTCAAAATCCGAGACAGAGGTGAAGGAAGAGGCACAAGGCAGGAAAAAGGGAAATGTTCAAAAGCCGAAAAGACAGACAGCCGCGGAAAAGAAGGCGGAGGGAATTGTCAGAAGTGTGCCCAGAAAAATTGCGTCAGGAGAAAAAACTGCAGAAGAGACAACGATGAAAGAAAATGCTGCCGGAGAAGAAATTGTTGAAAATGCTGTTGAAAAAAGCTCATCAACTGCAAAAAATACAGGTAAAGCAAAAGGAACACAGGGCACGAAAAAGTCCGGCAAAAAAAGCGGAACGGATGGCCTGAATTGATGAAGGAAAAGCAGGCGCTGTAACAAGAAAGCAGTCAATGTAAGTGTGAGAAAGCAAGCGAGCAAGCTCGCTTTGAACAGCGTTTTCCTCACGGATTGTTTGTGCCGGCTGTGTCGGCATGACGGGAAGCGTGGAGCGTAAGCCGGCAAAGAGAGTTTATGATGAGCAGGAGGCTGTGAAACAGTGGAAAGTATCAGGAACATTGCGGAGAATATGGTCTGCAGTATGGCATCCATATCACAATATGAGGCTATTAAGGTGTTTTGGAGCAATCTGCCGGAAAAAATGCTGAATCTGGGCGTGCGGATTTTGTTTGCGGTGATTTGCTTTCTGATTGGAATCCAGCTCATTAAGCTGGTGCGCAAGATTACCCGGAAATCCATGAGCCGGGCAAATGCGGAGCTGGGGGCGATTCAGTTTGTGGATTCTTTTGTGAAAGCTGCGCTCTATGTATTATTAGTGTTAATGCTGGCATCCTCCTTTGGGGTGGATGCCGCAAGCATTGTGGCAGTATTGGGATCTGCAGGGGTGGCAATCGGTCTGGCGGTGCAGGGCAGCTTGTCCAATCTGGCGGGTGGTGTATTGATACTCATACTGAAACCTTTTAAGGTAGGGGACTATATTAAGGAGAGCACCAATGGAAATGAAGGTACTGTCTGCGAAATCCAAATATTTTATACGAAACTGTCCACGCCGGATAACCAGGTGATTATTCTGCCGAATGGCAATCTGGCAAACAGCAGTCTGGTGAATGTGACGGCTCAGGAATATCGGCGGATGGATATCAAAGTAGGGATTTCTTACAGGGCTGATTTGAAAAAGGCGAAGGAAGTACTGCTGCAGGTTCTGCAGGAGGATGAAGCGGTTCAGAAGGATAAAGATATGCTTGTATTCGTGGATGAACTTGGCAGCTCCAGTGTGATACTGGGTGTACGATGCTGGCTGTCCCAGGAAGATTTCTGGAAGGGAAAGTGGCGTATTACCGAGAATTGTAAGTTAAAATTGGACGAGAACCAAATAGAAATTCCGTATCATCAGCTGGATGTACATCTGGACGGGAAATCAGAGGAAAAGTGATATGGATGCAAAGCCGGTAAACATAAGCCGCCGGATTGGATGTCCTCAGCTTTATGAAACGATCTGCCTGTATGGGCTTTCGGTCGGGCTTCCCATTCTGATTGCGCTGTTTGTATTGAAACAACAGGGTTTTTATCCTTTTGGCAGTAAAACCCTGTTTATTATGGATATGAAGGATCAATATCTGGAATTTTTTGCTTCCCTGCGCAATGTGGTATCAGGAGATGATTCTTTGTTCCTGTCCTGGTCCCGGTCCATGGGAGGGAATTATCTTGGACTGTTTGCCTATTATATAGCCAGTCCTCTGTCACTTCTTACCATATTCTTCCCTGTCAGGAAAATGACTTCTGCCATCTTGCTGTTGACGTTGCTGAAACTTGGTCTGGCAGGAGGCAGTTTTGCATATTTTGCGGATTATCTTTGGAAGCGCAGTGGACTGGAAGCGGCAGGCAGGTTTGCGGCGATACCGCTGTCGGTGAGTTATGCGCTGATGTCTTATAATATGGTTTATTCCATGTGCCTGATGTGGCTGGATGGGGTCATTTTTCTTCCTATGATTCTGGCAGGAATTGAAAAGGTATTGGACGGCGCCGGAACATTTCATTATATGATAGCTCTGACAGCATTACTGTACTGCAATTATTACACAGGTTACATGGTGGGAATTTTTGCCGTGATTTATACGGTTTACCGTACTTTATGCCGGGCAGAGCGAATAAATCTCAGGGAATGGGGAGGAAAACTTCTGCGTATTGCGGCGGCATCGCTGCGGGCATTGGGACTTGCAGCACCGCTTCTTCTGCCGGTGATTATGGATTTAAGGCAGGGAAAGCTGACGGCTGCTGCTTATATCCCTGATAAGGCAGCGAACTTTGTGTTTGCGGACTTGTTTGGCAAATTACGGAACGGGGTATATGACAGCATTACAAATTCCGGTCTGCCGTCAATCTACTGTGGATATTTTGCTCTGTTCTGTTTGGGAGTTTTTATGATGCTGCGGCATATTTCCCTGAGAGAAAAGCTGGGAGCCGTATTGGTACTTGCATTATTGTCCGGCAGCTTTTATTTTACGAAATGGGATATGGTATGGCATGGATTCCAGTATCCTGCCTGGTTTCCCTTCCGCTATGCATTTGTGTGCAGTTTTTTCCTATTGTATCTGGCATTGCGTGGTATATATGCTTACTGTAACTGCAGAAGGGTGAAGAGATGTAATCCTAAATGGTGTTTCGTATATATAGCGTTATTGCTGGCGGCAGTGTCGGTTGATATGGGTAAGAATGGCAGTGCTATGTTTGCAGGGCTGGAAAGACAGTTTGGGTATTGTCCAGTAGAAGATTATGAGGCATTTCTGGATAAGGCACAGCCATTGACAGAATGGGTGATGGATTGGGATGATGGATTCTATCGTATGAATCAGGGATATGAATTCTCTAAAAATGATGCTATGCTGCTGGGATATCATGGAATGACGCATTATTCCTCTACGTTTCACAGGGCGGTGAATGCATTAAGTTCCAAACTGGGTCTGGCGCAGGCACATATCTGGAATTCGGGTTATGGATCGAATCCTTTGCTGGATAGTTTATTCGGAGTGAAATATATTCTGGAGGACGGCATTGTTCCGGCAGAATATCTCTTGCTGGACTGGGAGGATGGCGAAAGCAGGGACGGAAGCGGGGGCAGCAGTGGATTTGGCCAAGCTGCGGTTTACGAGAATACCATCGTGCTGCCGATTGCATATGGTGCTTCCTGTGTGGATTTGAATCCGGATTTGAGTGGTTTGAATCCTTTTGTAAATCAGAATATATTATTGAATGCTATTGCAGGGACAAAGTGTGATTATTTTACAGAATATGAATATGTTGTAGAACAAACAGGAAGGGAATGGAGCTATTATTTTACGGCAGATTCCCATAATCCGGTATATTTGTATATGAAACCGGTTATAAATGCACGTGCAGATGTTTATGTAAACGGGATATGGGTGGGCAATTACTTTACTACGGAAACAAACTGCAGTCTGTATTTGGGTAATTTTGAACCCGGACAGCAGGTGGCGGTGAGAGTGGCGCCATCAGGTCAGGCAGTGGTGAGTTCTGCTGCAATTGCACAGCTTCATATGGATTTGCTGGAACAGACAATGGAAGTACTAAGGGTCAACGGAATGATGATTGACGACCATGGGAACGGAAGATTGTCAGGGAAGATTGTAGTGGGGGAACAGCAGAAGATTATCACTTCAATTCCTTATGATGCCGGATGGACGGTAAGAATAGATGGCAGGAAAGTGAAAGCAACCAAATTCGCAGATACATTTCTGGCAATAGAGGCAGATAGGGGCGGGCATACTATATCCTTTTCCTATGTGTCGCCGGGAGTGGGCACAGGGGTACTGCTGTTTTTAGGAGCTATTCTGGGAGTACATGCGATTAAGTTTGTGCTGCACAGTGTTTTCCTGATTATGAAAAGGCGTTCTATGGAAAAAGAGCATTCCATGGAAAAAGAGCATCCCGGGAATGAGAGGAAAGGGGCAGGATGGAAGATAAAAAATGGATGGAACAGAGTGTAATACGAGCCAGTTATCGGGCGGTATTGAAAAAGGGGATTGATGAAGAACGTCTTGAGCGGTTTTTTGCCGAATGCCAGTCAGAGATGAAGCTGGCAAATAGAGCGCACAGCCTGTTGACGGCATCACTGTACCGCTATGGCCGGTTTCTGTTTTTATACACCGAAGGGGTGGGGAAAAGATTTGAACCTGAGGACATATCGGATAATATGTCATCTGTCTTGGAATATTGGCCGGGGGTGATAGAAAAAGCGGAAAATGACAGGATATGGGTGTATATGCAGCCTTATTATTACCATGCAGTTCCTGCAAGTGTGGAAGAATGGATGCAGGGAAGGCATCCTGAACTGCGCCGTGGACGGATTGCATTGTTGGCACATGACAAGTGGGAAGAATACATGGCACATCATTTTGCACTGATGAAGGAAGGTTTGATAGAAGGGGATCGGTATCATCTGATCAGTGTCCATGAAAATGTTTTGTTTTCTTATTTCGAAGAACCCAAGACGATAACAAATCTGTTAAATCGTGCCGGTCTGCGGCAAGAATCCGGCATGGGGAGCAGATCTGACACACGGGGTGGGACTGACATGCAGAGTGACGCGCTGAAGGACTGGCTCAGAACAGATCCGGAAAGCCATTTTGTGCGTTTTGCTGCAGGGCAGGGGCCGGAACCGGATCAGAATTTTGTGTTTCTGCCATGCTGTGCAGGTATTTGAGAGTATGGTGCTGTGAATGGTCTGCGGAAAACTGCAGAATTGCAAAATGCTGTTTTAAGAAGAAGGAAAACACTGCTTCCGCAAAAAAACGGAGCGGTGTTTTTCTTTGACTTCTGGTCACGGTGAACAGAAGCTCTTAGTGGGCTTGACAAAAGGATAACATTGTGTTATATTTTGATTGTCAACATCATGTTATACATTTAGGAGGATAAAAATGGTACAGCAAATATCTGATGCCGAACTTGAAATTATGAAAATCGTATGGGGGAACCCGGATGAGGTGACATTGTTCCCCTATATCATGGACGGGCTGGCGGCCAGGGGCAAGCCGTGTCAAAAGAACACCCTGATTGTGCTGCTGTCGCGGCTGATGAACAAGGGCTTTTTGAGCGCCAGGAAAGTTGGACGCCGCAACGAATATACCATACTTGTTTCGGAAACGGAATATCAGACAGCGCAGACAAAAAATTTCCTGGATAGGATTTATGAAGGGAGCGTAAAAGGGCTGGTCTCCAATTTGATTTTGGGCGACCTGCTGGCAGACGAGGAATACGAGGAATTAAAAAGTCTGCTGGAGAAAGGGAAAGGGCAGTCATGAACACGGTTTTGAAAATCTTTCTGTCTATGTCCGTTTCCAGCAGCTTGCTCATTCTGGCTCTGCTCTTGGGAAAACGATTTTTGAAAGATAAAATCAGCCGGCAATGGCAGTATTACATTTGGCTGGTTGTTG